>CAVRHG010000064.1:0-43156 GCA_963720845.1 uncultured Actinomycetota bacterium | reverse complement strand
CAGCAGTCGCCGAAGTCGTAGCGGTAGCTGATCGTGCTGCTGGACGCGAACGCGCGGGTGAGCCTCAGCTGCTCCTCGTCGTCGTAGTAGTCACCGTCGAAGTCGGCGAAGACGGTCTCGGCGCGGTACAGGAAGTCGTCGACGGTCAGGGGGACGATCATGTGGCTCACTCCTCCGTGTCGTGGGGTGCGACGACGCTAGGAACCGGAGCGATGCGGCGGTAACCAGGAAATCCTGGTCTTTGCCGCCGGGGAGCACGCCGCGCGGAGAGCCGGGAAAAGACCCCGGATTCCTTGGTTACGGTGTCCGTGGCGACGAACCTAGCGTCCTCGGCCATGCCCACCGCACCTTCGCCCGGACCTTCGCCGTCACGTCATCGGCCTGGTTCCTCTTCGCACTCGACCGGCTCGCCGTCACGACGGCGCTGCCGACGCTCAGGGCGACCTTGGCGCGGGCATCATCGGTGTGGAGTGGACGGTCAACGCCTACACCCTCGCCTTCGCCGCGCTCCTGCTCGGCGGTGCCGCCCTCGGCGACCGGTTCGGGCGCCGGCGGATGTTCACCGTCGGCATCGCCATCTTCACGCTGGCTCGACCGCCGCCGCCCTGGCCCCCGACCGTCGGCGCACTCGTGGCCGCCCGGACGGTCCAGGGCGCAGGCGCGGCGATCTTCGCGCCCCTGTCGATGACCCTGCTCACCGTGGCGACGCCCCAGAGACGCCGCGGCGGCGCGCTCGGCGCCTGGGGCGGGATCGGCGGTCTCGGGGCGGCGCTGGGTCCCCTGCTCGGCGGCGCGCTGACGCACTCCCTCGCTGCGCTCGGTCGGCGCTGCGCGCCACGCGCTGTGCCAATGATTCGCTCGCAAGCTCGCTCACCGCGTTGGCCGGCTGGCGGTCGGTCTTCTGGCTGGTTGTGCCCCTCGGGCTGGCGCGGTGGTGCTCGCCGGGCCGGCCTCGACGAGAGCCGGGGGCCGCGGACCGGGCCCTGCGCCGTTGCGCCTGTTCCGCAGCAGGGCCTTCGCTCTCGCCAACGCCGTCGCGCTGCTGCACCACGCCGCGCTCTTCGGCTCGCTGTTCCTGGTCACCCACCTGCTGCAGGCCGGACTCGGGGCCGGCCCGCTCGACGCCGGTCTGCGCCTGCTGCCCGATGGCCGTCATGCCGATGCTGCTGGCCCCGGTGGGCGGCGCCGCCGCCGACCGGTGGGGCACCCGCATGCCGATGGCCGCCGGCGTGGCACTGGTCGCGGCAGGGGCGGCCGGGTTGGCCGCGGTGGTCCGGCCCGGTGTCGCCTACGCGACGCTGGCGCCGCCGCTGGTGCTGATGGGCGCGGGCTCGGGACTGTTCTTCGCCCCGTTCACTGCAGCCGTTCTCGGCGCCGCCCGCCGCGCGAGCAAGGCAGGCCGCCGGCGTCGTCGACGACGGTGCGCGAGCTGGGCGCCGTGCTCGGCATCGCGCTGTGCTCGGCGGTCCTCGCCGCCCACGGCGACCTCGACTCGGCCACGCCGGGCCGTCGCGGGCGCCGCCCGGCGCTGCGGATCGCCGCCGTGGTCGCCGGAGCGGCCGTGCTGGTCGCGCTCGCCGTGCCCGCCCGACCCCGTTCCCCTCGACAGGAGATCACCACCGTGCGGGGCGGACGCGTCGTGGCCGGATCGGTCACCCCCCTCGCTCCGCCCCGCCGGGCCCGCCGACCACGCCGCGGTCCGCGAGCTGCTCGAGCTCGCCTACGCCCCTACGCCGCCGAGCTCGATCCCGCCGCGTGGTGCACCTACCGCGCCGACCTGCTCGACCTCGATCGGCACGCCGGGTACGGCAGCTGCTCGTCGCCGTGGTCGACGGCGAGATCGTCGGCTTCGTGACCTTCTACCCCGACGCCGCCGACCAAGACCTGGGCTGGCCCGCCAGGTGGGCGAGCGGCCGCGCGCTGGCGGTGCATCCCTGCCGCCGCGGCCACGGCGTCGCCGGAGCGCTGTTCCGGGAGCTGGAGCAGCGCACCCGCGAATCCGGTGCCGCGGTCTTCGCCTTCCACACCTCCCGGTTCATGGCCACCGCCCGGGCCTGGTACCGAGCGGATGGGCTACCAGCGGGTGCCCCGCTTCGACCGGGAGATGAACGTCCACTTACGGCGCCCCCGCCGGCGCCCGACCCTGGCTCGCCCTGGCCTACCTCAAGGCCGTGCGCGAATCGCACACCGCCGACTGCGCCGCCTGACGGCGCGCGCCGAACCGAGAGGCAGAACCATGATCGCCACCGTGCCCGTCGGCCTCGACCGGACACTCACCGTTCGTACCGACGACCTCGACCCCTTCGTCACGGTCGCCCTCGGCCGGTGGTCGGCCGTCCTGACCAGGGAAGAAGCGCGCCGGGCGGCCGACGCTCTGCGCGCCGCGGCACTGACGGCCGTCGACGACCTCCTCAGCGGCTAAGGCGTCCTGTAGAGTCCCGCCGCCGCGGAGCAAGGCGAGGCTCTACAGGACGAAGCAACCAGTCGCCCATGGACGGCCAGGGCAACCGGGGCCACGATGGCACCGGTTCCCCTGGTGCCGGCGGGGGAGCGGCACCGCGGCAGGAGGCCGGACGATGCCAGGGTCCACCGGGGCGGCTCTCGTCGGGCGCGACACCGCGCTCGGCGACGTCGCGCAGTTCGTCGACGCGGTCGCGTCCGCGCCGTCCGCGCTCCTGCTCGAGGGCGAACCCGGCATCGGCAAGACCACGCTCTGGCGCTGCGCGCAGGCCGCGGCCGTCGACCGCGGCCACCGGGTGCTCGCCGCGACCGCCGTCGAAGGCGAGGCGGACCTGCCGTTCGTGGGGCTGCGCGACCTGCTCGACGACGTCTCGCCGGACGCCGCGCCGGATCTGCCGCCGCCGCAGCGCGCTGCCCTCGACGCCGCGCTGCTGCGCTCCGCCGATCCGCGGGCCGTGGCCGACCCCCACGCCGTCTGCGTCGCGGCGCTTGGATGGTGCGCGTGCTGGCCGCGCAGCAGCCACTGGTGATCGCGGTGGACGACGTGGATGGCTGGACCGCTCGTCGGACCGGGTGCTGCGCTACATGGTACGCCGCCTGACCACCGAACGGGTCGGGGTGCTCGCCACCCGCCGGCCGGCGGCTCCGGACGCCCCGCTCGGGCTGGACGGTCCACCGCTGGACGCCAGGCTGCACCGTGTCGCGCTCGGCCCACTGGACCGCGACGCGATCCACACCCTGCTCACCGGGCGTTACGGGCTGGCGTTGCCCCGCCGGCTGACCCGCCGGATCCACGACGCCTGCGGGGGCAACCCGTTCTCCGCAGTGGAGATCGGGCGCACGCTGCTGACCCGCGGGGATCGGATCCTCGACGAGGACGCACTCCCGCTGCCCGGCGACGTGCTACGGGTCACCGCCGCGCGCATCGCCGCACTGGCGCCGCCCGCGCAGCAGGTGCTCGCCGTGGTGGCCGTCTCCGCCGGTGCGACCCTCGCACTGCTGGCGGCCGCGCTCGGCGACGACGGGGACGTCGCGCCTGGACGAGGCCGAGGCGGAGGGACTCCTGCTGCTCGACGGCGCGGCCGTCCGGTTCACCCACCCGCTGCTGCGATCCGCGGTCGCCGCCGGGCTCACCGTCGCGGAGCGCCGCCGGATGCACGCCGGGCTCGCCGGGCTGGTCACCGACCCCGACGCGTGGGCCGTTCATCTGGCCGCCGCGACCGTCGGCCCGGATGAGGTCGTCGCCAGGGCGCCTGCAACAGGCGGCGCTGCCGCGCGTTACCCGCGGGGTGCACCGGACGTCGCCGCCGGCTGGTGGCAAGGGCCGCGATGCTGACCCCGCCGGCCGAGGAGGCGGTGCTCGCGCACCGGCGCATTCAGATCGGGGATTACCGCTACCGGGCCGAGGACATGGACGGCCGCACGCCCGCGCTCAGCGCGCTGATCGCCGAGCTGCCGCCCGGGGAGAGTCGGGCCGAGGCGCTGCTGTGGCTCGCGTGCGTGCGGACGGCGCAGAACGGGATGTGGAGGCCGCCGAGCTGGCCCGCGCGGCGCTCGCCGAGGCGCAGGGCAGCGGGTTGCGCGCGGCCGCCGAGCGCATCCTGGCGCACGCCCTGGTGCTCGTCGGCGCCGTCGGGTCCGCCCACCGGCACGCCGCCGCCGCCCTGATGAATGCGCGGACGACCGGCGACCCGGGCCTCGATCGCCGAGGGCGAGGCCACGCTCGCCTGGGCGGCGTTCTGGTCCGGCGGCGGGGTGAACCTCGACCTGCTCGCCGCCGCGGGGGCGCACCCCACCTGGAGCGTCTACGCACCGCAGGAGGCCACCCCGGAGCATCACGGGTATCGTGCTGAGCTTCGCCGACCAGGTCGCCCGACGCCCGGAATGCGCTGGAGGCCGAGGACCGCAGGCTCACGGACCTGGGTCAGGGACCGGCCACGCGCCCGGGTTCTGTTCGCGCTCGCCGAGCTGGAGTGCCGCGCCGGCGACGTGGCGCGCGCGCAGTGGTGCGCCGAGGAGGGGCTGGCGTCACGGGGCTCGTCGGCGACGACTGTAGCCGGCGTTCCTGCTGTCTGCCGCGGGCGCGTCGCCGCCTGCCAGGGACGTCTCGATGCTGCGTGGGCCGCCGGCACCGACGCCGCCGCGCTCGCGACGGCGGTCGGTTCGGCCAGCGCGCTGGGGTTCGCCCACGCACTCCTGGGCTTCTGCGCGCTGTCGGACGGCGACGCGGCTGTCGCGCACCGCCACCTCGAGCCGATCTGCGCCCGCCTGCCCCCCGACGGGGCCTACGACCCGGGCTACGCGCGGTTCGTTCCCGACGAGGTCGAGGCGCTCGTCGCGCTCGGCCGGACGGAAGAGGCGCGGCGGCTGCTCGCTCCGTTCGCCTACCGGGCCGCCGTACTCGACCGACCCTGGGCGCTGGCCGCCGCGGACCGTTGCCGTGCGCTCCTGCACGCCGCGGCGGGCGATCTCGACGCGGCGCAGGACACCGCCGCCGCCGCGCTGCGGCCCACGACCGCGTGCCGCTGCCCTTCGAGCGCGCGCGGACGCTGCTCGTCGCCGGGTCGCTGCACCGCCGCCTGCGCCGCCGCCGCGAAGCTCGCGCCGCGCTGGACGACGCGCTGGCGGAGTTCACCCGCCTCGAGGCGCCAGTCTGGGCAGAAAAGGCCCGGGCGGAGCGGCGCCGGATCGGCGGCCGCGTGGGCTCGCCGCGGGAGCTGACCGACGCCGAGCGGCGCATCGCCGAGCAGGTGGCGGCGGGGCTCACCAACAAGGAGATCGCCGCAGCCCTGTTCCTCAGCGTGAGCACCGTCGAGGCCGCGCTCTGGAAGATCTACCGCAAGCTGGACGTCCGCTCCCGCACCCAGCTCGCCGCGCGCCTGGTCGAGCGGGAGCGTTGAGGAACGGCGAAGACCGCGAACCGACAGCGGGCCGCTCGGCGCCACCGGCAGAACGCGAGGTCGGCGAGGACATCGGGGGTTCGACGGCTGGACGTCGCGGCCGTTCGCGGCCTTCTGGGCCAGGTGCAGCGCCTCGTGGCCGCTGAGCGCCTCCTCGGGACGGCCCGGGCCGACGTCGCCGCGGGCGTGGCCGACGCGGCCATGATCGAACTCGACGGAACGGCGGACAAGCAGTCGATGCGGACGATGAACCTCGGGGCGGGCGCGATCCGCGGAGCGATCAGCCCAACTCACAACCTCATTGGAAGCGCTCGAAGGCGTGGACGTTGTCTCGGTGATCAGATCGTGCACTCATGGCATTTCTGCAATGTGAAGGTCACGGCGGACTACTGGACGCGTGGGTGGCGGAGCGTGGTGTCGGACCGACACGACCGGCCGCCCTGGTCGATGACAGCGCGCCCGGCCTGCGGTTCGCGTTCTACGGTCGAACCTCGACGGCTGATCATCAGGATTCGGCGTCGTCGCGCGGGTGGCAGCGCGAGATCGCCGAGGCGGTCATCGCTGGCCACGGAGTCGATACGGACGTGTTCTTCGACGTCGGGTGCTCGCGGCGGGTGCCGTGGGCGCGTCGCCCAGCGGCGGGCGCGTTGTTGGCGGCGCTGCGGATGGAGCGTCGCTTCGACGCCGTCGTGGTCGGGGAGTACGAGCGCGCCTTCGCCTCGGGTGATCAGTTCACCGGGGTTGCGGCGGTGCTCGCCGGTCTTGGGGTCGAAGTGTGGCTGCCGGAGGCCGGTGGCCGTGTCGATGTGGATAGCCCCGCTCACGCGGCATTGGTAACGGTGCTCGGCGCTCAGTCACAGCGGGAGGTGCTGCGGTCGCGGCATCGTGTGCGAGCCGCGATGTGGACCCAGGCGCGGGAGCAGGGCCGCTACTTGGGCGGGCGACCGCCGTACGGGTATCGGTTGGTCGACGCCGGTCCGCACCCGAACCGGGCGCACGCCGGTTGGGGTCGGCGTCTTCGACGGCTGGATCCGGACCCGGTCACGTCACCGCATGTACGGTGGATATTCGCGCAGCGCCTGGCCGGGCGCAGCGTAGCGGGCATCGCGCGGGAATTGACCGAGCGGGGAGTGCCGTGTCCGTCGGACGTGGACCCGAACCGGAATCGGCATCGCCTCGGTGGGGCATGGCCTCTGCGGACGGTCGCGGTGATCCTCGGCAACCCGCGCTACACAGGGCGTCAGGTGTGGGACCGGCAACGCACCGAGCGCATCAAGCCGGGCGCGGGACGTACAGCGCACCGTTCGGCTCCGGGGGAGTGGGCTATTTCGTCGACAGTGTCGCATCCGCCGTTGGTGACCGAGGCGGAGTTCGTCGCCGCGCAGCAGGTGCGGGCAACGCGTCCGAGCCGGGACGGCCATTCGCGCTGCTACGTGCTCGCCGGCCTGCTGCGGTGCGCGGTGTGCGGGCGGCGTCTGGACTCGCACTGGGTTCATGGCCGGGCCGGGTACCGGTGCCGCCATGGACACTCCAGCGCTCCAGCGCACGTCCGCGGCGATCTGACGCGGCCAAGAACATCTACGTCCGTGAGGACGTACTCCTGCGCGAACTGGCCAGCCGCCTGCTTCCTAACCGCACCGCCGCTGCTGAGGACGGCGTAGCGGCTGGAGACGTCGCCGGTGTGGCAGACAGCCTACGAGCGGCCGGGACCATCATCCGCCACGACGGTCGAGGTTGGGACCTCGCGACCGCCTGAGTAGGGTCGGGACGAGATGTGGCGGCCGCCTGCAGCGCGCGGCACCAGACACGCGGTGGGGTAATCCTGTGTCCGAGGGGACACGACCACGGGAGCGTGGCAGACGTGCCGCGGGCACGTCGTCATACAGATAAGCGTAGCGAGCAGGTTCGATCGCAGCCCGTGGTTCCGGCACCACATCAGCCGCACCGCGCGGAGTGGGGTTGGGCTCAGGCGCCGAGGAGGACGAGCGCCTCGGGTGCCGGGGTGACCCGCAGCGCGGCCACGTCGTTGGCGGGGTCGGTGACGAGGTCGACGAGCAGTTCGCCGGCGGGGCGCCAGGAAGGGCGCGCAGTACGCGGTTGCTCTGGATGCGGCCCGATGGGTCGACTTGTGCGGTGTCGATCGTCGGTTTCGACACCGGTGGCTGTGGCGGCTGTGGCGGAAGGACAGACAACGGATGGGCCGCGTCGGGACCGGCGCTGCGCTGGCCAGACGGCTCGTGCTGTCAGCCTGTAGCATCTGTCACGGCCGAGGTTCGAGGGCGTCTGCCCATTCTGCGATGCGCTCGATGAGCGCGGACGATTCGTCCTCGGACAATTCGTAGGAGCTGAATTCGGCCGTTGGGAGCCTGCGGATGGCGCGGAGTGCGGTCACGAACATCGTTTCGTCGAAGCCGGGGTCGTGGCTCTTGGCGAGCGTGAGAAGCTCGTCGCTGGTGTAGCGGCCTGAACTCAGGACGGCGTCGACATCGATGTAGTCGCGGGCCTGGGCCCGGGAGCACAGGGCGCAGACCTTGTTGGCGACGGCGTCGTCGGGGTGCAGCACCGGACCGATGGCGAGCATCACCGGCGGGTGCGCTCGCCAGTCGATGCCGAGTTCGACCTTGGCGATGGTGCCGAGGTTCGGGTCGGTGACCTGGAGCCGGGCGAAGCCGGGGTTGCTGAGCGTCACAGTGACGTCGAGTCCGTCGGCGTCGAACGCGTTGATCACGGCGACGAGCGCCTCCGGAAACTGGTCCTCGGCTGCTGCAGTGGTGAAGAGATCGACGTCTTCGGAGGGACGATCGAGGAAGCCGTGTTCCTGCACGGCGTAGCCGCCGGCGAGGCAGAATCCGAAGGTGCTGGTCCTGGCGAGCGCGAGCCGGGCGAGGCGGCGGTGGAGCGGGTCCATCGGCGGCTGGCTGCCGTGGTCAGGCCGCTGAGTTCAGGTTGGGGAAACGCGCCTCCCACAGCCTGCGGACTCTGGGCGGGAGGAATAGGCGGGACCAGAGCGTGCGGAGTGTGCTCGCGTTGACCAGGCGTGTCAGGTCTTGTGGGCGGACGGCGTCGACGAGGACCCGCTCGTAGAGCACGGCGGCGTCGGCGGGGTCGTCGAGGTCGTAGTCGGTGCGTCCGGTCCAGCCGAGCTCCGCCGGCAGCACGACGTGCCCGCTGACCGGGCCGGTCAGGTCGGCGAGGGTGTCCGGGACGGCATAGGGGCGCCGATCGCCGTAGGTCTGCGCGTCGTGCACGTGCCCAGTATGGGGCAGTCGCCTCGTGCGAGGTCCGCGGAGCCGGGCGGGGTTCGTCGCCGTCTCGGGGGGCCGAGCCCGCCGAGTACCTCGGTCACGGCGCCGGCTCGCGCCCGACGCCACTTCGGGTGGGACGGGTCCACGCCGGCTGGCCTCGCCGGTCGGGCTCGGATGGCGCAATGGATGTATCGAGTGAACAAAATGCGCTGGATCTTCTCGATGGGTGGCGGATGCGGAGCCGGAGTGGCCCGGCGCAGCGCGACCTCGGGCCGAGCCACCGGTCGGGTACGAGGTTCGCCTTCTACGGGCGCACGTCCACGCTCGGGCACCAGGACCGGGCTTCGTCACGTGGTTGGCAGCGCGAGGTGGCCGATTGCCTGGTCGCCGGTCGTGGGGAGGTGGTGGTCGAGTTCTTCGACGAGGGATGTTCGCGGCGCCGGCCCTGGTCCTCCCGACCCGAAGCCGCCGCGTTGCTGGCGGAGCTCTCGTCGCCGGCCCGGCGGTTCGACGCGGTCGTGGTCGGGGAGTACGAGCGGGCGTTCTGCGGCGACCAGTTCGGCAGAGTGATGGCGCTGTGCCGCTCGGCCGGCGTGCAGGTGTGGCTGCCGGAGGCTGGCGGGCGGGTGGATCACGACGATTCGATGCATCGGGCGCTGGTCGCAGTGCTCGGGGCGCAGTCGCAGCGGGAGGTCCTGAGGTCGCGGCATCGGGTGCTGGCGGCTATGCGTGTGCAGGCCCGGGAGCAGGGCCGATACCTGGGTGGGCGGCCACCGTACGGGTATCGGCTGGTGGATGCCGGTCCGCATCCGAACCGAGCCCATGCATCCTGGGGGAGGAGGCTGCAGCGGTTGGATCCAGACCCGGTCACCGGGCCGAACGTGCAGTGGATGTTCGCGCAGCGGTCGGTCGGGCGGAGCGTGGCGAGCATCGCCCGGGAGCTGACCGAGCGGGGTGTGCCGTGCCCGTCGGATGTCGATCCGGGGCGGAACCGTCACCGCGGCGGTGGGGTGTGGACGTTGCGGACCGTCGCGGTGATCTTGGGCAACCCGCGCTACACGGGCCGGCAGGTGTGGGACCGCCAGCGGAGCGAGCACGACGGCACATGTCTTCGGCACCGCTCGACACCGGCGGCGGAATGGTCGGTCTCGGCGACGGCCGTATACCCCGCGTTGGTGACCGAGGCGAAGTTCGTCGCCGCGCAGCGGGTCCGGGCTGCCCGCCCGACACGGGACGGCCAGCGGCGCGACTACCTGCTTGCTGGTCTCGTCGAGTGCGCGATGTGCCATCGCCGTCTGGACTCGCATTGGGTGCACGGGCGGGCGGCGTACCGGTGCCGTCATGGCGGCAGCAGCGCCCGGCCGCGAGCGACGGCCGAGCTGAAGTACCTCTACGTGCGCGAAGACGTGCTCGTAGGCGAGCTGATCAGCCGTCTCTCCGGCGAGTCTCGGCACGCCGACCAAGACGGCGGCTCATCTGATGACGTCCAGAGTGCTCTCGCGATGCTGCAGAGCACCGATGCTGTCATTGTGCACGACCGCACGAGCTGGAGTTTGAGAGCGAACTCGTAGCCGGGCGCAGCGTCGTGGCCGTCAGCCATGGGCTGGTGGGGTAATCCTGTGTCCGAGGGACACGATCACGGAACCGTGGCAGACGTGCCGCGGGCACGTCATCATGTTCAAGACGGTAGCAAGCTGCTGACGCTCAGTGGCCTCCATCCGCCGTGTGGACAGCCCGCAACTTGAGTCGGTGGATTCTGCTCCGGTCACACTCTGCTGCCGCAAGATTCACCGGCACGTCCCAAGTCCCACTCCGAGCAAGCAGGGAACCTCAATCGCCGTGGCCCGCCAGCACAGCTGGGACCGGCTCGTTCGACGCTGTCCACAATCCAGACGCTCACCTCCTGCGCGAGGATGCTCGGTAGCGCGGTCTCGAAGAGCGGGCGGACATACCCGTCCCATACGGGAACGACCACGAACACCGCGGCGGTCGAGCCGCTCGGGTCGGCGTCAGGCCGACCGTCCGCCCGTCCTACCGCTGGCTGTTCGCCAGTCGAATGCTCGGCGCCTACGACCTCTACAGGCGACACAATCAGACCGCGACGTTCGCCCGCTCGTCCGGCGTACCAGGACTTCTCCGGCGGGCGCATCTGTGCTCATTTGTGCAGCCGGATACTCCAGCGCAACGGACGGACCGTCCTCGCTCCTTCCGTGTCGGGGATGACCCGCCACAGGGTGTCGCAAGGGTATGGGACAGTGCGTGCATGCGGTTCACCTGGCGTCGGTTCACGGATTCGACGGCGTTTCAGATGTACTTCCCGAACCTGCGCGTTGCGCTGTTTGTGCTTGTTCTCGCCGGAGTGTATGTTCTCGTGCCGAGCGGTGGTGACCTCGTCCAGCGGCTCGCTCAGGCCGTCTGGGTGATCGGTCTTGGAATTGTGGTCGTCGTCTTTCCTCGGGCGTGGCCGCTGGGTGCGGTTGTCCCGCTCGCCTTGATGTTTGTGACCCCGCCCTTGTCCGGCGCTGCGGTGCTCACCGCAACCGTCATCTTGATCCTCGGTCCACCGGTCCTGTGTCGCCTCGAAGCTGGCGTGAGAAGGGTTCTCCGCCGTGATGCCGTCGATGACGTCGAGCCCTCGCCTGCGGCCGACCACTCTCTAGCCGGCAGCGTCGCCGAGGCTCTGCGACGTGCTGCCGAGCGTGTCGACGGCCGCCCCGTGCCCACCGGGGCGCTGCTCGTCGCGCTGTCGGAGATCGACCGCACGGGCGATTGGGCCCACTTCTGGACGGTATGCGGCTATCCACAGATCGACCAGCTTAAGGTAGTCGCCGACCCGATCAGCACATCGACTCGCCTACCTGGCCGGGCGCACGGCGTCGATTTCACCCTGGAGGTGGACCGCGCGCTCTACCTCGCCAGTGCGATCGGCGAGGAATACCGGCTCGTACTACAGTCGGGGTTTCACTTTGGGTTACCGCCAGTGTCCGAGCGTAGCTGCCCGCGCGGCCGGTGCGCGGCTACGTAAAGTGACATCGGTGGGCTGATCGGCGCCTGAATTACAGGGATGTAATCCGGGGCGGCCGTGCCGCGTTGGCGGTTTGTGGAACAGATCAACAACGACACGGCCGCGGTGGCCAGCATAGAGGACCTCGCCGAGTGCACGGCGAGGGCAGACGCCCAGCTCCGGGCGGTCCTGCAGGGGGTGATGGCGCAGCGGCGCAGCGCGTCGGCGGCGTTGGAGTATGTGACGGCGCTGGCGTCGGGGGTGAAGGCGAACTGCTGGTCGCTGGCCGAATCGGCTGGTCATGAGGGGCAGTCCCGGATGCAGGGCCTGCTCGGCTCGTACCGGTGGGACTGGAAGCAGCTGCGCGATCAGCTGCCCGCGCTGGCCGTCGCGTGGATCCCGGACGTGCAGCAGGACCTGATCGGCCCGGGGATCGCGATCGACGAGACCGCGCAGCTGAAGAAGGGGGATGCCACCGCGTGCGTAGCGCCCCAGCACGCCGGGTGCACCGGCACCGTGGAGAACTGTGTGACCACGGTGTTCTCCGCCTACGTCACCGCGAACGGGCAGGCCTGGGCGGACTTCGACGTGTACATGCCAGAGCGCTGGGCACAGGATCTTCCCCGCCGCCGGGCCGCCGGAATCCCCGATGACCTGGAGTTCTCCACGAAGCCGCAGCTGGCCATGAACCAGCTGGACCGGCTGGTAGCGGCCGGGCTGCCGGCCGGATGGGTCGCGTTCGACGAGGTCTACGGCCGCAGCGAGCAGCTGCGTACGAAGACCGCCCGGGCCGGGCTGGCGTATGTGGCGATCATCCCGTGCGACTACCAGGTCAGGCTGCCCTCCGGCACGACGATCCGGGCCGATCAGGCCGTCGCAGAAGCGGTGTTCGAGCGCCGGTCCTGCGGGAACGGGTCCAAGGGACCCCGCTACAGCGACTGGGCGATGACCGCCACCGCGACCCCGGGACAGTACCTGCTGATCCGGCGGCTGACCTCCCGCCCGGACAGCCACACGTTCTACCTGTGCTGGGCACCGCCGGACCGCCCGGCGACCATGACCTACTTCATCACCATCGCCGGGCGCCGCTGGCCGGTGGAGGAAACGTTCAAGACCGGGAAGGACGTGTTCGGCTGGGACCAGACCCAGGCCCGCACCTGGAACGGGACCTGCCGACACACCGCCCTCGCCGCCCTCGCCCAGCTCCGCGCCGCCGCCATCCGCAACGCAATCACCGGCGGCATCACCCTCCCCGCCGTCAACGACGCCGCCCCCTCACACCCCCCACCCCCCCCTCTCAGCACCCGCCGGACACCAGCACAGCGGCCGGCGACCGTCGATGGCCCGGTCAGCGACGCCGACCTGCAGATCCCCCTCGGCGACGCCCCCGTCCCGGCCCGCGGCGGCCAGCCCTGCCCACCCGACATCAGCCCGATCAAGCTGTCCATCGCCGAAGCCACCCGGCTGGCCACCCTCGCCGCGCGCTACACCACCGGGCTGATCACCCGCGCCCGACTCGCCTTCGCGCTGCGCTGGTCACTACGCCGACGACGCCACCAGGCCACAGCCCGCTGGCACCACTACAACACCCGGCTCATCGCCGTAACCGAAACCGGATAGCCACCCACCAGAAAGGAGGTAACGCAATGTAACCACATCCCGCCGACCCATATCACGCTGAGCAACAGCGCGGCCACGCACCGGAAAACCGCGACTGTAGTATTGGGCGGCGAACTGGACGGCCTCAAGTCGGCCTTGCCTCGTCTCCGTGCAGTTGCTGATCGGGCGTGTTTACGCGCCGCGGCGGACCGCGCCGACCGTCGCCCTGCGCTTTCGCGGAGCGGCGCCGTAGGGCCGGTGAGCGTAGTCTCCGCCGACGCAGATCGTGGATCCGCCGGGGTGGTCGCAGACTGGCTCCGGGCAGAGAACATCGATGTTGTTGCTGCATCGGCCGATATGCCCACTGTCGTCCTGTTGATGAGCACCGCCGCCGTGCACGATGCCGGCTGGACCGCCGCCGTCAAGGGGCTGCCTAACGATGCCATGATCGTGCCGGTCCGACTGGACCACGTGCCGGCTGACGCGCTGCCTGAGCGGATCGCTCCGATCACCCGGATCGATTGGGTCGGGGGGCGCGGCATGGACGCCCGGCTCGCCGTCCTCCAGGCTGTCCTGTCGGACCGGGCGCACTACCGGATGTTCATGGCGCTGGCGGCCGAGTCCGCCGAATGGGATCGCCGCGGGCGACCGGAGGGACTGCTCATCCCGTCTGCCCGGCGTGCTGGGGCGGCGGGTCAGTACCTTCGGGATTCAGCGGGCGACGCGAGTGCCGCGCCCACTGAAGTGATCATGCAGTTCGTCCGCACGTCGATGCGGACCGCCGGGCTCAACACTCGTCGTACCGGGTGGCGGTGGCTCTACCGAATATCTCTGGCCGGCTTGACGGTGGTGCTCGTGACACTGGTCGCCGTCCTCTTCCGTCTCGACACCCGCCTCAACAACACCAGCTTCCAAGCGGTCGGCGCCTTCACCAGCATCGACAATCGCCCCGACCGTATCGCGATGCTCAATGCCGCCGTCATGCTTCAACCAGGAGATGGCGATCGGTGGACGGCCCAAAAGACGGTGTTCGACATGTTGTCGCGGCCGTGGGCGACCGGGGTGCTCGGGCAGGGCGCGTCCGCGCGGCAGGTCGCAGCGTTGATTTCTGCCGACGAGCGGCAGTCTGTCACTCTCGACGGCGACGGCAGCCTGACCGAGTGGGACAACCGCACTCTCGCCCCGCTGTGGCGCCGGGCGGTGCTCGCTGACGACCAGATGCTGCGCTACCTCGACGCGGACGCGCAGATGGAAACCTTCGTGCTGGCGACAACCACGGCCGTGCACGTTGTCGACGCAGGCTCGTGGCACGACGCGGTGATGGCGTTGCCTGCCCGTCCTGGAAAGATTGCCTTCGCCCCGCGGGACCGCTACGTCGCCGTCGACGCTGGGGGACTTCGGCTGATCGGCCTTGATTCGAGCACTGTCCGGCAGTCACCGGTGAACGGGGATGTCCTCGACTTGCGCCGCCAGGCCGACGGATCCGTGCGCGCACTCGTCAGACAGGGCGACCGGCTCGTGGTCGTCGACCCCAGCACGGGACAGGAGTTCGGGTCGGCCGTTCGTCCCAGGCACCCGTTCGAGAAGGGGGGGCTCGGAAGCGACGGGAGCGTCGCCTGGACCGGATCCGACCGACAGATCCAGCTTTCCCGCCACGACCTCGACCTCCAGCCCACCGGCCAGATGACACCGGATGTGCTCGAGGTCCTGCGACCGATGTCGGACGGCCGCGTAGCTTTCGGGGGTAACCAGTTCGGAATTCGGGTCTACGACGACCGAGCCCACGCGCAGGTCGGAATTCTCTGCCGAGCGTCAGTCGGCGTCGAGGACCTGGCGTTGTCCCCCAGAGAGGATCTCGTCGGCTGTCTCGACGCGTACGTTGTCGAACTGTGGCGGACCCGAGAGCTGAGCCCGTTGACCGTGGCGCCGTCCGACGTGAACGGGCTCGGTCGGACGACCCGCGCCACCGCAGACCGATTTGACGCCGAAGGCGGAGCCGATGGAGCGCTGGTGATCAACGTCCCCGGGGCGGATCCCGTTCGGTTCGCAGTGTCCAAGACGGCCTACACCGCGATCGCTGCCGGGCCCGACTGGATCACCGGCGGGACGGCGGGTGGGCTCGTCCTGCAGTGGGTCGTCACCGACGACCAGGTGGTGCGGGTGCAAATGTGGGCAGTCCCGACAGGCGCGCCGGTGATCGAGGTCGGACCTGACCCTGCGCACAACGAACGGCTTCTAGTGGCGACAGGTGACGGCCTGTGGTGGACCCCGCCGTCATGCCTCGACTGTACGAGCGGTCAGGCGATCGTCGACCACGTGAAACAGCGGCTGTGGGGTTGCTACACCGACAACCAACTCGACCTGCTCGGCACACCGCTGCGCGACGCCCTCGGGGTGCGCCAGTGCCCGGCGCTCCCGGCGGCCACCCGATGACGGTCTTCCTCTCCTACGCCCGCGTCGATGCGCAGTCGGTCGACGCCATGACGGCCGAACTGGACCGTCGGCAGATCCCATACTGGCGCGACCAGCGCGACCTGCCGGTGGCGTACGCATGGAGCCCGGAGGCACACCGTGCCATTCGCGCTGCGCCGCTGGTCGTCCTCTGTCAGTCACCGAGCTGGGAGGCATCGCCCGCATGCCGTTCGGAGGAACGCATGGCCGCCGAACTGCACAAGAGGACCCTTGTCCTCGATATTCTGAACACGTCCGCGGCCGATGCCGCACGTGCCGTCGAAACCGGCCTGGCCGGCCTCGATTCGGTCGACGCCGACCATCGTGAGCTCCTCGTCCGCAGCGGGGCATGGGTCGATGCCGGTCGCCAACGCGCGAGCCTCGTCCGCGGCGATGTGCTCCGCAGGCTCACACACGTTGCGAGCCTCGGTCGCTCCCTACCCGCCGACGCACGGGTGTTCCTCGAGGAGAGCAACGAGGACGACCGGAGACGCAAGCGGCAACGATGGCTCGGCGGCCTGCTCGTGGCCGTGCTCCTGCCTGCTGGGCACGCCGCACAGCGGTTCAGCACCAACGCCGAGGACACGTTTCGCAAGAACGCCGCGGCCATCACCGAACTCACCAGGATTCATGAACTGACGCTTGACAATCCCTACGGCGGGCTGATGGCGGCCGCGGACTTGGTGCGAGCCGGCAGCGACGGCGCGCTGGGCGTCTCGGCCCTGGTGGAGGCGCTCGATAGTCCGGTCCCCGCCCAATCGGTCGAGGTCGCGGACCAGGCTTTAGCTGCGTTCGTCGACCGCTTTCCGGACGGACCCGCCGTGTCCACCGACTCTGGGGCCCTTCTCGATACCGCCGGGAAGCCGATCCCGGGCCGGACGTCCACCGTGGTCGAGCCGCGCGCGGCGCGTCGCGGTGGCACAACTGTGCAGGCTCGCCAGACCGACCTCGTCGCGACGGGGACTGGCTCGGGCACCGTTCTGATCCGCTCGGGGACGACCGCAGGCACGGAGGTCGCGCCTGACCACACGGCAGGGCCTGTCACCGCCGTCGCGCTGAACGCGGCGACGGACGCGGTCGCGATCCTTTACGCCGAGTCCGGCTCCGTTTCGGTCCACGACGCGACGTCCGGGGCGCTGCGGGTACGTGTCGCCGTCGGCACTCCGGCTCGCGCGGTCGCGCTCTCACCCGACGGGCGGACGCTGGCTACGGCATCCGGCGACGACATTGTGCTGACCGACCTGACGACCGGCCACCCGCAACCGGTACTGCGCGGCGTGCCGGGGCCCGCGCGCGCCGTCACATGGAGCGCCGACGGCGCCTCGGTCCTGGCCATCAACGGCGACCACCGCCTCTCGCGATGGCAATGGCGCACCGGACAACGCCTGGTCGACGAACCTGACGCGTGGTTCGTCGGGCTCTCCTCCGCTGCCGACGACGGCAGTGTGCTGGCAGTGACACGCTCCGGCGATGTCTACCGTGTTGGGCCTGCCGGCCACCAGGTCATCGCCCGTACTGGCGTGACCGTGACGTCCACCGGGTTTGACCGATCCACCGACCGCGTCCTGCTGGCCCAGGACACCGGTCAGACCCGACTCGTCGACCTGCGGACAGACGCCGACCGCATCGTCGATGACGGACGCGGCTGCCAGAGCGTCACCCCGACGTTGGTGCCGGGCACGAACATGGCGATCACGGGCTGTTTCGGAGGTCCGATCCGGCGCATCGACCTCACGGGCGCCGAGCCGAGCCACGACCTTGCTGTGCCCGCTGGAACGGGTGCCGTTACCGTCACGACGAATGGCGACATCTATATCGCCGGGTCCACAGGCCTGGCGTGGGGGACGACCGTCAACCTGACGCCGGTCGTGGATCTGAAGGTGCCGCCGAACGTGACGTCCTGGCGCACCATCACAGCCTCCGCCGACGGAGGACGGCTCGTCCTGACCGGCACGGGGACCGGCAAAATCGGCCACTTTCGCGTCGGCCAGCTGGCCAGCGGATCCTGGAGCTGGTACACGATCGACCTACCGCCCGACGACGGTGAGCAATCCAGAGCGGCCGCGCTGAGCGCCACGGGCCTTGCCGCTGTCGGGATGGTCAGCGGCACCGTGCACTTCGTCGCGCCCAGCGGAAATCTCGGTCGCACTCTTAGCGAGGTACCCGGGTCCGTGACAGGAGCGACGTTCGTCGGCGACCGATTGATGGTGGCAACTCGGGACGGGGTGATCGCGACGATGGAAGCCTGCTTGTCCTGCGACTCCGCGGACGGGCTCCTACGTCTTGCCAATCAGCGGCTTGATGCCGGCCGATCCCTCGGACTGGTTCCAAAATGAGCGTACGGATCGGCTGGCTGGGGCCGGTGCCGTTCAGGGGGAAGTAGCGCAGTGCGCGGGTGAAGGGCGCCGCCTAACCCCGATCTTTCGCCCCGAGGGTAACGGTGATCGAGACCGGTCGGGGCCGGGGTTCGATGGCTGATGGTGTCGGATCGGCACGTCAGTTCGGCCGAGGTTGCTCGGCTGGGCGCCGGTTCCACGGGCCGGTCGGGTGCGTTGTCGGTGATGGGCGGCGTGCTCAGCCGGGTGCGGGCAGCGCGCGCAGGATTGTGATCGCCTTGAGGAGGAGCGCCGCCCAGGGCGCGTAGCCGGCGAGGGTGCAGCATGGTGCGCTGTCTGGAGCGGGCGAGGCGTCCCGGCTTGGGAGAAGATCCGCAAGCGCAGCCGCTTGGGCTCCCAGCGCCTGGCCGGATGCTCGGCGAACGCGAGCAGCTGCGTCCAGGCGGTGAGCTCGCAGGCGAGCTCGATGACGGTGCACCAGATCATGTTCGTAGCCCGGCAATTCACGTAGCATCTGGCTGATCTTGGAATCCCGTGGGTTGATCTTCGGGGGAAGTGCTCGGTCGTCGGACAGGGCGACGTGACCGGCGTGCTGTTCTGCTGGCGGCTCCCACCGCTGGTCGTGTCGGGCTCGAGGGTCAACCGGTGGGCGTGGGCAGCGGTGCGAGGCGGGCGAAGGTGGCGGCCAGCTGGGTGGCCCAGTGCCAGTGCTGGTCGATGCGTAACCAGAGCCTGCGTTGTCTGCGGGTGAGCCGGGCGGCGGCGTGCAGCAGCCGGTAGCGAAACGTCTCCGGTTCGACCCGGGCGAGCGGTGTGTCGTGCAGGAGCAGAGTCTGGGCGAAGGCGAGCATGTCGACCGCGATCATTGTGGCGACGAGCCACGCGGAGTTGATCGCGATGGTGCCGCTCGTGTCCCGGGTGCGGCTGCGGCGCGCGGCGACCCGTCTGAGGAATCTGGGTTACTGGTTCGAGGTGGCCGCGCCGGCGATATCCGGGTGATGGCCGGTGTCGCCGAGTGCCGAACGCCTCCCGCACACCGTCGCAGGCCCGGTTACCTGGGTCAGCGCGGGCCGCCGGCGCGGACTTGGACGTCGTTCCCCACCGGGACGACGGAACCGCCCGTGCACACGCCGACGCTGTTCCCGCTGGAGTCGTAAGTGCCCAGGGCGTCGGAGGTTGCTCCGATCACCACGGGCTGACGGAACGTCGTGTCCGATGTGGGGACCTTGTCGCAGGGCTTCGTCGACCCGAAGAACTCGCTGAAGTTGTTCAGGCGCGACGAGATGCTCTCCGCGTTCACGTTGTCCGGCGCCCGGAGCGATCCGATCGCGGTGGCCTTCTTCGCCGAGAGGTCCCGGACGGAGGCGGTCCACCACACTCCCGGGCTGAGGCTGGTGTCGCGGGAGACGGAGTAGACGTAGGTGTGCCCGGCCTTGAAAGCGTACGGCACGCGGCAGCTCAGCCCACTGCCTTCGTTAGTGAATCCCTGACAGTTGGCGCCCCGGGAGTCGAGCGCGTTCCACAGGGAGAATAGGGCGATCTTCGTGGGCGGGCCCGTGAATAGGTTGCCGTCGTTCTGCAGGCCCATGTAGCCACCCTGGTCGAACCCGCGCCAGTTCCAGACCATGGCGTAGTACCTTGACGCCGAGGTCTTGTTCAGGGAGACGGACTGCTGTATCCCCTCGATGGCCGAGAGGGGCAGGTTCCAGTTCATATTGACCGCGGCGTCGGAGATGATCTGATCGGGCGACAGCGGCCGGAACGTCCAGTTGGACACGACGGCGTTTTCGTTGCACGCAGCCGTGCCGCCGGTGACCCGACATAGGCCGGCTTGTTGCCCAGGATCGTTCCCAGTGGCTCCGTCAGCGTGGCCTCGGTCGTCGGATCGGTCGGCATGGGGCCGTTCTGCCACACCCAGACCCTGACCCTCGGATCCGGGACGCCGGAGTCGAATTTGGCCTCGTGCGTGATGTGGACATGGAAATCGCCGCTGCCGTAGAGATTGAACGGCAGCCTCTGGGACGTGGCGACGGGGTTCATCTGGTCGCCGTTCAGGGCTATGGCCACGTGATTGTTGTCCGGATCACCGGCGTTCTGGAAGTCGTCCAGCTCCACCGACAGGGCCGGCGAGATCCCGCCGTACCCGATTCCCTCTCCGTACTGCCCCAGGGCGTCCGGACCCTGTGACTGCACCGTGAAGGACAGCCCATCAGCATTGCAGCCGGGCGCCCCCGACAGGTTCGCGGTGAAGTCGGTGCTGAAGGACTGCGCGGGATCGACCGACGGCAGCGTCCAAGCGGCGCCGGCTTCGGCGGCCCCGCTTGTGTCCGTCAGTTGCAGAACCTTCTTCGAGATCTTGGCGGATCCCAGGACGGACATCTTGGCCCCGGCCCCGGCTCCGAACTTGCTGTACGTGATCGACCAGTCATCGGCAAGGGCCACGTTGCCGGTCGATCCGAGCAGTGCTGCGCCGGTGACCAGCGCGATCGCCGTGCGCGCGACCGGTCGACTTACGCGAATCATCCGAACGACTCCCCTGCCGAGAACGTGAGCTGCGTAGCTTGCTTACCGCGTAGGCGGCGACGATCACGTCGGGAAGCCGGGGTACTGCGTTACGTGAGCTCCCCAAGATTGGGGGAAGCAGCTCGAGCAGGACGGCGGCAGAGGATGTCCCGAGTTCCGTGGAATTTCGGTGGCGGCCCGATGATCGTCAGGCGGCTGAGACGGTGTCAGTATGACCGGTGGCACCGGCAGGTTGGGTGATGCGTTCGAGCGTGTCGCGCAGTGACCGCAGGTGCATGTGCCCGTTGACGCGACGGAACTGCTTGCCGGCCTCGACCATCCCCGCGGCGCACCAGCGCAGCGCCATCGTGCCGTCGCGCCAGTTCTCGACGTTGTTCGCGTGCGTGCGGCAGATCGAGATCATGCTCTCCACCGCATTCGTCGAGCGGAACGTGCGGGCGAGCGTGGGCGGGATGGCGAGACGGAGCACGGTGAGGGTCTCGTCCATCCCCCGCGCAGGCTCGCCGCCGCGCCGGGGTGGGTGCGGTCGAGCTCGGCGGCCAGCGCGCACAGCTCGGCCTCGGCGGCCAGCGCAGAGTCAGCGTGATACGCCCGCCGCATCCGGGAGGCGACCGTGGTGCGCAGCCTCTCCGGGAGGTGGTCCTGCACGTTTCTGATCCGGCCGGCGGGGCCAGGTGTTCGGCCACGAACCGGCGGATCACCCCCATCGCCGTGGTGGTGTCCCACACCGCGTCGTTGAGCAGCCGCTGCGTCCGGTCCGGGGTCCGGTCCCCGGCGTGCTCGGCGAGCGTCCAGGAGTTCTTGCGCGGCAGATCGCTCATCAACCCGGTGACGTACTTGCGGGCCTGCTGTAGCGGCTCGACCCGGGCGAAGCAACAGCTCAACCGTCCGTGCAGCTCGCCCAGATTCTCCTGCGCCAGCTCGGCCTCTACCATGGCCGCTGCGGCCGCCTCATGATCTTCTTGCGTCACAACATGATGATCATCGGGCGGCCACCCTCGTTACATCCTCACCCAGCCACGATCACGAAGTGCGGCTGCCGTACTTGGCATTGGCCCGCTTCCCGTTTCCGTTCAGCAGGAAGGGAATTTCGTCGCCGGCATGTTGCTGAGCTGTCGGACCGGCTTGCCGCCCACCTTTGTTCGGGCGGCGCATGCCTTGTCGGCGGTGTCGAACGGGCCGAGATAGACGGCGTAGATGAAGTCGCCGGACGCGGTGCGGTCCTGGAAGGACCCGCAGCTGTGCGCGGTGAGCACGTAGCTCGTCCCGGGTGCCTTGGCGAGAAGAGCTGCCACGTCCCTCCGATACCGCTCGGGGTTCACCGCTGAGCCGACGAGCACGATGAACCGTCCATCGCACGCAGGCCTCGCCGCCGGCGTGGGGAGCGCGAGATCGTCCGTGGCAGTCGTGATCGCTGCCGTGGACGGTGCGGGGCGGGGGGTCGACGACGGCCCGAGCGTAGGTGGGGCGCCCGTCGTGGGCGTCGTGGTCGATGGCGCGGACGGCGCGACGACGCCGAAGGCGCTCAACGCGCCCAGCGTCACCAGCCCGACAAGGATGACCCCGGTGAGCGCTATCAGGATGTGTGCCGGCCGGTCGTTCCTCGTCGGGTGCCGCGCCGGATCTGCTCCATCGGGTGGTGACCCGACACTGGGTCCGGTGCGGGGAACGCGGTAGACGGTGTCGTCGCCCGCATCGTGCTCGCCCCTCTGTGCCGAGGGCACGGCCGGACGGATCGGGGTTCCATTGGGCGGCCGGCTGACGGGACTGGGCTGGCCGACGACGATCTGGTCGCGGATCGCCTGAGCCCGGCGCGCGACCTCGGCCATGCTGCCGACCCGTTCGGCCGGGTTCTTGCGCGTCATGTCAGCGATGAGCGTGGCGAGCTGGACGGGTGTCCGCGGCGACGCCGGGGGAAGCGGTTCGAGGAGGATCCTCTTGGCGACCGTGGACGCAGGCGTGTCCGGGGCGTCCCGGAATGGCCGGCGCCCGCTCAACAGGGCCCAGGCCGTCGCACCGAGGCAGTAAACGTCGGTAGCGACCGTCGGCGCCTGGCCGTCCAGGACCTCCGGGGCGGCGTAGTCCAGGCTGTACCCGCTACCGGCGGTCGTCGTGGAGCTCGACGCCGTCCGCGCGATCCCGAAGTCGGCCACGGCGAAGGAGCCGAAGTCGGTCGTGAGGATGTTGGCCGGCTTGAGGTCGCAATGCAGGACGCCGAGCCCGTGGGCGGCGTCCATCGCCCGCGCAGTGGCGATGAGCACGTCGAGCACAACGTGAACGTCCATGGGCTCGACGGTGCTGAGCGCGCCGCGCCGGCACAGCTCCATGGCTATCCACGGACGCCCCTCGTGGACGCCGGCGTCGAGGATCGTGACGATGTGGGGATGCGCGGCGAGGGCTGCCATCGACGCGCACTCACGCTCGAAGCGACGTCGGGTGGCTGGGTCCGTGGTTGCCGAGACGAGGACCTTAAGCGCCACTGACCGTCCGGTGGAGAGCTGAACCGCCTCGCACACGGTGCTTCCTGCGCCGGTGCCGAGGTCTCGGACGTGTGCGAACGCCGGTGGCAGGGGCCAGCCGGTGCTCATCGCCTGTGCGCGGCGCGACGAGGGCTGAGCAGCGGGAGGGCGTCGTGCATCGTCGGGTTCCTGCCTGTCACCTCACGCCCCTCCGGCTCTGCGCCTGACTGTCGTCAGGCCAAGTCGGCACGGGACCCCTGATCGTTACCGGCGGACCTGTGCAGAGGCTGCGGACCGGGTGGGGTAACGCGTAGGTCGCCTCGATCGAGCAGAGCACTGTCCGACGAGCGGCCGGCCGCCTGCGGCAAACCGATCAACGAGGGGTCGTAGTGACGGTGGACGAGGTTGCGGCCCCGGTCGCCGGCGTCCCCTTCGGGTACCGGGTGGGGCCGGTCGTGGGCCGCGGCACATCGAGCGAGATCCGGCTCGCCGTCCAGCTCTCGACGCACCGGGTGGTGGCGCTCAAGCTCCTGCACACAGACATGGTGGGCGACGCGGCCTGGCGCCGCTTCGAAGCCGAGCGGCGCGCCCTCGGCGAGTTGTCGCACCATTCCCACATCGTCACGATCATCGACGCCGGAATGGCCGACGACCGTCCGTGGATTGCGATGGAGTACTGCTCGCGGGGCTCGTTCGCGGGGCCCGGACCCGGGGAGATCGACGCAGCGACAGCTGTCGCCGTGCTCGCGGCCGTCGCCTCCGCGCTGGAGACGGCGCACGCCGCCGGGATCCGACACGGCGACGTCAAGCCTGCCAACATCATGCTCACCGACAGCGGGGCCCCCGCTCTGGCGGACTTCGGGCTCGCGAGGCTCGCGGCGGCGCGTTCCGCCGGGTCGAGCGTACGGGGCTACACACCGGACCACGTCCCGCCGGAGCTGCTCGACAACGACGACCGCGGCCTCCCGGGTGACGTCTACTCGTTGGGCACCACCGTCTGGCAGCTCCTCGCCGGGCGACCGCCCTTCCGGACCGACGACGACGACGCTATCGCCCTCGTCATGATGCGCATCCTGCGCGATCCGCTCCCGGACCTGTCCCGAGGCGACGTGCCGTCGTGGCTGGTCGAGCTCCTGTCGGCCATGACGGTCAAGGATCCTCGGCTGCGGCCGACTGCTGCGGAGGTGAGCGCGAGGGTCGCCGGTCACGAGGCACGGGCCTGGCCGATCGTGTCGCCACTGAGTGCCGCCGTCGTCACCGGTGCCGGTCCGGGCCCTGCGTCCACCGACGGCCTCGGCGCCTCGCAGACGGCCCACGTGCCCCCGCGTCGGAGTAAAGGCCGTATCGCCGATGCCGGCGACGTCAGTGGGGTCGCTGTTGCGCGCGGAGGCCGCAGGCGCCTGCTCCTGGGCGGCGCGGTCGCGATCGCTCTGGTCGCGCTTCTCGTCCTCGCCGTGCTCGTCATGCCCCGACACCGGGTGCTGATCGGTCCGGCCGCGGCCGACGAGCCCGTGCCCGCGGCCACCACGCCGGCCGCGCCGCCGTCGACCGGCCTCCCGACCGATACGTCGGTCGTGGTTCCGCCAACGTCGACGTCCGTCCCCGACTCCGCCGGCCCGGTGGACGAGGCGGAAGGCGGGACCGGTGGCGGCGCTCCGGCCGATGGCGGTGGTACCGGCAGTGGCCGCACCGGCGGCGGGAGCGGGACCGCCGGCGGGACGGCCGCCGGTGGGCGCGGAGGTGGGGCCGCCGGTTCGGGTGGCGGCGCAGGCAGCGGGAGCGGCGGAGCCGACAACGGCGGCTCGACCCAGGGCGGCACGTCGCCCGGGTCGCCAGCAGTTGCTCCTGACGCACAGTCCGCGCCGCGGAGCACGCCGATCGGCGGCTGGCGGTCGTTCGGTGGTGCCGGTCTGTCGGCCGGTACCGGATCGCTGACGATCAGTGCACCCGTCAACGACTACAGCGCTCTGCGGGGAGCTTTCGCGCCGGTCGACGGATGCGACTACACGGTGTCGTTCGACGCGATGACCACGCCTCCCTCGGTGTCGTCGCCCGGCTACGGCTACGCCGTGGGAGTCCGGTCCGACCTGGTCTCCGGCGTCCCGCACGGCTGGTCCATGCAGTACGACTGGGACGGCGCCCGAAACGGGTTCTACCACCGCGTCGCCGTGCTCCCGAACGACGCGTACCGCGCCACGAATGGCTACCTCGACTCCACGAGCAGCTCTGGATGGCATCACACGGTGGTGCGTGTCCAGGGGTCGCGGGCCACGGTGACGTTCGACGGGCAGTCGGTCGGGAGCGGGTCGTTCGGGCTGGGCGGCGGGTGCGGCAGCGGTGTCGTCCTGCGGGTGTGGAGTGCCTCGGTGCACTTCCGGAACGTGACCCTGACGAACTTGTGACGGCCACGGACATGTCGAGGACGAGAGGCATCTCATGTCGACGATGAAGTTCAACACTGCCACGATCGCCGAGCTGGCGAGCCGACTGGGGGCGCTCACGGAGCAGCTGAAGTCGTCGGGAGCACTTCCCACTCTCACCGCCGAGCAGTTCGGCTCCCCGGTGCTGGTGCACCGGATGCAGGAGTTCACCCAGGACTGGTCGGACGGGATGGACCGCATCGTCGGCGAGCTCGAGCACACGGCCGCACTGCTGCGGGACGCGGCGGAGCACTACGGCAAGACCGAGTTCACGGTCCAGGCAGCCGTGAAGCCGAAGTCGTGACCGGCTTCCAGCGCTCCGACCTGATCGTGGGCGGGACCTGGGCCGAGCTGGGTTGGCCGGACCCGGCTGCCGGGGACGTGTACGAGATCGGCCGCTTGTCGAGCGCCTGCTCGGCCGCCGCGGCGCTGGCGGCGCAGGTGTCGTCGGGGCTCTCCGGCCTTTCCAGCGCCGGCAGTGGCTGGGAGGGAGAGGCCGCCGTGGGGTTCCACGGGCGCCTCCACGACCTCACGCCGCATCTGGACCGCGTGCACAACTCGTTCGACGGGGCGGCCAAGGCCGTGTTGGGCTACGCCACCGCCCTTCCCGATCTCCAGGCTCGCGCGGCACGTCTGCTTCCGCGCGCGCTGGAGGCGGACCGGCGCCGGCGGGCGGCCGACCCGTGGTCGGCCCAGTCGTTCTCGGTCACCGGTGGGCCGGAGGCCCATCAGGCGATCGCCGACCTCCAGGCCCTTCGTCGCGAGTACGAGCAGATCGTCCACGACCACGACGCCGCCGTGCGGCGGTGCCGGGACGGGCTCGATCAGGCCGCGAAGGCCGGGATGCGCAACGACACCTGGAGCTGGCTGCGCCGCAACCTCCACGACGACGCGAAGGGCGTCAAGGAGTGGTCGAGCCGCATCTCCGACCTGGCGCTCGTCGCATCCGTGTTCCAGCCGGAGGTATTCGGGCCGATCTGGATCGCGGCGTCGATCGTGTCCGCGGGTGCCGACGCGACCGCTGTGGGGACCGACATCGCCTATGGCGGCAGCCCCGAGGAAGACGGGAAGGACGCCGAGGATCTGGCCTTCGACATGGTGTTCCTCAAGGGGGGTTCGCGTGCGGTCGACGTCGCCAAGAACAGAGCCGTGAAAGGCGCGGAGAAGAAGGCGTTGCAGTCGTCCTCCCAGGCCGCCGAGGCAGATCGGATGTTCGATCAAGCGGTGTTGGATCGCCAGGGCGCCGCCGCGGACGAGATCCTCTCGACGAAACAGAGCATCGACGCTTCGACGCAGGCCGCCATCGATCGCTCCGAGAAGCTGGCCGGCCTGAACTCCGAGGATCTGATGAAGCAGCTCGAGCTCGCCAAGGCCGCCGACGAACGCGGTGGCCAGGCCGGCGAGCTGATCGTCGGCGGCGACAAGGACAACGAGGACAAGGAGGGAGCCCGATGATGCCCTTCGGTTCCGACCCGCTGCCGGACTGGGTTCCTCGGATTCGTCTCGACGTACCTTCGGGGTGGCAGCCCGTCTCCGGGCATCTTCAGCACGACTTCGCGCAAGCAGGGTTCGACACCGCGCCGCACCCCGACGGTCTGACCGGGGCGCCGCAGTGCGTCGAGGGCCGGGTGGAGGGCACACCGGTGCGTGCCGCGCTGCTGACGTCAGCGAACCGCAGGATCGCCGAGCTCACCAACGAGCAGATCGTCGCCGACCTCGAATGCACCGTTCCTGAACCGCGCGTGGTCGTGCCGATCGACCTGCCGATCGGCCGCTCGCTCCGGCTTCGCACACGGATCCGGGTGGCGCCCGAGGCCCCGGAGCAGGCGGTCGTGCAGTACGTGACGTCGCCGATCGGTGAGTGCCGCCTCGTCCTTACCCTCCTGACCGGCAGCCTCGCCTACGAACGTGAGTTCGTGGAGACCTTCGACCAGATCGCCATCAGCATGGCGTTGGCCTGAGCCGCGCTACCCAGGTTTCGACGAAAGAAGGAGATCCATCATGTCCATGGTCAAGGTGACGTCCGAGCAGCTGGCAGACCTCGGTGGCCAGTTGGCCCAGGGATCGCAGCAGGTCGAGGAGCAGCTCGCCACCATGCGCTCCCGCGTCGCCCCGCTCGTGGGGGGCGAGTGGGAGGGCGCGGCGTCCGCCGCGTTCAGTACGTCGTGGGAGGAGTGGGCGACCTCGGCCGCCAAGTTGAAGGACGCCCTCGACACGATCAGCACCCTGCTGGGGCAGGCGTCGCGGGTCTACCAGGAGGCGGAGGACAACGTCCGCAACGCGATGACGGCGCGCTGACGCGATCGGTCAGCGGGCATCGGGCAGCGGCACCTGGATGGCGGTGACCGCACCGTCGGCCAGCAGCGCACCGCGGCCCGGTGCCGTCGCGCCGACCATGCTGCGCGGGAGGCGGAGACCCGAGCCGAAGACCGCGCCTGGCAGGGGGGAGGTCGGGCAGAGCACGAGACCCTGCCCGCCTCTACCCGCCTCGAGCGCCGGGCCGCGCACGGCGTTGCCCAGGCCCTCGGCGGACCCGGCCAGGACCACGCCGAGGCCGCGTCGGATCAGTCCGGCCAGTGCGGTCCCGAGCGGTTGGTCGGCGACGACGTCGAGGTCGTCCACCACCACGACGGCCGGACCCTCGGCCAGCAGCGGGTCGAGGTCCGCGCTCGCGCAGTCGGGGCCGCGCAGGCGTGCCCGCACCAGGGGGTCGTCCAGCTTTTCGAGCGGCGACGGCCGCGGGGTCACCAAGACGAGCGGGAGGCCGCTGTCGATCAGGCTCTCCGCCACCACGCGCAAGGCGGTGCTGCGGCCCGTTCGGCGACCGCCGAGGACGAGGAACGTCCCGCCGTCCCGACCGACCCGGATGCCGATGCGGCCGAGGTCGTCGCCGCCGACGCCGACGAACGCTCCGGTACCGGGGGGCCGCAGGTCGAGCTGCTTCGCCTCGGCGACGCTGATGAAGTCCGGCAGCGGGTCGACGCGGAACGGCCGGACCGTGTCGCCGGACGTGACCGGCTCGGGCCGAGCAGCGATCCTGGCGAGCTCCCGGGCCTGTGCCCGCCCGCTGACGTCCGTCTCGAGGGTCGCGATCTGCACGGTCGTCGCCGTCGTCGGCCGGACGGCTCGGCCGGGAGGCGGGTCGTCGGCGACCGCGCGAAGCGGGACCCCCACCATCCCGTAGTCCGCGCTGTTGGCGAGGCGCAGCACGAGGCGGTCGGAAATCATCGAGCCGACCCGGCCCACCATCGTGCTGCGGTCTCCGGTGATCACGACGCGGATACCGACCCGGGTCCGTCGCGCAGGACCGTGTGCAGGTCGGATATGACTCGGCCGCCGTCGACGGATTCGAAGGCTGCTGCGAACCCGTCGTAGCCGTCGAGCATCAGGACGATGTAGGGCATCGACTCGTCGGGGCAGATGGCACGGAGCTCGGCCAGGTCGTTGGCGTTCGACGCGGTGAGGCGCCGCTGCCGAACGTTGATCTCGTCGAGCAGCCGGCCGAAGAGCCGGTCGACGCGGTCGGCCTCGCCGACCAGCACGACCGCACCGCAGTGCGGGAGCGCGGACAGTGCTCGAAGTGCTCCTCCGCCGTCGATGGCATGAATGTGGACGTCCGCAGGGTCCAGCCGCTGAGCGAGCGAGCCCGCCAGGGTCAGCAGCATCGTGGAGCGCCCGGAGCGAGGCGCACCGCACACGAGAAGGTGATCAGCGTGGCGCAGGTCGAGCGAGGCCGACCGCTGCTCCTGTTCGTGCGGGAAGTCCTTGAGGCCGAACGGCACGACGAGCGGGTCGTCCTCGTGCAGGGAGTCGAGTACGACCACGTCGGGCAGCGACGGCAGCCACGGCGAGCGCTGCGGCGGCGTCCCCAGCCGCTCGGATGCCTCCCGCACCGCATCGACGACGTCGGACAGGTCGGTGGGCGTGCCGGGGGCCGGCCGGGCCTCGGGCGGTACCGGCATCTCCGCGCCGAGGTCCTCCCAGCGCAGCCGGTCCACCCGGGGCGGCCGCCGGGTCGCCGCCGTGCCGGGCCGCTCCCCGTCGATCCGGGCGGTCTGGATAGCCACCGGCCGTCCCGCGCCGATCTTGACGAACGCTCGTCCGGGCAGCGGCGGCATGCGGTAGGCGTCGGGAATCCCGATCACGTCCGTACTGCTGCTCTCGTCCGCGACCCGTAAGCAGATCCGGATCGTCGTGTTCGCCTTGATCGCAGCGGACACCACGCCGGCCGGATGCTGCGTGGCCAGCACGAGGTGGATGCCGAGCGACCGCCCCCGCGCGGCGACGTCGACGAGGCCGTCGACGAAGTCGGGCACCTCGTGGACGAGCTGGGCGAACTCGTCGATGCACAGCATCAGGCGCGGGAGGGGGTCGAGTCCCGCAGCGCCCGCGTCCCGCCGGCTCCAGTAGTGGTGTAGGTCTGCGCTCCCGGCCTGGGCGAGCAGTGCCTCCCGGCGGCGCAGCTCCGCGCGTAGGGAGATCAACGCCCGGGTGGTCGCCGGGCCGTCGAGGTCGGTCACCAGCCCGACGCTGTGGGGCAGGCGGCTGCAGTCGCGGAATGCGGCGCCGCCCTTGTAGTCGATCAGTACGAAGTTGAGGCTGTCGGGCCGGTTGACGGCCGCGAGCGACGTGATCATCGTCTGGAGCAGGCCCGATTTGCCGGAACCCGTCGTACCGGCGACCAGTGCGTGGGGACCCGCCTGAAGGTCGAGCACGAACGGACCATCCGTGCCCGCGCCGAGGACGAAACTGGTCGTGCGCCCTTCGCGTCCCCAGCGGGCGAGCATCGCATCGGCGGTCACGGGCTTGAGACCGAGCTGGTCGACGAGCCGTATCCGTGAGGGCAGGGTGCCCTCGGCGAGCGCGGGATCCGCGTCGCGGAGGGGAGCGATCGACCGGGCGAGGGCGTCGGCCAACGCCGCGTCCATCTGTTCAGGTGCCACCTTGTCGACCGCGTCGTGGCCCGCTCGGCGCAGGACGAGCTCGCTGTCCTCGCCCTCGTCGACTGCTGCGACGGCACCGCACTCCCGGGGAAGCTGGGTCTCCTGCTGGTCCAGGCAGATGAATGTGACACCGACCCGCGTGCCGTCCTGGAGCAGTTGCGCGAGCCCCGGCGTCCCGCGGAGGGCCCGGGAGCCGTCGAGCACGACGAGCACGCCCGGAAGTCGGTCAACCGCCTCGCTGCCGTGCGTGCGCAGTACTGCGAGCCTCCCGCCGACCAGTTCGTCGAGCTCCTGCACCCGCGCGGTGACAGAGTCAGGCGTGTTGCCGACCAGACACCAGGACCGGATGTCGTCGGGCCGCAGGTGCGGCAACCAGCGCAGCCAGCTCCACGCCAATCGCGGCGTCGTCGAGGTGAGGAGCACGATCCGCAGGTCGCGGGGACTGTGCAGGACCGCTGCCTGGGCGACCAGCCACCGGGCCAGACCACGCACGGGCTCCGCCGGCCCCGCAAGCCCCAGGGCGCCGACCTCCAGCAGCGGGACGGTGATGGGTACCGCGAACAGCTGAGGATGGTCGGGCGCTGGATCGCGACCGACGTGGACCTCGGCGCGGGCGGGGAGATCGGCGAGTCCGAGGCGCAGCTCGAGGAACGACGGGTCCGACCGATGCCGACTCCACACTTTCGATGTCGGGCCCTGAGCGGCGAGGAAGAGCTCGGCGGCGTCGGGTGCGGCCATCCGTCGGGCCGCCGTCTCGGCCACGAGGGTCTCGCGCAGCCGAGCGCCGGCCCCCCGAGCGGCCTCGGCGTATTCGCGCTTCGCTTGCCGGTTGGTTTTCCGGCCCTTCCGTCGGTCGCTGATCACCCCGGTGACCAGAAGCACCGGACTGATCACAGTGAACAGCAGGAACTGCGGCTGACGCAGCACCAGGGCCAGCCCGACGCCGGCGACGAGCGGGATCAGGATCATCGCGATCGGCCACTCGCGGCCGGGCAGTGGCTCGGGATCGGCGGGCAGGGTCACCCTGGCGACGCGGGACGCGGGCCGGATGCGCGGAGGGCGGTTGTAGCGCAGCGCGCCGTCCTCGTCGGCGTCGACTGAGGCGTCGGAGTGCGGTACGCGGCCGATCGTCACGGCCGAACCGCCGATCCAGAGGAGTGCGCCCGGCGGGACGACCGTGGGTTCGGTAAGGGGGGTGCCCTTGAGCGTGGTGCCGTTCGACGACCCCAAGTCCTGCGCCGTCACCTGCCCGTCCGGGGCGACCGTCAGCGCCAGGTGCCTGCGCGACACCGCGTGATCCGGCAGGCCGTGGGGCAGCGGCCCGCGGCCGACGACGGTGGTACCCCGGGAGAGTGGGAGAACCGCCCCTGCGAGGGGGCCGCCCACGACCTTGAGAACCGTGGCCCCGACCGGGGGAGTCGTCGCGACGCGCGATGTCCCCCGGATTCGACCGCCGTCACGCAGTCCGCTGTGCACGATTGGCGCCCGGGGCGGTATCGCCCGGCCGCCCGGGTGCAACGGCGCCAACCGCAGCTCGGGCGCCACGAGGGCGAGGGCCTCGCAGACAGGTGTGTCCGGATCGGCGGTGATGACGACGTCGTCCAGGGAGTCGTCATCGAGGGAGAGCCAGACGCGCACGCGCCATAGTAGAGCCAAACTGAAAAGCAGCCGGGAGCCGTCCCGACGCCGGTGAACTGGCAGCAACAATGAGAACACTGCGACTGACATCGGTACGTCGCCAGGCCACGCCACTCACCACTGAGAAATTCCGGGGACTCAGCCGGGTGCCGTACCGCGCTTGACGTGCTGGGTCTCGCAGAGCCGGAAGGACGGACGACGAAGCTGGACCGTCCTGGCAGGGTGCCAGTGACGCCTTGACGTGGTGAGGACGTACAAGGCTGCATGCATGGTGTGGTCATATCCGTCGTCGACCCGCGGCTGAGGACCGAAGGCCGCGCCGTGACCGACTGCCCAACGGACCCGTCCTAGGATCAACCCGACGAGCCGCACGTCCCAGGGCCCGGAAGGAGGGCGCAGCCCATGACCCTCGACGCCGCGCGCAACATCGATCGCGACCGGCTCGCCGCCGTGTGTCACCGGTACGGGATCGCGAGGCTGTCCGTCTTCGGCTCCGTCGCCCGCGGTGCGGCGGGTGAGGACAGCGACGTCGACCTGCTCTATGAGCTCGCCCCGGCGCCCGGCTCGGGTGGGAGATCGACGATCTCGCCGACGAGCTGTCGGAGATCTTCGGGCGGCCGGTGGATCTGGTGGCTCGTGTCGCCCTGCACCCGATGCTCGTCGAGACCGTTCTCGGAGAGGCACGACCGCTCTATGCAGCGTGACATCCTCCTGCTGAGCGAGATGGTTGACGCCGCCGAACAAGCGCAGCGCCTCGTCGCGGGGCTCACCGCGGCAGAGGTCGGTGCCGACCGGATGCGCCGAGACTCGCTCCTCTGGAACTTCACGGTGCTGGGGGAGGCAGCCACGCTTGTGTTGAGCGAGACGAAGGTACGCTTCCCCGACATTCCCTGGCGTAACCCGGCGCGGCTCCGCAACCGCGTTGTCCACGGCTACTGGTCGGTCGACGTCGAGATCCTGCACACGACCGCGGTCGAGCAGCTTGGCGTGTTCGCCCGACTGCTCCGCGATGCGTTGGCCGCTCTCAAACAGGACACGTGAGCCGACCCGGGAGGTTGGTTCCGCCACGGCACCGTCGGTCGCACGCCCCGGTGATCATCTGCGGCCGGGCCAACAGAACGCTCGCCCCTGACCGATGGCAGCCCACGGCGTCGAGCTCAGACTCAAGTGGGCTGCCGGTGACTCTTGTTCGGCCGTGGTAGGTCGCGTTGCCTCGCCGCCAGCTCGACTACCCGATGGCGGTGATGTCGTCCGTCGTCGAAGTAGATCGCTTGGTGGAGTCGGCCGCCGAGAGCGCCGGCGTAGCGGGCGACGACGTCGTGTCCGGAGATCTTGCCGCGTTCGATCTGGGAGATCCGGCCCTTGGTGACGCCCATGCGGTCGGCGACCTGTTGCTGGGTCAGGCCGCGGGCGCGGCGGACCTCGGCGAGGCGGTGGCCGATGACTTCGGCGAGTAGCTCGCGCTTGCCGGCCTCTACGGCGTCCTCCCCGCCAGCGGGGGCGACGTGATCAGCGCGGATGTTGGTCCGGCGACGTGGCTGCTCATCGCTGTTGTTCCTCACGGTCGCGTCGTTCCTTGAGGAGCGGTCGGCCGAGAGGACGGCCGGGATCGACCTTGCGACCGCGGACGCCAAGACGGCCTTCTGCGTCTCCCGGCCCGGCACATCAGCCTGGTGTGGTCAGCGCGTGTCCGAGAGGGAGATGCACTCCACGACGCGGACCTGCGGTCTTGCACCTACGGGAAGAAAAGCTGACCTAGAAGCCCTGGTCAGAGGCTTGTCGATGTGTCCGAGGGGGACTTGCGCACTGACCACACGCATACAGCTGCTGTGACGCCCGACGTTGCCGGACGAGACTCATCCGTCCAAACGCAGTCCGGTGCATGCTCGTACCAGACGCGGTTGGCCCGTACACGCCGCCGCGGAGGGTGGATTGCCTTACTCGTAGCAGCATCTCAGGCGGTAGTTGTACCCGGACTCCCGGACAAGGACGGGACTGGTTCTGATGAGGTGCCGGGCAAGCTGGGCTCGATATCCCGCGCGTTGCAACGCCCGACGCAGCTGGCTTTGATGGCGGGTCGCGGCGAGCTCCGGGCCGAAACAGCAGAGGATGACGTAGTCGGAACCGACGGACCGGCGGCCGCGAGCTGCGCCAGAGAGTCTCGATTCGATCCAACCGAGGGCAGCGCTCGTGCGTGAAACTGCATTTCTCATACACCGCTTCCATTTGTCTCAAGTGCTTGTCCGAATGTGGACGAAGTTGAGCCTTGCAGTCGAGCGGTTGGACGACGCGGGCGTAGGGCAGGCCTGTACGTGGAATATTTCACAGACTCGATCCCGCCGGCTCTGTGCTGTCCAAGACTCGGCGCATCTCATCCGCCTGCTGATGCTCGTGGAGTAGTTCGCCGAGTCGGGCGCCCGCGCGGGCGCCCTCATGATTCTGATGTTGATAGCGGTGAAGCGGTGTCGAAAGCGCCGGTGAACTTGGTGTCTCGAAAGCGAATGGGAACCCTTATCGATGAGGAGCCTCGCGGCTCGATCGGCCCAGCTCATTGTGGGTCGAGGAGCGCCTCGGAAGTGGGAGTGTGACGGCCGAGGACTCGGCCCAGGTCGACGAGCAGCAGCACGGGCTGGACCCGGTCGATGAGCAGCTGATCGACCGGGTCGCCTGCCGGGCCCGCGCTGGCGGGTTGCAGCTGTCCGGCGAGGGCGGGCCGCTGCAGCAGCTGACCAAGCGGCTGCTGGAGTCCGCACTCAAGGCCAGTAGTGGGCGCACGGTGCGCCATCGGCTCAACCGCGCCGGCCCCGATCCTTGCCACCTGCACTCCTCGTCGACACACCCTCACCGACGATCATGCATGATCAATTGCTACGACCGGTTGGGATCAAGGACTCCACGTTCGACGGCCGAGTTCGTCCCGAGGAGTCGTGATCGTCGTCAGGCTGGGGAAGACGTTCCGGCCGATGACGATGTCGTCGAAACCGCCCGATCGAGGAGTTCACGCCCGGTGTGCGTGGTGTTGGTCGCCTCTCGCGGCTGACGCCCGACAACAAGACCCCGCCCTGCAGCGGCCGGTAGGCCCACCACACCGGGCAGCACCCGGTTCTGCGTACTGCGAATCGGCGCGGCGCGATCTGTCAGAACGCCACCTCCTGCGCCGTGCCCCGCCCCTTCACCACCGTGTAGCGCTGCAGCGCTCCGGTGACCAGCGCCGGGCCGCCGATGCTGGTCCGGTTCTCGGTGAGCACCAGGAACGTGCGGAAGTGCGTTACCGGTCCGCTCAGGCCGCCCAGGTCCGGCAGGACCAGCGTCGCCGTCACGGTGTGCAGGTCGGGCACCACCTCCAGGGTGATGGTGACCAAAATGCCGAGCACGGTGCGCTCGACGGTGATCTCGTCACCGGTGGCCGAGACGTCCCGGGTGTCGTCGTGGTAGCTGAACTGCGGCTGACCGGTGATGCTGGTGGTCGAGAAGGTGGCCTGGGTGTCGTCTCGGCGCCCGCTGAAGGTGAACAGGTTCGGCGTCACCGCCGTCGTGGTAGTCGGCGTCGCAGCCGCCGCCGACGCCGCCTCTCGTGTCTGGGTCATGTCCCTCTCCTTCGTTGGTGGTCTGAGGAGGAGAGTTGAGCGGCGGGTCGTGATACCCGACCCCTCAGCGGACGTTCGGCCTTCGTCCGGGTCAGCAGCAGGTGAACGTGTAGGTGCGGCATAGAACCGAGGCGAAGATCAGCGACCGGCTGTATGAACCACCAGGGGTGAGGCGCCGAGCACAACGCTTGGCCACAGGAGTGCGTGTGGCTAGTGCGCGTGTCCGAGAGGAAAGTGAACCCCCACGCCCCTGACCTGCTGGTCTGGGCAGGTGGCGATGAGGACGTAAGCAAAGGTGCTGGTCAGGCACTCGTCGATGTGTCCGAGGGGGGACTTGAACCCCCACGCCCGTTAAAGGGCACTAGCACCTCAAGCTAGCGCGTCTGCCATTCCGCCACTCGGACCAGCGCACGGCGCTGCCGTGCCTGTGGCGGCAAGGATAGCGGACGTCTGGACGCCCTCCACGCGGTGGTAGGAAGTGACCATGACGGGTGCCGCCGAGGACGAGGTCGTCGAGCTGGCCTCGCAGCTCATCGCGATCGACACCACCAACACCGGTGAGCCGGAGGGCACGGTGGGGAGCGGGAGGCGGCGGAGTACGTCGCGCGAAAGCTCACCGAGGTCGGGTACGAAGTGGAGGTCCTCGACTCGGGTGCGCCCGGTCGGTCGAATGTCTTCTGTCGCCTGCCCGGGGCGGACCGGGACCGCGGCGCACTGCTCGTCCACGGTCATCTGGACGTGGTGCCCGCCGAGCCGTCGGAGTGGTCGGTGCACCCGTTCTCCGGGGCGGTGCAGGACGGCTACGTGTGGGGCCGTGGCGCGGTCGACATGAAGGACATGGACGCGATGATGATCGCGGTCGCCCGGCAGTTCCGCCGCGACGGCGTCGTGCCGCCGCGGGACCTGGTCTTCGCGTTCCTCGCCGACGAGGAGGCGGGCGGCGCCCTGGGCGCGCAGTGGCTCGTCGAGCACCGGCCCGACCTGTTCGACGGCTGTACCGAGGCCGTCGGCGAGGTCGGAGGCTTCTCGCTGACGGTCAACGACCAGCGGATGTACCTCATCGAGGCCGCCGAGAAGGGCCTGGGCTGGATGCGGCTGCGAGCCCGCGGGGTGCCGGGGCACGGGTCGTTCCTGCACGACGACAACGCCGTCACCAAGATCGCCGAGGCGGTCGCGCGCCTGGGCAACCACCGGTTCCCGCTGATCGTCCACGACACCGTGCGGCAGTTCCTGGACCGGCTGGGCGAGGTCACCGGGCTGGAGGTGCCGGCGGACGACGTCGAGGGCGGGCTGCGCAAGCTCGGCCCGCTCGCGCGGATCGTCGGTGCCACGGTGCGCGATACCATCAATCCGACGATGCTCAAGGCCGGCTACAAGGCGAACGTGATCCCGTCGACGGCGGAGGCGGTGGTCGACTGCCGGTTCCTGCCGGGCCGGGAGGAGGCGTTCCTGCGGGAGGTCGACGAGCTGCTCGGGCCGGACGTCACCCGCGAGTGGGTGACGCACCTTCCGGCGGTGGAGACGCCGTTCGAGGGCGCGCTGGTGGACGCGATGGCCGCTGCGCTGGCGGTGCACGACCCGGACGCGCACATCGCGCCGTACATGCTCTCCGGCGGGACGGACGCCAAGTCGTTCGCGACGCTGGGCATGCGCTGCTACGGCTTCGCGCCGCTGCGGCTGCCGCCCGAGTTGGACTTCGCGTCGCTCTTCCACGGCATCGACGAGCGGGTGCCGGTGGACGCGCTGACGTTCGGGACGCGGGTGCTCGGCGAGTTCCTGCAGAACTGCTGAACTCGTGCCGTCGGCACGTTCGCAAGCTTCGCGCTGTCGAACGTGCCGACTCGCGCGGGTCAGATCGAGAGTTCGGGCAGCATTCTCGAGCTGCGCCGGCGGCGCAGCACCACCTTGCGCACCCCGCCGGGGTAGAGGCGCACCCGTGCGAGCTCCCACCCCCCGAACTCGGCCTGGATGGCCAGCCGTACCGCCGCGGTCAGCCGGGACACGTCACCGGGAAGCTGGACCGGGCGGTACTCCCAATCCCCGTCGGCCGTGTCTCCTTCGGCCATGGCGGTCGCGCGTGCACGCTCCACCGGCTCACCTCCACATCGAGGATCGGGCCGGGCGCCGGCCCGTTCCGTTACCTTCTGTCCACCTTAAGTCCGCCATGGCGTCGGAGGCCAGGAACCGTCGGTGAGCTGCGGTCACGGATCGTCCCGATCGCGTGGCCGACCTCTCAGCCCTCCGCGCTGACGTCGTCCAGGGCCGCCCGGATCTCCGCCGGGAGCGTCACGGCCTCGGCCGCCATGGACGCCGCGAGCTGGGTGGCGTCGCGGGCCCCGACCACGGCTGCGGCCACCCCGGGCCGGTCGCGTACCCAGGCCAGGGCGACGGCCAGCGGGGACGTGCCCAGCCCTTCGGCGGCGGTCAGGACGGCCTGGACGATCCGTGCGGCGCGCTCCGTGCGGCGCTCCTCGACGTACGGGGACACCGCGGGTGTGTCGGCGAAGGTCCCGGTCAGCACCCCCCGACCGAGCGGCGCCCACGCCAGCAGGCCGGCCCCGTGGTGTGCCGCAGCGGGGAGCAGTTCGGCCTCGGCGTCGCGGGCGAGGAGGGAGTACTCGGCCTGCACGGACGCCGGGACCGCCGGCGGCCACCGCGCGCGAGCGCGTTCGGCGACCGAGGCGAGCTGCCAGCCGGCCGGCCCGACGAGCCCCACGTAGCGGACCCGGCCGGACGTCACCGCCGCGTCGGCGACGGCGAGGGTCTCGTCGAGCGGGACGTCGGGGTCCCAGCCGGGGAGCTGCCACAGGTCGAGGTGATCCGTGTCCAGGCGGCGCAGGAGCCGGTCCAGCCCGCGCAGCAGGGCCCCGCGCCCCGCGCCGCCGCCGTGCGGGCCGTCGCCGAGCAGGCTGCGGCCGGCGAGCACGACGTCGTCGCGCGACACCGCCCGGCGCAGGAGGCCCGCGAGGACGTCCTGCGCGATGCCGCCGCCGTAGCCGTCGGCGGTCTCGACGAGGGTCCCGCCCGATTGGACGAACACGCGCAGCTGGTCCGCCGCGGCGTCGCCGTCGGTGTCGTCGCCCCACGTCATCGTGCCCAGGCCGATCCGCGACACCTGCAGCCCGCTGCTGCCCACCCGTCGTCGCTGCACGTCGGGCAGCCTAAGAGCGTGTCGAGCCCCTCGGCGGCACGGCGCGCCCGCCACGAGCCCAACACCCTCTCAGGAGATCACCAAAAAGGCCCGGTAGCGTCCGGCGCCGTGACGTTCACCCCCTGTGCGCAGCCGATGACCTCCGGAAACGGGACGAACCCGACATGAGCTGGTTGGAGGTCGTCGTCCTGGGGCTGGTCCAGGGCCTGACCGAGTTCCTGCCGATCTCCTCGTCGGCGCACCTGCGGATCGTGTCCGGGGTCTTCTTCGGCAACGACCCGGGGGCCGCGTTCACCGCGGTGTCGCAGCTCGGCACCGAGGCCGCGGTGCTCATCTACTTCGCCCGCGACATCGCCCAGCTCGTGGCAGGTTGGGTGCGGGGGCTGCTGCACCGCGAGGAGCGTGCTGAGCCGGAGTACCGGCTGGCCTGGCTGGTGATCATCGGCACAGTGCCGATCAGCGTGCTCGGCCTGCTGTTCAAGGACCAGATCGAGACCGTGGCGCGCAACCTGTGGCTCATCGCGACGACGATGGTCGCGTTCGGCGTCATCCTGGGGATCGCCGAGCGGGTCGGCAAGCAGAAGGTCGACCTGGAGCGGGTGTCCGTCGGCCAGGGCGTCACGATGGGCTTCGCCCAGGCGCTGGCGCTCATCCCCGGCGTCTCCCGGTCCGGTGGGACGATCAGCGCCGGGTTGTTCCTCGGCCTGACCCGCCCCGCTGCCGTCCGGCTGTCGTTCCTGCTCGCCATCCCGGCGGTGGTCGCGTCCGGCCTGTTCGAACTGCGGGACGTCACCTTCGCCGGTGGCCCGACCCCGATGCAGATGGCGGTGGCGACGCTGATCGCCTTCGTCGTCGGCTATGCGGCGATCGCCTGGCTGTTGCGCTACATCGAGCACCACACCGTCTACCTGTTCGTCTGGTACCGGATTGCGCTCGGGGCGGTGCTGTTCGCCGCGCTCGGGGCGGGGTGGATCTCCGCCGTCTGATTTGGCCGCCGGCCACGTAGGCTCGCAGTTCGTGACCCAACACCACCCTCATCCTGCTGCGCCACGGGCGCTCGTCGGCGAACGCGGCCGGCGTGCTGGCGGGGCGCACCCCCGGCGTGGAGCTCGACGAGACGGGGCGCGCCCAGGCCGCGCGGGTCGTCGAGCGGCTCGCCGGGGTGCCGCTGGCCGCGGTGGTCAGCTCCCCGGCGCTGCGCTGCGAGCAGACGGTCGCGCCGCTGCTGGCCGACCGCGGGCTGTCGGCGGTGACGGAGCCGGGGCTCGCGGAGGTCGACTACGGGTCGTGGACCGGCCGGGAGCTGAAGAAGCTGGCCGAGGAGCCGCTGTGGCGGGTGGTGCAGGTGCACCCGTCGGCGGCGGTGTTCCCCGACGGGGAGGGGCTGGCGGGCATGCAGGCCCGCGCGGTCGCCGCGGTCCGCCACCACGATGCGCGGATCACGGCCGAACACGGGCCCCGGGCGGTCTGGCTGGTCTGCAGCCACGGTGATGTGATCAAGTCGATCCTGGCGGACGCGCTGGCCTCCCATCTCGACAACTTCCAGCGGATCGTCGTCGACCCCTGCTCGATCAGCGTCGTGCAGTACACCGAGACCCGGCCGTTCGTCGTGCGGGTGAACGATCTGGGCGGCGACGTCGCGGGCCTGGTCCCGCCGCAGCCCAAGCCCGGCGAGGAGGTCGGAGGGGACGGCGGACGCGGTCGTGGGTGGATCCATGGGGCAGCCGGAGGAGGCGGCGGCCGCGCGGTGAGCTCTGCGCCGTGCTCGTAGTCGGCCATGAGCGGCCTCCGCGGGGTGCCGGTCGCGGCTGCGCGGTCTACCCTGGGAGGGGTCATGTCACGCGTCATCCACGTCTTCCGCCAGCCCGAGCGCTTCGTCGCCGGGACCGTCGGCGAGCCCGGCGACCGCTCCTTCTACCTGCAGGCGATCGAGGATGCTCGCACGGTCAGCGTGCTGCTGGAGAAGCAGCAGGTCTCGGTGCTCGCCGAGCGCGTCACCGCACTGCTGCAGGAGGTGGCCCGCCGGTTCGGCCCGGACGTCCCGACCGGTGCCGCCGATCCCGATGCCGACCCGCTCGCCGTTCCCCTGGAGGAGGAGTTCCGGGTCGGCACCATGGGGCTGGGTTGGGACGCCGACTCCCGCACGATCGTCATCGAGCTCCTCGCCGTGAGCGAGGAGGAGGTCGACGAGTCGGTCGTCCTGGACGACGGCGAGGAGGGGCCAGACGCGCTGCGGGTGTTCCTCTCCCCGGTGCAGGCCCAGGCGTTCGCCGAGCGCGCCGAGAAGGTCGTCTCGGCAGGACGCCCGCCGTGCCCGCTGTGCGCCGAGCCGCTCGACCCCGCGGGCCACATCTGCGTCCGGCTCAACGGCTACCACCGGCGTCCCACGCTCGCGGAGTGACTGCCGCTCCCGTGGACCTGCGCGACCCGGCCGTCCCCGAGCTGCTGCGCCACGGGCGCATGGAGATCACCGGCAGGCTCGTCGACGCGTCCAACACCACGCTCTTCGGCACGGTCGCCGCGGACGGCGTGGACCTGCGCTGCGTCTACAAGCCGGTGCGCGGGGAGCGGCCGCTGTGGGACTTCCCGGACGGCACGCTCGCCGGGCGTGAGGTGGCGAGCCACCTCGTGTCGGAAGCCGCGGGTTGGCACGTCGTCCCGCCGACGCTGTTACGTGACGGGCCGTTCGGACCCGGGATGGTCCAGGTCTGGGTGGACACGGACGACGAGCGCGAGCTCGTCGACGTCGTGCCGCCGACGGACGTGCCGTCGGGCTGGCTGGGAGTGCTGCGGGCGCGTGACGGGCGCGGCGAGCCGGCGGTGCTGGTCCACGCGGACCTCCCCGAGCTGCGGGCGATGGCGGTGTTCGACGTCGTGGTGAACAACGCGGACCGCAAGGGCGGCCACGTGCTCGCGGGCGTCGACGGCCGGATCTACGGGGTGGACCACGGGCTGTGCCTGCACATCGAGCACAAGCTGCGCACGGTGCTGTGGGGGTGGGTCGGACAGCGGATGGCGCCCGACGTGCTCGAGCCACTGCGCAAGCTGCGCGCGGCACTCGACCGCGGCGGGGCGTTCCGCGACGAGCTGGGCGAGCACGTCACCCGGCGCGAGGTCCGCGCGCTGCGGGCCCGGGTGGAGACGCTGCTGGGCGCACCCTGCTTCCCCGAGCCCGCGGGTTACGGCCCCGCGATCCCCTGGCCGGCCTTCTAACCGGCGAGTTGCGCGTTCGTGTGCGGACAGCTCCGCTCCGCGGCCGTGCAAGCATGGGCCGGTGACCGTGGCACGCATCGGCACCGCCGTCGTCCTCGGTGGCGGGGGAGTGCTCGGTGCAGTACAGGTCGGCATGCTGCGCGCGCTTCTCGACGCGGGCGTGCGCCCCGATCTCGTCGTCGGCACCAGCGTCGGGGCGATCAACGGCGCGGTGCTCGCCGCCCACCCGGCGGTCGAGGTCGCCGACCGTCTGGAAAGCCTGTGGCGTTCGCCCGACGCCGCCGAGGTCTTCGCCGCAGGCGCTGTCGCCCGGCTCCGCGAACTGGCGCGCACCCGTACCGCCGCGCACTCCGCAGTACCGCTGCGCCGAGCGCTCGTCACGCAGCTCGACGCCCGCCGCATCGAGGACCTGCCGGTGCCGTTCCAGTGCTGCGCCGCCCGGATCGAGGACGCTGCCGAGCACTGGTTCGACAACGGACCGGTCGTCGACGCCGTCCTCGCCTCCGCCGCGGTGCCCGGCCTGCTTCCCGCGGTCCGGATCGGCGAGCACCACTACCTGGACGGCGGTCTCGTCCACAGCATCCCGCTGGGGCGGGCCGTCGAACTGGGCGCGCAGCGGGTGTTCGTGCTGCAGGTCGGGCGCATCGAGCAGGCCCTGACCGCGCCGCGCAACCCGTGGGAGGTCGGCGTCGTCGCGTTCGAGATCGCCCGGCGCCACCGCTTCGCCGCGACCTGGCCACGGCGCCGGACGACGTCGAGGTGCACGTCCTCCCCGCGGGCGATGGCGGCGCCACGGTGGAACAGCCGGGAGGCGCTGCGGTACCGCGACTTCTCGGCCGTCGACCGCCTGATCGACGGCGCGTACCGGGCGACCGCGACCTACCTGGAGAAGGTCGTCCGATGCCCCTGATGGCACCGAAACCGCTGCCGTCCCGGTGGATGCGCCGGATGGTGCTCGCCCCGGCGGTGGTCGCACTGACCGTGACGCTGCTCCTCACGCTCCCGGTGTGGCTGATCGTCGCGGCCGCGGCGTCGCCACTCCTCCCCGGGCGGCTCCGGGCCCTGCGCGTGCTCTGGGTCGTGATCGTCTGGCTCGTGCTGGAGAGCGCGTGCCTGATGGCGCTCTTCGGGCTCTGGCTCGCCTCCGGGTTCGGCGTCCTCACGCGGACGCCCCCGTTCCAGCGCGTGCACTACCGCCTCGTCGGCGGGTACCTGTGGGTGTTCCAT
>CAVRHG010000063.1:0-7572 GCA_963720845.1 uncultured Actinomycetota bacterium | reverse complement strand
CACCACCGCGTCGTAGATCGCCCGGTGCTCGGCGCGCAGCCGGGCCGCCGTGCCCGGCCGGTCGGCGCGGGCGCGGAACTCATCCAGCAGCGCGTCGCGCACGGCACCGCGGATCGCGCGGGTCATGTCGGCGACGAGCTGGTTGTCGCCCGCGTCCGCGAGGCACACGTGGAACTCGGTGTCGAGCTCGTTGAACTCCTCCATCGGCAGCGCGGTGTCGTCCATGCGGTCCAGCGCCGCCCGCATCCGGTCCAGCTCCACCGGTGTGGCGTGCTGCGCGGCGAGCTCGGCGCTGCGGCGCTCCAGCATCACGCGGGCCTCGACGACGTCGGACGTCCGGAAGCTCGACAGCGCCAGGTGCAGGCGCAGCAGGCGGGTCAGCGCCTCGCTGGGCAGGGCGGTGACGACCGTCCCCGAGCCCGGTCCGGCCCCGACGGCCTGCAGCACGCCCTGGGCCTCCAGCATGCGCATCTGCCCCTGCTGTTGGTAAGACCATAGTTCGCCAACGGAGTTGTCACCGTCGACCACCATCCGGAGCCGTCCCATGTTCCAGCAGGATCTCGCCCCGTTGGGGAGTCTGACCCTCTCCGCGCTCGTCGCGCTTCTACCGCTCGCCACGATCCTCGTCCTGCTCGGCTGGCTGCGAGTCAAGGCGCACTGGGCCGGGCTCGTCGCCGTCGCCGTCGCGATCATCGTCGCGGTCGCCGCCTACGGCATGCCGGAGGGGCCTCGCCCTGCTGTCGGCCTCCGGGGGCGCCGTCTTCGGTCTCTTCCCGATCATGTGGATCGTCTTCACGGCGATCTGGCTCTACCAGATCACGGCCGCCGCCGTCGTCACCCTGCGCGTGTGGACCCCCCAGGGCGGCGCGGAGGCTGCCGAGCGGCTGCGGGCTCACCGGGCCGACGAGGCCGCGAGCACCGGTACGCGGGACCGGGAGGAGACCGCGCTCGGCGGCGGGACCGGCGGGCGAACGACCCGAACCGTCGAGCAGGCCCCGGCGGCCGAGTCGACGCGCCTCTCCGGTGGACGGCTCTTCCTGGCCTTTTTCCCGTACCTGCTGGTGCTGTGCGTGCTGGTGTTCCTGCAGTCCACGCCGGTCCTCGGCTGGATGCTGCCTTGATCCGGTGTACCGATCTGAGACTGGCCTTCACCGGCCCCGGACGAACTGGTAGGACCGCAAAAATGAGCGAGCTTGCGAGCGAATTGTCACAGCGACCGCGGGCTCGGTCGAACTCCTCTGAGCCGACCGAGCGCAGCGAGGGAATGCGATGAGCGTGGACCGCAACGTGATCCGCGAGCTCGAGGCGATCGTCGGGGCGGAGCACGTCCGCACCGCCCCCGGCGACGTCGAGCCCTACGCCCGTGACGCCACACCGGCGTTCCGGGCCGTCCCCGACGGCGTCGTGTGGCCGCACACCGCCGAGGAGGTGGCCGCGATCCTCAAGCTGGCCACCGCCCGGCGGGTGCCGGTGGTCCCGCGCGGCGCCGGCTCCAACCTGTGCGCCGCCACCGTCGCCGAGCGCGGCGGGATCGTCATGGTGCTGACCCGGATGGACAAGATCCTCGAGGTCAGCACGGACGAGCTGCTCGCCCGCGTGGAGACCGGCGTCACCACCGCGGCGCTGTACGACGCGGCGGCGGCCAAGGGCCTGCTCTACGCACCGGACCCGGGCAGCCGCACCGTCTCGACCGTCGGGGGCAACGTCGCCACCTGCGCGGGCGGGCTGCGGGGGCTCAAGTACGGCGTCACCCGCAACTACGTGCTCGGCACCACCGCCGTCCTCCCGACCGGCGAGATCATCACCACCGGCGGGAGGCTGTGGAAGGACGTGGCGGGCTACGACCTCACCCGGCTGCTCACCGGCTCCGAGGGCACCCTGGGGGTGCTGACGGAGGTGACCGTCGCGCTGCTGCCGATGCCGGCCTCGACCAACACCGGCGTCGCGTACTTCCCGACGCTGACCGACGCCGGGCGCGCGGTGAGTGCGATCATCGGTGCCGGGATCGTGCCGGCGACGCTGGAGTTCCTCGACGCCAAGTGCATCGGGGCGGTCGAGGAGTACGCGCACCTGGGGCTGCGGGACGACGCGGGGGCGCTGCTGCTGTTCGGCGACGACGGCGCCGAGGACGTCGTCGCCCGCAACCTCAACCGGATCGGTGACATCTGCACCACGACGGCCGCGATGGAGGTGACGCTGGCCGAGAACATCGCCCGGGCGCAGGCGCTGCTCGAGGCCCGGCGGTGCTCGCTGCCGGCGCTCTCGCGGCTCGGGACGATGACGATCCTGGAGGACGCGACGGTGCCGCGGCCGCGGCTGGCCGAGATGGTGGACCGGATCGACGCCATCGCGCACGCACACGACGTGCCGGTGGCCACGTTCGGGCACGCGGGCGACGGCAACCTGCACCCGACGATCGTCGTCGACCAGCACGACGACGCCGCGATCAAGCGGGCCCACGCGGCCTTCGGCGAGATCTTCACGGCGGCGATCGGGATGGACGGCACGATCACCGGCGAGCACGGCGTGGGCGCGGCGAAGCTGCCGTACCTGACCGAGCGGCTCGGGGCGGACCAGATGGCCTTGCTGCGCCGGATCAAGGCCGCATTCGACCCGGCCGGGATCCTCAACCCGGGGAAGTTGGGCTCATGACTGCCATCGGTCGCAAGAAGAAGGCCGGGGCTGGGACCGCGGAACACGGGAGCCACGCGGCGGGGGAGCACGGCGGCAACATCTTCGATCCCCACCTGCTCGACCGTTGCATCTCCTGCGGGTTCTGCCTGCCCGCCTGCCCGACGTATGCGCTGACCCTCGACGAGGGCTCCTCGCCGCGCGGGCGGATCACGCTCATGCGGGCGCTGGAGACGGGGCGGCTGGACCCGGACGACGACCGGTTGCAGAAGGAGGCGTCGTTCTGCCTGGGCTGCCGGGCCTGCGAGCCGGTGTGCCCTGCGGGGGTGCAGTACGGGCACCTGCTGGAGACCTGGCGGGACCACCAGTGGCGCGGCGTGCACCGCCCGCCGCTGGCCCGGGCGCTGATGATGGTCGTCGACCGCAAGCCGCTGATCCGGCTGATGGGCGCGGTCCGCCGGCCCGCGCGTACCCGCGAGTCGGCACGTTTGCCGGCGCGAGTCGGCACGTCTGTCAGCCCGAGTCGCAACGGCGCGACGCCCGACCCGACCCGACTGACGCTGATGCTCGGCTGCTTCGAACGGGGCATGTTCCCCGGGGTGAGCAGGGCCGTGCAGAAGTTGCTGCCGGAGATCGCCGTGCCGGAGAACCAGGGGTGCTGCGGTGCGCTGCACGCCCACAACGGCGACTCGGCGGGCGGCGTGGCGCTGGCGGAGAAGCTGGGGGAGGAGCTGCCCGGCGTCATCGTGACGACGGCGGGCGGCTGCGCCGCGCACCTCGCGACCGTGCTGGGCCGCGACCGGGTGCACGAGCTCTCCGAGCACCTGGTCAAGGCCGGGTACGAGCCGATCGGCGAGCTGACCGTGGACGACGGCCGCGGCGGTCGTCGCCGGGCCCGCGTCGCGATCCAGGACTCCTGCCACCTGCGCAACGGGCTCGGGGTCTCGGCGGAGCCGCGGGCGTTGCTCGGGGCGGTCGCGGACTTCGTGTCCGTCGCCGGCGACGGCTCCTGCTGCGGGTCGGCCGGCACCTACTCCTTGCTGCGCCCGAAGGACGCCCGCCGGGTCCTCGACCCCAAGCTCGACGCGGTCGAGGCGGCCGGGGTGGACTACCTGGTGGCCGTCAACCCGGGCTGCCTGCGCCAGTGGCAGACCGGGCTGGCCCGGCGCAAGAGCCGGATCCGCGTCGTGCACCTGGCCGACCTGCTGGCCGCGGCGGCGGGCGGGCGGCCGCTGCCCCGCGGACTGCCGCTGGCCGCGCGGTTGCCCCAGGTCCGGCTGCCGTCCGGGCAACGGGTGCGGCGGCTGTTCCGGCTGCGCAAGGACGCCCGGGCGCAGTCGACCGACGGCTGGAGCGCCTGACCGGCGGGCCCTCGAAGCGAGCGAACGGGGCGTTCGGTACGTCAGATGCACCCGACGCCGCGTTCGCGAGGCATTCAGATCACCGACATGCTGAGCCAGACCAGGCTGGCCACGATGATCAGAACGGCGATGACTCCGATGCCGATGCCGCCGTCACCGATCGTGGCCCACAGACCCAGCCCGGTCCCGAGCGCGAGCCCGAACAGGGCGACCTTCTCGTCATCCTCCACGCGCCCTCCGCCCGTCGTGTCCTCCATCGTGCAGAGTGGTGACGGTCGGCCTCGGATACGTCCAGCCGGGTCGGCGATTCTCCACGCCATGGGCGACGCGGCGCCGCAGCGGAGGTCCGAAGATTCTTCGTCTGCGGCTCTCGGGAGGGCCGGTTCTTGTCGGTGCTCGGGCATACATTTCTGCCATGACCACGACCGCTGCGCCCGACGCCCTCTTCGGCGCCGTGTCGGCGGTTGCGGCCGAGGTCACCGGGGAGCTGGCCGCGGTGCTGGCCCGGCTCGGTGAGCTGACCGACGCTGCGGTGGCAGCTGAGGCCACGGGCAATCTTGAGGCGGATGCTGCACGCATCGACCAGATCGCAACGCTGGAGCGGATCCAGGCCGCCGCCGCGGCGACACAGGCGGCCCTGATGGTCGGGTTCGCGCGCTCCCAGGTCGAAGCCCAGCAACAGGCGGTCCTGGCCGACCCGCGCGCGGTCGGTCGAGGCATTGCCGATCAGCTCGCGCTGGCCTGCCGGGTGTCGCCGTCGGAAGGGTCGCGGCGGCTCGGGGTGGCGCGCGCGTTGCACGTCGAGCTGCCCTCCACGGCTGCGCTGCTACGCGACGGCCGGATCAGCGCGTACGTTGCCGGGCTCGTCGCGTCGGAATCCCGTCACCTCGACCCGGACCGGCGCCGAGCCGTCGACGGTCGAGTGGCCGCCGAGCTGGCCGACTGCGCTCCGCGTCGGGCGGCGATGCTGGCCCGGAAGTACGCCTACGAGGCCGACCCGCAGGGCTACGTGCAGCGCGGGCGCACCGCCCGTGCCGACCGCCGGGTCGGGCTGCGCCCAGCGCCGGACACGATGGCGATCCTGTCGGGGTTCCTGCCCGTCGAGCAGGGTGTGGCGTGCCTGGCGGCGCTGCGCACGCACACCGACTCGGTCAAGAACACCGGCGATCAGCGCAGCCGCGACCAGATCATGGCGGACACCCTGGTGGAACGGATCACCGGACAGGCTGCCGCCGCCGACGTCCAGGCCGAGGTGGCGATCGTCGTCCCGGTCGACGCGCTGGTGCGGCCCGATGCCGGGAGCACGGCCGAGGTGGTCGGGTACGGCCCGATTCCCGCTGCGCTGGCGAAGGACGTCCTAGCCGGGTCCCGGGGGCGGCGCTGGTGGCGGCGGCTGTTCGCCGCGCCGCACGATGGTGTCACAGGCGGCGACCCGGCTCGACGGTGTTTCGACGGCGCACTGGCGGCGTTGGTCGGCTACCGCGACGGCGGTCGGTGTCGGGAACCGTTCTGCGACGCTCCCGCCCGCCAGGTCGACCACATCGTTCCGCACCGGTCCGGTGGGCCCACGACATTCACGAACGGCCGCGCCACCTGCGTCCGGTCGAATCAGGTCCGCGAGATGCCCGGCTGGCAGGTCCGCCTCGTCCACGACGGCCGCGGCGAGCATCCGCACACGGTCGTCACCGTCACCCCGACCGGCCACGCCTATACCAGCCGCGCCGGCCCCGCTCCGTGACTCAGCCGGCGTCGTTCGCGGCCAGCTCGAAGACCTTGAGCACCTCGTCGCCGTAGTGGTTGATCACCTTGACGGCGATCTTGCCCGTCGGCGGCACCGGGAATGGTCGTGACTGCGTGCCGTACATCGTTGTCCAGGCCGCCTCGTCGATGTCGGACTGCAACGCTCGCTTAAGCCGCTGGTAAGGGTCATTGCCGCCGCCGGAGAAGTAACAGTGCCGAACGAAGAATGACTCCTCGTCGTAGTTCGTGTCGACCATCCACAGGGCGATCTCGCTTGTGTCGTTGCTCCGGATGACACCCGTGGTGGGGTTGTAGACGTCGACGCCGTTGATTCGGATCACGACCTCGCCGTCCGCCCGCTCGATCTGCACGTCCGGCTCGCCGAACATTGTGAAAAGGTTCGCAGTGCCGGTCTTCTTCAGTACCGCATCCCCCATCGCCAGCTCGGCGTTCATGCGGACCAGCAGGACCGGAAGCCGCCCTAAGGGCTCGGGTAAAAATTAGTCCTGTTTATTCGGGCGTGTCGCTGCCGGGTCGGACGCCGCCTTGATCACATAGTTCCAGTTGCCGTGGAACTCGTGTCGTTGCACATGCCGAGCCTCGAAAGCCTTCATCTCCTTGTCGGAGATCTTGATGCCCCGCTGGTAGGTGTTGGTGTCCAGCATCGCCTGGACCGTCAGTCCAGTCCTGGTGGTGGTCGCCGCGATCGTCTCGACGACCACCTCGTGGGTTTCCAAGGGCCGGCCACGCCAGTTCATGGTGATCGCGGAGAACATCTGATGTTCTATTTTGTTCCATTTTGATGTGCCCGGCGGCAGGTGCACCACGGTGATCTCCAGCCCGGTCTCGGTGGCCAACTGGGCCAACTGGGTCTTCCACAGCCGTAACCGGGCACCGTTGGCCCCGCCACCATCCGCGGTGATCAGCAGCCTGGTCGCCTCCGGGTAGGCAATAACCCCGATCTTCGGCCCACCAGCGGCGGATCGACTCCACCGCGAACTCACCGGTGTCAGCGTCGGTCCCGACGTTCACCCACCCCGCGTTCGCCGCCACGTCGTACACCCCGTACGGCACCGCCTTGCCCAACTCCCCGATGAAGTCGTAGGTGTTGGTCTTCTCCGGCTCGCCCTTGCGTTGGTACTCGGCGCCGCCGTTGGCGTACCGGCCCACGTTTCTCCTTTTTCTTGGTGTCGACCGAGATGACCGGCTGCCCGGCCGCGAGGAACACGGTAACGTGGCCAGCGTGGTGATGTGGCAGAAACTGGGCGTCGCGGTCGGGATGCTGCCTGCCTTCGATCGTCTTGGTGTTGGCCTGCAAGCTGTAGTCGTGGTCTTTCAACAACCGGGCCACCGTCTTGGGGCCCACCCCGATGCCCCTGCGCGCTGAGCTCATCAGCCAGCTTCACCGTCGACTTCGTCGTCCACCGCAACGGCGACATCAGGATCGCCCCGCGTCACCGGATCCACCAGCTTCTCCAGGGCCGGCCACACTCCTGGATCCTTGTCCTGCACCGCCGGGCGGCCCGCACCCTTGGCCCGCACCCGCCCGTCGGCCACAAGCCCCGCCTCCACCTCCGCGGCCCCACGGCCCACCGTGTCCGCCGACGCCCCGGTCGCCGCCGCGATCAGCTTGATGCCGCCCCGCCCCAACTGGCGCGCGCCGGCACCCGTCAACACCCGACGCTGCCGCTCATTGAGGATCCGGAGCAGCCTCGGCCAGCATCCTCGCCACCGCAGACGCGAAGGCCTCCGCACCCGCCCGCTCCAAGAGTTCCGCCATACCACAAGACTAAAGATCAAACACGCCAAAACCTAGATAATTCTCGCGTGAGTTCTAACC
>CAVRHG010000062.1:0-72142 GCA_963720845.1 uncultured Actinomycetota bacterium | reverse complement strand
GCGGCGTGCCCGGGCCGGGATCTCGGACGAGAACCGGCCCACCGGGTCGTTCCTCTTCCTCGGGCCGACGGGCGTCGGCAAGACCGAGCTGGCCAAGGCGCTCGCCGCGTTCCTGTTCGACGACGAGCGGGCGATGGTGCGCATCGACATGAGCGAGTACTCCGAGAAGCACTCGGTGGCCCGCCTCGTCGGCGCTCCGCCCGGCTACGTGGGCTACGACCAGGGCGGTCAGCTGACCGAGGCCGTGCGGCGCCGTCCGTACTCGGTGGTGCTGTTCGACGAGGTCGAGAAGGCGCACCCGGATGTGTTCGACACGCTGCTGCAGGTGCTGGACGACGGGCGGTTGACCGACGGCCAGGGCCGCACGGTCGACTTCCGCAACACGATCCTCGTGCTGACCAGCAACCTCGGCAGCCAGGCGATCGCGAACCCCGCGCTGGACGACCGCGGCCGCCGGGACGCGGTCATGTCCGTGGTCCGGTCGCACTTCAAGCCGGAGTTCCTCAACCGGCTGGACGACGTCGTGGTCTTCCACGCCCTGTCGACCGAGGAGCTGGGTCGGATCGTCGACATCCAGCTCGAGGTGCTGGGCCGCCGGCTGGCGAGGCGCCGGCTCTCGCTGGAGGTCACCGACGCGGCCCGCGAGTGGCTGGCGATGAACGGCTTCGACCCGGTGTTCGGGGCGCGCCCGCTGCGGCGGCTGGTGCAGTCGTCGATCGGGGACCAGCTGGCCAAGGAGCTGCTCGCGGGCGAGGTCCGCGAGGGCGACACGGTCCGGGTGGACCTGGACCCGTTCGCCGAGGGCGGCACCGGCGCGCTGGTCGTCGGCCGTGCCCTCCCGGTGGTAGCCCGGTAGTCCGGATCGCGCAGATCCGGCGACTCGCGGGGTCGGGTGACGTGCCGTTGCGCGGCTACGGGTGGTATCGGGGCTACGCTGCGCGCCGTGGGCATCCCCTCGTCGGTGTGGTTCCTCGTCGCGGTCGTCGCGCTCGTGGTCGGCGCGGCGTTGCTGATCGCCGACCGATCGCATACCAGGGGTGGTGGCCGCGAGCGGCGGCGATGGGCCGCCCAGCACGACTGGGAGTTCATCGAGACCGATCCCGTCCTGCCTGGCCGGTGGCGCTTCGGCACCATCCACCAGGGCGGCCCGGGGGTGGCACGCAACCTCGTCGCGGGGCAGGTGCCCACGCCCGACGGCCCGCGCCAGGGCTACCTGTTCGACCACGAGCAGGCGGGACGGGTGAGCACGATCCTGGCCGCCGTGCAGGTCTCCAAGCCGCTGCCCGCCGCCGTCGAGCTGCGCCTGCCGTCCGCTCCGCTGCCCGACGACGCTGGGCTCGACCTGCTCGAACCGGTCGGCGCGCGCTACGCCTTCGTCTCGGACGCCGAGGCCGTCCGCCCGCTGCTGACCCCGCGGCTCGCCGACGCCGCGGACGTCATCGGTGACGACGTCGAGCTGGTCTGGGCCGAAGACACGTGGGTGCTGGGCACCGCGCCGGTCGGATCGACGCCCGCCCGCCTGCAGGATCTGCTCGCGGACCTCGCCGAGGTCGCCGCGGCGCTCGAGCAGGGCGCGCGCGACCGGGACCGCTCGGAGCACTGACGACAGCCGTCGGGTTCCACGGGACGGCGCGCGACGTCCTAGGGTCGCGGGTGTGCCCACCGCCATGATCACGGGAGCGACGTCCGGCATCGGCGCCGCGTTCGCCGCCCGGCTCGCCCGCGACGGCTACGACCTCGTGCTCGTCGCCCGTGATCGGCGGCGGCTCGACGCGGCGGCCACGGATGCACGGGAGTCCGACGTCGTCGTCGAGGTGCTCCCCGCCGACCTGGCCCTGGCCGCGGGCCGGGACCAGGTGGCCGCACGGCTCGCGGACCCGGACGTCGCGCCGGTCGACCTCCTGGTCAACAACGCCGGCCTGGCCGCCGCCGGCTCGCTGCTCACCGCCGGCGCGGACGAGCTGCAGCGCCAGCTCGACGTCAACGTCACCGCGGTGCTGCACCTGACCTGCGCCGTACTCCCAGGCATGATCGATCGCGCCCGCGGGGCGGTCGTCAACGTCTCCAGCATCGCGGGGTTCCTGCCCGGCCGCAGCCCCAGCTACGGGGCTGACAAGGCCTGGGTGACCTCGTTCACGGAGGGGGTGGCCACGTCGTTGCGTGGCACCGGCGTGCACGCGATGGCGCTGTGCCCGGGGTTCGTGCGCACCGAGTTCCACCAGCGGGCCGGGATGGACGTGGGCGCGCGCCGGGGTCCGTTCTGGCTCGAGCCGGCCCGGGTCGTCGACGACTGCCTCACCGACCTGGAGCGCGGCCGGGTGATCTCGGTGCCGAGCAGGCAGTACCGGGCGGTCGCCGTGGCCGCGGACCTGCTGCCCCGCCCGCTGGTGCGGCGGCTGGTAGGGCTCACCACCCGACGCCGACCGGCCCACTGATGATCACGAATGCGAGGAGGAACCGTGACAAGCGCCGACAGCGAGCGTGAGGAGCTCGCCCGGCTGGTCCGCGAGCTCGGGGTGGTGCACGGGCGGGTCACCCTGGCCTCCGGTGCGGAGGCCGAGTATTACGTCGACCTGCGCCGCGTCACCCTGCACCACCGGGCGGCCCCGCTGGTCGGCCGGCTGATGCGGGTACTGACCGCGGACTGGGACTACGCCGCCGTGGGGGGTCTCACCCTCGGTGCGGACCCGGTCGCCGACGCCGTGCTGCACGCGGTCGCCGTCGAGCACGCCGCCGATCCCGACGTCGCTCCGGTCGACGCCTTCGTCGTGCGCAAGTCGACGAAGGAGCACGGGCTGCAGCGGTTGATCGAGGGCCCCGACGTCGCCGGCCGCCGGGTGCTCGTCGTCGAGGACACGTCCACGACCGGCGGCTCGGTGCTGACCGCGGTGCGGGCGGTGCGCCAGGAGGGCGCGGAGGTCGTCGGCGTGGCCACGGTCGTCGACCGCGGCACCGGCGCCCGGGAGGCGATCGAGGCCGAAGGCGCGCCCTACCGCTCGCTCCTGGGCCTCGCCGATCTCGGGCTGGCCTGAACGGGGCACGAGGCGGCGGGCCCGTTCCGGGCCGGACGGTCCCGGCCCCCGTCCGGTCCTGCCGGAAATGAGCGAACGCGGCGTTCGGTGCGGTAGATGCACCCAACGCCGCATTCGCTCACGTGGTTACGCGTGGCGACCGTCAGTTGGCGGGCGCGGCCCCCGTGGTCGCGGCCGCGGTGTCGGCCGGCGTCGCCGCGTCCGCGGCGGTGCCCTGCTGCACGGCGCCGTCCTGGTCGGGCTTCTGCGCGCCCGCCTGCTGCTGCTCGGCCTGGGCCTGCTTGGCCGCGTCCGCGGCTGCGTCGGCGGTCGCGTTGCCCGTGTCCGCCGCAGGCGCGACAGCCGCACTGGCGGCCGCGTCGTCGGCCACCCGCTGACCGCGGCCGATGACGAAGATCCGGACGGAGTCGATGGCCGGGGTCTCGTTGGCCCGGCTCATCATGGGCGTGCGGTGCGAGCCGTCACCGGCCCACGAGGTGCACTGGAGCACGCCGGCCGTCTTGATGCCGGGGACGGTGATCGTCACGGTGTCGGGGGTCGCGCCGCCGCCGCCGTCCTGCGTGGCGAGGAAGAAGTCTGGGGTCTTGTTCGCCTCGGGGGCCGTCCGGGTCGACGAGAGGTTCCGGCAGGCGGTGTGGAAGTGACCGCGCTGCAGGCCGGTGCCGTCCTGGAGGAACGAGCTCTCCAGGTAGTAGCCGCCCGCGGCGGCGCCGAGGAACCGGTCGCGCACCAGGTTGCGCGTGCTGACCTGGAGCTTGAACGTCTCGCCGACCCGCACCACCCGCGGTGCGCCGGTGATCAGCAGCGAGGGCAGGTGGTCCTCGGCCGCGACCGCGCCCATCTCGGTGCTCACGCACGTCGCGCCCGCCACCTGGAAGCCCGTGTGAGCATTGAGGTCCGCGTTCGTGCCGCTCTTGCAGTCCTGGCCGAGGACGTCGAGACCGTTCGGCCCCGTCGGTGCGGGCGGGGCGGCGCTGGCGCTGGCGCTGGCACTCGCGGTGGCGGCCGCCGAGCTCGTGGCGGCCGAGGCGGTGGTTCCGGTCGCCCCGCCGGCCGGGTTCGGGATCGTCGGCTTCGTCGTGGGGTTGCCGCGCCCGCCGCCGCGCCGGTCTTCGCCGCGACGCCGGTTGTCGCTCGACCGCGCCGCGGTCGCCGAAGTGGTGGTCGCGGCGGCGTCGTCGGCCTCCGGGGCTGCGGTCGCGGGCACCTGGTTGGCGACGGGGACGACCTGGTGCTCCTCCGGCTCGCCCGGCTGGGCCGGGTCGTCCATGTTCATGCCGTCCATGTGGCCCGAGTGACCGGGCATGTCCATCTGGGCTGGTCCGCCGTAGTTGCACGCGGTCGGCGCAATCATGACGGCGACCGCGGCTGCAGAGATGGCGAGGAGGCGGCGGACGCGCCGGGAACGGGACGTTGGGTGGAGCTGCATCAGTGCCTCTATCGGGTTGGGGCCGTCACCGGATGGCACGGGCCGTGGGGAGCGGTCGCTGGGGAGCGAAGTGCGGGGGAGTGCGAACTGCGTGGAGCGACGATCAGAGCCGGGTGCGGGGAGCGGTGGCTCGAGGTGCGCGGCGGAGCAGGGAGCGGCCGTGCGGGTCTTGCCGGGTCGTGCTGCATGCTGCTAGCGACGGACGGAGTGCCGTCCGCTGTCAGTGATCCGTGATCTCGGGATTCCGGCGGCGGGAGTCGGGACGTCGAGAATCCCGTCCGGCGGCGTCCCCGGGGCCATGTCGGTCGAGGTGAACCTCGCCTGCCGGGCCGTGCTTGCCGACCGCGCGGTGCTTGCCGCCTCCGGCAGCGCGATGAGTGCGGCGGCGGTGGCCACCCGGGGAGCGGACGTGGTCACCATCGGCGGCAGCTTCGCCGCCTTGTTGGCCTTGCCCCGACCGCGCAGGTTCGCGCCGATCACCGTGGCGACCAGCAGGCAGGCGATGAGGACGAGCCCCGGCACGAGCAGGTCGGTCCAGTTCGCCGCGCCGGACAGCAGGCCGGGAGACGCCTGCTCGGGCAGGCCCGCGTAGTTGACGAGTCCGGTGCCCTCCAGGTAGGTGATGTGTCGAGTGACGTACTCGTCCGCCTGGGTGGCAAACGCCCGGACCAGATCGTTGCGGGTGCCGACGCGCACCTGGGCGATCACCGGTAGGACGATCCCGTGCGCCTCGCGCAACCGCTGGACGACGGTCCGGTCGTAGTCCGAGCCGGTCTTGGAGGCGATCTCCTTCATCCAACCCATCTGCTGCGCGCTCGGGCTGCTCGGCAGCGGCACGCCGAGCTTGTCGGCGGTGTCGCGGACGCTCTGGTCGAGCACCATGTGCTCTGCCGAGATCTTGCTGGCCATCTCCTTGACGGCGGGGCTGGTGGCCTGCTGCTGGGCCTGCTGCCCGGTGGGCATCTCCCACAGGCCGGCCTGGCGGACCTTCACGAGCAGGTCACGGTCCGCCGGGGAGAGCGGACCCCACTGCGTGGCGACGATCCCGGATGTACCGGGCATGCCGGCGGTCCAGGACTGCCAGATCGTCGCGCCGACGGCAAGGATCACCGCCACGATGACGGCGCGACTCAACGTTCGGGACGTACGGCGTTGCATGAGAACCCTTCGGAGAGTGCTTGGGGAGCGAACCGGGGGGTTTGTTCAGGCGGAGCTTGTGTCGGGGGAGCGTGTGTCGGGGGAGCTGGTCAGGCCATGTCGAACTGTTCGGTGTGGACGCGGTGCTCGGGCACACCGAGGGCGGCGAGTGCGTCGAGCGTGTCGTGGATCAGCCCGGGCGGGCCGCAGAGGAAGTAGTCGAGCTGAGCGGGCTGGTGGTCGGTGCCGAGGACGGCCGCGAGCATCCCGACGTTGATCTCGCCGGTGTGGCCCTCCCACCCGGGATGGGGTCGCCGCAGCACCTCGGTGATCTCCAGGTCCAGGTCCTCGCGCAGCCAGCCGAGCTCGTCGCGGAAGAGCAGGTCCTCGTGGTTGCGGGCGACGACGACGAGCCGGTGCGGTCGGGGGTCGCGGCGGTCGGCCGCTGCGCGCACCATGCTCATCATCGGGGTGATGCCGACCCCGCCCGCGATCATGACGACACCCTCGACGGAGGAGACGTCGCTGGTGAACGAACCGTGCGGGCCGTCGACCCAGACCGGCTGGCCGGGCTGGAGCCGGTTGATGCCGCGGGTGAAGTCGCCCGCGTTGCGGATCGTGAACTCGACGCGGCCCGGCAGGTGCGGCGACGAGGCGATCGTGAACGGGTGCTCCTCGCCGGTGACCGAACGGGTCAGCCGCAGCCAGGCGAACTGGCCGGGCGCGAAGTCCCAGCTGTCGTCGGAGTAGCCGCTGCGGGCGGCGAGGCTGACCGTGGTGACCGTCGGCGACTCGCGCCGCACCTGGGCGACGACGAACTCCGTCGACGGGTCGAGCAGCGTCCGCCACATCCACCGGTGCGCCAGAACCCCGGTCACCGCGACGGCCAGCAGCACGAAGATCGTGTACAGGGCCGGCACGTTGATCAGGTGGTTCAGCCAGAGCACGTGCAGCGCCGAACCGGCGAGGGTCGTGATCGCCAGCAGCACGTGGATCCACCGCCACACCTCGTAGCGCTGCTCGAGCCGGCGCCGGGCTGCGGCGAGCACGACGAGCATCACCAGTGCGGCGGTGGCGACGGAGGCGGCCTTGGCCGGCGGGCCGTTGAGCGCCGGGTCGAGCAGCGCGACCTGTGCAGGGTTCATCGCGACGACGCAGGCGAGGTGCAGCAGGACGAGCACGGCGGACGCGATGCCGAGGAAGCGGTGCACGTCGAGGATGTCCTCGATGCCGAAGGCGCGCGTCAGTGACCGCACCCGGGAGGGCAGGACGGCCGCGCAGACCAGGCCGGACAGCGCCAGCAGGCCCGTGATGTCGGCGAGCTGGCTCCACAGCGGGAGGGGGCCGGAGGTGGCCAGGCGCACCACCACCGGCACGGCGAGGACGGCGCCGAAGACGGCCAGCCATCCCGCACGCACAACGCGCTGAGTCATGGCTCGGGACCGTAGGTCGCGATCACCCACGGTTCCGGAAGCTGAGAGCCCGGTGAGATGTGCGCACTCTGTGAAACGCCGAGCGGCAGCAACCCCGCCATTTGCCACAGAATATTAGGCCATCCGCCAGGTAACGTTCTCAGGGCCGCTGCCGCAAACGCTCAAAAGTAACCCACTGTGACCGTTCGCCGTCGCCGGGCGGTCGATCACCGGTTGCCCTACCGCCCGGCGTCGGCGCCGGTCGACGACCGGCCCCGCAGCCTCACACCCGCGGTAAGGCGCACCCGGCACCATGGTGCCCGAAGACCGTCCGGATGTCCCCCGAAACGTCCTCGCAACCATGGCGAGGAGGCCCGGGGCTGCGTTCGTGGCGCATACTCGACATCACAGGTCGGTCACGCAGGAGGTCGGATGCCGATCCGAGCACGGCACAGGAGTTCCCCGGTCACCGCCAGGGTGCTCCTTCTGCTGTCGGTCGCCGCCCTCGCGGCGCTGGTGGCGGGCTGCGGGTCACCGGAGTACACGTACGTCACGAACTCGACGGACCGCACGTACCTCAAGGTGCCCACCACCTGGCGGCAGATCGACGGCAAGGCGATGGACGACGCGATCGGCTTCGACCCGACGCTGACGGAGAAGGAGCGCGGCCTGTGGTTCGAGGCCTACGACGCCGACACCGCACCGTCGCCGGTGCACCTGTTCGGCCCGAGCGCACCGGCGCCCGCGGCGTTCGTCGGCGTCCAGCAGATCCCGGAGACCGCCCGCGGGCAGTTCTCGCTGGACCGGCTGCGTGACTTGTTCTACCCCGTCTCCCCCTCGGCGCGGCAGGCGGCCGAGCTGGACCCGACGTCCGGCGTCAGCGACTTCGTGCTGGTCAGCGACGAGGTGCTCACGCCCGGCAAGGGGCTGCACGGCGTGCACTCGGTGTTCCGCTACCGCGTGGGTGAGGGCCCGATGCAGATGATGGATCAGACGGCTTACCTCAACGACGACGCCAGCAAGCTCTACATGTTCTTCGTGCGCTGTTCGACAGAGTGCTACGAGCAGCGCCAGAAGGAGATCGGCACAGTGGTCTCCTCCTTCACCGTCCGGGAGAGCACATGACCGCCCCCTCCGACCCCGCCGGGCTCGGCCCGTCGGGGCCCGCCTCCGTGCACGACGGGCTGGCCCCGCCCGCGGATCCGCCCGCTGCGGCGGCCCCGCCGCCGCGCAGGCCGACCCGGCCGAAGGCGTCGCTGTGGCACCGCATCCGGCTGCTGCTCCTGCTGGGTCTGATCTGGCTCGTCGTCGTCTGGGCGGCGATGGCGGACAACCCGCTGCTGCCGTTCGTCGACGCGGTGCGCCTCCACGTCGTCGAGTCGCAGTGGCTGCTCTGGCTGATGGGCCTCGAGCTGCTGCGCCAGGTGCACTACTTCCTCAGCGAGCGCTCCGCCGGCTACCACCGGTTCTGGTCGTACCGCGTGTTCGGCGGCTTCGACAGGGCGATGAAGCGCCGGTTCTCCGACTGGACCCGCTTCCGGCTGGCCCGGCTGGTCAAGATCATCGCGTTCATCGTGCTGTTCGCGGTGGTCGCGGGGCAGATCCTGGAGACCTCGCCGGTGCTGGCGCTGTTCGCGGCACCCGCGCTGCTGTTCCAGGCGCTGCCGCTGATCCTGCAGCTGGCCTTCGCGTTCTTCTTCATCGCGTTCCAGTTCATCGGCCTGTTCTGGCTGCTGTCGCGCGGCGGCGTCGACACCTACTACCCGGACGACATCAAGACGCGGTTCTCCGACGTCTGGGGCCAGGACCACGTGGTCCAGCGGATCCGCGAGAACATCATGTTCCTGGAGAAGCCGGACGAGATCGAGGCCAAGGGCGGCTACGTCCCCGGCGGCATCCTGCTGTGGGGCCCGCCCGGCACCGGCAAGACGCTGATGGCCGAGGCCGTCGCGGGCGAGACCGGCCGGCCCTACGTCTTCGTCGACCCCGGTGCCTTCATCAACATGTTCATGGGCGTCGGCATCCTCAAGGTCAAGTCGCTTGTTCCGGAAGCTGCGCAAGCTCGCGCTGCGCTACGGCGGCGTCATCGTGTTCTTCGACGAGGCGGACGCGCTGGGTAACCGCGGTTCGCTCGGCGGAACCGTCCCGGGCGGGGCGCGCGGCATGCGCCCGCCGGCCTTCGCGCACGCGGGCTGCCACGGCTTCTCCTACCTGTCGGAGGACACCCGCTCGCTGCTCACCCGCGACGCCATGGCGTCGGCGGTCGTCGAGGAGCCGGAGCGGCGTAGCCGCTTCGTCATGGGCGGAGGCATGAACGGCGGCGGTGGCGGCATGGGCACGCTGCAGGCCCTGCTCACTGAGCTGTCGGGCCTGAAGAAGCCCCGCGGCATCCTCAACCGGTTAGGTCGGCGGGCCCTGGGCATGCGGCCGAAGCCGCCGCCCAAGTACCGCATTCTCGTCATGATGGCGACGAACATGCCCGAGGCGCTGGACGAGGCGCTGCTCCGTCCGGGCCGTATCGACCGGATCTACCGGGTCGGCTACCCGAGCAAGGCCGGCCGGATCCGCACCTACCAGGGCTACCTCGACAAGGTGCCGCACGAGGTCACCGAGGAGGAGCTGGACAAGCTCGCCACCATCACCCCGTACGCGACCGGCGCGACGATCAAGGACCTGGTGAACGAGGCGCTGATCACCGCGATCCGGGACGGCCGGGAGGTCATCAGCTGGCGCGACCTGATGAAGGCCAAGCAGCTCAAGGACCTCGGGCCGCCAGAGGACGTCGAGTACATCGAGCGCGAGCGGCACGCCGTCGCCGTGCACGAGGCGTGCCACGCCGTCGTCGCCTACCGCACGCGGCACCACATGGAGATCGACCTCGCGACGATCGAGAAGGGCAGCGACTACCTCGGCATGGTCGCGAGCATCCCGCCCGAGGACCAGTTCACCCGGTGGCGGTCGGAGTACGAGGCGGACATCCTCGTCTCGCTCGCCTCGCTGGCGGGCGAGCGGATGTTCTTCGAGGGCGACTCGTCGTCCGGCGTGTCCGGCGACCTGGAGTCGGCCACGGCGGTGGCGTCGTTCATGGAGGGCTACTGGGGCATGGGCCACACGGTGTCGTCGTACTCGACGGCGCGGCGGCTCGAGGTCGGCAGCCCGGGTGGTGGCCGCGGCGGTCCGCAGAAGGGCGACAGCACCGAGACCAAGCTGCGCGCCGCACTCGCCGACCGGATCGAAGACCAGCTCGGCGAGCTGCTCGACCGGGCCGAGGCGATCCTGCGCGAGAACCGCTCGTCCGTGCTGGCGATCGCGCACGCCCTGGAGACGCACAAGACCCTCACCGGTGAGGACATCGAAGCCGTGGTCGAGGGCCGCGAGGGGCTCACGGTGGACGGCCGGGTGTACCGGGACCCGGCGTTCGTCGCCAGCCTCGAGGACTACCACGCGGCCGCGGCCGGGGCGCACCGCGGCCACACGTCGGTGAAGCTCGCGCTGCCGGCGGGCGGCCGGCGAGCCCTGCCGGTGGCGGAGGAGGGCGACACGGCGGCCGCCAACCCGGCACCGTCGTCGCCGTACGAACCGCCCCGCTGATCGAGCCTGTCCGGGCGAAAGCGGCTTTCGCAAGGTCGACCCTTGCCGGAGCCGCTTTCGCTGGTTCGGGGACGATCGCCGCGTGAGCGACGAGTGCGATTCGCCGGGCGCGACGGAGTGGGCGGTGCCCGGGGCCGTCGGGGTGGGGCCGTGGCCGGGCAGCTGGCCTGCGGACGACCGCTACGATCCGGAGCTGCTCGCCCACGGCGACCGGCGCAACGTCGTCGACGCCTACCGCTACTGGCGCCGGGACGCCGTCGCCGCCGACCTCGCGCGGCGCTCCCACCCGTTCCACGTCGCCATCGAGAACTTCGGCCACGACCACAACATCGGCACGGTCGTCCGCACAGCGAACGCCTTCGCCGCGGCCGGCGTGCACATCGTCGGGCGGCGCCGGTGGAACCGCCGCGGGGCGATGGTCACCGACCGGTACGTCGCGGTGCACCACCACGCGGACGTCGCTGGGCTCGCCGCCTTCGCCGCCGCGCACCGGCTGGCGGTGGTGGCCGTCGACAACACGCCGGGCGCTGTGCGCCTGGAGACGGCGTCGCTGCCCCGCGCCTGTGTGCTCCTGTTCGGTCAGGAGGGGCCCGGCCTGACCGACGCCGCGCGGGCGCTCGCCGGGCTCACGGTGTCGATCGCGCAGTTCGGGTCCACCCGTTCGGTTAATGCCGGCGTGGCCGCCGGGATCGCCATGCACACGTGGGTACGTACGCATGCGGACCTGTCCAGCGCGTGGTGACGGCCGCCCGGCGACGCGTCGGGATGCCCGGATCGAGCCGTCTTGACGGGCTCGCGACACTGTCCGTCTTACGGAGGGTCTTGAGAACTTCAGGTCCCGCGCCTCGGCGCGGATTCTCGACACCCTCGTACGGAGGGGGCGGCATGGTGGAGGGACCGGTGGGTGCGACGGGCGGCGGCGTGGGTGACACGGTTCCGGACACGAACGTGACCGGCCGCGTGGCCGACGTCGACTGGGCCGCCCGTGCCGGCGCGGCCGAGCGCGCGGTCGTGCGCCGACACCTGCGCCGCCTCGGCGGGATCGTCCCCGGCACCCGGATCGGGCGGATCCGGTGGCCCCGGCTCCCGCCCGTGAAGCCCTGGCCTTGGCACTACTGGTGGCAGGCGCACCTTCTCGACTGCCTCGTCGACGCCCAGCTGCGCTCCCCCCGCCCGGGGCGGGCCGACACGATCGCGGCGGTCGCCCGCACGGTCCGGCTGCGCAACCTCGGGTCGTGGACCAACGACTACTACGACGACGTGGCCTGGTTCGGCCTCGCGGTGCAGCGGGCCGGCACGCTGGCGCGGCGTTCCGCCCGGCCGGCGCTCGGCGCGATCACCCTGCAGTTGCGCGACGGGTGGAGCGCGGACTGTGGAGGTGGGATCTGGTGGCGGCGCGGGGACGACTTCAAGAACGCCCCCGCCAACGGCCCCGCCGCGATCCTGCTGGCCCGGGGCGGCCACGTCGGGCTGGCGGCGTCCATCGCCGACTGGATGCACGACACGCTGCTCGACCCGGAGACGGGTCTGATCCGCGACGGGGTGCGGGTCGGCCCGGACGGCGCCGTGCGCGCGGTCGAGGGCACCGTCTACACGTACTGCCAGGGGGTCTACCTCGGGGCGTGCGTGGCACTGGCGGACGTCGACGGGGACGCGCGGTGGTCGGCGCGGGCGGCGGCGCTGCTGGACGCGGTCGGCAAGCACGTCGTCGGCCCCGGCGGCGTCGTCCCCGGGTACGACGACGGCGGCGACGGGGGGCTGTTCAACGGGATCCTGGCCCGCTATCTGGCCGACGCCGCGCTCCGGCGCCCGGAGCTCGCCCCCGCGGCGGCGCGGATCGTGCTCGCGAGTGCCGCGGCCGTCTGGGAGGGTCGGCTGGAACTGGGTGGGGGCCCGGTGTTCGCCCAGGACTGGCGCCGTCCGGCGCGCTCCCCGCGCCCCGGATGCGCCGAGGCGGACCTGTCCGTGCAGCTCTCGGCGTGGATGCTGCTGGAGGCCGCGGCGGCGGTGCAGCGCGCCGGCTGAGAGACGGCGCTGCTCAGCGGGCGTCGGGGCGGCCGTCCGGGCGCGGAGCGTCGTGCGGTGCGCCCTGGCGGAAAACGTCTTCGGGATGCGGGGCGCCTTCGTCGATCGGGCGGCGCACCTCCTGCCGGAACCGGTAGAGACCCACGGCGCTGCCGAGCACGAACCCCGCCACCGCCAGCACCGCCGCGGTGGTCCGGAGCCACGGCAGGGCGTCGAGCAGGCCCGCACCGTAGAAGCCGAGCAGGATCAGCGTCGGCACCCAGCAGGCCGCGCCGACGGCGTTCGCCGTGATGTAGCGGCGGTTGTCCATCCGCGCCGCGCCGGCGATCATCGGCGCGAGCGTGCGGATCCAGGGGATCCATCGCGCGACGACGATCGCCCAGAAGCCCCAGCGCTCGAAGAAGGCCGTGGCCCGGGCCAGGTTCGCCCGGTTGAGCACCCGGCCCTCCTTGCGGGCGAGCATGCGGGTGCCGGTGTAGCGGCCGGCGAGGTAGCCCACCTGGTTCCCGGCCACCGCGACGGCCGTGGCGACGCCGCCGAGCAGCCAGGCCCCCGACTCGTGCCCGTGCTCGGCCAGCAGCACCCCCGCGGCGATCAGCAGCGAGTCGCCGGGCAGGAACAGCCCGATGATGAAGGCGCACTCGAGGAACACGAAGACGAGCACGACGACCCAGACCGTGACCGGCCCGGCCTCACCGAGGAACGGCAGCGCCAGGGTCGTCACTGCGCCACTGCCCACGGCTGCGAGGGTAGCGATGTCCGGGATGCCGGCTCAGCCGCTCAGGCCGGCCCGGTGGGGTGCGGGCGGCCGCGCCGGGCCCGCAACACCTCGATGATCACCGGCAGCAGCGAGATCAGCACGATCGCGACGAGCATCAATTCGATGTTCGCCTTGACGACCGCGAACTGGCCGAGCCAGAAGCCCAGCAGGGTGACGCCGGCCGCCCAGGCCACGCCCCCGATGAGGGAGTAGGTCAGGTAGCGGCGCGGCTCCATCCGGCCCACGCCCGCCATGACCGTGATGAACGTGCGGACGATGGGCACGAACCGGCCGAGCACGATCGCCCGGTTCCCGTAGCGGTCGAAGAACTCCTGCGTCCTGGCCACGTGATGGGGCTTGAACAGCCGGGACTGCGGCTTGTCGAACACCGCCGGTCCCGCGGTGCGACCGATCCAGTAGCCGGTGGCGTTGCCCAGCACCGCTGCGCCCACCAACAGGAGGCAGACCGCCCAGAGCGGCGCGCGGATTGCGCCCTCGGCGACGAAGAGGCCGGCGGTGAACAGCAGGGAGTCGCCCGGGAGGAAGAACCCGAGCAGCAGGCCGCACTCGGCGAAGATGATCACCGCGAGCCCGACGAGGGCCCACGGCCCGAGCCATGTCAGGATCGTGTCGGGCTTGAGCCACTCGGGTCCGAGCGCGAGGACGGTCACGATCGCCACGGTACCGACGCCCGTGTCGTGCACTGACTCCGGGCAGAACGGTCATACCGACCTCACAGGTCGGATGCCGAGGCCGGTCACATGAGCGTGAGGGTGCTCTGCACCCGACGACCAGCCGCCTGCGCGGTTGACGCGTCAGCCGCACTCGGGAGGGTTGCGCGGCGGGCGCCGCGGATGGTGCACTAATGACGTGACCGGAGGTTCGTCGACGCGCCACACGTTTTGCGTGTGCCTGCTCGCGATGGACCAGCTTTCGGTGGACGACCGGCTGTGTCGTCCGGCGCCGCGGCGCTCCTGACCGTTCCTCGGTCCGGTCGGTGCCGCAGACGGCCGCCGACCCGCCGAGCCTCAGGAAACGTCGATGAGCGCGATCCCCACTGCCCCGCCCGCTGTCCATCGGGCCGCGAGCCGGCTCCGTCGCCTGGTCTCCCGGATCGGCGAGGCGGTCCGCGCGGCCCACGGGGCGTCCGTCCCCTTCTGACATGACCTCCGCGACCCGGCAGCCGGGCCGGCCGTCGGCCCCTCGGGGCGCCGCCCTGATCGCCGAACGCCGAATGGTCCGGCTTCCCCTGCCCGGTGCCGGGACCGCTGCCCTCACCCACGCCGGGATCGGCGGGTGCGGCGCTGGCTGTGACGCGTGGTCAGCCCAAGGCGGGGAGCAGCCCGGGATCGAGCACCGACAGCAGGGCGAGCGCGCATCCGAGGAGCGTGCCGGCGAGGAGGCCGACGAGCAGCGCCACGCGCAGCCGGACGTCTGAGAACACGCGGCGATCGGGCGCCACCGTGGCGACCGGAGCGGGCGGGGCCGGGGGGCTCAGGGAGGCCGGTGGGCGCGGCGCCGCGGACGGCTGCTGCGCGGTGGGCGCCTCGGCCTGTCCCGGGTCAGCGGTCGCGACCTTGGTCGTCGGGAGCTGGTCGTCCCGCGGCCGGGTGCGTCGGCCGGGGCCGTGCGGCCCGCCGTTACCGGGTCCCGGACGCGGCGCGGCGTGCTGCGGGCCCGACTGGCCCCCGCGCCCGTGGGGCCCGGACTGGCCGACCGGGGTCGGTGCCGCCGGACCCTGGCGGGCCGGCCTCCCCGGTTGCGCCCCGGGCGAATTCTGGCCCGCCTGATTCTGGCCCGCCTGATTCTGCCGCGCTTGCTTCTGGCCCGTGGACTTCGAGCCTGCCGGCTTGCGGTCCGCGCGCTTCGGCGCCGCGGGCTCGTGGACGGCGGGCTTGACCGATGCGGGCGCCGCCGCCGAGGACCGCGCCCCGAGCGAAGCCTGCGCCCGCAGCGCCTCGGCGAGGCGGCGCTCGGCCGCTCCCGCCTCGCCGTCGCGGCCCCCGGTACCCCTGTTGCTCACCGCGCTCACGGCTCATCCCCTCCCGGGACGGCCGGCCATCGTCCGCTGCACGGCGTCCAGCGCACGGCTTGCGGTCGACTTCACGGTGCCCCGGCTGATGCCTGTCGCGTCCGCGATCTCCGCCTCGGACATCCCGCCGTAGTAGCGCAGCACGAGCACTTCGCGCTGCCGCGGCGGCAGCGTGCCCAGCGCATCCACCACGGCCTGGTGCTCGGCCGACAGCATCGCGAGCGACTCCGCGGAGCGGGCGTTGACCTGGTGCGGCGGGACGTAGTCGCGCGCGGTGCGGCGGCGGCGCAGCACCGACCGCGAGCCGTTGACCACGGCCGTGCGGAGGTAGGCGACGGCGGCGGCCTCGTCGCGCAGCCCGGCCCAGTGCCGGTGCAGCCCGGTGAACGCCTCCTGCACGACGTCTTCGGCCGTGCTCGGGTCGTCGACGAGCAGTACCGCCAGGCGCACCATCCGCATCCGGTGGTCGCGGTAGAGGTCGGCGAGGTTGCGCGGCTCTGCGGGGGGCTGGGCACCCTGCTGCGGCGGCGCGACGGCGGGCCCGCGGGCGTCGAGCGCCCGCAACCGGCTGAGCGTCTGCTCCACGGCGCTCTCCGCGCCCTGGCGCCCGCCCGGGTACGCACGGTGATCTGCGGGGCGGCTCGGGCCACCGCCCCTGTCGAATCCACCGCTGATCACCCGTGCAGCCTAAGGCATGGCCTGTTGATCAATTGCTGCAGCGGAGCAAGGCGGTGATCAACAGGCGGGTATCACGCATGTCCACAGGTGGGTACCAGCGAGTGATATGTGATGTCCTGGTCGCGGGCCCGGTCCGGTCGGGACCCCGGTCCCGAATGACTCCCGCTCTCCGGTGGATCGCGCCCGGCGGCCTCGCGGGTGGGACATACTGCCGCAGAGGAAGCCGACGACGTCGAGGAGGGCCCGGCCGTGCCTATCGCGACCCCCGAGATCTACAACCAGATGCTGGACAGCGCCAAGAGCGGTGAGTACGCGTACCCGGCGATCAACTGCACGAGTTCCGAGAGCGTCAACGCGGCGCTGCGCGGGTTCGCCGAGGCGGGGAGCGACGGGATCATCCAGTTCTCCACCGGCGGTGCGGAGTTCGGCTCCGGCACCCGGGTGAAGGACATGGTGACCGGCGCCACCGCGCTGGCCGAGTTCACCCACGTCGTGGCCGAGAAGTACCCGATCAACATCGCGCTGCACACCGACCACTGCCCGAAGGGCAAGCTCGACACCTACGTCCGGCCGCTGATCGCGCTGTCCCGCGAGCGGGTCGACCGCGGCCAGAACCCGCTGTTCCAGTCGCACATGTGGGACGGCTCGGCGGTGCCGATGGACGAGAACCTGAAGATCGCCGCGGACCTGCTGGAGCAGGCGGCGAAGGCCCGGATCATCCTCGAGATCGAGATCGGTGTCGTCGGCGGTGAGGAGGACGGTGTCGCCCACGAGATCAACGAGAAGCTCTACACCACACCCGACGACTACGAGGCCACGGTCGAGGCGCTGGGTGCCGGCGAGAAGGGCCGCTACCTGCTGGCCGCCACCTTCGGCAACGTGCACGGTGTCTACAAGCCGGGCAACGTCGTGCTGCGCCCCTCGGTCCTGAAGACCGGCCAGGAGACGGCTGCCGCCAAGCTCGGCCTGCCGGACGGCAGCAAGCCGTTCGACCTGGTGTTCCACGGCGGGTCCGGCTCGTTGATCGAGGAGATCCACGAGGCGCTGAGCTACGGCGTGGTCAAGATGAACGTGGACACGGACACGCAGTACGCGTTCACCCGCCCGATCGTGGGCCACATGTTCACGAACTACGACGGCGTGCTGAAGATCGACGGCGAGGTCGGCAACAAGAAGGTGTACGACCCGCGCAGCTACATGAAGTCGGCCGAGCTGGGCATGGCCGCCCGCGTGCAGCAGGCGTGCGAGGACCTGCGCAGCACGGGCACGAGCCTGGGCGTCTGACCCTCGGTACGGGCCGTGCAGGATGGGGTCGTGAGCGAGCATGCGAGCGAACCGAAGACACAGCGTCCCGCGAAGCGTTCGACCGAGCGCAGCGAACGGGGAGGTGAGGCCGGTACCGCGCACTCAACCGGACGTCTAATGTCCGGTCACCCGGCCTCGCCTCTCCGGGGAAGAGCACGATGAGTCCTCACGGCAACCTGCTCGGTCCCGAGCCCACCCTGCTTCCCGTCGACCCCGCCGCCGCAGAGCTGGCGGCGGGCGCCGACCCGGTGAAGGTCGCCGCTGCCCACCCCGCGTCGAGCGCGGCGTGGGCAACGCTGGCCGAGGCGGCCCTCGCCGACGGTGCACCCGTCACGGCGTACGCCTACGCCCGCACCGGCTACCACCGCGGGCTGGACCAGCTGCGCCGCGCCGGATGGAAGGGCTTCGGGGCCGTGCCGTGGGCGCACGAGCCCAACCGTGGGTTCCTGCGGGCGCTGGCCGCGCTGCACCGCGCCGCCGCCGCGATCGGTGAGCTGGACGAGGCGGAGCGCACCTCGACGTTCCTGGCCGAGTCCGACGAGGCCGCCGTCGCCGAGCTCGGGCTCGGGTAGCCGTGCCGGCGCCACGCCGGCCGGTAGGGGTCGGCCCGGGCGCCGCTCGGGCGTCGACAGACCGTCCGGGCACCGGCCGGCAGCTCCTCGCCCGGAGCCGCCGGAGGTTCGACGAGGCGCTGCGGCGGCTGCGGACGTCCGCGCTGCCGATCGTGCAGTGCGGCGTGGCGGCCGGCGCGGCGTGGCTCGTGGCGCACGACCTCGTCGGCCACGAGCGACCGTTCTTCGCCCCGATCGCCGCGGTGATCAGCCTCGGGGTGTCGCTCGCCAACCGGACGCGGCGGGCGGTCGAGCTGGTCGTGGGCGTGAGCCTCGGCGTGCTCGTCGCGGACCTGCTCATCTCCGTGATCGGCAGCGGCTGGTGGCAGATCACGGTGGTCGTGATCCTCGCCGTGGCCGGGGCGGTGTTCTTCGACGGCGGCACGCTGCTGGTCAACCAGGCCGGGGCGTCGGCGGTCCTGGTCGCGACCCTGCTGCCCCCGGGGCAGTCCGGTGGGCTGGACCGCTGTGTCGACGCGCTGATCGGTGGTGGCGTCGGACTCGTCGTGGCGGCCGTTCTGCCGACCGATCCGGTGGGCCCGGTCCGCCGCACCTCCCGGTCGCTGCTCGACGAGCTGGCTGCGGTGCTCCGCGGAGTCGCCGACGCGCTGCGCGACCGCGACGCGGGCGCCGCGCTGGCAGCGCTGCAACGCGCCCGGCGCACCCAGCCCCTCATCGACTCCCTGCGCGGTGCGTTGCACGGCGGGCGTGAGGTCACGGCCGTGTCGCCGCTGCACCGCAGGCGCCGCCGGGTGCTCACTCGCTACACCGAGCTGGCCGAGCGCGCGGACTACGCGATGCGCAACGCCCGCGTCGTCGCCCGCCGGGCCCTCAGCGCGCTGCTCGACGGCGAGCCCCCGGTCCCGGACCTGCCGGACGTCCTCGACGAGCTGGCCAGCGCCGTGGACCGGCTCACCGCGGAGCTCACGCGGGAGGGTGATCCCGCGCGGGCGCGCGCCGCGGTGATCGACGTCGTCGCGCACGCGAAGGTCATGTCTGACGACGCGGTCGCGCTGCTCGGCACCTCGGAGCAGGTGCTCGTCGCGCAGCTCCGCTCGATCGCGCTGGACCTGCTGCAGGCGACCGGGCTCTCGCGCGCCGAAGCACGAGCCGCGATGCACGCGCCGTAGCCGGAGCCCTGGTGGCGGTGCCGCCGAAGTTCACGCGGACGTTCGGGAAGCGAAACACGATCCCCGACGCCTCCGGTCAGGCTGCCTTCCGGCACCGTCCGGTGGACGCGCTCCGGGGAGGAACATGAGCACGGCCGTCGCAGCGAGACAGCGGGTCGCACGCTGCGGGGAGGCGAACCGATGACCGGCGGGAGTGACGACGCCGGCTGGCTGGCCGCCGCGGTCGAGCTCGCGGTGTGCAACGTGCACGAGGGCGGCGGCCCGTTCGGCGCCGTGATCGTGCGGGACGGGGAGCAGATCGGGGCCGGGCAGAACCGCGTCACCCGCGACAACGACCCCACCGCCCACGCCGAGGTACTGGCGATCCGCGCCGCGTGCGCGGCCGTCGGCGACTTCTCGCTGACCGGCGCGACGCTCTACACGTCGTGCGAGCCATACCCGCTGTGCATGTCCGCGGCGCTGTGGGCGCGGCTGGACCGGGTGGTCTACGCCGCGGACCGGCACGACGCGGCGCGCGGCGGCTTCGACGACCGGGAGTTCTACGAGTTGTTCGCCCGCGACCGCAGCACCTGGCACACGCCCGTCGAGACCGTGCCGGTGCCCGACGCCACGTCGCCGTTCGACGCCTGGCTCGCCCGTGCCGAGCGGGTCGCCTACTAGCCGGCCACCCCGAGCCGCCAAGGGACGCACGTGGATCTGAACACGGTCACGTCGGTGCGCCGGGCGAGCGCCCGCGCGGACCTCGCCGGCCTCGGCCCGGACACCGCCGTGCTCGCCGGCGGCACCTGGATGTACTCCGACCCGCAGGTGCATCTGCGGGAACTGGTCGACGTCACGGGGTTTCCACTGCGGCGGCCCGGCGGACGGCGGCGAGCGCCGGGTCCCCGCCGCGGAGTTCGTCGTCGGCGACCGGCGGACGGTGCTCGCTCCCGGCGAGGTGCTCCGGGCGGTGCAGCTTCCCACCGCTCCGCTCCCGCGCGGCCTACCGCAAGACCGCCCTCTCCCCGCTGGGCCGGTCGGCCTCGCTGGTGATCGGGCGCATCGATCCCGACGGCACGTTCGTGCTCACCGTCACCGCCGCCACGGACCGGCCGTACCGCTTCGCCTTCCCCGCCGTCCCGGGCCCCGGCGAGCTGACCGCGGCCCTGACGACGATCCCGGCCTGGTTCGACGACCCGCACGGCGCCCCGGACTGGCGGCGGGCCGTCACCGGACTGCTGGCCGAGGAGATCCGGGAGGAACTGGCGTGAAGGTTCCAACATGAAGATCACCGTCAACGGTGTCGAGACCGACACGTCGCCGGCCCCCGGGCAGTGCCTGCGCACCCTGCTGCGCGGCGCCGGGTACACCGAGGTCAAGAAGGGGTGCGACACCGGCGACTGCGGGGCGTGTTCGGTACTCGTCGACGACATGCCGGTGCACTCGTGCGTTTTCCCGGCACTGCGCGCCGAGGGCCGGGCCGTGACCACCGTGGCCGGGCTCGGCACGCCGGACGACCTGCACCCGGTGCAGCAGCGGTTCGTCGACGCCGGGGGTTTCCAGTGCGGGTTCTGCACGGCCGGCATGGTCGTCACCGCGTCCACGGTGCCTGACGACACCGATCCCGCGGACCTGCCGCGCCTGCTCAAGGGCAACCTCTGCCGCTGCACCGGCTACCGGTCGATCACGGATGCGCTGCGCGGCACCGTCAACACCGAGAAGGGCCCCGCCGAGCCGGGTCGCTCGCTGCCCGCCCCGGCCGGACGGCGGATCGTGACCGGTGTCGAGCCCTACACGCTCGACACCGCGCCCGCCGGGTTGCTGCACCTCGCGGTGCTGCGCAGCCCGCACGCGCACGCGCGGATCACGAGCGTCGACACGACCGCGGCGGAGGCGCTGCCGGGGGCGCAGCTGGTCCTCACCTGCGAGAACGTGCCGGGCGTGCCGTTCTCGACGGCGCGGCACGAGAACCGGCTCGACGACCCCGACGACACCGTGCTGCTCGACCGCGTCGTGCGCTTCCGTGGCCAGCGGATGGCCGCCGTCGTCGCCGAGACCTTGGCCGTCGCCGAGGCGGCGCGCCGGGCGATCCACGTCGAGTACAGGCTCCTGCCCGCCGTGTTCGACCCCGAGGAGGCCGACCGGGCGGGCGCACCGCTGCTGCACGGTGACAAGGGGCCGGAGACGCGGATCGGCGGACCCGGCGCGCAATCTCGTGGCGGAGCGGCACAGCGGCGTCGGCGATGTCGAGGCCGGGCTCGCCGCCGCAGCCCGAAGCAGAGGTGGTGCCGTCGTCGACGGCACCTGGAAGACCACCCGAATCGCGCACACCGCGCTGGAGACCCACGCGTCCGTCGGCTGGCTCGACGAGGACAACCGCTTGGTGGTGCGCACCAGCACGCAGGTGCCGTTCCTGGTCCGCACCGAGCTGGCCCGGATCCTGGCGCTGCCGCCGGAGCGGGTCCGGGTGTTCGCGGCCCGGGTCGGCGGCGGGTTCGGCGGCAAGCAGGAGTTGCTCACCGAAGACCTGGTCGGGTTCGCGGTGCTGCGCACCGGACGTCCGGTGCCGTGGGAGTACACGCGCACGGACGAGCTGACGACGGCGCCGTGCCGGCACCCGTTCCGGGTGGCGGTCCGCGTGGGTGCGTCCGCGGACGGCGTGCTCACCGCCCTGGCGATCGACGTGCTCACCGACGCGGGTGCGTACGGCAACCACTCGCCAGGCGTGATGTTCCACGGGTGCCACGAGTCGATGGCGCTCTACCGGTGCCCGAACAAGCGGGTCGACGCCCGCTCGGTCTACCCGAACACGCTGCCGTCCGGCGCCTTCCGTGGCTACGGGCTGGGCCAGGTGCAGTTCGCGATCGAGAGTGCACTGGACGAGCTCGCGCGCAGGCTGGGGATGGACCCCTTCGACCTGCGGCGCCGCAACATGATCGTGCCGGGGGACCGGGCGATCGCCGACTCCGACGAGCCCGACGACATCGAGTTCGCCGCCGGCAGCTACGGCCTCGACCAGTGCCTCGACCTCGTCCAGGAGGCGCTGCACCGCGACAGTGACCCGGCGCCGGACGGCCCGGACTGGCGGGTCGGCGAAGGGATGGCGGCGGCCATGATCGCGACGATCCCGCCGCGGGGGCACCACGCCGAGGCGTCCGCGGCACTCCTCCCGGACGGCACCTACGAGCTGCGTGTGGGCACCGCCGAGTTCGGCAACGGCACCACGACGGTGCACACCCAGATCGCGGCGGCGGTGCTCGCGACCGACCCGGGGCGCATCGAGATCCGGCAGTCCGACGCCGACGCCGTGGGCCACGACACCGGCGCCTTCGGCTCCGCGGGCAGCGTGGTGGCCGGTCGCGCGATGCACGCGGCGGCGACGGCGCTGCGCGAGCGGATCCTCGCGACGGCCGGCGGGCTGGCCCCTGAGGGATGGGACAGAGGCGGGCCGGGCAGCGCCGGATCGGAGAGGGCGGCCGACGCGCGGCTCGGCCCGGAAGGCGTGCAGTGCGGTGACCGCTTCGTCGGGCTCCCCGAGATCGCCGCGGTGCTCGGCGACCCCCCGGTGGCGCCCGCGCTGGCGAATGCGATCCGTGACGCGATCGGCGTGCGCCCACACGAGCTGCCGATGAGCCGGGACCGGCTCTGGCGGCTGGCCCATGACGCCGCCGGGGGCACCGTCGGTTCGCCCGCGCAGGCGTAGCACCTTCGGCAATTCGGAGCCATACTGCTCCCGCAAACCGGTCCAGTTCGGCACTGTCACTCCGCAGTGCACGGTGCGTCCGTTGCGGGTAGTCCGTGCCGTCCGGCGGCCGCGCGGGCCCCCGCCATCGAGGTCGGGAGGGTCCCATGGCCGAGGCCACCGCACCGTCGCAGGACGCTGGACCACAGGCGACCCGGCGGAAACGGGTCTACACGCAGCTGTGGTTCTGGGTGCTGGTGGGCATCGCCCTGGGCATTGTGGTGGGGCTGGTGGCCCCTGGCCTCGCCAAGCAGTTCAAGATCTTCGCCGACCTGTTCATCCAGCTCATCAAGGTGGTGATCGGGCCGGTCATCTTCTGCACGGTGATCGTCGGCATCGCCTCGCTCGGCAACCTCGCCCGCGCGGGTGGGCTGGCGCTGCGGGCGCTCGGCTACTTCTTCGTCGCCACCGTCATCGCGCTGTTCCTCGGCCTGCTGGCCGCCAACCTCGTGCAGCCCGGCGCGGGCTTCCAGGGGCAGCCCTCGCAAGCGCAGATCGACGCAGCGAACAAGTCGGTGGAGACCGGTGGGCAGGAGACGGGGCTCGCGGCGTTCCTACAGAACGAGCTGTTCCCGACGAGCTTCCTGCAGCCGTTCGTCGACAACAAGGTCCTGCAGGTGCTGGTGCTGGCCATCCTCACCGCCTGCTCGATCAGCTACCTGTCCACACGGATGCGCGAGAAGGCCGTAGCGGCGATCGACGGCATCGCCAAGGTCATCTTCGGCATCATCAAGATCATTATGTGGTCGGCGCCGCTCGCAGCGTTCGGTGGCATGGCGTACACGGTCGCGGCCTTCGGTGCATCGTCGCTGGCCAACCTGGGCATGCTGATGCTGACCTTCTGGGGAACCTGTGCGATCTTCGTCGGCGTCGTCCTCGGCGCGGTGTCGGCATGGGCCGGGTTCAACGTCTTCAAGCTGATCCGGCTGATCAAGGACGAGCTGCTGATCATCGTGGGTACGTCGTCGTCGGAGACGGTGCTGCCCCGGTTCCTGACGAAGCTGGAATCGGCCGGCGCGTCCCGCCAGACCGTCGGCCTGGTGATCCCGACCGGCTACTCGTTCAACCTCGACGGCACCTGCATCTACCTCACCCTGGGCGCGCTGTTCATCATCCAGGCGGGCGGGGAGCAGCTGGGGATCGGCGCGCAGATCGGGCTGGCGACGCTGATGGTGCTCACGTCGAAGGGCGCGGCGGGTGTCACGGGCGCCGGCCTGGTGACTCTCGCGGCGTCGCTGCAGGCGTTCGGCAGCGAGTTCTTCAGCCCCGAGGCGATCGCGGTGGGTATCGCGCTGATCGTCGGCATCGACCGGGTCATGAGCGAGGGCCGGGCGCTGACCAACGCGATCGGCAACTGCGTCGCGACGATGGTGATCGCCCGGTGGAGCGGCGAGCTGGACCGCGAACGGTTGCGGGCGGTGCTGGACGACCCGTCACTGGTCGAGTACGACATGGAGCTGCACCACGGCAGCAACGCGGGGGAGCCGCCCGCCGCGGAGGGCCGGCACAGCGCAGACCCCGAGCAGCGAACGGCGGACGGTGACCGCACCCGGGAGCCCGCGACCCGCGCCTGAGGGCGGCCGCGGGTCAGATCGCCATCGCCGCGCGCACGTCCGTCGATGCCGTCGTCCCGCCCGTGCCCTCCGCCGTCACCCGCCCGGAGGCCAGCACGTAGTACCGCCCCGCCGCGTTCAGTGCGAACCCGACGTGCTGCTCCACGAGCAGCACCGAGAGCCCGCCGCGCCCGGTCAGAGCGACGATCGTTCGCTCGATCTCGGCGACCACCGACGGCTGGATGCCCTCCGTCGGCTCGTCGAGGATCAGCAGCCGTGGCTCGGTGATCAGCGCCCTCGCGATGGCCAGCTGCTGGCGTTGGCCCCCGGAGAGCAGGCCGGCGCGGCGGGTCAGGAGGTCGCGCAGCACCGGGAAGAGGTCGAGCACCTCGTCGATCAGCGCCGGACCGTTGCGCTTCCCGTCGGCGACGAGCTGCAGGTTCTCCGCCGTCGTCATCTGCCCGAACGACTGCTGGCCCTGCGGGACGTAGGCCAGCCCGCGCCGCACCCGCTTGTGCGGGGCCAGCCCGGTGACGTCCTCGCCGTCGAGCAGGATCCGCCCCGACCGCACCGGCAGCAGCCCGACCGCCGCCCGCAGCAACGTCGTCTTGCCCGCCCCGTTGTGCCCCATCACCGCGGCAACCCCGCCCTTGGGCACCTCGACGGCGACACCGTGGATCACCGAGGTTCGGCCGTAGCCGACCTCGACGTCGAGCATCTGCAGCATTACGCGCCCTCCCCGAGCACCGCGGCGACCTCGTCCTCGGAGTGGTGCCCCGGCCCGAGGTAGACCTCCTGCACGCGCGGGTCGGCCTGCACCGCCGCCACGCTGCCCTCCGAGAGGACCTTGCCGGCGTGCAACACCGTCACGGACTTCGCGAACGCCCGCACGAAGTCCATGTCGTGCTCGACGATGACGACGGTGCACTCCTCCGCGATCCGCTGCAGCAGCCGCCCGGTCTCGTCCTTCTCCTCGGCGCTCATCCCGGCCACGGGCTCGTCCAGCATGAGCAGCTTCGCGTCCTGCACCAGCAGCATGCCGATCTCGAGCCACTGCTTCTGGCCGTGCGGCAGGATGCCGGCGGGAACCTCGACGAGGTCGGTGAGCCCGATCGTCTCCAACGTCGCGGCCACCTCGTCGGGCACCCCGGACCGGCGGCGCAGCAGCGTCAGCGCGCCGCGGCGGCGGCCGGCCGCGATGTCGAGGTTCTGCAGCACCGTCAGCTTCTCGAAGACCGTCGCGGTCTGGAACGTGCGCCCGACGCCGAGCCGGGCGATCCGGTGCACCTTCTGGCCCACCAGCTCGTGCCCGCCGAACTGGGCCGACCCGGTGGCCTTCACCAGCCCGGAGACGGCGTCGATCAGCGTTGTCTTGCCCGCGCCGTTCGGTCCGATGAGGAACCGCAGGTCGCCGGGGAGCACCGAGAGGTTCACCGAGTCGACGGCGACGAACCCGTCGAAGGAGACCGTGAGGTCGGTGAGCTCCAGGTAGTCGGCCTTCATACGTTCACTCCTGTGGGAGTGGCCACCTCGGCCGGGTCGACCGGTGTCGAGCTCGGCGGTGGGGGCTTGCGCAACCGGGCGCGCAGCCCGCTCCAGACGCTGCCCAGCGACGCCAACCCGCCGGGCAGGAACGCGATGACCAGCATGAACAGGAAACCCTGGATGTAGGTCCAGCCCGAGGGGATCGTCTCCGAGAGCGTCGTGCCCGCCCACGCCACGGCGATCGCGCCGAGCACCGGCCCGAGCAGCGTGGTCCGCCCGCCGATCGCCACCCCGATGAGGAAGCCGATCGACGGGACGATGCCCACGTCGTTCGGCGAGACGATGCCGACGATCGGGACGAACAGCGCCCCGGCGATGCCCGCCATGAACGCCGCGATCATATAGGCCACGGTCTTGACGTTCGCCGGGTCGTAGCCGAGGAAGCGCACCCGCGGGTGTTGCGCACGCGGGCGTGCTGCGTAACGGGCCGATTGCCCAAAACGGGCCGACGGCCCGATTGACGTAACGCGGTGGACACCCGCCGTTTCGGAAGTGTTATCCGGTGGCGGGAACTACGAGCCGTCGAAAATGGATAAGCGCGCCGTGATCACCGGACGAGCAGCCAGTCGGCGACGTGCCGGTACCAGGCCCAACGGTTGACGGGCCGCGGGTGGGCCACACCGTCGTGCACCACGGTGGCGGGCAGGCAGCCCACCTGGACGGCGCGGCCGACGGCCGTGCCCCGGCCCGTGCGGGCGGTCGCCGTTACCGGTCGACGACGGCCGTCGGGCAGGCCGCCCCAGCGGCTCGCGCGCACCGCGATCCCCGGGGGTGCGGGGTCGAGGAAGTCCGCCGACACCGAATCGTGCGGCGCGTGGGCAGGTGCCGGCCGGGGAATCGGGGTGGCGTCCGGCCAGGGTGTCACGACCAGCCGGCGCGCCGATCCGCGCAGCGCGAGCACCCCGTCGCAGTACGCTTCACCGTGCACCGGCCCGGCCGTGCCGCGAATCTCGCCCCGGCCGACCAGCACGCCGCCCGCGTCGTCACGGACCAGCGGTGCCGGCCGGGCGACGCCGTCGTGGGCCACTTCGACGGCCGCGGCGCCGTGCGGCAGCCCCCAGAGGCGCGCGGCCGCCGACCGGCGGTCGGCGGGGACGTAGGCGAGCTCGACGTCGAGCCGGTCCCGGCGCAACAGGCGTACGAGCACGGCGGCGAGGTCGGCGTCCGTGCCGGAGACGACGATCCGGCGCAGCAGTCCGGCCAGCAGCGGGTCGATGTCGGCGCGACCGGGCCGGGCGCGCACGGTGACCGCGCGCATGCAGTCGGGCGTGGCGGCCGCTCGCGCGCCGTCGCGCACGGGGACCGGGAAACCCCGCCGTGGCGCCGTCTCGCTGCTGCGATCGTCCCCGCAGGTCAGGAGCACCACGCTCGCGTCGTCGTACCCCACGTGATCCGTTACCCTTCCCTGCCGGCACCTCGGCGGACCGGGGCGCCGTAGAAGCCGAGGACTGGAGTGTCACATGCCGGCGATCGTGCTCATCGGCGCCCAGTGGGGCGACGAGGGCAAAGGCAAGGCCACGGACCTGCTAGGGGGGTCCGTGCAGTGGGTGGTGCGCTACCAGGGCGGCAACAACGCCGGGCACACCGTGGTGCTGCCCGGCGGGCAGGACTTCGCGCTGCACCTCATCCCGTCGGGCATCCTCACGCCCGGCGCGCGGAACGTGATCGGCAACGGTGTCGTCGTGGACCCCGGCGTGCTGCTGGACGAGCTGGCCGGGCTGGAGGCCCGAGGTGTCGACACGTCGAGCCTGCTGATCAGCGCGGATGCGCATTTGATCATGCCGTACCACGTGGCCATGGACAAGGTCACCGAGCGGTTCCTCGGCAAGGCCAAGATCGGCACCACCGGCCGCGGCATCGGCCCGGCCTACCAGGACAAGGTCGCGCGCATCGGCGTCCGGGTCGCGGACGTGCTCGACGAGAAGATCCTCCACCAGAAGGTCGAGGCCGCGCTCGAGCTGAAGAACCAGATCCTGGTGAAGGTCTACAACCGCCGTGCGCTGGACGTCGACGAGGTCGTCGACACGGTGCTGCAGCACGGGCGCCGCTTCACCGACCGGATCGCCGACACCCGCCTGCTGCTCAACGAGGCCCTCGAGCGCGGCGAGACGATCCTGCTCGAGGGCAGCCAGGGCACCCTGCTCGACGTCGACCACGGCACCTACCCCTATGTGACCAGCTCGAACCCGACCGCAGGCGGTGCCGCGGTCGGCTCGGGCATCGGCCCCACCCGGATCACCCGCGTGATCGGGATCCTCAAGGCGTACACGACCCGGGTCGGCTCCGGCCCGTTCCCCACCGAGCTGCACGACGCGATGGGCGAGCGGTTGCGCAAGGTCGGCGGCGAGGTCGGCGTCACCACCGGCCGGCCGCGCCGCTGCGGGTGGTTCGACGCTGTGATCGGCCGCTATGCCGCGCGGGTCAACGGCATCACCGACTTCTTCCTCACCAAGCTGGACGTGCTCTCCGGGCTGGAGACGGTGCCGGTGTGCGTGGGTTACGAGGTCGACGGGCGGCGGATCGACGAGATGCCGATGACCCAGACCGACGTCCACCACGCCGTGCCGGTGTACGAGGAGCTGCCGGGCTGGTTCGAAGACATCTCGGGCTGCCGGGAGTTCGCCGAGTTGCCGGCGAACGCCCAGGCGTACGTGCACCGCGTCGAGGAGCTGACGGGGGCGCCGGTGTCGGCGATCGGCGTCGGACCGGGCCGGGACGAGACGATCACCCGTGACGTCTGACGGTGCCCGGTCAGGCCGCGCAGCTGCCGGTGTCGACCGGGCGGGTGAGCGTCGGTGCCCGGTCCAGCGTCGGCCGCACCTGCGCCGCGGTCAGCACGAAGCCCGTCTCGGAGTCGTCCAGCGCCGCGCCGAAGACGACGCCCATCACCTTGCCGTCCGGCCGGATGATCGGGCCGCCGGAGTTGCCGGAGCGGACCACGGCGCGGACCGTGTAGACCTCGCGCGTCACCTCGCCGCTGTCGTAGATGTTCGGGCCGCGCAGCTGGATCCGGTCGCGGATCTTGGCCGCCGTCGGGGTGAACGGGCCGTCCAGCGGATAGCCGAGCACGATCCCGTCGTCGCCGATCGCGGCCGGCTCGGGCGCGAACTGCAGCGGCGGCACCTGCAGGCCGCGGACGTAGAGCACGGCGAGGTCCGTCGACGGGTCGTAGGAGATCACGGCCGCTGACATCTCCCGGGTGCGCCCGCGGCTGTTGACGACCTCCACGCTCGTCTCGTCCGTCCCCGCGACGACGTGCGCGTTCGTCATCACCAGCTCCGGTCCGATCACGAACCCGGTGCCCTCCAGCTGCCGGCTGCACGACGGCGCCTTGCCGCGGATCTTCAGGACGCTGTTCTCGACGTCCTGCACAACGGTGCTGCCGGCCAGCGCAGGATCCGGCGGCCCGACCTGCGTGATCGGGGTGGGGGCGAACGGGCTCATCACGTCCGGGAACCCGGAGCTGTCGAGCACCTCCCGCAGGTCCGCGGGCAGCTGGCGGGCGGGGGCAGGCATGACCTCGTCCACAGCGCGCAGCACCGACGAGCCGCGCACTCCCGCGGCAAGCCCCGGCACGCTCGCCGTGGCCAGCGGCAGCGCGACCAGCCAGGCCGCGACGATCACCGTCGCCGCCTGCAGCACCGATCCCAGCGCCGAGTCGATGACCAGCGTGCGCTCGCCGTTGATCCGGTCCCGGATGTGCCGGCCGAAGTACACGCCCGTGGTCTCGCCCAGCGCGACGAGCACCACGACGACGACGATGCTGACCACGACCTGCGTGTTCTTGGCCTCGAGGTTCGCCGCGAGCAGCGGGGCGAGCTGCACGCCCAGGATCGCGCCACCGATCACACCGACGAACGACAGCAGCGCGACGGCCATGCCGTGGCGCCACCCGGAGATCCCGGCGACGAGCGCCAGAAGCACGACCAGCACGTCCACCCAACTCACGCGGCGGCCTCCTTGCCGACGCTCGTCGTCCGCCCTCGCCGTGCCGCCGCGGTGGACAGTGAGCTCGCCCGCTCACTCACGTCTCAGCGACCTCCCGACCGTCGGCCCGCACCGCGGCCCATGCCTCGTCCAGATCTCGGACCCTCGTCGCATCCCAGTGCCGCTCCCAGCCTCCCAGGTGCAGTAACACCGACAGCAGGCCCCCCGTGAAACCCCAGACGACCAACCCGGCCACCGCGAACGCCGGCCCCACATATCCCGACGGATGGCGTACCTGGAACCGGTTGCGCGGGTCGGCCAGCACGGCCATCGGCACCCGCAGGACGGTGGCCGTCTCGCTCGGGTCGACCGCGTGCACGGCCGTCGGGTCCGCCCAGTACGCCATGACGGGCGCGACGACGTACCCGGTCGGCGGGATGAACAGGTCGGGCAGCACCACGAGCGGGATCACCCCGGACGGAACGAGCCCGGTCTCCTCCTCGGCCTCGCGCAGGGCGGTCGCCACGGCGTCCGTGTCGTCGGGGTCCGTGCGCCCCCCGGGGAACGACACCTGCCCGGCGTGCGAGCGCAGGGTGCTCGCGCGCTCGGTGAGCAGCACGTCCGGGCCGTGGTCGTGGTCGTGGCCGATCAGGATGAGGACGGCGCTGCGGCGCCCGTCTGCGGGCGGCGGGATGCCGTGGCGGCTCAGCGTCGCGGCGTCGACGTCCTGGATCCTGTCGAGCAGCGGGCGCAGCCACTCCGGCGCGCTCTCGGGCTGCAGACGCGTCACGGGCCACCACCGCTGCGCGCTCCGGGCGATCCGGTTCGCCGGTTCATCGAAGCCGCTCGACGGCCGCTGCCACCGCGTCGGCAGAGGTGAACGGCGTGGGTGGGTCCACCCGGGTGACGCTGCCGTCGGCCCGCACGACGAAGCTGACCGGCAGCGCCGGGGGCGCGGCCAGGGCCTGGCGCACCCCACCGTCCGGGTCCGTGACGGACGGCAGCGTCACCTCCAGCTCACGCAGCAGTGCGAGCGCGGAGCGGGGGTCGTCCCGGACGTCGATCCCGACGACAGGGACGGCCCCCGGGCGCCGGGCGTACTCGGCCAGCGCGGGCAGCTCCGCACGGCACGGGGCGCACCACGACGCCCACATGTTGAGCAGTGCAGGCCGGCCGCCGAGAGCGGCTCCCAGGTCGACGGTGCCGGGCGCCCCGAGACAGGGCACGGTGACGCGGGCGAGCGGCCCCGCCGCCGCGGCTCCGCTCGGTGCGGGGCAGGGGTCGAGGCCCGCGGCAGCGCGCAGCGGGGCGAGGTCCGTGTCCGTCGCCGAAGGTGCAGTAGTGGCCGCCGCAGGAGCGCTCGGCTCCGCGCTGCGCGGCCACAGCGCGACGATCCCGAGCACGACGAGCGCGATCACGACGGCGGTGCTGAGCACCTCCGCCCGTGTCGCACCGAACCGGGCGCGCATGTCAGGGGACGTCCGCGGCGGCCTCGACCGGGTCTGCCCCCGCGTCGAGCGCCCGGGGGTCGTCGACCGGCGTGTCCGACGGTGGGGCGTCGTCCGGGGCGCCGGCCAGCCGGAGCAGGCGTTCCCGGCTCGGGCCCTTGACCAGCGTTGCGGCCTGCGCCGGATCGGTGGGGCCCGTGCCGTAGGAGGGGCAGTCGGCCGCGAGGGTGCAGGCACCGCACGCCGGCTTGCGCGAGTGGCAGACCCGCCGCCCGTGGAAGATCACCTCGTGCGACACGATCGTCCAGTCGCGCTTCGGCACCAGCGCGCCGACGGCCTGCTCGACCTTCACCGGATCGTCCTCCGCCGTCCAGCCCCAGCGGCGGACCAGGCGCCCGAAGTGCGTGTCGACGGTGATGCCCGGGATGCCGAAGGCGTTGCCGAGGATGACGTTCGCGGTCTTGCGGCCGATCCCGGGCAGGGCGACCAGCTCGTCCAGCGTGTGCGGCAGGACGCCGTCGTGCTTCTCGACGACGGCCGTGCCCAGACCGATCAGCGACGTCGCCTTGTTGCGGTAGAAGCCCGTCGAGTGGATGAGCTCCTCCAGCTCGGTGCGGTCGGCCGAGGCGTAGTCGGCCGCCGTCCGGTAGCGGGCGAAGAGCTTGGGGGTGACCTCGTTGACCCGCACGTCCGTGGTCTGTGCCGACAGGATCGTCGCCACGGCCAGCTCGTACGGTGTGGTGAAGTCGAGCTCGCAGTGCGCGTCGGGATGAGTCTCCGCGAGCTCGCGCAGCATGCGCCCGACCCGGCGCGCGCGACCCAACGCGGGCTCACCGGCGGCGACCCTGCGGGCGAGCCGTGCGGCGGCGGCGCGGGAGGGGAGGCGGTGCGGGGTGGTCACACGCGCGAGGGTACGTGCGGCCACCGACTACCTGCCCGCGTCCTGCCTCTTCCGGCCGCTTGGAGCGATGCGGCCGTTCGGCGCTGGGCGCGGCTCCGAAGTGCCGCCCGGCCTCCGCCGAATGCGCAGTGGTAGGACGGCCGGGGTCACGGATGCGTATCGGCATTGCGCCCTGCGGGCCCCGGTACCACGCCCGGGGCCGCGGTGCGGGATCATCGAACGCGATGACTGCCTGGCTGTCCGTCCTCGTGCCGCTCCTGGTGATGTTCTTCGCCCTGGGTATGGAGCGTGTGGAGTCCCGGCTCCGTGAGTCCGCCGTGCGGCAGGACGAGCTCGAGGAGCTTCTCGAGCAGCCCCGTCCGGACGAGGTGCGGGCGCTGTTCCGGTCGGGCACGCATCGCGCGCTCGAGATGTTCCGGCTGCGTCACCGCACCACTCGCGGCCGCCGTCCGGCGCGCCGGAGCAAGGTGTCGTCCTGATCGGTCGGCAACCCCGGTCCCCCCGGTCCCCGGTTGTCCGCTGCTCGGCAGAAGTGTGTGATCGGTGCACCACACAGCGCAGATGCACCCATAGACTGGCCCGTCGATGATCGGCTGCGGTCAACGGGCGGATGGACGAGGAGCGGTCAAGTGGACGATGTTCTGACCCGCGCGGGGATCTTCCAGGGAGTCGAGCCCCACGCAGTGGAGATCCTGGCGCAGGCCCTGGAGCCCGCGGAGTTCGCGCGCGGAGCCATCATCTTCGCCGAGGGCGAGCCTGGCGACCGCCTGTACATCATCGGAACCGGCAAGGTGAAGATAGGGCGCAAGAGCCCGGACGGCCGGGAGAACCTGCTCATGGTGGCGGGTCCCTCGGACATGTTCGGCGAGCTGTCGATCTTCGATCCGGGCCCGCGCACGTCGACGGCGACGGCCGTCACCGAGGTCCGCACGTACACGATGGACCGGACGGCACTGCGCGAATGGATAGGGAAGCGCCCCGAGATCGCCGAGCAGCTGTTGCGGGTGCTGGCCCGCAGGCTGCGCCGGACGAACAACATGCTTGCGGACCTGATCTTCACCGACGTCCCGGGCCGGGTCGCCAAGGCGCTGCTGCAGCTGGCGCGGCAGTTCGGGTCGCAGGAGTCGGGGCTGCTGCGGGTCACGCACGACCTCACGCAGGAGGAGATCGCGCAGCTCGTCGGCGCCTCGCGGGAGACGGTGAACAAGGCGCTCGCCGACTTCGCGCACCGCGGCTGGCTGCGGCTGGAGGGCAAGAGCGTGCTGATCCTCGAGCCGGAGCGGCTGGCCCGCCGGGCGAGATAGCCTCGGAAATATCTGGTACGCACGTACCAGAATGTGACATCCTGGACGGCGTGTCCTCGATGTCGCCGCCAGGGGAGTCGGCCTCCCTCTCCGCGTACCGCGCTGCGCTGAACGCTCCCGGCGCACCGGTGCCGGCGCTGTTCTCGGCGGTCGGCCGCCTGCCCGTCGCGATGTACGCCCTGGCGACGCTGCTCTACGTGCAGGGCGTGACGGGCTCGTTCGCCGCGGCCGGGCTGGTGTCCGCCGGCTCGCTCGTGGGTGTCGCGCTCGGGTCGGTCGTGCAGGGGCGGCTGGTCGACCGTCTGGGTCCCACCCGGCCGTTGCTGGCCGTCGCGGTGTTGTTCGGCGGCGCCGCGGCCGCGCTGATCGCCGCCGTCGAGGTCGACGCCCCGTTGGCCCTGGTGGTCGGGGCGGCGGCGGTCGCGGGGGCGGTCCAGCCCGCGCTGCCGGGGGCGTCGCGCGCGCTCTGGGGCCGGTTGGTGCCGCCCGGCGCGCGGCGCGCCGTCGCCTACAACTACGAGGCGATCAGCATGGAGATGTTCTTCGTCCTCGGGCCGGCGCTGGCCGCGCTGCTGGCCGCCGCGCCGTGGCCGGGGACCGGACTGTTGGTCGCCGCCGTCGCGACCGTCGTCGGCACGACCGGGTTCGCGCTGAGCCCGGCCGTCCGTGCGACACGGCCCGCGGCGCGGAGCGGCTCCCACGGCATGGTCGGCGTGCTCGCGCGGCCCGGAGTGCTGACGGTCGCGGTGGCCGGGCTCGGGTTCGGTGTCGTCGTCGGCGGGGTCGAGGTCGGCGTGCCCGCGGTCGCGGCCGAGGCGGGGTCACGGATCCTGGGCGGGATCCTGATCTCGGCGTGGTCGGTGGTCTCCGTGCTGGCTGGGCTGATCTACGCGACGCGCCCGTGGCCGCGGCCCCTGCATCTGCGCTTGCCCGTGCTGCTCGGAGTGTTCGGCGTGCTCGTCGCGGCGATGGCTGCCGCGGGAACCTCGCTGGTCGGGCTCACGATCGTGATGCTCGTGGCCGGGGCGGTGATCACACCGCAGGTCACGGCGCAGTCGCTCGCGCTCGAGGTCGCAGCGCCCGCGGGCACAGCGACGGAGGCGTTCGGCTGGGTCATCACCGCGATCACGCTGGGTGTCGCCGCGGGGCAGTCGACGACCGGCTGGCTCGTCGAGCGGGCCGGCCCGTCCGCGGCGTTCCTGGCCGGCGGGGTGGCCGGCGTGCTGCTCGCCGTCGTCCTGTGGCTGCGCAGGCACACCCTGGCCGTGCGGGCCGAGACGTACCGAAAGCCACCCTCTGATCACGAGGCCGGCGCGGATCGGCCGCGCAGGTACTCCAGCTGCGCCCGGACCGACAGCTCCGCCGCGGCCCACAGCACCTCGTCGACGTCGGTGTAGACGTGCTCGACGACCTGCCGCGGCGAGGCGTGCGGGCCGAGGAGCTCCAGCGCCGTCCGCACCTGCTCCAGGCGCTCCTGCCGGTGCGCGAGGTAGTAGCGCGCGACGGAGGGGGCGTCGGGTAGCTCGGGGCCGTGCCCGGGGAGCACGGTCGTCCCGTCCGCCAGCTCGGACAGGCGCCGTAGCGAACCGAGATAGGGCCCCAGTGCGCCGTCCGGGTGAGCGATGACGGTGGTGCCACGGCCGAGAACCGTGTCGCCGGTGAGGACCGCGGGCTCCGTCCCCGGGCCGATGAGCAGGAACGACAGCGAGTCGGCCGTGTGCCCGGGCGTCACCAGCACCCGCAGCTCGCACCCGGCGGCCGCCACGACGTCGCCCTCGCCGAGCGCTTCGGAGCCCAGCACCAGCGACGGGTCCAGCGCCCGCACCGGGGCACCCGTGAGCTGCGCGAAGTGCCGTGCCCCCGCCGCGTGGTCGTGGTGGCGGTGGGTCAGCAGGACCAGGGTGACGGGACCGTGCCCGGCCACCCGCTCCAGGTGTTCCGGATCGTGGTCGCCGGGATCGACGACCACGCATCCCTCTTCGTCGGGCGCACGCAGCACCCAGGTGTTGGTGCCCTCAAGCGTCATCGGCGACGGGTTGGGCTCCAGAAGCACCGACGCGAGCGACGTCACCGGCCGCAACTCGCCGTACGTGGGGTGCATCTCAGACCAGCCCGCTGACGTCGTACCGCAGCGTCGGATCGCCGGGCACTGTCACGACGACGCGGCGGCCGTCGCGGTGCAGCACCGGCCGATGGACCTGCACCAGCCGGGTGTGCACGGCTGCGAGAACGGCCGCCACATCGGTGTGCTCGGCGATCTCCTCGAGAGTGTGCTGCGTGGGCGGCATGAGGAGCAGCTCGCCGCGATGCGCGCCAGCCAGCGCATCCGCCGGGTGCCACCAGCTCGCCTCGACGGCCTCGGTCGTTCGGGCGTCTGCCTCCTGCCCGGGTGGAACGGCGGCAACGAAGAACGCGGTGTCGTAGCGCCGGGGCTCGGCCTCCGGCGTCACCCAGCGTGTCCACGGCGCCAGCAGATCCGCCCGCAGCGGCAGGCCGGCCGCCTCCAGGACGTCACCGAGTGTCCGTCGGCGACTCAGCAGGTCGTCCCGCGCGGACGGGTCGACGACGGCGGAGCCCGCTGCACCGGCTCCGGCGAGCAGCACCCCGCACTCCTCGAACGTCTCCCGCACCGCCGCGACCACGAGCCGAGCCGCGTCGGCGCGGGTGCACCCGAACTGCTGGGCCCACCACCCCGGCTCGGGACCCCGCCACAGGGCGGGGCCGAGCCGATCGCCGGTGTCGACACTGCCCCCGGGGAACACGGTCATCCCGCCTGCAAACGCCATTCCGGTCACCCTGCGCTGCAGGAAGACCTGCACCGTCGGCTCGCCCGGTCCAGGTGCCGGCGCGTCACGCAGCAGGACCACGGTGGCGGCGGGCCGGGCGGCGACGGCAGGGGTGGACACCCTCGGACTGTAGAACGCCCTCAGGCCCACCCGCTGCCGCCGCGGAGGCTTCCGGCCATCGCATAGTGAACCCGCGCAGTTGCACTGATCGCGCCAACTCGCCCCGCCGAACATGTCGACCCGCGCTGACGAAGGTGCCGGCTCGCGGTCAGCCGGACACGTCGGGAGGGGGGCTGTCGCCGGGCGGGCGGTTCCCGTGTCCGTTCGTCTCGTGTCCGTTGGACCCGGGCCCGTCGGCTTCGGGCTCGTCGACCCCGTGACCGTCGACCCCGTGCCCGTTGACGCCGTGCCCGTTGACGCCGTGCCCGTTCGTGCCGTGCCCGTTGACGGCCGGTCCGGGCTCGCCGGTCCGGGCTCGCCGGTACGGGCGGGGGCGGCGTTCCCGGGCGGCGAGCTCGGCCTGCAGTTGGGCCAGCAGGTCGCGCTCGGTGCCGTTGAGCAGCGACGACTCCACGTCGGTCGCAGGCGGAGGTGTCGCCTCCGGCTCGTCCGGATCCGGGCGGCGACGACGACCCGTGCGCGGCAGATCCGGTGGCGGTCCGTCGGGCACGCCGCGGATTGGTGCCGGCGCCTCGCCGAAGAGCGGGATGCCGTCCGAACCCGCCGACGGAAGGTCCATGGGCACGGGATGTCCCGGGTCACCCGCGGTCGAGGGCGGGATCGGGCGTAGGGGCGGTTCGGGCGGTCTCGACGGGGAGTTGACCCGCGCGGTGGGCGAGTCGAACAACGACACGTCGGCAGGCGGCCCCGTGCGACCGGTCCGATAAGGCCCCGTCTCGGCGACCGCACGGTCCCGCCGACCCGCAGGCGGCTGCGCGAGCGTGCGGTCCGGGTCGGCGCCGAAGGGATCGGGCTTCGGGCGTGCGTCGGCCGGCTGCCCGGACCCGCAGGGTCCGACGGCGGGGCGGTCGGGTGGGCCTCGGTGCGGCAGCGGAGACCCGGGGAACTCCGGAACCGTGCGCGGCGGCATCGGGGTGCGGCCGGTCCGCTCCGCCGCGTTCTCGTCGGTGCCGTGTGAGGGCGGTGTCCCGAACACGTCGAACGCCTCGGCCGGCTCCGCATGCTCGGCCGGCGGGAGCGGCGGGGCAGTGGAGGGCATCGCCCATTCACCCGACTGCCAGTCGTCCTCCCATTCCTGCGGTACGTCGTCCGAGCCGACTGGATCGGGCGCGTCCTGGGCGGATGCGCTAGCACCCGGCGCACCCGGCGCACCCGGCGCACCCGGCGCACCCGGCGCACCCGGCGCACCCGGGCCGCCCGCCGCCACGACGGCCGTGACCGCCCGGGTCGCGCCCGAGGGCTGATCGTCGGTGTGCGGTTGCCCGGCCGGAACGTCGGGCTCGACGAGCGTCGGCTCGGGGCTGCCCGCTCCCGGGTCGGAAGGCGGGTCGGCGGGACCGGTGTCGGCGCGCCCGCTCCGGGATGTGGCGTCGGGCTCGGCCTGCTCGGCCTCCGGGGTTCGGCCGGCCGCCGGCTGGGCGGGACCGGGCCGGATCGGGGTGGGGTCCGGGGGCCGGTAGTGCGGTTCATCGGCTCCGGGGGCCGTGGGATCGAGCAGCGGGGCTAGAAGCGGAACCCGCAGCGGGCCGTGGAACGGGTCCGTGTCGGGCGCGACGTCGGCAGATCCGGCACGGGAAGGATCGGCGACGCTCCTGTGCGCGTCGACCGCCGAACCGGCTCCGGCCGACGTCGACGGATCACCGGCGAACGCCGGGTCCGCCGCCGCGTCTGCCTCCAACCTGCGTCGCCGTCCGGCGCGGCGCGGCGCGTTCGGCAACGGGACGAACGCGTCGGGCGAGGGCACCACGAACAGCGCCGCCGTATCCGTCCGGCCCGCCTCGCGCGCGGCAGCGGTCTCCCGGCCGGCGGACTCCCCGGGCCCCGGGTCGGCGGGCATCGTCGGCTCCGCACCGCCCGTGGCCGCAGTCGGATCGACGGACGCGGATCTCGTCGCGCGGGTCGGGCCTGCCGGCCCGGCAGCTGCGCGGGCTGCCGCCTCCGCCGCCGTCCGGGCGACGACCACCCCCGCCGGCGCGATGACCGAGGCACCCACCTCGATCCGCCGGGCCGCGGCGAGCGCCGTCCGGTGGTACGCGGGCAGGCGGGTGCCCGTGGTGAACACCTCCACCGACGCCGGCACCGCCGCCCGGTCCAGTTCGGTCGCGAGCAGGTAGGCCAGCACGTCCGCGGAGCGGTCCGGGCCGGCCTCCACGAGCACCACCGCCCACGGCACGGGTCCCGGTGCGCCGCCCGCGGGCGTCGATCGCCAGGTCAGGTGCAGCGTGCACCCGGCCAGCCTGCGCGCCGGCAGACCGGCCAGCACGGCCGTCACCCGGTCGCCGGACGCGGCTGCGGGGTCGAACCGGTGGGCGGTCGCGTCGTCCGGAACGGGCGGGGCCAGTTCGCGCTCGACGTCGAGGTCCGTGTGCGCCGCGCGGCCTGCCGCGACCACCGCCCTCCGCACTGCCGCAGGCAGCATGACCCGTTCCGCGGTGAGTGCCGCCGTCACCAGCTCGACGGCCTGGCCTTCCTCACCGACGGCGACCAGCTCGCGCGCCCACGCCAGCAGGTCGTCGTCGAGCCGCCCGGCGAGCGCCAGGAGCAGGTCGTACACATCGGGCGGGTCCTGCGGACGTGGATCGGCAACCTCCGCACAGGGGTTCTCCGCCGTTGCACACTCGTCTGGCTCGTTCACCGAACTCCCTCGCTGCGCTCGGTCGGCCCAGCCTGAGACGTCACTGCGCGCACGCTGCTGTGCTGAATGGGTCGCTCACCCACAGGGACCTCCTCGGCGGCGGCCCGCCTCGCGCGCTGGAACGGGGAGCGGTGACGTCGCGCGTCGCGTCACGCCTGGTGCAAGCCGGTCAGCGACCGGCGGACGTCACCTCGGGGCAGCGCCACAGCAGGGTCGAGCCGGCGAGCGCGGCCCGGTGGTATGCGGTCGGATCGCCCGCGGGCAGCACCTCGACGCACGGCGCGGGATCGCCGTGCGCACGCAGCAGCCGGGCCAACGTGCCGGCCAGCGCCCACGGTCGCGACCCCTCGGCGCGCACCAGCACCACCCGCTGCGCGTTCCGGCCGGTTCCACGCAGCGTCTGGCGCAGCTCGACGCACCCGTCGACGCCACGGGCGACGGCGAGCAGGCTCAGCGCCGCGACATCCGGGTCCGGCCCGGAACGGAACGTCACATCAGGCTCGTCCGGCACGGTCACCGTGAGCACGGCGTCGATCAGCTTGCGCGGGGCTCGCCCCGCCACGGCCGCCTCGAGCAGGTCGCGTTCCTCGTCGGTGAGCCCCACGCGATTGCGCAGCAGGGCCCGCGGCAGCAGCGCCGCGACGGCCACGTGCGCGCCCGCGGCGAGCCACTCGCGGAGCCGCCACAGCAGCCGGTCCGGCAGTCGCCCGGCGAGCCTGACCAGCAGCTCGTGACACGCGGCGGCGCCGAGGTCGTCCGGGGACGTCACGCCAGCTCCACCACGAGCTCGACCTCGACCGGCGCCCCGAGCGGCAGCTCGGCCACCCCGACCGCCGACCGGGCGTGCCGCCCCGCTTCGCCGAACACGTCGGCGAGCAGGTCGGACGCGCCATTGATCACTCCCGGCTGCCCCGTGAACCCCGGCGCCGACGCGACGAAGCCCACGACCTTCACCACGCCCGCGACCGTGTCGAGACCGACCAGCGCGTCGATCGCCGCGAGGGCGTTCAGGGCGCAGGTCCGCGCCAGGTCCTTTCCCTGCTCCGGGGTGACCTCGGCGCCCACCTTGCCGGTGGCCGCCAGCGCGCCGCCGACGAACGGCAGCTGGCCCGCGGTGAAGACCAGCGCGCCGGAGCGTCGGGCGGGGACGTACGAACCCGCGGGCGCCACCACCGACGGCAGCATGAGCCCGAGCTCGCGCAGCCGCGCGGACGGGGAGGTCATCCGCCCTGGACCGGGCGCTTGAACCAGGCCACGAGCTGCTCGGGGCTCATGCCCGAGGTCACCGACACCAGCTCCCAGCCGTCGCGGCCGAAGTTGTCGAGGATGGCCTTGGTGTTGTGAATCAGCAAGGGAGCCGTGAGGTACTCCCACCGGGTGACCGTAGGGCCGGGGGTACTCATGCGGGCACTGTATCCAGGGCCTCACCCGCTCGAACCGGCCGGTCGTCCCAGTCACGCATAGGCTGGTCCGGTGCATCCCCCCGGCTGGCCGCCCGCGTTGTCCGCGGTTCGCCTCCACGTCGTGTCGGGCAAGGGCGGCACTGGGAAGACGACGGTGGCCGCGGCGCTGGCGCTGGCGCTGGCCACCGGCGGCCGGCGGACGCTGGTGATCGAGGTGGAGGGCCGGCAGGGCCTCGCGCAGGTATTCGACACCCCGCCCCTGCCCTACGAGGAGCGGAAGATCGCCGTCGCGCCCGGTGGAGGCGAGGTACGGGCGCTGGCCGTCGATCCCGAGGCGGCGCTGCTGGAGTACCTGGAGATGTTCTACCGGCTCGGGGTCGCCGGATGGACGCTGCGCCGGATGGGCGCCATCGAGTTCGCCACCACGCTGGCCCCGGGGCTGCGCGACGTCCTGCTCACGGGCAAGGCCAAGGAGTGCGTCTCCCGCAAGGACCGCCACGGACCGGCCGGTCTACGACGCCGTCATCCTCGACGCCCCGCCCACGGGCCGCGTCGTCAGCTTCCTCGACGTCACGCGGGCGATGGCGGACCTCGCGCGGGTCGGGCCGATCCACAGCCAGAGCGAGGGCGTGGTGCGCCTTCTGCACTCGCCGCTGACGGCCGTGCACCTGGTGACGCTGCTCGAAGACCTCCCGGTGACCGAGACTCTCGAGACGATCGCGGACCTCGCGGCTGCGGACCTGCGGCCGGGCGCGGTGATCGTCAACCGGGTGCGCCCGCAGTGGCTGCCGGACCGCGCCGTGGCGGCGGCCGCCGACGGTCGGGTGGACGCGGCGCGGATCCGCTCCGGGCTCGCCTCGGCGGGCGTCGCGCTGGCGCCCGAGATGATCGACGGGCTGGTCGCCGAGACCGTCGAACATGCCGTGCGGGTCGAGGTCGAGGCCGCGGCGATGGCCCGCCTGCGCGGGTATGGGCGCACTGTTGGAGCTGCCGAACCTCGTCGACGGGGTGGACCTCGGCACCCTGTACGAGCTCGCCGAGGCGCTGGTGGCCCAGGGCGTGGGGGTGCCGGCATGAGTTCACCGCTCCTCGACGTCGACGCGCTCCTCGCCGATCCCGCTATCCGGATCCTCGTCTGCTGCGGCTCGGGTGGCGTCGGCAAGACGACCACCAGCGCCGCGCTCGCCGTGCGCGCGGCGGACCGCGGGCGGCGCGTAGCGGTGCTCACGATCGACCCGGCGCGCCGGCTGGCCCAGGCGTTGGGCCTGGCGGAGCTGGGCAACGAGCCGGGCCGGGTGGCCGGCGTCCCGGAGGCACCCGCGACCGCGCCGGACGCGCGCTCCGCCGAGCCTGCGCGTGGCGGCGAGCTGCACGCGATGATGCTCGACATGCGCCGCACCTTCGACGAGATGGTGCGGACCCACTCCACGCCGGACCGTGCCGAGAAGATCCTCGCCAACCCCTTCTACCAGACCATCTCCACCTCGTTCTCCGGAACGCAGGAGTACATGGCCATGGAGAAGCTCGGCCAGCTCACGGCCACCGGCAAGTGGGATCTGATCGTCGTGGACACCCCGCCGTCGCGCTCCGCGCTCGACTTCCTCGACGCCCCGCAGCGCATGTCGACCTTCCTCGACGGCCGGATGATCCGCCTCCTCTCCGCACCGGCCCGGGCGGGCGGGCGCAGCCTGCGCAAGGTGCTGGGCGCCGGGTTCTCGCTGTTCACCAAGGCCGTGTCGACGATCCTCGGTGGCCAGTTGCTCGCCGACGCGTCCGCGTTCGTGCAGGCCTTCGACACGATGTTTGGCGGCTTCCGGGAACGGGCCACCGCCACGTACGCCCTACTGCGGTCGCCGGGCACGGCCTTCGTCGTCATCGCCGCACCGGAGCCGGACGCGCTGCGCGAGGCCGCCTACTTCGTCGACCGCCTGCGCACCGAGGACATGCCCCTTGCCGGGCTGGTGCTCAACCGCACCCACCCTGTGCTCGCCCCGCTGTCCGCGACCCGGGCCCGCGACGCCGCGGACGAGCTGCTGGGCGCCCCGCTCGCGGCGGCCGTGCTGCGCCTGCACGCCGACCGGGTGGACCGCGCGGCCCGGGAGGACCGGCTGCTCACCCGCTTCTCCCGCGCCCACCCCGATGTGGCGGTGACGCAGGTGCCGGCGGTGGCCGGGGACGTCGCGGACCTCGACGGCCTTCGGGAGATCGGGGCGCGGCTGGCCGCGGACGGCCCGCCGTCGGCGCTCGTGCCCGCGGACGAGCCCGAACCCGTGGGAAGTCCGTGAGCGGGTTTCGAGAAGCCGCCGCCGGACGCGCGCACCTCACGCCGGCCGCCGCTCGGCCACGCGAGGGTCGCCCTCGACGACAGCCTCGTGCGCCCGGCGCGCCGCGGACAGCAGCTCCGCCCACGACCGCACATCTGGCCGCGCCCGCAACAGCGCGCGGCGCTGCCGCTCCGTCATCCCGCCCCACACCCCGAACTCGACCTGGTGGTCCAACGCGTGTGCGAGGCACTCCGTGCGCACCGGACACGTCCGGCAGAAGTCCCGGGCCTCCCGCTGGCGGGACCCCCTCACGAACAACCCTTCGGCGTCGGCCGTCCGGCAGCGCGCGGCCGCACGCCAGTTCACCCTGCCCGGCATTCGTCTGCCCCCCTCGTCGTCGCCCGCCACTCCCCGTGATTGGGAGTGCGACACCGACAGACGGATCCTCGGGGCGTGTGGTTCCACCGAACACCCGGCAGATCTACTCAATCGCTCTACTTGATCGCGTGCCGACACGGCGCAGACACCGGCCCGCGTACCCTGGTCGATCGTGAAGCCCCCCCGTCACCTGCTCCGACCGATCGGCATGCTGCTCGGGCTGTGTGTGCTGGGTGGGGTGTTGGTGGCGGGGATGGTGTTCCCTGCGGCGTTGGGTGTGGGCCTGGTGTCGGACGAGGCCGGGGACAGTGTGAACAGTGTGTCGTCGGATCTGGCGACGGGGCAGTTGCCGCAGACCTCGACGATCACGGATTCGGCGGGGGCGCCGTTGGCGTATCTGTTCGATCAGAATCGTGATCCGGTGGCGGCGGATCGGATTTCCCCGGCGATGAAGGCGGCGATCGTGGCGGTGGAGGATCGCCGGTTCTATCAGCATCAGGGGGTGGATTGGCAGGGCACGATCCGGGCGGTGGTGGCGAACTCGGCGTCGGGTGATGTGGTGCAGGGTGCGTCGACGTTGACCCAGCAGTATGTGAAGAATTATCTGCTGTATGTGGAGGCGCAGACCGAGGCGGAGCGGTTGAAGGCGACCGAGCAGACCCCGGCCCGGAAGTTGCGGGAGGCGCGGATCGCGTTGCAGATGGAGCGGTCGTTGTCGAAGGAGGACATCCTGGCCCGCTATCTGAACATCGTGTTCTGGGGCAACGGCGCCTACGGGGTGTCCGCGGCGGCGCGCACCTATTTCAACACCACCGCGGATCAGTTGACGGTGGCCCAAGCGGCGTTGCTGGCCGGGATGGTGCGCTCCACCACCCAGTTCGACCCGGTCAGCAATCCGACGGCGGCGTTGGACCGGCGCAATCTGGTGATCATCCAGATGCAGGAGCAGGGGATGATCGACGGGTCGCAGGCGCAGCAGGCGTTGGCGCAGCCGTTGGGGATCGCCAACCCGTTGGGGACCCGGAAGAACGGGTGTATCGGGGCGGGGGATGCCGGGTTCTTCTGCAAGTACGTCACCGACTACCTGGCCGAGGCGGGGGTGCCGATGGCCCAGATCCTGCGCGGCGGCTACACCATCCGCACCACCCTGGATCGGGACGCGTTGGAGAAGATGAAGGCCTCGCTCAACGCCGAGGTCCCCGCGGACGCGGCGAACGTGGCCGACGTGATGGCCATCGTCGCCCCCGGCAAGGACAAGCATCGGGTGTTGGCGATGGGCTCGTCGCGCACGTTCGGGCTCGACGCCGGCAAGCAGGAGACCAGCTACGGGCTGCCGTATGAGCCGGTCAACCTGGGTGCCGGGTCGGTGTACAAGATCTTCACCACGGCCACGGCGTTGCAGAAGGGGTTGGGCATCAACTACCAGATGACCGTGCCCCCCTCCGGGTACGCCTCGCCGATCTACGTGGACGGGAACGGGCGGCCGATCCCGGTGAACAACGCCGGTAACTACGCCGACCGGCTCTCCATCACCGATGCCCTGGCGCAGTCCCCGAACACCGCGTTCATCAAGCTCGAGGAGTTCACCGGGGTCCCCGACGTGGTCGACATGGCCGTGCGGTTGGGCATGAAGTCGCTGGCCACCACCCCGTTCGTGGACCCCAACAGTGGGCGGCGGACCGACCGGTCGATCGCCGAGGTCACCAAGGCCCAGAAACAGGCCTCCTTCACGTTGGGGGTGTCCCCGACCAGCGTGCTGGAGCTGTCGAACGTGGGGGCGACCCTGGCCTCGGGCGGCAGGTGGTGCCCGCCGTCGCCGATCGATGCGGTCACCGACGCCAACGGTCAACCGGTGCCGGTCACCGAAGCCCCCTGTGACCAGGCCGTCGAACCGGGCCTGGCGAACACCCTGCTGACCGCGTTGAGCAAGGACGACGTGCCCGGAGGTACCTCGGCGGCCGCGGCCGCCCAGGCCGGCTGGGACCGGCCGGTCGCCGGCAAGACCGGCACCACCCAGCAGCACAAGTCCGCGGCGTTCATCGGGATCGTCCCGCAGATGGCCGGGGCGGTGATCACCTTCGACAACTCCAACTCACCGAGACCACTCTGTGACGGCGCCGGGGCGCCGTTCCCGTGCCGGGACGGGAACATCTTCGGCGGGAAGACCCCCGCCGAGACCTGGTACGGCACCATGAAACCGCTGCTGGAGGGCACACCCGTGCAGCCGCTGCCGCCGACCGACCCCCGCTACACCGAGGGCGGCGCCGAGACCAAGGTCCCCAACGTCATCGGCCGCGCCCAGAACGACGCCCGCGCCATCCTCGAGCGGGCCGGCTGGAAAGTGTCCACCCGCACCGTAAACAACCGCGCCGACCGCGGCACCGTCGTCGGACAGAACCCCAACGGCACCGCCCTACCCGGCGAAACCATCCTCCTCCAGATCAGCACCGGCGAAGTACCCCCACCACCTGCGCCACCCGGTGACAGCGGCGACAACAGCGATAACAGCGACGACGGCGGGGACGACAACTGACCGACGCGCGGCGGGGTGACCCGCCGAGTCGGGCGGAACTGGTCGAGGGCGCTGAGCTCGGCGAATGTGCCGATCCGCAGAACTGTCGGACGCCCCGGCTACCCTGGCGGCACTCGCACCACAGGGGTGCAGTCGCGCGTCGCCGATCGTCGGCACCGAGGGGGTGGGTGCGATCGTCTCCGGCACCTCCTCGTCCGACACTCCGCCCGGGCCATCCGCGGCCGGCGTGCCGCACGCTTCCGCGCCCACGGCGCACCGCGTGCGCAGCGTGCTGGCCATCCCCGCGTTCCGGCGCCTCTGGCTCGTGACAGCCGTATCGGCGACAGGCGACTGGCTGAGTCTCCTCGCGCTGTCCGCGCTCGCCACGCAGCTCGCGACCGGTTACCAGGCCCAGAGTTTCGCGCTCGGCGGTGTCGTCGCCACCAAGCTGCTGCCTGCCCTCGTGCTGGGGCCCCTGGCCGGCGTGCTGGCCGACAAGTTCGACCGGCGCCGCGTCATGGTCACTTGCGACCTCCTGCGCTTCGCGCTGTTCCTCTCGATCCCTCTGGTCGGGTCCCTCTGGTGGTTGCTCGTGGCCACCCTGCTCATCGAGATGTGCGCGCTGTTCTGGATCCCGGCGAAGGACGCCTCGGTGCCGAACCTGCTGCGCCGCCCGGACCAGATCGAGACGGCGAACCAGCTCGCCCTGGTGATGACCTACGGCGTCGCGGTGATCACCGCGTCCGGGCTGTTCACGGTGATCTCCGGTCTCGGCGGTTTCCTGCCGGGGTCGACGCCCGAGATCTCCACCGCGTACGTCGCGCTGATCCTCAACGGGCTGGCGTACCTGCTCACCGCCACCACCGTCTGGTTCGGCATCCGGGAGATCTCCGGACGCGCCGCGCAGCGCCGTGCCGCCGCTCCCGGCCTGCTCGCGCTGCTGCGCGACGGCTTCCGGTTCGTCGCGAGCACTCCGCTGATCCGCGGGCTGGTGATCGGGATCATCGGAGCGTTCACCGCGGGCGGCGTCGTCGTCGGCTCGGCCACGCTGTACGCCGCCAGCCTCGGCGGCGGCAACGCCGCGTACGGGATGCTCTTCATCGCCGTGTTCGTCGGGCTCGCGCTCGGCATGGGTGCCGCGCCGCGGCTGTCCCGGCGGCTGCCGCACAACCGGCTGTTCGGCACGGCCATCGTGGCGGCCGGCTGCGCGCTGGTGCTCGTCGCGCTCGCCCCGCACCTGTCGGTCGCGATCGCCGCGGTCGGTCTGGTCGGCGGATTCGCCGGGATCGCGTTCCTCACCGGCCTGACGATCATCGGGGCACAGGTCGCGGACGAGGTGCGCGGACGGATCGTGGCGTTCGTGCAGTCGATCGTGCGGCTGACGCTGCTCGGGTCGATGGCGCTGGTCCCCCTGATCGTCGGCCTGGTCAGCGCGCGCACGGTCGACCTGTTCGGCTACCCGTACCGCATCGACGGCACCCGCGTCGTGATGCTGGCGGGGGGTGTGATCGCCGCGGCCGTCGGGATGCTCGCGTACCGGCAGATGGACGACCGCCGCACCGAGCCCCTGCTGCCCGACCTGCTCGCCGCCCTGCGCCGGGGTGTGCGGCGCGGCGGCTCCGGGATGCTGATCGCGGTCGAGGGCGCAACACCGGAGGAGACCGCCGAGCAGTCACAGCGGCTGGTCCGGGCGCTGCAGGAGCGCGGGCTCCGGGTGGTCCTGGCCGGGCCGGCACAGCTGCGCGCCGAGCCGGGCGTGTCAGCGACGGGTCTCTCCGGCGCGCGGGCAAGCGCGCTCGCCGAGGCGGCGGCGCGGGCGGATCTCGTCGAGCGCGTCGTCCGGCCGGCCCTGGACGACGGTGCGACGGTCGTCGCGGACCGGTTCCTGGCCAGCCCGCTGGTGCGGTTCGGCGTGGTCGCGGACCACACCCAGGCCGAGCTGGACGGCAGCGAGCTGGAGAGCCTGGCCTCCTTCGCGACCGGCCGGCTGCGCCCGGACGTCTCGGTGCTGCTCGACCGTGCGCCGACACCTGGCCCCGCCGAGGCGGCCGTCCCGGCCGGCGACGACACGGCGCCGATCCCGCTGCCGGGTGAGGAGCACCTGCGGGTCCGTCGGCTGCTCACCCGCATGGCCGCTGCCGAGCCGCACCGCTACGTCGTCGTCGAGGCGGACGGCACGCCGGACGACGTGGCCGTCCGGGTGCTCGCCGCACTCACCTCGGTGCTGCCGGCATCGCCCGTGCCTCGGGGTGGGCCTGATGGCACCACGGGGTCCAGCACCCCGCCGAGCACCACGATTTCCCGCATCACCCGACGCCCCGCTCCCACCCTCGGCGCGACCACTGCCGGCGCCGGTGCCGATGAAGCAGCCGCGGGGAGCGGCGCCGTCACCACCCCGTCGTCGACGACGGCGAGATCGCCACCAGCGGTGCGAAACCCGCACTGCCGCGGTTCTGGCACCGGTGGCGGCGATCATGACGGTCTGGGACGAGGTCGTCGGCCAGGCCGACGCCGTCGCCGAGCTCGCCACCGCGGCCGAAGACCCGACGGCGATGACGCACGCATGGCTGTTCACCGGGCCGCCCGGCTCCGGCAGGTCGGTCGCCGCCCGCGCATTCGCCGCCGCCCTGCAGTGCGAGCGACACGGCTGCGGCGAGTGCCCGTCGTGCCACACGGCGATGGCCGGCACGCACACCGACATCCGGGAGGTCGTGCCCGAGGGCCTGTCCATCGGTGTGAACGAGATGCGCGCGCTCGTGCAGCTGGCGGCCCGCCAACCGGCCGTAGGCCGGTACCAGATCGTCATCATCACGGACGCGGACCGCCTGACCGAGGGCGCCTCGAACGCACTGCTCAAGGCTGTGGAGGAGCCCTCGGACCAGACGGTGTTCCTGCTCTGCGCGCCGTCGGAGCACCCGGACGACGTCGCGGCGACCATCCGGTCGCGGTGTCGGAGGGTGGCCCTGCGCAGCCCGGCACCGGAGGCGGTCGCCACCGTGCTCACGGTCCGCGACGGCGTCGATCCCGAGACGGCGCGGTGGGCCGCGTCGGTCAGCGGTGGCCATATCGGCCGTGCCCGGCACCTGGCCCGCGACGGGGAGGCCCGCAGCCGCCGCGAGCGAGTGCTGACCGTCTCCCTCGGCCTGCGCGGCCTCGGCGACGCGTTCGCCACCGCAGCGGAGCTGGACCGGGCCGCCCTGGCGGAGGCGGAGGACGTCAGTGGCGAGCGCGATGCCGCCGAGCGTGAGGAGCTGGGGATCGCGATGGGCGCCGGCGGCGTCGGCAAGGGCGTCGCCGCGGCTGCCCGCCGCGCGAAGGCAGCGGAGAAGGACTTGGAAAAGCGCCAGAAGGTGCGCAACACCCGCAACCGCCGGGACGTCCTGGACCTGGCGCTGATCGACCTTGCCGGGTTCTATCGGGACGTGCTCGTCGCGGGGGCCGAGGCGCAGGTAGCGCTGACCAGCCCGGACCGGGCAGGCGACGTGCACCGCGCGGCCCGTGAGTGGCCACCCGAGTCGGCGTTGCGCCGGCTGGAGGCGGTGCTGGCCTGCCGGGAGGCACTGGACCGCAACGTCAAACCGCTCGTCGCCCTCGAGGCGATGCTGGTGGCCCTGCACCAGGGTTGACGACGTCCGCAATGATTGGTGGCCGCAGGTGCGGGCGAGCACGCGGAACACACCGCGGTGCGGCGGATGAGTCCGGCTGCCACCAGGATCGCTCCTGCACGCCCGCGGCCCGGTCGCGCTGCTCGGCGGCCACTGCACCGACCCGCTGTGCCGCAGAACGATCGGGGGCATGGGCTCGCCATTGAACCCATGCCCCGATGAATCCATGCCCCGATCGAGGATCAGACGCTCGGCCGGTCCGGGTCGTCCGGGTCGTCGGCGATCATCCCGCCGTGCGCGATGTCGCGCTCGGTGATGTCCCGGTTCGCGAAGTCCCGTTGCACGACGCCCTCGCCCGAGATGTCGCGGTTGTCGAAGTCACGGGCGACGACGTCCTGGGTCGAGATGTCCCTGTCCGCGAAGTCCCGCGCCACGACGCCCTCGCCGCTGGTGTCGCGCACGCCAGTGTCCTCGCCGGGACCGCTGCCACCCGACGCCCACGCCTCGTCCGTCCCGGTGGTCGCGGCGCGGGGCTCGTCGTCTCCTGAGGTCGTTGCCCCGAGCGCCGCCGGATCCACGGCGACGGGGTCGCCGCTGTGCCCGACCGCCGAGTAGTCGGCCGCCGGCGCGTCCGACGGGGCCGGCTCGGGATCGGTCGTCAGGGTGCTCTCCGTGTCACCCGTCGCGCCGACGGCCACGATGTCTCCCGGCACGTCGTCCGCCGCCTTCGGAATGGCCTGTCCTTGCGCTTCCTGAGACATCACGCCACCGTCCTCGCTCGTGCCGCGCCAGCTGCTCGCCGCCGAGCCCTGGCCTTCGATGAACTCCTTGAACCGGTCGAGATCAGCGACCGCCTGCCGCTGCACGACGTCCAGGACGTCGCCGATGCGTTCGACGACGCCCTCGGGCTCGAAGTCGAGCGTCAGCCGCACACGCGTGCGGGCCGCCGCCACGGAGTCGAAGAACACGGCCCCGCGTTCGTAGCCCCAGTCGTCGCCGACCAGGCGACCCTCTCGTCGGTCACCTGCTCGACGATCGCAGCGTCCCACTCGCGGCGCACCCCGGCAATGTGCGCTACCCAATGCGTCATCCGGTCGCCGACCTGCCGGACCTCCTCCACCCCGGACATGAAGCGCGGGAACTCCTCGAACCGGCTCCACTGGTCGTAGGCCGTCCGTACCGGCACCGCGACCTCGATGGACCGTTCCACGTGCGTGGTCACCGCTGCTCCTTGCCGTCGAGCACCTCGACTGGTCACCCGACGGATACCCGCGGCTGCGGTCTGCGACCCTTCGCGCGGCAGTCGACCGGCCCGCGTGGCCGCGCGACGAGCGGTCGCTACACTGGCGAGGCACCACCCGCCGCCTTAGCTCAGTCGGTTAGAGCGACGCACTCGTAATGCGTAGGTCTGGGGTTCGACTCCCCAAGGCGGCTCATTTCCGCAGGTCAGCGTTCTGATCAACGATCTTGGGTCCTGTCGTAGTCTGTCACGTGGCCCGGTTGGGTGCCGTCTCTACAGGTCAGCCCGGCAATCTCGTGGCCTCGTCGGATGTGCGTCGCTCAGTTGCTCATCGCGTCACTGCAAGCGGGGCCACGGGCTACGACCTCTGGCTTGGCTCAGGGCAGGCAGCATGGCGCGAGCCGTGGAGTCAATCGTGGAACCCGGGCCATGCCCTCTCGGTTCGACGACGGTGTTGATCAATCATGGGGATCTCAGCTGGCTCGCGGTGTGCGGGGCTGTCACGGCGGCCATCTGCGAGTGTCGGTGGCCGCGGCGCGTGGGACTGTGCGATCGTCGGGTCATGACCGCGGATGCCTCGGAGCGGGACGAGGTGCAGGAGGAGCACCTGGCGGTGACACGTGCCGTGGCGGCGCGGATCGCGGGGCTGACCGAGCGTCAGGTCGACTACTGGGCTGGTACCGGGTTGATCGAGCCGACCGTGGACACCAGGCTCAGCCCAGGGCGTCGCATCCGGTTGTACGGCTTCATTGATCTTTTGGCGCTACTGATTGCCGCGGAGCTGAAGGACCGCAATGTATCGCTTCAGCATATCCGCGCGATCGTGGCCCACCTGCGATCTCGGGGCTACACCAGCCCACTGACCCAGCTGACGTTCGCCACCGTTGGCCGCAATGTCTACTTTCAGCACGAGGACGGCAGTTGGGAGGGCGATCTTCGGCCGGACCAGGTCGTCATCCACGAGGTGCTCAATTTGAGCTTGCTCCGACGCCGCATCGCAGCCGGAGCACGCCGCGACGAAGCGCTGAGCGGCAAGGTCGAGCGCCGTCGTGGTGCGATGGGCTCTAAGCCGGTCCTGGCCGGCACCCGCGTGCCGGTCGAAACGGTGAGGCGCTACTTGGACGCCGGGCGAACTGTTGAGCAGATCCTGGAGTCGTTCCCGTCTCTCACTGCTGAAGACGTCGATGCTGTCCGACTCGGCGCCGCCTGAGTGCGATTCGTCTGCGATCATGACGTCGACGCCGCCGTGGCCGCGACACTGCGCCGGCTCGGGCACGACGCGTGGACGGCTGCCAACGCTGGCCTGAGCGCGGTCAGCGACGACGAGCTCACGGTGTACGCCGACGACCAGTCCGCCGCGCTGCTCACCCACGACACTGAATTCTCGAAACGACGTCGGCGCAACGTCGTCGGCAAGCACGTCTGGCTCCGCTGTTCGGAGATGGACGCCGCCGACTTGATCGAGGAACGCATCGACGAACTGGTCGCTGCGCTGTCTGTTCGGAAAGACGTCTGGGTCAGGCTCTCGGCAGAAGGCTTGAGCCTCTCGTTCGCGTGGACCTGAGAGCCACCGGCGCGAACCGCCGCCCCCTTCGTGATGGCACCCAGGATTCGACCTGCCCTATCCACTCCAGTGGATGTACCTCGCAGGTGTTCGGGCACTTACTCTGCGTTGCAGAGGCCGAGGGGGACGCGTGGCACAGCGACGCTACGACCATGAGCAGTGGGCTCGCCAGCAGCTTCAGCAGGTGCAACGCCAGCAACGTGCGGATCTTGCTGCGCAGAGGGCGGCCGAACGTGAGCGGAAGCAGGCGGCGGTCGCAGCGGGTAAGGCACAGGCGGAACAGCTCAACCAGGCCACTGCCAGCACATTGGCGCGCCTCACCTCGATCCTTCAGCGAGGTCTTGATCGTCAGGCTGCTATCGATCTCGCAAGCCTTTTACGGGGTGACCGGCCGCCTCCGCTGAACCTCGGCTCGGGCGGCGAACCGGGGCGACAGCCTGCGTGGGAGGACTACGCGCCGGCCGAGCCAGGGGCCCTGAGTGGATTGTTCGGTGGAGGCGCACGCCACGAGCGTCGTGTTGCCAAGGCACGAATGGAGTTCGAGCAGGCGAGGTGCCAGTACGACGTCGACGAGGCTGCACGGCAGCGATGGGTGCGTGACGAGACCACGCGATATCAGGTGGCCGTCCAGCGGCATCGGATCGAAGTCGAGCGACACAACCGGCGGATCGAGACGATGCAAACCGGGCTGTCGACGCGCGACAGGGAAAGTGTCGAAACCTACCTCGAATGGGCGTTGGCGCGAACGCCGCTCCCGCCAGACGTCCCGCACCAGATCGAGGTTGCCTATACACCCCGTGGTGAGCAGGCAGTCGTCCGATTCGAGCTGCCGCCCCCGGACGTCATTCCGGCCGTCGCGAGCTACACATACGTGGGTACGACCGGCGAGATGCGGGAGAAGAAGCGAGCCCCCGCCGAAATCGGCAAGGTCTACCGCTCGGTCGTCAGCCAGATCGCGTTGCTGTACATGCGCGACCTCTTCGAGGCCGATCCCGAGCTGGAGAACGTCGAACTTGGTGGTCACGTCCACGCGATCAGCCCTGCGACCGGGCAGCGCGAGTATCCCTGCCTGATCAGTTTCGCTGTCGATCGAGCCCGGTACTCAAGCCTGAACCTGCGAGATGTCACGCCCGAGGCCTGTCTCACGCACCTCAACGCGCTCGTATCCAGACATCCGCACGCGGTCGAGCCGGTGACACCGGTCCGCGACTTCGATCTGGCCCGGTACTCGTTCGTTGAAAGCGTTGACGTGGTTTCCGGACTCGATTCGCGCCCCGACCTCACCAGGATGACGCCGACTGAGTTCGAGCACTTCGTCCGTCAACTGTTCGAGGCCCGCGGTCTGGAGGGGTGGACAACGGAACGCACCGGCGACGACGGCGTCGACGCGGTCGTCCTCAACCGTGATCCAATGGTCGGCGGCCTGACCATTGTTCAGGCCAAGAAGTACACGCGCGTCCTGGGCGTCAGTCACATCCGTGAACTGGTAGGTGCGATGGACGAGAAACGCGCGGGTCGAGGCATCCTCGTCACCACCTCATGGTTCGCGTCCGGTTGCTGGACCAAAGCTAGCGAGAATGGCCGCGTCGAGCTCACCTCGCCCGATCGTCACGTTCTGCCGTCGTAAGGCCGGCGAAGCAAGCCTGACCTCGTCCTTTGTTGACGGGAGCGGGCCATGCAGCAGCGCGTCATCTCTTCCAGTGACGGTCACCGTGTCGAGGGCTGCGGGCCCGACGGTGAGCTGGTCAACGGGTTTCTGTCTCATCTGGTGGTGCGGCGTCTCCCCGCCAGCCGGCCTCGCCTCGCCTGCTCCTTCCTGCGGTTCCTGACCGAGCGCGGCGCCGCCTGCGGGACGTGGTGGCTACCGATCTGTTCGCTACCTGGACTGGCAGCAGCAGCGACCCCGGGTGGGCGCGGGAAGGTGGTGCGGCTGCTGCGCATCGGGTGCTGCGCCGCACGATGACCGCAGGATCGCCGCGGCGCGGGGTCTGTTCGAGTTCGCCGTCACCACGGGGGCTCGCATGGACAACCCGGTGCCGGCGGCGCGGCGTTCCAGCGGTCTGCGCGCCAGGCCGCGCGGCCTGCTCGGCCGTCGGCGCGGGCCGGCCCGGGCCGGCGCGGCTGGTCCGCCAGCCATGTCGGCTGCCCGAGGCGTTGGAGGCGCACGACGTCGCGGCGTTCCTGGCCGATCTGCGCACCAGCCGCGACCGGGCCATCACCCTGCTGATGCTGCTGGGTGGGCTGCGCGCCGCGGAGGTCCGCTCGTTGCGGCTGGCGAACGTGGACATGGGCCTGCGTCGTGTCCGCGTCACGGCAAGGGCGGCAAGGAACGCATCGTGCCCGTCGACGGCGTGTTCTTCACCGAACTGGCCGCCTACCTGCGCGAGGAACGCCCACCTCGGTGCGCCGGTGTCGAGTGCTTCGTGGTGCTGCGCGGGCCGACCGTCGGCCAACCTCTCACCGAGGCGGGGCTGCGGCGCATCTTCCGCACTCACCGCCACAGCTCCGGTGCTCTGCGGGTGCGGCCGCACCGGCTCCGCCACACCTACGGCACCGAACTGGCCGCCGCCGGGATCGACCTGCTGGTCCTGCGGGAGCTGATGGGGCACGCGCATCCGGAGACCACGGCCGCTTACGTGCACCTGGCCCCGGAGACCCTCGCGGCCGAATATGCGCGAGCCCGGGCAGGGCAGCGATGAGCGCTTCGGCGGCGGTCACGCTGCGCCGACACGGCGCACCCAGCCTGCTGATCGCCTACGCCGACGCGGTCGCACACCTGCCGGTCGGGCCGGACGCCAAGCGGCTGCGCCGCAACGCGGCGACCCGGCTGCTGGCGATCCACCCGCGGCCCGCCGAGTGGATGACCCGGCCCACCCCCGCCCGGCTCGCCGACCTCGCCCGCACCCGAGCGTGGTCGTTCCTCACCTGGTGTTTCGTCGAAGGCCACCTGCGACCCGACCTCGACCTCCTGCTCGCCAAGAACCCCGGCGACCTCTACCAGCAGTGGACGACGCGCCACCCCGACGATGTCGCCCGCATCGTGCAGGTCGCCGAACGGTTCGGCTGGAGCAGCACCTGGACCACCGACGTCTCCCGCGGCGGGCTCAGCCTGCTCTGCCTGACCGCGGGCAAAACCCTCGATGAGCTCACCGACGACGACTTCGACACCGTCGCCGACGCCCTCGCCCAGGCACCCAGCGCGGGCCACCACACCTGGACCCACAACTCCGCCCGCCTGTTCAGCCTCCACCAGGCCTGCTACGAACTGCGGATCTGCCAGCAGCCACCGCGCAAAGCCCGGCCCGGCAAGGCCACCCTCGCCCAGCGCATGCAGGCCATCCCGCAACCGATCATCCGCAAGGTCGCGCTGCGCTACCTGACCACGGTGGCGGCCGTCCTGCGACCGAACACCGTCGAGTTGCGCGCCGACAGCCTGATCACCTTCGCCGAGTATCTGGCCACCCACCACCCGAAAGTGCGCAGCCTCGCGCAGCTGTCCCGCCAGCACATGGAGGATTTCCTCACCTACAACCACGGCCGGCCCTGGCGCGGCCGGGTCGCCCGCGACCAGCCGGTGTCCCCGACGGTCAGCAAACGCACCGTCATCGACCTGCGCTGCTTCTTCGATGACCTCACGCTCTGGGGCTGGGCCGAGCGCCCACCCGGTCGGCTGCTGTTCACCGGCGACATCCCCCGCCTCGACAAGCCGTTGCCGCGCGCACTGCCACCCGATGCCGACCGGGACCTGATGGCCGCAATCGGTCGGCTCGACGACCCGTTCGCCCGCATCGGGCTGACTCTGTTGCGCGGCACCGGCATCCGCCTCGGTGAACTGCTCGACCTCGAGCTGGACTGCGTCTGGGACTCACCCAGCCACGGCAGCTGGCTGAAGGTGCCGCTCGGCAAACTCGGCACCGAACGCACCGTCCCCCTCGACGCCGCCACCCTCGACGCGCTCGATGAGTGGATGAACCTGCGCGGCCCGCAGCGAGCCCTGCCGCACCCACGCCAGGGCCGGCCAGCCGACTTCCTGTTCGTCCACCGCGGCCGCCGGCTCAGCGCCTACCGGCTGCGCCACGGACTCGACAACGCAGCCCGCGCGGCAGGACTACGCGGCCACGACGGGAACATCCTGCACGTCACCCCCCACCAGCTCAGGCACACCTACGCGACCAGCCTGGTCAACGCCGGCATGTCGCTGCAGGCGCTGATGGCGCTGCTCGGCCACGTCACGACCGAGATGACCCTGCGCTACGCCTCGCTCGCCGCGCCCACCATCCGGGTCGCCTACGAGGAAGCCATGAACAAGGCCCGCAACCGGCTGGCCCTCACCCTCACGCCGGTCGGCAAGCCCATCGTCTCGAGCCGGATCGAATGGCTGCGCGAAGAGATGCTCAAGACCCGAGTCGCGCACGGGTACTGCTCCCGTCAGCTCGCCGCCGAGGCCTGCCCCTACGCCAATATCTGCGAGCAGTGCGACAACTTTGTCACCACCACAGAGTTCGTCCCCGAGCTCGAAGCTCAGCTCGCCGACCTCACCGCACTCCGCGACGACGCAGCCGAGCGCGGCTGGGACACCGAAGTCGCCCGCCACGCCCGCGTCATCGCCAGCATCAACAACCACCTCAACCGGCTCGGTCACCGCACCGCGACCGACGCCAACACATGACCCTCAGGGCCGAGGGCCGGTTAATCTCGACCTGGTTGAGCCAGGATGAGCCGACCGGCGTGAAGTGGAAAGTGACGTGCTGGTTCTCGTCCAGCCATTCTTGCACCTCTGGAGTTGCGTGGGTGGACAGGTTGTCCAGCACAACGTGAATTGGGTTTCCGGCATGCGGCTCGACGGCCTTCTTCAGGAAGTCAAGAAAATCTTGCCCGTTCCGGGTCTGCTTGCATTCGCCGAAGACTTCCCCGGTGTGCACGTTGAGCGCGGCGAACAGATTGGTGGTGCCATGCCGCACGTAATCGTGCGTTTGCTTCGCCGTTTTTCCAAAGTCGATGGGCAACGTCGGCTGGGTTCGGTCCAGTGCCTGGACCTGGTCTTCTCGTCGATGCTGAGCACGACGGCGCCACCCGGCGGGTCCAGGTACAGGCCGACTACGTCGGCGACTTCTCGGCGAACTCGGGATCCCTCGATAACTTGAAGTGCCCGCCTGCCATGGCTTCAACCCCGCCTCTCGCCACACAGTCGCCACGTAGGTGGCGACACGGCGATGCCTTCAGTTCGGTTGAGGAAGTTGGCCATCTCTCGACTCGACCAATGCGACAGCCCCAACTCGATGGGCGGCGTGCTACGGGTCAATGCCAAGATCCGTCCCCGAACCGTTGGCGGAATCTGTTCCCGTGGAGCCCCGCTAGGCCGATCGTGCAGCGCAGCGACACCACCGAATCCGTAGCGATCAATCCAGAAGTCCACCGTTGGGCGGGACACTCCCGCGAGCATCGCGATATCTTTCTTCATCCGACCTTCGGCCGCCCACAGCACGATCCGAGCTCGTGTTGCGATCCTTGCAGAAACGTCGTATCCATTGACCAGAGCGCGCAACTCGGTTCGCCGCGAGGCGATAGGTCCATCGCCAGATCGTAGCATTTATCGGCCCGCAAAACGAGAAACGAGCATCGACGGCCCGCGGCTCCGCCACCTTGTCCAGGAGCACCTTCACAAGGACGTCCTGGTTGCGCCACCCACTGGGCGCGCCCGGACCTGGAGCCCTCCGCCAGCGGATCGCAACACCGCCACTAGTTGATCTCTGTCGTGGCCTGGTTCGTGGCCTGAAATAACGTCCTACCGGTGTCATCGCTGAGCACGGTGAACGCTGTGACGTGCACCGATGGACCCGGAGAGCACAGTGGATGCGATGATGGGATTTCTCGTAATGCGTAGGTCTGGGGTTCGACTCCCCAAGGCGGCTCTATTTCGGCAGCTCACGACCCTTCGAAGAGATCATGGCCGCGTCGCGCGGAACGCGCGTGGAGCGAGTCGGGTCGGGCGGGCGTCGGCTCGTGAGTGCCTTCGGTCGGGTCGGTCGATGGCTTTCGTATACGGCTACGCGACCTTCCAGCTGCGATCTCCCAGCGTGGCGACGATGTCGAGGGTTCCGCCGAGCGCGGCGACGTAGGCGCGCACGATGTCGATACCGGATACCTCGCCGTGCTCGATCTTGGAGATACGGGCCTGGCTGACGCCCAGGATGTCGGCGACCTGGGCCTGGGTCAGGCCGGCGGACATGCGCATCTCGGCGAGCTGGTAGCCGCGTACGTAGGCCTCGCGTCGTTCGGCGGCAGCGGCCTGGGCGACGTCGCGCTCGGCGGCGGGGCGCGGGTCGACCGCGGCGGCCTTGGCCTTGACCTCACTCCAAGAGCTGAATGTCGCGCTCATCTGTCGAAGCTCGATCTCTACCGGCGGTAGGCTGGCGATCAGCAGGCTGGCCAGTGCTTCGGCTCGACGTCCGACTACTCGGCGCACCAGGACAACTGACGGTTCGGTGGCATGAGCCGCTGCCGGCAGGGCACCGAAGTTGGTGTCCGCGCTGACCAGGATCCGACCATCGCTGCGCGCAGCGTCCAGCGCAACGCGGTCAGCTGCGGCCTGCAATCCCAGTGAACGGACGTGGACGACATCCCACCATGCGGCTTCGAGGAGGTAGCCGATTCGAGTTGACAAGGATCGTCAACGCCGGAGCCGGACGTACCGGTCCACCGGCTTGGCGTCCGCCTTTCCGCACCACCGAGTCGATCATCGCGTCGGCGTCGGCGTCGGCGTCGGCGTCGTCGTCGTGGAGGACGAGGTTGCCGCCGTCGTTGCCCAGCTGCACCCCGGTGCCGTCCGGGGCGATCAGGGCCGGTGGCGCCCGGCGGGATCGTGACGTCGACGGCCGTGGTGCGGCCGTTGCGGTCCTGCAGCCGCCAATCGGCGAGCGCGCGGGGGGTTGTCGCGAGGTTCGCCAGCACGGCGACCTCGTGGCCGGGGTCGGCGCCCGTCGGGTTGATGCGGCGTGCGCGAGGTAGATGTCGGCGTCCGTGGCTGGGCTCGTCGATCGCGAGTGACCGATGACGGCGCTGAGCGGGCGCGCGTCCGATGTGGGGAGGCCGGTGCCGTCGGTGGGGACGCGCTGGCTCTGGAAAGGCGAGGAACACGCCGGTTGCCGAACTCCGCGTCGATCGGCCGGTGCTGGTTTTCGGTGAACTTCGCCCCGAAGGCGAAGATCTCGCCGTTCGCCGTCCGGCACTGGTCGAGGTAGAGCGACAGAAGGTCCTGCAGGTCGTCGGCGCTGGCGGCGCCGGTCGACGGCAGCACCCGGTCGAGCGCGAGGTCGAACAGGGGAGCCTGATGTAGTCCAGCGCGCGGGTCGCGTCGGCGGGCTGCGACGAGAACCCGGTCGGGCGCGCCTCGAGCCCGTCCAGGATCGGGTGCGCGACCAGCGGGTCGATCACGCAGTCGACGCGTCCGTGAAGCACACCGCAGGAAATCGCCATCGTCTCGACTTTCCTGTCCGCACGGGTCGTGGAGAGGAGCCGCGCGCGACCCGCTGATACCGCGGATCCGCAGGCAGATCAGCCCTTTTGGGCAGGGGGAACGTGGCTACCATGCGCCTCATGGTGGCGTGGCGAAGGCGGCTGCCGTGACGCGCGACCGGGCCAGGATCCGCCGCGACGCGGCTACCGTGACGACGAAGCGGGCGCCGGTCACCCGGGCACCCACCGGCGGGAGTCGGCCGTACCTGCGCGGCGCCGAGGCGCTGCACCGCAACGACGTGGTCGACCTGCAGCGGACGGCGGGCAACCGCGCCACCGCCGACCTCGTCGTGCAGCGCGACCCGACACCGCAGGTCACGCCGCCACCGACCCCGGACGTCGGCTGGATCGAGAGCCTCGACCCGCACATCCAGCAACAGATCGACATGTTCACGGCGGCGTACCTGAAGGCCCAGAAGACGGACGCGGCGAAGCAGAAGCTGCTCGACCAGCGCGCGGCGAACCGGGTCACGTTCATGAACACGATGCGCACCCTGTTCGGCAGCGACGCGAACACGCAGACGCACTTCCAGGCGATCAAGCCGATGGACAACAGCAAGGCCTACCCGCTGTGGGCGCACGTCTCCACGCGCGAGCGGCTGCTCAAGGTCCAGCAGGACCTGAAGCAGCAGGACATCCCCATGCCCGACACCGACGTCGCGCTCGGCATGCGTGGCGACCACCTGCACCCGGAGGGCAAGAGCGCGGGCTGGTTCACCCACGCGACGGGCTTCGCCATCGACTGGAAGGCTGCCGCGACGCCGCACATCAAGAGCGGCAGCCTGATCAAGCTCTTCGAGACCGTCACCGGCGGCAAGCCGCACATGGACTTCCAGATGACCATCAACCAGCGCCTCGACCTGATCGAGAAGATGGGACAGGACACGGCGACGCAGGCGGAGTCGACGAAGTTCCTCGACCGGGTCGAGGTCGAGTACAACCGGCTGAAGTCCGGCTCGGACAAGTTCAAGACGGATCTGCCGGAGACCTCGATGAAGCCGTTGCGCGAGGTCGAGTCCGCGCGCACGGTCCTCACCTCCGCCCAGTACAAGCTCGCCGTGCTGATGAAGTCGGGGAAGGCGACGAAGGTCGCAGTCCAGGCCGCGAAGGACGCCATTGCCGCCGCGCAGGCGGACTTCGACGCCAAGAAGGCCGACGCGACCAAGCACCTCAAGGAAATCTTCGCGCCCTGGACGAAGAAGCTGGACGCCGAGATCGCCAAGATCGACAAGGCGGCCGCCGACAAGGGCGTGGACCTGGGCAAGCTGACCGGCGACTACGGGTTCAAGGAGCTGAACACGAAGCTCGCCGGCATGCGCGCCAAGGTCGGCACGCTGCAACGGCAGGCCGTCGCCATCGCGGCACAGGTGCTCGCCGTCCAGCAGCAGCTCAACACGATCGCCGCTCGCGTCGCCGCGGCGCGCGCGTGGATCGCCGACCCGGGCACGGCGCCGCCGCAGGACGGCCTGAGCGAGGCGCTGGACGCCGTCGACGCAAAGCTCACCACCGCCGGGACGACGCTGGCGCCGCTCAAGACCGCCCTCGGCACGATCGCCCCCACGGCGAAGGTCGACCCGAAGCCGCTGCCTGCGCCCAAGCCCGCGTCCATCACGACGGCTCAGGTGACGGTGTTGGCCGTGCAGGCTGACAAGGTCGTCACCGGCGCGACAGCCGCAGGCACCAAACTCCCGCCCGTCGCGAAGCCGTTGGTCGACCTCACCGCGCAGATCGGCGCCACCACCACCGACATCGCCGACCGGCAGGCCTATCGCAAGCAGAAGACCGAGGAGCTGGGCAGCGGCACGGACAAGGCGGCCCAGAAGAAGGGGTCCGCGGAGGTCGCCGCGCTGCTGGAGCAGAAGGTGCAGTGGCTGCGGCTCAGGGAGGCCAAGAACGGCCTGGAGACCGACGCCAACGACTTCGTGTTCAAGGGCCCGGACGTGCGTGACCCCGGCATCACCCAGCTGCTCGGGATCATGTCGGGTACGCGCGGCGGCGGGTTCTTCACCCCGGACGCCGACTCCGGGGGTGCGGCGGACGCGAAGGCCGACCGGTGGAGCAGCTCCGAGGGATACAACCTGGCCTTCGCCAAGTCGATGCTCTCCAACGGGTTCGAGTGGGGGGTGGCCTGGGAGGGCCAGTCCGACACGATGCACTTCGAGCTGGTCGAGGGCCGCCGTCTCCTGGAGAGCGGCGGGACCCGCACGCTCGTCGCCGGGCAGCAGCTCGCGGCGCAGGAGAAGGCCGCCGCGGAGAAGGCCGCTGCCGATAAGGCCGCTGCCGACAAGGCCGCTGCCGACAAGACCGCCGCGGACAAGACCGCCGCGGACAAGAAGACCCCCTGACGGTCTCCACCGTCGATGCGGCTCCACACGGTGCGCTGATCAGGAGCACCTCGCCGTGCCGCGCGATGTTGCAGCGCGGATCGCGGGTCTCACGGAGCGTCAGGTCGACTACTGGGCTGGCACCGGGTTGATCGAGCCGACGGTAGACACCAGGCTCAGCCCTGGGCGCCATATCCGGTTGTATGGCTTCATCGATCTTCTCGCCCTACTGGTGGCTGCGGAGTTGAAGAACCGCAACGTCTCGCTCCAGCACATTCGCGCGATTGTGACCCATCTGCGCTCGCGCGGCTACGCCAGCCCGCTGACACAGCTGACGTTCGCCACGATCGGCCGCAACGTGTACTCATGCATGAGGACGGCAGTTGGGAGGGCGGTGTACGGCCGGACCATGTGGTCATTCACGAGGTGCTGAATCTGAGCCTGCTTCGAAGCCGCATCGATGCCGGTTCGCGTCGCGATGCGGCGCTGAGTGAGAAGGTCGAGCGTCGCCGCGGAGCGATGGGCTCCAAGCCCGTCCTCGCTGGTACCCGCGTTCCGGTCGAAACGGTGAAGCGCTATCTGGACGCCGGACGCACCATCGAGCAGATCCTGGAGTCGTTCCCGACCCGACGACAGGCTGACACTGATCGTCGGTCCCGACGCCGACGCTTGGCGGACTGCCGCCGCGGCCTCGCCCGCGCCGCTGCAGGTGCTCGGAGCCGGCCGCGAATTGATGTGCGACGCGGGCCTGCTGGCCCGTCGCTATGGCCTCGCCCACGATGGCGCGGTGCTCGTCCGGCCGGATGGCCACGCCGCCTGGACGTGCACCAAGTCCGTCGAGCCGGTCGCGCACTTGCTCACGGCCCTCGACCTGACTCTCGGCCGGGTCGGCGACCGGCTGCTCGCCGGTGTTCGATTCTGAGCGCCACGCATCAACAGCCCCAATTGGCTGACGGCGGTGGGCCGGTCGATCAGGCCTTCCTGGCGTACACCCCGGCGAGCGCGCCGATCCCGAGGGCCGCGAAGAGCAACTGGAGGCCGTGCCGGGTCCAGTCGAACCCGAAGGTGTCTCTCACACCAAGCAGCGTGGCCACGTAGTTGCCGATGATCGCAGCCACGATGCCGACCAGGATGGTCAGCCAAATCGGGACTGCCTGCTTGCCGGGCAGGATGATCTTGGCGAGCACACCCAGGATGAGACCGACGATGATCGCGCCGATGATGCTGTAGCCGAAGATCACTATGCCCTCCACTGGCCCCGGGGTGTGCCCTCGCTCCTCGGACGCCCGTAGATAACCATGGATCAAGGTGGGTGCAGCTGGCTGGACCGGAATCAACGGCAAAGAGTTACCGAAGGTTCGCATGCCGACCGGTGGGTTGCCCGTCTGTCGCGACGTCCAGATGACGGTGATGGCCCCGCGATGCGTCCGCAGCTCGGTCACGGAAGCTTCGTGTTGACGTATGCTCACGCTGAGAACTCGGGTGCCGGTAAAAGACGTGTCGCGGACGTCAGGCCCTGGTCGTCGCTTTGAACGCGAAGGTCTGCATCGCGATTCTGCCGTGCCGCACGAAGAACGTGTCGGTCCCGAGCTCGTACGTGTTTTCGGCCGTCTCGGCGACCCACCGGATGTAGGCAACATCGCCCTCGATCACCTGTTGCTGCAAGTCGAACGTGGCGCCGGGCTTGGCGAACTCGGTAATCAAGTTCTGAAAGAGTGGCGTTATCTCATGCACACCGCGCAACACGCCGGTCGGCACGATCATCACCGCGTCCAGGGCGTAGTCCGCTACGACGCCCTGCAGGTCGAGGGCAGCAAAACGCTCGAGGTGGTGGTTGACGACGGCCTGTGTCGAGATCGCTGAGGTGAGTGTCATGAAGTGTCCTCTGATGGCTGGCCTAGAAAGCACGATCGTTCGTGCTAGGCCGAACGATACGATCGATCGTGCTAACTTGTCAATGTGGTGGACGGTGCTGTGAATCAAGGCGATCGTGCGCGGCGACGGCCCCGTGCGGACGGGGAACGCACCCGCGGCGCGATCTTGCGCGCGGCTGCCTCGCTGGCCACCCTCGACGGGCTGGAGGGCCTGTCGATCGGGAACCTGGCCGCGGCGACCGGGATGAGCAAGAGCGGCCTGTACGCGCACTTCGGCTCCAAGCAGGAACTCCAGCTGGCCACCGTCGAGGAGGCCGGCCGGATCCTCGACGAGGAAGTCGCGCAGCCCGCCCTGGCGGCTCCGCCGGGCCTGGCCCAGCTGGTGGCGGTGTGCGACGCATTCTTCGGCTACCTGCAGCGCCGCGTCTTCCCCGGCGGCTGCTTCTTCGCGGCCGCGGCGCTGGAGATGGGCACCCGCCCCGGGCCGGTCAAGGAACGGGTGGCCGCCCTCCAGTCCGGATTCGCGGCGCTGATCCGCCGATTCGCGGCCACCGCGATCGACCAGCACGAGCTTCCGGCCCGCGAGGACCCTGACCGGCTCGCCTTCGAGCTGCACGGGATCATGCTGGCCGCCGACACCAACTTCGTCCTGCACGACGACCCCGCCGTCCTGAACCTGGCCCGGCAGATCGTCCACCAGCGGCTAGGAGTGGACGATGGCGGAGACGCCGACAGGTGACTCTGCGCACCGGATTCCGAGGTCGCGTATACGCCGCTCAATGGGCGAGCACGTTCGGGAAGCCGAACATGACGACCAGCGCCGGATCGTGGAGACACCGGTGGCGGTTGGGGTCAGCACCACGATTGCTCCACGTCTACGTGCTGGGCGCGCCGGGTGACTGGCAGATGATCGCTACCACAGCCAACGGCCAGCCCGCCGCCGTCGTGTACAACCGGGACACGGACGGCGCGCTTCGCGCACGTGCCCTCTGGTCGGTCGGTTCGAGCAGTTCCTCGGGCTCTGGCTCCAGTTCGTCCAGCCGGGCCCGGGCGCGCTGCAGACCGCTCTTCACCACGGTGACGGCTACCCCCGTCACAACCAGTGCCATCCGGACGACGGTGGCGCCGCCTACTGCCTCTACCCGATTGCACTATTCCCCGCGCAGTTGTCGCCGCTGAACTGCACGACTCAGATGAGCGCTGAATCCGCTCGACGGGGCTCCCGTCGAGCGGCCGCGCGTGGTGGGCGTCCTCTGAACTTCGCTCATGACGATCAAGCAGACGATCAGGCCAATCGGGCCGAAAAAGCGCATCCGCACGACACCGAGCTTGCTGCGCGAGGATTCGGATCAGAAAGCCTGCGTGCAGCATCACGCCGGAACCGTTCCCGGACGACACTGTGGGCATGCTCGTCGACTGCGCGCTCTACTCCGACGGCAAGCGGGAGTCGGTCGGCATGGCCGAGGCCATCCGGATGGCCCGCAGCGTGCCGGGCAGCTTCGCCTGGCTCGGGCTGCACGAACCGACCTACGACGAGTTCGACGACCTCGCGCTCTACTTCGCCCCGCACCCGCTCGCGATCGAGGACGCGGTCAACGCCCACCAGCGCCCCAAGCTCGACATCTACGACGAGTGCATGTTCGTCGTGCTCAAGACGCTGGACTACGACGAGGCCCGGGCCGAGCTGGTCACCGGCGAGATCATGCTGTTCACGGGGGAGAACTTCATGGTCACGGTCCAGCACGGCAGCAACACAGTCCTCGAACCGGTCCGCCGCCGCCTCGAGAGCAGCCGTGATCTGCTGCGCCACGGGCCCTCGGCTGTGCTCTACAGCGTCTGCGACGCCGTCGTCGACGACTACGAGAAGATCGCTGACGACATCGAGCAGGAGCTGGAGAAGCTCGAAGCCCAGGTCTTCGCCTCGGAAGGGGGCGCAGACGCCGCCCGGATCTACGCGCTCAAGCGGCAGGTCGTCGAGTTCCGCCACGCCGTCGGCCCGCTCGGGCACCCGATGCGGGTGCTCACGGGCGCCCGGCTCACCGGGATCCACCCCGAGATGGAGCCGTACTTCCGCGACGTCGCCGACCACCTGGCCCGGGTGGCGGAGAAGGTCGAGGGGTTCGACGCCCTGCTCACCGACATCCTCACCGCGAACCTCGCCCAGATCAGCATCCTCCAGAACGAGGAGAGTCGGCAGCAGAACGACGACATGCGCCGCATCTCGGCCTGGGTGGCCCTGGTCGCCGTCGACACGGTCATCACCGGCATCTACGGCATGAACTTCGACTACATGCCCGAGCTGCACCACCGCTACGCCTACTTCATCTGTCTCGCCGTCATGCTGGGCCTCGACCTCACCCTGTACCGGTTGTTCCGGCGCAGCGGCTGGCTCTGACCGTCTCTCCCAGGAGTGTCGACGGTGGCGCGGGGGTGAACGGGCATCGGCGGCGTCGGAGACTCCGCGCGACGGGCCTTCTCCCGCTGCGGCGCGCCGAGCTGCTGCCCGACGTGGTCGCCGGTGTCACGCTGGCCAGCCTCGCCGTCCCGGAGGTCCTCGGCTATGCCCGGATCGCCGGGATGCCGGTGGCCACCGGCCTGTACACGCTGCTGGTGCCGGTGGTGGTCTTCGCGCTGCTGGGCTCCTCGCGTCACCTTGTTGTGGGGGCCGACTCGGCCACCGCCGCGATCCTGGCGGCGGGGCTGGCGGGCCTGGCCGCCCCGGCGTCGGCGCGCTACGTCCAGTTGGCAGGGGCGGCCGCGTTGCTGGTCGCCGCGCTTCTGCTGCTGGCCCGGCTGGCCCGGCTCGGTTTCCTGGCCGACTTCCTGTCCCGCACGGTGCTGGTGGGGTTCCTCACGGGGGTGGGTGTCCAGGTGGCGGCGGGCCAGCTCGGCGACATGCTCGGGGTGGGTACCTCCGGGGTCTCACTGCCGGACAAGGTGGTCGAGGTGACGACCGGTCTGTCAGGGACGAATCTCGCGGCGTCGGCGGTCTCGGCGTGCGTGATCGCCCTGGTGCTCGGGCTGCGCCGGGTCAGCCGCCGGATACCCGGGGCGCTGATCGCGGTGGTGGCCGCCATCGCCGTCGGCAGTGCCCTCGATCTGCCGCGCCGAGGGGTGGCCGTGTTGGGGCCGGTCCCGGGTGGTCTGCCGCACCTGGGTCTGCCCGGCGTCTCCCTCGCCGACGCCCGCGCCCTGCTCCCGATCGCTGCGGCGATGTGCGTGGTGATCCTGGCCCAGAGTGCGGCCACCTCGCGTGCCTACGCGGCGCGCCACGACGAGCAGGTGGACACCGACAGCGATCTGGTCGGGCTGGCCGGGGCGAACCTCGGCGCGGCCGTGACCGGTTCGTTCGTGGTCAACGGCAGCCCGACGAAGACGCAGATGGTGGACGAGGCGGGCGGGCGGAGCCAGCTCGCCCAGCTCGCTGCCGCTGCGACCGTGCTCGTGGTGGTCGCGGCGTTGACCGGGCTGTTGGACATGCTTCCGCTGGCCGCGCTGGCGTCGGTGGTCTTCCTCATCGGTGTCGACCTGGTGGACGTGGCCGGTATGCGGCGCATCTACGCGGTCCGCCGGGTGGAGTTCGTGGTCGCGGCGCTGACCGCGCTGACGGTGGTGCTGCTCGGGGTGGAGACGGGCATCGCGGTCGCGGTCGTGGCCTCGATCATCGATCACCTGCGGCACAGCTACGACCCGCACAACGCCGTCCTGGTCAAGTCACCGGCCGGGCACTGGCGGTCGCTGCCGGTGACGGCCGGAGCACGCACCGCTGCGAGCCTGGTCGTCTACCGGTTCGGTTCGGGCCTCTACTTCGCCAACGCCGCCCGCTTCGCCGAGGACGTCGCCCTGCTCACCCGATCCGGCCCGACCCTGACCTGGTTCTGCCTGGACGGGGCGGCGATCGGCGACGTGGACTACTCGGCCGCCGCCGTGCTGGCCCTGGTGCAGACTCGGCTGCGGGCCGCCGGTGTGCGCATGGTCCTGGCCAACGTCAACGCGTCGGTGGCCGCACAGCTCGAGCGCTACGGCCTCGTCGCGGCGCTCGGCCCCGACGCCTGTTACGACACGGCAGGCGAGGTGCTCGAGGCGTATTGGAAAGCGACGGCCGGCGACTGACGCTGCGCATCGGCCACCACCCGCATCCACAGTCGGCGGCTCGCGAACCCGGCAGACCCCATCAGTCGTTGTCGGCCGGGGCGGGCGAACCGGGCGCCGCGCGGATGCCCAGCCGGGCGAGATTGTCGACGGCCGGGTGCGCGACACCGGCGGGACCGGCGGCGAACTGCTGGAGCAGCCGGGTCGTGACGGCGGTCAGCGCCTGCGCGACGCGCGGGTTGCCGCGGCTGTCGGGGCACGCGGGGTCGAGTCCGCAGACCCAGCCCTGGGTGCCGCTGGAGAACACGCCCGCGCCGCTCGGGGTGGTGTAGTAGACGGCGTCGGAGAACTCGTGCTGCTTGGTGGTGCCGCACACCACGGGGGAGTGGAACAGCACCTCGATCGGCCGGGGCGTGGGTGCCGAGAGGTTCACCTTCGCGTACTCGACACCGACGACGCCCGTGAGCTTCTCGCCGGGGCTGACGATGCCCTGCAGCAGCCAGTTGTCCGGGTCCGTGGCGACGAGGTCGGCCCGTCCGGGGAAACAGGAGTAGTAGTTCCCGGTCAGGACGCTCTCCGGACGGGGGTAGGGCGGCTGGCGCCAGTCGGGCGTGGCCTCCCGCGGGTCGGTGCGGCTCGCCGGGTCCTCGCCGAAGGACTTGTAGTTGATCTCCAGCCGGTTCTCGCCGACCGGTGTCGCGGCGAAGCGGATGTGCCGGTAGATCTCGTTCCCGCCGAGGAAGGCCAGGTTGACCCCGCGGTCGCGCGCGGCGGTGGCGGCCTCGCGCATCGCGGTCGACCAGTACTCGTCGTGGCCCAGGGTGAGCACGGCGCGGGCGCCGTCGAGCAGGTGCGGGTCGGCGTGCAGGTCGACGTCCGTGGCGTAGCCCAGCGGGATGCCGGCGTGCTCGGCGACCCGGACGGCGGCCAGCTCGAACTGCAGGAACTGCCCGGCCCCGGACATCGCCTGCTGGTAGGGGCGGTCGAACGACACCGCCCGCGAGCGCGTCTCCCGGCGCCCGTCCGGGCCCTTGTAGAGGCTGTAGCCGCCCCACTGGTTGTAGGCCTGCCAGGTGGTCACCGCGTTGATCACGACCAGCCGCCCGGAGTTGGAGGGGGTCTTCACAGTCAGCGGGACGTACTGCTGGGCGCCGACGTCGGCGTCCAGGCGCAGCAGGTAGTTGCCCGGCACCCACCCCGCGGTGTCGACGGTCAAGGACGGCTTCCACGGCGCGACCACGGTGTGGGTCGGCTCCTGCACCACCGCCGCCGGCTGCGGCGAGCCGGCTTGCGGCGGCGAGGTCCACCCGGACAGGGCGTCCGAGCCCTGGTAGGCGCCGACGCGGAACGCGGTCACCGTGTAGTGAGAGGCGGTTGTGGACACGAACAGCCGCACCGGCTCGCCGGGCGTCACACTCACCCGGTCGGCGAAGCCCTCGATCGCGTGCTCCGGGCCCGGATGGGTCAGCTCCCAGCCGGGTGTCCCGGTCGACGACGCCGTGACCTGAGCCGTCGCCGGAGCCGAGCTCGGGGCCGCCCGGTACGGGTCGCGACCCCGTGCACGCACACAGCGTCAGGAGCAGCCCGAGAACCGTCAGCCCGGCGCAGGACCTCACCGTCCGCATGCGCCCATCGTGCTCCCCTGTCAGACCTCCCCCACCCGCCGGTCCTCGATCCGCGACGTCGACTCGCGGCCGCCCAGGTCAGCTCGATGAGACGCCCCGCGCGGCGTTGCGCTCAGGACGGACGCCGGACATCGTCAGCGACCGGCCGCGGGCATCGCGGTCCCGGCCGAACAGCTGGTGTTCGACACCCCGGAGGCGACACACATGCGCCCTGATCGACCCAGCCAGTGGTTCCGCCACCCGGCGCACGGGCCGCTGCCGGTGCTGCTGCTCGTGCTGACCGTCGCGACCGGCGTCGTCGACGGCGTCAGCATCCTCGCCCTCGGCCGGGTGTTCGTCGCGAACATGACCGGCAACGTCGCCTTCATCGGCTTCGCGCTCGCCGGCGCCAGCGGCTTCTCGCTGTCCGCCTCCGTGCTCGCCCTGGCCGGCTTCGGCGCACTGGTCGGTGCCGCGCTGGTCCTGCGAGTGGGCGCCGCGGCGGGCATGGCGCTGGCGGTCGTCCTCGTCGCGCTGGTGTGCGCCGGAGCGTGGCTGTTCGGACAACGCCCCGGCGCGTGGCAGACCCGGACCAGCACGCCGTGAGATCGCCGACGAGCAGGCCCGAGCCGAGGCTTCGTGGTCGCTAACGCCGTGCTGTTCAGTCACCCACGGCGGCGGCCGCGGCGAGGATCGCGTCGATCGTCACCTGGGGGTGCGACACCATCGACACGTGGGAGCCCGCCGCCTCGGTGATCGTCGCGCCCGCGCGCTCGGCCATGCTCCGCTGCGTGCCGGGCGGGATGACCCGGTCCTCGGTGCCCACGACGACCCAGCTGGGCAGCGACGCCCATCCCGAGGCGCCCGACGGCGTGGTGTTCGCGCTCAAGGTGATCGGTCGCTGGCTCTCGACGATCAACCAGCGGTCGGCCTCGGGCAGGTCCTGGGCGAAGGACTCGTGCACCGTGGCGGGCTTGAGGAACGCCTCGACGTCGCCGTCGGGGCCGCCCGGGTAGCCGGCGAGATCGAGGACCGTGGTCGGGTCGGGTACGGCGAGCGCCGAGCCGGACGGGCCCAGGATCTGGAACACCGTCTCGCCCTCGTCGGGGACGAACGCGTCGACGTAGACGAGCGCTCGCACGTCACCGCCGCCCGTCGCGTTCGTGATGACGAAGCCGCCGTAGGAGTGGCCGACAAGCACGACCGGGCCGCTCGTGCGCTGGGTGACGAAGGAGGTGATGTACGGCGCGTCGATCGTCACCCCGCGTAGCAGGTTCGGCGGAGTGAACACGGGGAAGCCCTGGCCGCGCAGCTCGGCTGCGACGGCGTTCCAGCTGGACCCGTCCGCCCATGCCCCGTGGACCAGCACAATCGTCGGCTTCGGCACGCCTACTCCCTGTGATCGTTGAAGTGGATCGATCGTCAGCGTAGGTGCGGGCGGTCCCCGGGCGCACCCCTCACGGCGGGTTCCTGCTGCTCGGCGGCCGGGCCGCCGATCTCTACGGCGCCCGAGCTCGTGCCCTACGGGGTACCGGTACTGCCCGGTCTCGACAACGTGGCGCCGCAGACGCTGGCCTTCGACCTGTCTATCACCGAGGACGTCCAGATGGCGGGCGCGGTCACGGCCCGGCTGACCTTCAGCTGCAACGAGATCGACTCCTACGTGATCGCGCGGCTGAGCAGGATCGACGCCGACGGCAACTCCCACCTGCTGTCGATGGGTGCGCTGCGTCCCGCCACCCGCACCGAGGCCACCACCCGCGGCTCGGCCATCGAGATCGCCATCGACGGCGACCGGCGTGAGCCGCTCGTTCCGGGCGAGCCGGTGGTGCTGCGGTTCAGCCTTACTCCTGGCCCCGTGCTGCTGCGGGCGGGGGAGATGCTGCGGCTCGACCTGGGCAGCCGTGCGCTTCGGGGACAAGAGCTGGATCGAGGTCACGGCCGTGCCCGACGACACGCCGTCGGAAACTTCCCGGATACCCTCGATCGGATGACCCCGCACTCTCGAGCCGGGACGGCGAGCAGGGAGAGGAGCCGCACGTGTCGGTGATCGACAACGCCATCTACGTCGATGGCAAGCGCGTGATCGTCCCCGAGTCGCTCGACCAGACCTTCGAGGAGCTCCGCAGCTGCACCGGCACGCCCGGCAAGGCCTTCTGCTGGATCGGGCTGCTCCGGCCGAGCACGCAGGAGATCGATGCGGTCGCCGCCGAGTTCAACCTGCACGGCCTCGCCGTGGAGGACACCGTCAAGGCCCACCAGCGACCGAAGTGTGAACGTTACGGCGAGGTGGAGTTCGTCGTGCTGCGCCCGGCGCGTTATGTTGAACCCGTCGAGGTCGTGGAGATCGGCGAGGTGCACGTGTTCCTCGGACCCGACTTCGTGATCACCGTCCGGCACGCGGAGGAGCCCGACCTGGCGGAGGTCCGCCATCGCCTCGAGGCCGACCCGGCCCTGCTCGACCACGGCCCGTACGCCGTGCTCTACACCGTGATGGACAAGATCGTCGACGACTACGGGCCCGTGCTCGAGGGGCTGCAGAACGACATCGACGAGATCGAGGTGCAGGTCTTCGACGGCGACCCGACCGCCTCGAAACGGATCTACACGCTCAGCCGCGAGGTG
>CAVRHG010000061.1:0-33081 GCA_963720845.1 uncultured Actinomycetota bacterium | reverse complement strand
GGTCAGGAGCTCGTTGAAGAGCGTCGGATGACGGAGTGTGTCACGCGGACCGAGGTCGTCCTGACAGCAGACCCGACGCGGGTACTGGCGCGCCTGTTCGTTCCCGGGCACGAGCTGTCACTCGATGGTGGGTCCCGCGCGTCGGGGGTCGTGTCACGGATCCTCGCGCTGCCGGAGGACGAGGTCCGCGTGACCTTGACCCAGGTGCGTGACCGCTACGCCAAGAGGCACCGGGACCTGCCGGGAGTCCTCCGGGCCAACTACGCGCGGATCGCCCACCGGGTACCGGCCGACGCCGAGCTGTCCGACGAGCGCCGCAGCCTGGTGGGCGCCTGGTTCACCCACGAGTACTCGGTCGAGGCTGCGGCCCTCTTCAACCCGTCGGCCGTCGTCCATCCCGATCAGTCGGGCCTCCTGCCGGGCCGGCTCCGGTTCATCCTGAGCCTGCGCGCGGTCGGTGAGGGGCACCTGTCGTCCGTGGAGTTCCGCACGGGGGTCCTGGGACCGGCCGGAGAGCTCCGCATCGACGAACCCGGCCCCCACATCGAGCGGGGTCGCACGCTCGCGACGTGGTACGACCGTGCGGCGTTCGCGGCCGTGCTCGCGGGCCACGACATCGATGACGAGTCCGCGGCGTTCGTCACCGCCCGGCTCGCTCCGCGGTTCCGCGACGACGAGCTGGAGGCGGCGCTCGCGGACCTCGCCGGTGAGCGACTCACCCTCCCCACCGCGGCCCACACCGCCGACCTGGCGCGGCGCATCGCCGCGTCCAGCTACGAGGTCGAGTTCCCGCCGGAGACGACCCTCGCCGAACGTGTGCTGTGGCCGCAGAGTCCGTGGGAGTCGCACGGGATCGAGGACGCCCGCTTCGTGCACGTCGAGGACGACGGCGTCTACCGGGCGACCTACACCGCGTTCGACGGTGCGTCGATCACCCCGCAGCTGATCGAGACCGCCGACTTCCGGCGGTTCCGCATCTCGCAGCTCGCCGGGCCGGCGGCGCGGAACAAGGGTATGGCCCTGTTCCCGCGTCGGGTCGGCGGCCGGTACGTCGCCCTCTCGCGCTGGGATCGGGAGAACAACGCCATCGCCACGTCGGCCGACGGGATCTGGTGGGGCGACGCCCGCACGCTGCAGACGCCGAGCCGTCCGTGGGAGCTGCTCCAGCTCGGCAACTGCGGTTCGCCCGTGGAGACCGAGGCCGGCTGGATCGTGCTGTCGCACGGGGTCGGGCCGATGCGCGAGTACGCCATCGGCGCCCTGCTGCTGGACCTGGACGATCCGACCCGCGTCGTCGGCGCGCTGCGCGACCCGCTCCTGCTGCCCGCCGAGGACGAGCGCGAGGGCTACGTCCCCAATGTCGTCTACTCCTGCGGCGCCGTGGCGCACGGCGACCAGCTGCTGTTGCCCTACGGGGCCAGCGACGCGTCGGTCCGGTTCGCCTTCGTCGACATCCCGCTCCTCGTCGAGCGGCTGCTGGCCGACGGGCCACCCTCTGCGACGGCGGCGAACAGCTCCGCGTAGTCCGCCACCATCCGCGCCGCGGTGAAGCGCTCCTCGACGTCGTCCCGGCAGTGCCGGCGTGACAGGGCGTCCACCCGGCCGACCGCCTCGACCGCGCCGTCGACGTCGTCGACCAGGAAGCCGGTGCGGCCGGAGCGGATGATCTCGCGCATTGACCCGAGCGGGTATGCGATCACGGGTGTCCCGGTGGCCAACGACTCGACGACCGAGAGTCCGAAGGGCTCGGCGAAGCCGATGAGGTGCAGCAACGCCAGCGCGCCGCCCAGCAACGCGTCCCGCTCGGCCGGCCCGGCCGGACCGACATAGCTGATGCCCGGCGCCGCGAGGTGCGGTTCGACGAGCTCGGTGAAGTAGCCCTCGTCCTGCACGATCCCGGCGATGACCAGCGGCAGCCCGGCTCGGCGCGCGACCTCGATGGCCCGATCGGTGCCCTTGTCGGGATGGATGCGGCCGAGGAACAGCAGGTACCCCCCGGGCTGGTCCTGGAACGTGAAGGGGGAGAGGTCGATGCCGTGGTGGATCGTCGCGTCGTAGGTCAGGTCCGGGTGGCGGTCCGCGTCGCTGATCGCGACGTAGTGCCCGATGTCGTCGTAGGCGCGATAGACGGGCACGATCCGCTCCGACGAGAAGCCGTGGATCGTCGTCACGACCGGCGTCGACACCAGCCGGCTATAGGTCAGCGGGAGGAAGTCGAACTGGTTGCTCAGCAGGTCGAACTCGTCGGCCCGCTCGAACGCCGCGGCGATGTGCAGGCCCTCGTACACCTTGACGTCGTACCCGCCGGGATCCTCCTCGTAGCCACGCGGTGCCTCGGCGTGCAGCCGCGCGGCCGTGCGGGAATCGGCGGTGGCGAACAGGGTGACGTCGTGGCCGAGGGCGACCAGCCCTTCCGCGAGGGTCGAGGCCACCTGTTCCCAGGGCCCGTAGTCGCGCGGCGGAGTGCGGTGCGCGATCGAGGCGAGCACGCCGATGCGCAGACGGGACGTTCCCTGCCTGCCGCCGCACACTCCGCAGGACGCTACAGGGTGACCAGGTTCCGCAGGTCCCGGCTGAGCGAGTTGGCGCTCGTCCCGCTGGACGAGGGCGCCGACATCCCGACCAGCCTGGTCTGGAAGGCGGCGAACGACACCTATCTCAACATCCGCGGAGGCGACGCCGTGCTGCACGCGGTCACGCGCTGCTGGGCGTCGCCAGCGGCCGCACCGAGTCCCCCCGGCGGACATCGGAGACCGTCGCGCCGTCGAAGAGGATCGGGTACGTGCGGATGCTTCGGTCCTCCACGTCGAAGGTCGGCTTGTTCTGCACCTGCAGGTGCAGATGTGGCTCGCCCGCGTTGCCGGAGTCGCCGACCTGGCCCATCACCTGACCGCGCCGGACCTGCTCACCGACGTGGACGCGCAGGCTGCCCTGTTTCATGTGACCGTAGAGGACGTAGTGGCCGGCGCCGATATCGAGAATAACGTGGTTGCCCGCCATGTCTTGCCAGGTCTGCCCGCCGACGGGCAGGTCCTGGTGGCCGTCCACGGCCTCCGTGACTCGTCCGTCCGCGACGGCGAGAAGCGGCTGCCCGAAGATGAAGAAGCTCTCCAGGCGGCTGCGGTCGCCGCGGGAGGTCTTCCCGTCGACGACCCTGACGATGTCGATGGCGTCGCGCTGGACGGTGAGCGTCCAGTGGTTGTTGACGAGCGCGCTCCTCCCCGCGGAGATGGCCTCCCACCGGCCGGTGAGCGGAACACCGATCGTGACCGCGTCCCGTGGCCCGCTGACGGTGCCGATGAGCTGGACGACGAGGAAGACCGAGCCGAGCACGGCCAGCAGGTTGGTCGTGAGGGAGATGCGCCGGCGAGGGAAGGCGACGAGGACGGCGGCGACGGCCAGTCCGACCCAGAACGCCGCGACGATGAACGCTGCGGCATCGGGGGCGTAGGCACGCCAGACATACAGCGTGCCGGGAACGGCCGCTGCGGCGAGAAGAACGAGGAAGACCCAGAGGTTTCCGGCCTGCAGCGCCCCGGTTCGGCGCCCGAGACGGCGCGGGGACACCGCGCCGAGACGGATCCTGCGGATGACCATGACGATGGGCAGGCCGACGGCGAACGCGACCATCGCCAGCACCGTCTCGCCCGCCTGGTACGCGCGCGCCCCGGCGACGAGCGCCGTGACTCCGATGATCAATTCGCGATGCCCGAGCACTGCCGGTGTGGTGAACACCCGGGTCTCGGCGAGGCGGGGCAGTGCCACGCAGACCGCGGCGAGCGTGGCGAGGACGGCATGCCCGGGCTCGATCGGGATCCTGCCGAGCAGCAGGTTCATGCCGAAGGCGACCGGGACGAAGCAGATCACCGCCGGTAGCGCCAGGACGAGATTGCGCCGCGTCCCGGCAATGCCCCGGTGGGGAGAGTGGCCGTCGGGCTCGACCGAGAGCGCGACAAGCACGCCGAGAACGACCACGACGGCGACGTTCGGCAGGCCGAGCGCCCCGAACGTGGTGACGGCGTACCAGGCCAGGGCGAGACCCGCGAAGCCCCAGCGCAATGCAGCGGGCGCGCTGCGTGCAGGGTCCGATCTGGTGGTGCTGAGCACCGAGTTCTCCTTCATCGGGTGCCCACAGCGTGCAATGCGCAGAACCCTCGCGACAGCGGCAAAGGGCCCGGAACCCCTGGCCGGAAGACCGGACCTGCACCGCCGCTCCGCCGCGCTACCCGATCAACGGCCTCGTTCCGGCCGGCGCACCGCACGTACGACCGGCGCACCCTGCACAGCAGGTGCGACGCTCTGCCTGCGTGTGCGACAGCTCAAGCGACACGGCGATACTGGCCGGGCGACCGAGATCGGCGGCCCGACGAAGGGAGCGCTTGTGACCGCCTTGGACATGTTCCGCCTCAGCGAGGCCATCCGCGGCGAGGACTACCTGCTGGCGACGTACTACATCGAGATGCCCGCAGAGGCGGACATCCTGGCCAAGGCGGCGAGCTACGCGGTCGGGCAGACGATCGGCACGTGGGTCGAGGTGCCCGGGGTGACGGCCGAGATGCGCGACCGGCACCTGGGCCGCGTGGTCAAGGTGCTGGAGGCGCCGCCGGTCGACCTCGGCACGCAGACGCAGGAGACCAGCGGGTACTTCATGCAGATCGCGCTGCCGACGGTGAACATCGGCCCCTCGATCCCGATGCTGCTCGCGACGCCGGTGGGGCGATCCAGGGGCACCCGGACGGAGCTGCCGCGGGTGCCGACGCGATGCACCAGGCGATCGACGCGGTGATGGCCGGTCAGCGGGTCGTCGACGCCGCTCAGGAGCACCCCGAGCTGCGCAGGGCGCTGGAGAAGTTCGGCTCGACCGTCTGACCGTTCACTCAGCGGGACACGACATGCGAACCAGGTCTCGGTTACGTAACGTCCGAAAGGCACGACGGCGCCCCAGCGGTGTCCTGCTGTGGGCCATGACAGGCGTCGGTCATCGACGACGAGGATTGCCCCCATGGCAGAGACGCTGCGCATCGTGGTCGGGAGCGACTGCGCGGGGATTCGGTACAAGGACGCACTTGCCGACCAGCTGCGCAATGACGACCGCGTCTCGGAGGTCATCGACGTCGGGCGCGACATCGACGAAGACACGCACTACCCGCACATCGCGGTGGCGGCAGCCCGTCTGATCATGGACGGCCAGGCCGACCGCGCACTGCTCGTGTGCGGGACCGGGCTGGGCGTGGCGATCAGCGCGAACAAGGTCCCGGGGATCCGCGCGGTCACGGCGCACGACAGCTTCTCGGTCGAGCGCGCGGTGCTGAGCACGACGCCCAGGTGCTTTGCATGGGCGAGCGGGTGGTCGGGCTCGAGGTCGCGCGCCGGCTGACGCGGGAGTGGGTGGGTTACCGGTTCGACCCGAAGTCGGCGTCGGCCGAGAAGGTCGCGGCCATCGGCGAGTACGAGCGGACGCACGAGGAACCACCGATCAGCGACGACGAGGCCGCACTGCTCGCGGACGCCGCCGTGCGGGTGTGACGCGGACGCGACGCCCTGCGTAGCGGTCCTGAACGACACCTGAGGAAAGGTGCGCAATGACGCGTCTGTTCAACGACCCGACCGACTTCCTGGACGAGCTGGTGGACGGCTTCGTCGCCGCGTCCGGCCGCTGGGTGCGGGCCGTGCCGGGCGGTGTGGTCCGGTCCACCCGGTCGCCCGAGCCCACGGTGGCGATCGTCATCGGCGGCGGGTCCGGACACTATCCGGCCTTCGCCGGCCTCGTGGGCCCCGGCCTCGCGCACGGCGCGGCCATGGGCAACCTGTTCGCCTCCCCGTCCACCCAGCGGGCCTACTCCGTCGCCAAGGCCGCCGACCAGGGCCGGGGGGTGCTGTTCAGCTACGGCAACTACGCCGGTGACGTGCTCAACTTCGACGCCGCTCAGGACCAGCTGAAGGCGGAGGGGATCGACTGCCGCACCGTGCTGGTCACCGACGACATCTGGAGCGCACCGCCCGGCGAGGTCGACAAGCGCCGCGGCATCGCAGGCGACCTCACGGTCTTCAAGATCGCCAGCGCCGCGGCCGAGGAGGGCGCATCGCTCGACGAGGTCGAGCGGATGGCGGTCGGGCTGGGCATCCACGGCGAACCCGGGATCGACGAGACCGACGTGCCTACCGCGGACGGGCTCGCGGAGCTGTTCGTGTCCCGGCTGCTCAAGGAGGTGCCGGCGGGGATCGACGTGTCCGGCGCCCGCGTGGTGCCGATCCTCAACGGCCTGGGCAGCGTGAAGTACGAGGAGCTGTTCGTCGTCTATCGGGGCGTCGACCGGCTGCTTCGCGCCGCCGGTGTGGAGGTCGTCGATCCCGAGGTGGGCGAGTTCTGCACGAGCTTCGACATGGCCGGATGCTCGCTGACGCCGCTGTGGCTGGACAGTGAACCGGGCGGGGAGCTGGAGCGGCTCTGGATCGCGCCCGCGGACACGCCCGCCTTCCGGCGCGGCTCGGTCGGGCAGCGGGAGCGCGTCGAGGCCGACGCGACGCAGGCCGCGCAGCGGAGATCTCCAGGAACTGGTGCACCGGCTGGTTCGCCACAGCGGCACCGTCGGCCACGTTGGCGATGATGTAGACCCCGGCCAGCACGACCGCGGTCCACCAGCGCGGCGAGTTCTCGGGGGTCTTCGGCGGCATGAACCGCAGGTAGTCGATCTGCTCGGCGATCTACGCGATGAGTGACAGGCACACGCCGGCCGCCAGGAACACCGAGTCGAGGCTGACGGCGCCCTCGCCGTTCTCACCCCGGTAGGCGAAGAAGGTAGCCACCGACTCCGGGTGGCTGATCAGCAGGTAGACGAACGGCGCCACCATCAGCAGGAGCCACAGCGGCGTGGTCCACCGGTGCAGCTTGCTCAGCAGCGACATCCCGTACATCACCAGCGGGTGACGTTCAGGTCGCGCCGCGGTTCCCCGGTTCGATCACCGCAGTGCTGTGCGGAGCTCCGGCGTCGATTCCGGTGTGGCGCCGGCGGCCTCACCGGCGCAGGCGGGCACACACAGTGCGGTGCACGAGCCGGGGCGGTGCGGGGGCGTGGCGCCCGAGGCGAGATCGATGACCCCGGCGAGCAGATCGGTCATCGAGGGCCGGGTCGCGGTCGTGGGCTGGGTCATGGCGTCTCCTTCGACGGCAGTGAACTCGTCTGTGCAGCGGACGTCGTTGCAGGGAAGAGTGCCGGGCACGGCTGTCTGATGCCTGTCGCCGGGATTTCTTTCGTGGAAGTGCGACGACAGCGGCGACGGGCAGGATGTCGGCATGCCGAGGGCGAGCATGATCACATCCACGGACGTCGCCGATCTGGGCACGATCGTGGGGATCTGGGCACACCCCGACGACGAGGCGTACCTGTCCGGCGGCCTCATGGCGATGGCCCGGGACAACGGGCAGCGGGTCGTCTGCGTGACGGCGACCCGCGGCGAGCTGGGCACGCCCGACCCGGTGGCGTGGCCGCCGGACCTCCTCGCCGCCGAGCGCACCCGGGAACTGGCGCGCTGCCTTGACGTCCTCGGGGTCCGCGAGCACCACTGGCTGGGCTACGGCGACGGCGAGTGCGCGCAGGCCGACCCGCACACTGCGGCCGCGCGGCTCGGCGACCTCCTCGGTGACGTGCGTCCGGACACCGTCCTCACCTTCGGCCCGGACGGCATCACCGGCCACCTCGACCATCGCACGGTCTGCGCGTGGACCGGGGTCGCCTTCGACCGGGCCGCACCGTCCGGTGCCCGGCTGCTGCACGCGGCGGTGCCCGCGCCCCGGGCGCAGCGGTGGGGTGAGCTCGACGCGAGCCTGGGCGTCTACCTGCCCGGATATCCGGTCGTCACGCCGCCGGAGCAGCTGGCCGTGGACGTCGTGCTGGACCCGACGGTCGCGGCGCGCAAGGTCCGGGCGCTGGACGCGCAGGCGACGCAGACCACGGGCCTGATCGCCACGATGGGCCGGGACCGCTACACTGCCTGGGTCGGCGAGGAGTCGTACGTCGAGGCGGCGCGCATCCCGCCGGCGCGCTGATCCACAGGACTCGATCAGGGGAAGTTGACGATCGCCAACGCCGCGGGCAGCTGATCGGTCCGCGGTTCCGGCGTAGGGAGCCTGCCCTGCAGGAACTGCCCGCTGAGGAAGTCGTCGGCGTCGAAGAGGGCCTGCGGCGCGACCTGTCCGTCGTAGGAGAAGCGGTCGATGACGTAGGGCAGGCCGTCGCTGCCCAGCACGGACGGCCCGTTCATGAGGTGGAAGTGCATGTGCGAGGCGTTCGCGTTGCCGGTGTTGCCGAGGTTCGCGATCACCTGGCCCTTCGTCACCCGATCGCCCGGGTGGACCAGCAGGGAGCCCTTCTGCAGGTGGGCGTAGAACGCGAAGGCGCCCCCGCCGATGTCCTGCACGATGTTGTTGCCGTCGACGGTCTCGACCGTGATCTTGGGCCCGAGGACGGGGTCGGCGGCGGGCAGGATGCCGGGCGGGTTCGGGTCGAGCTCGTCGAGCGTCGTGGTGATCGTCCCGTCCGCGACCGCATAGATGGGGGCGCCGTAGTCGACGTAGCTCTCGTTCTTCGTCCGGTCGCCGGTGTAGAACTCGCCGTTCTCGTTGGCCTGTTTCCAGTCGATCGCGAACCGCTGGCCGTTGATGAGCTTCCCGTTGAACGTGCTCAGCGAGGTGCGGTGGGGGAATCCCGGCAGGCAGCACCCGTTGAGCGCGACCCAGCGGTCGCCCTTCACCGGAGGCCCGATGACCCGGGGCACGCCGGCTGCGACGTCCAGCGGCGCGGCGAGGTAGTCGACGGGGGCGGGTTCGGCGGAGCCCGGGTTGATCGCGCCCGTGCCGTGGAGCCGGTGGAGGACGGCCTTCGGGGCCTTGTCCAGGGAGTCGACGGAGAAGTCGACGAACAGCGCGCGTGATTCCTGCGCCGGGATGCCCGCGTCGGTCGCGGGGGCCGAGGGCAGCCGCCGCAGCCGGTTGCAGTCGCCGTACGGGCAGTCCGGCGCGACCAGGGCGGTCCCGGAGTAGGACGCGAGCACGGTGGCGGGGTCGGCGGCGTCGACGACGTCGAGCCGCACGATCGTGGCCGGAACGCGGGCCGCGTTGGTCAACTCCAGGTCGTAGACGATGTGGTACTTGCCGTCCGACGTGACGAAGGGAAACGTCGCCGCGCTCAGCGCGCGCACCGTGATCGCGGTGAAGGCGTCGGGCACCCGGACCTCGGTCGTGGCCGCGGAGGTCGCGGGCGCCGTCGCGGACGGCGTTGTCGCCGTGCTCGGTTGTGGTGCTGCCACGTTCGTCGTGCTCGGTGAACACCCGACCAGGACGATCCCGGCGGCGAGGACCGACGCCGCCGCGAGCCGGCGCTGGACGGTCGGGTACGCGCGCGTCGTCCTCATGTCGCTCCTCGGAGGTCGTCGGAGGACCGTGCGCGGGCGTCGGTGACATCGCGGCGTGCGTGCCGGTCGATCACAGCGTCGCGCGTGATCCCCCGCGGGACAAGATCCAGGTTCGGTCGGCGACGGTCACAATGGATGTATCAGGATCGGGGGGTGCAGCGATCTCCTCGGCACGGGCGCGACAGCGGTCGCCCCGCCGCCCCCACCCCCCGGAGCCCGGAGTGAGCACACTCGTCGTCGTCCTGGTCGTCACCGTCGTCGTGGCAGTGGCTGTCCTCGGCTGGATCGTCGCGACCTACAACGGCCTGGTCCGCAGGCGCAACGGCGTCACCAACGCCTGGTCCCAGATCGAGGTGCAGCTCAAGCGCCGCTACGACCTGGTGCCCAACCTCGTCGAGACCGTCCGCGGCTATGCCACCCACGAGCGCCAGACCTTCGACTCGGTCACCGCCGCCCGCGCGGCTGCGGTCGCCGCGCAGGGTCCCGCTGAGCAGGCGAAGGCGGAGAACGCGCTGAGCGCCACCCTGCGCAGCCTCTTCGCGGTGAGCGAGGCCTACCCGCAGCTGCAGGCGAGCCGGAACTTCGCGGACCTGCAGGCCGAGCTGTCCGACACCGAGAACCGCATCGCCTACTCGCGGCAGTACTACAACGACGCCGTCCTGACCTACAACAACAGCGTCCAGACCGTCCCGACGAACATCGTCGCCGGCATCGGCGGCTTCACGCCGCGCGAGTCGTTCGAGGCGCCCGACGAGGAGCGCCGCCCCGTACAGGTCCGCTTCTGACGCGGCGATGAATGTCGCTGCAGTGAGTTTCAGTGCGCTGCTGCCGGGCCAGGGTGTCGCGGTGGCGGTGGCGGGTATCGGTCTCGCCGCCTGGTTCGGGCTGCTGGGGCTGGTGGCCCTGGCGACGAGGTCGCCGAGCCCGCGGCCCGGGCCGCCCGCAGACCCGAACCGGCTCGAGTCCGAGTCGCCCGCGCTCGTCGACCTCGTCACCGGCGGGTGGAAACTCTGCGAGGAGGCCGCTGCGGCGACCGTGCTCGACCTGGCCGCCCGCCGGGTCGTGTCGGTCGAGGAGATCGGGCCCGAGCTTTCCCTCGTGCGGCTGGGCCGCGGCGAGCCCACCGGCCTCAACTCCTACGAGCAGATGGTGCTCGACCACCTGCGCCGGCTCGCCACGAACGACGGCGTCGTCGCCACTGGCGCGTTGGCCGAGGGCAACCGGCACCTGACGAGCTGGTGGAAGAACTTCACGCACGCGGTGATCGAGGAGGCCCGAGCGCGCGGACTGTCGCAGCGGCGCTGGACCCCGTTCCACCGCACCGTCCTGTCGGTCGGGGCGGTGCTGCCCGGGATCCTCGTGGCGGTCGGGTTCCTGCTGGCCCCGCAGACGGACGGCGACGACAGCATCTTCGGGCCGCTCGGCGCCGGCTTCGTCGTCTGGGCCGTGCTCGTCATGATCTCGGAGAAGTTCAACGGCGAGCGGGGCACCTCGCTGGGGGTCGAGGTCGCCGGCCGCTGGCTCGGCCTGCGCGAGCAGCTCGCGAGCGGGCGGTTCGGCGAGCAACCCGCCGCGGCCGTGACGATCTGGGGTCGCCCGCTCGCCTACGCCGCGGCGCTCGGACTCGCCCCCCGCGCCGTCGTAAGCCTCCCGATCGCCTCCCCGGCCGACGACCGGCGCGCCTGGTCCGACTACGGCGGCATGTGGCACGTCGTCAACGTGCAGTACCGCGGCCGCGGACCGCTGGGCTCCGTGCTGCGCGGCCGCACCGTCTGGTCCGGACTCTTCGCCGCGGCGGTCGTCGGCTTCGCGACGTTCATGGTCTCGTTCATCGCCCTGCTGCTGACGGGCGCGCTGCTCGACATCGGCCCGGACGACCCGATCGCCGCGGCGCGGCTGATCGCGCTGACCGTCGCGGCCGTCCTGGTGGTGATGGCCCTGACCGATCTCGTCTCGCGGCCCGAGGTACGCGGCCAGGTCGTGCGCAAGCGTCGGTACGCCCGCAACAGCGGCAACGACAACCCGAAGTACCGCTACTGGATCGCGATCGACGAGGGCACGAGCCGGGAGGTGCGCGCCTTCGGCATCGAGGAGGAGCGCTGGCTCCGCCTGCAGGAGGGGGACGTCGTGACTGCCCGCGTCGGGAAGCGGCTGGGCCACATCTACGACGTGGAGGTCACCATCCCGTCGCGGCATCGCGGCGCGGCCTCGACGCCACCGGGCGCGGCGTAGGGAGCGGTCGGGACCGGCCTCGGACGCGCGTGGTCGGCACCGTCGCACGCCGCACAGTCACGGTGGCTGCAACCAGATGCGGCAGAGCTCGTCTTCGCGGTCGTTGTTCGGGGTCCACCCATCTCGGCGGAATGAACTCAGGCAATCCGTCACGGATCCGCACGATCCATTCCGTGGAATGGATCTGCCGGTGGTGCGCCGCGCAGAGCATGACGAGGTTCGACAATGCCGTCTCGCCGCCCAGCTCCCATGGAACAATGTGGTGACAATGACACCAGGAAACCGGGCGACCGCACCCCGGATGCGCACATCCGAGATCTCGGGCGGCCACCGCGCGCCGTAGCCCATCGGGGATGGTGCGGGTGGCCCGGCCGACATCGAGGGGCTGGCCCGTGCCGTTCAGCACGACCGGCACCACCGCCGCGTCGCAGCACAGCATCCGCAGCGCCTCCGCCGCCACCGGGCCACCGAAGTCCAGGCACGCAGCCCGGGCCCGGTTCTCCAGGTCCTCCAGCCGGATCACCACGTTCACGTGTGGCCGGCGACCGCCGCACTCGGGGACCTCGCCATGGTCGAGCACGTAGCCGCACACCTCGGCCAGTGCTTCGGCCTGCTGCTCCCTCATCGATCGGTCGTCGTCGGCGGTCAACGGCTTCGCGTGAGCATCGATCACAGTGGCGATCGCGTCGAACATCGCGGCGTCGTCGAACCGGCCCCGGACCTTCCCACCGCCGCCGGGGAGCCGGGTCAGGAACAGCTCGTTCGTCTGCGCGGGCGGCCGGTCGTCGGGTTCCTCGCCGTCCTGGTCGAGCCGCTCGACCAGCGCCGTGCCCCAATTCTGCAGCTCCGTCGGGGTGTACAGCTCGGCCTTCGCGGCGAGCTGCTCCTCCGCAGCCGCCCAGCCGGCCGGTGACAGCCGCCCCGCCGCCTTCGACGCCAGCACCCGGGCGATCACCTCGACGTGCCGCAGCCCCGCCTGCCCCGCTCCGAACACGTGCGCGGTGGCCGGCAGCCGCGCGGGCAGCACCGACCCGTCCAGCCCGGTCCGCGGCGTGACCTGCTCCGCGGCGACCACCCGGCGGCGGGACTCGAAGCGCTCCCAACCCAGCAGGTCGCTCAGCGCCGCAGCCGGGGAGGTGTAGCCGCGCTCGGTGAAGGCGCCACGGCGGTCCAGCGCGGCCACCGCATCGACCGTGACCCGGTCCAGCCGCCGCACTACCGCTTCGCAGGTGCTCAGCAGCCCGACCAGCTCGGCGTCGCTGCCCGACTGCGCGACCGCCAGCACCGCCTCGGCCGCCTGCACGAGCAGGTGCTGCGCGGCGGCGGACGGGCTCTCGGTCACGCGCTCATTCTCGCAACCGGGACCGACAATTCCGGGGCCTCGGCCGCCGTCCCAGTGAAGATTCTTTGCCGATTCACGGAGAGATCAGGACCCGGCCCGTCCCTCGCCGAACTCGACAGTCCAACAATAGGCACAATGAGCACGCCGAGCCGGGCGGAGCGGCTTCAGCGCTTCCCGAACCTCGCTGAGACCTGTCGCAGCTCGCCGGAGGGCAGCAGCCAATCCAGTGCGACGATGGCGGCGAGGACAGCGATCGCAACGGCTGGCGCGAGGAGTCCCGGGAACGCGAGCCCGAACAGGGCGACCGCAGCGACGAGGGCGAGAAGCGCCGTGAGCAGGACGGCCTCGCGGCGGGACGCGGACCGTTCGCGGTCCGCGGGTTCGGTGGCAGCGGACGCAGCGGCGGGCGACGGGGCCGGCCCGGCTTGGTTGTCAGTGTCGGCAGTTGTGGATGTGGTCTCGGCAGTGGTGGATGGGGTCATGGTCGCTTCCTCGGCTGGTCCGGGGCTTGGTTCCCGGGTGCCTCCACGGTCTCCCTGGAGCGCTTCCGACACCGTCAGCCGACCAGCCCTTGTCAGGGTTGAATCGGGTGTCCTCCTATCGGCGGAGGCCGGTTTCCACCAGGTCATCGGCGATCGAGAAGCGCGGGCGGCGGCGTTCGGAGGACGCCTCGGCTACGGTTCTGCGGTGACGAGGCTGGGCCACGTGATCCTCTACGTGTCCGACCTGGAGGCGTCCGTGCGGTTCTACCGCGACGTGGCCGGCCTCCCGCACCGGTTCACCGACGCGGGCTACGCCGAGTTCGGGACCGGGTCGACGCGGCTGGCGGTCTACGAGCGCCGCCGCGCGGAGTGGCTGACCGGGCATCCGGTGCACCCCGGACCGGCGGGCGAGGTCGTGCTCGTGGTCGACGACGTCGACGCGATGGCGGCCGCACTGCGCACGCAGGGCGTCTCGCTGCTGAGCGAGCCGGCTGATCGGCCCTGGGGCCACCGCACCCTGCACGTCGCGGACCCCGACGGTTTCGTGGTCGAGTTCGCGCAGGAGATCCCGCGCGCCCGGTACCGCCGCGCACAGTAGGACTCGGCGTTGGACGGCACCGGAGCGTCGATCTCACAGCCGTGGGGCGACGCTCGCGGCGATCGCCCCGGCCGGCTGGCCACCGTGACCGCGGTCAGGCGGCCACCTCTCTCGTTGCCGGCCCTCCTGCTCGTGGCGTCAGCCACCGGCGGCCGCGAGGCGCGGCGAAGCCGTTCCGCCATGACGGGTGCCGCGGGCTCCAGCCGAGCTGTCGGGCGCGGTGGTTGTCCGCTCCGCGGGCGCCGGCCGTCCGGCCCGCGGCGTGCCGGGGCGAGGGCGCACCGACCGCGGCGCAGAAGGCAGGGACCCAGTCCCGGCCGGCGGCCGGCTCGTCGTCACACACGTTGACGGGTCCCGACGGCCAGGCGAGCGCGTCGACCGCGGCGGTCGCGGCGTCGTCGACGTGGACGAAGCTGGCGATGCTCTCGTCGGCGACCAACTCCCCGGCGCGGGCGCGGTCGGCCATCATCCCGTCCGGCGCGTACCAGGTACCGGGCCCGTAGAACAGCCCGTAGCGCAGCACGACCCACTCCGCCAGCTCGGCCACGGCGGACTCCAGCTCGGGCACCCCGCGCAGGTCCGGTCGAAGCGGTGTGTCCTCGGCTGCCGGCTCGGGGCCGTCCTCGTAGCCGAAGGCGATGCTCTGCGCGACGATGCGGCGCACCCCGGCCGCGTGCGCGGCGTCGACCAGGTTCCTGGTACCGACCGCACGCAGCCGGGCATTCGCCCCGAGGTCCGCGCCTGCGAGATCGGTGAGCTGGTGCACGACGACGTCGGGTGCGGCGGACCGGACGGCCGCGGCCAGCGCCGATCGGTCGACGACGTCAGCGATGGCCGGCTCCGCGCCCATGGCCCGCAATGCCGCGCCGCGGCTGGGACTGCGGGTCAGGCCGGTCACCTGGTGGCCCTTTGCGACGAGCAGCGGGACGATCCGCCGGCCGACGACGCCGGTCGCGCCCGCGAACAGGATGTGCATGGTGCCCGAGGCTAGGAGCCCGGCCTGGCCCGGACATCCCGCCGAAGTGGGAGCCGGGGTGGTGCCTGCGTCGATACGCTCGGCCAATGCCCGTCGTCCTGCGGCTCGCGGGAACGTTCCGCGTCGTGATCGACGGCGATCTCGACGGTGGAGCACCCGGGACCGAGCAGGTGGTCGGCAGCCCCAAGGCGCGCCGGCTGCTGGCGCTGCTCGCCTCCCGGCGCGGTCAGGTCGTCCCGCCCGAAGGGCTGGTCGACGCGCTGTGGGGCGCGCGGCCGCCCGAGCGCCCCGAGCGCAACGTCGCCACGCTGGTGAGCCGGCTGCGCGCGCAGCTGGGCGCCGACGTCATCGCGGGCGACAGCCGCGGATACCGGCTGGGGGCGGCGCGCGTGGACGTCGACGAGGCGGCGCGCCTCGTGGACGAGGCCGGCCGCAGGCTCGAGGCGGGGACGCCCGCCGTCGCCGCGTCCGCGGCCGGGCGGGCCCTCGCGCTGCTCGGCTCCGGAGCCGCGCTGGTGGGGGAGCCGGACGCGGACTGGGTGGACGCCCTGCGCGACGAGGTCCGGAGCCTGCTGCGTACCGCCCGGCACCGCGCCGCCGAGGCCGCGCTGCGCACCGGGCGCGGTCGCGAGGCGGCGGACCTCGCCACGGCCGCCGTCGGCGACGACCGGTTCGACGAGACCGCGCACCGGCTGCTGATGCGGGCGTACCGGGAGGTCGGCGAGCCCGCCCGGGCGCTCGCGACCTACCGGGACCTGGCTGCCGCGCTGCGCGACGAGCTCGGCGTCGAGCCCGCGCCGCAGACCCGCCGGGTGCACCTGGCGATCCTCCGCGAGGAGCGCGAGGGCGCCACTGCTGCCGGTGCCCGCCCGGAACGGCGCCCGTGGCGTCGTCGGCCGGGACGCCGAGCTGGCCCTGCTCGGTGCGGCCTGGGAGGCGGCGTGCGGAGGGTGCCCCACCGTGCTGCTGCTCGCGGGCGAGGCCGGGATGGGCAAGACCCGGCTCGCCGAAGAGGCCGCCTCCGTCGCGGTGGCGACCGGCGGCCGGGTGCTGGTCGGGCGCTGCTACACGGCGGAGCGATCGCTCTTCCTCCAGCCGTTCGTCGACGTCCTCACCCAGGCGCTGGGCGAGTTGCCGGCCGAGGACGTGCGGGCACTGGCGGGCGGCCGGGGCGCGGCGCTCGCCGCGCTGCTGCCCGGACTCGCGGACGACCTCGGCGGCCCGGAGCAGGGACGGGGCAGCCCGGAGGCCGAGCGGCGGCGCGCGTTCGAGGCCGTGCTGCAGGTGCTCATCGGGCTGGCTGCGCAGCGCCCGCTGCTGCTGGTGCTCGACGACCTGCACAACACCGGGCAGGCGAGCGTCGAGCTCGTGCACTACGTCGCCCGGCACGCCGGCCCGGCGCGGCTGCTCGTCGTGGCGACGGTGCGGGCCGAGGAGGGCGCCGACGCGCTGCGGGCGCTCGCGGAGGTGGCGCGGCGCTGCGACGTCGGGCCCCTGCCCGCCGCCGCGGTCGCCGAGCTGGCAGCCGACGCGGGCCGCGGGGAGCTGGCCGACGCGATCCTCGCCCGGACCCGCGGCCACACGCTGTTCGTGGTGGAGACGCTCCGCGGGCTCGCCGCCGGGCAGGCCGGGATGCCGGAGACGCTGCAGGCGGCGGTGCTGGCGCGGCTCGCCCTGGCCGGGCCCGAGCTGGAGGAGCTGCTGCGGGCCGGTGCCGTGCTCGGGCCGTCCGTCTCCCCGGACGTCGTCGCCGGGCTGCTGGGCGTGCCCCCGCACGAGGCCGCCCGGCGTTGCGAGCGCGCGGCGGCGACCCGCCTGCTGGTGCCGGCCGGCCGCACCTACGAGTTCGCGAACGACCTCGTGCAGGAGGTGCTGTACGCCACCACGCCCGCCCCGACCCGCGCGGTGCACCACCGGCGCGCCGCCGACCTGCTGGTCGCCCTGCCCGAGGCCGTGGGCCGGCACGCGGCTGCGGTCGACGACTGGCCGCGGGCCGCCCGGGCATGGCTGCTGGCCGGCGAGCGGACACGGCGGCGCTCCGCGGCGGACGCCGTCGCCCTGCTGGACCGCGCGCTGGACGCGGCGCGGCATGGCGACGAGCCGGAGCTGGTCGGGCGCGTGCTGATCGCCCGCGGTCGGGCGCGGGAGGCCCTGGAGCGCTACGCCGCCGCCCTCGACGACCACCGCGCCGCGCTCGCCGCCGCCCGCGAGGCGGGGGACCGCCGGCTGGAGATGGTCGCGCTGCGCGAGCTGGGCGGGGACGCGGTGGTCGGCGCGGGATCTCCTGTGGCGGAGTGCGTCCCGCCGCTGCGCTCCTGCCTGCGGATCGCGGCCGTCCTCGGAGACCGGGCGGCCGAGGCCGACGCGCTGGCCCGCCTCGCGGTGCTCGCCACGCACCGGCTGTCGTTCGCGGAGGCGTGCGACCACGGACTCCGCGCCGCCGCGGCCGGTCGCGCCGCGGGCGAGGACGCCGCGCTGGTCGTCGGCCTGGACGGCCTCAAGACCGCCTACGCCTACCTCGGCGAGGTCGCCGGGTTGCGCGACGTCCTCGAGGAGCTGGAGCCGCTCGCCCGGCGGACCGGCGACCTCTTTCGCCTGCACTGGGTGCTGTTCGAGGGCGCGCTGGCGGCGGTCGCGGCAGCCGACTGGGCCACGGCGCGGCACGGCATCGTGGCGGCGCTCGACGCGAACCGGCGCAGCGGCTACGCCGCCCACGAGGTGTGGATGCTCGCGCACCTGGGCTGGGTCGCGCGCCTGCAGGGGCTGCACGAGGAGGCGGCCGAGCACGGACGTCGCGCTGTCGCGCTCGGCGACCGGGTCGGGCACCGCTGGTGGCGCCCCTCCGCGCGGGCGTTCCTCGCGGGGACGCTGATGGAGCGCGGCGCCGCGGCAGCGGCCGTCGGCCTGCTCACCGAGGTCGTGGCCGAGGCCCGGCACGAGGGCGCCGAGGCGCACCTGCTGCGCTGCCTCGCGCCGCTCGCCGAGGCGACCGGAGACGGTGACGTCCTCGCCGAGGCCGACGCGCTGCTGCGGCGGATCGACACGCCGCCCGGCGGGGCATGGCTGACCGGGATGGACGCCTACACCGCGGTCGCCCGGGCGTGGACGGCGCGCGGCGAGCCGGCGCGGGCGCGGGAGGTGCTGCGCCCGCTGCTGGCCGCCGCCACCCGGACCGGCTGGCTCCCGGCGCTGGCCGCGGGCGCGCTGGACGACGGGCGCGCCGCGGCCCGGCTCGGTGCCGCGGACGAGGCGCGGGCCGCGCTGGGCCAGGCCCGGGACCTGGCGGAACGGCACGGGATGCGCCGGATCGCCCGGGAGGCGGCGGACGCCCTCGTGGGCCGTAGCGCCCGGCGCAACGGCCGCGCAACACCCGTCAGCACGCTGGTGCCCGCATCACAGGACCGACGGAGAGGAGCGGGCGATGACGGCGCAGATGACGGTGGACGGGGACCGGCTCAACGAGCTGCTCGGCCGAGTGATCGGCGATCTCGGGGCGACGACCACCGCGGGCGGGGTCGTCGTCGGGCACCGGCTCGGGCTGTACGGCGCGCTGGCCCGGGGCGGCCCGGCGACGCCGGAGGACCTCGCCGCGCGCACCGACACCGATGCCCGGTACGTGGCCGAGTGGCTGGCCGGGCAGGCGGCCGGCGGCTACGTCGAGTACGACCCGGCGACCGGCCGGTTCTCGATGACCCCGGAGCAGGCGTTCGCCCTGGCCGACCCCGACGGCCCGCTGTACCTCCCCGGCGCCTTCGTGTTCGCGCTGGGTGCGCTGCGCGCCGAGCCGCGGATCACCGAGGCGTTCCGCAGCGGCGCGGGGATGGGCTGGCACGAGCACGACGACGACGTCGTCCTCGGCTGCGAGCTGTTGTTCCGGCCCGGCTACGTCGCCAACCTGGTCGCGGCGTGGATCCCGGCGCTCGACGGGGTCGAGGAGAAGCTCCGCCGCGGGGGCCGGGTTGCGGACGTCGGGTGCGGGGCTGGCGCCTCGTCGGTGCTGTTCGCCCAGGCGTTCCCGGAGGTCAGCGTGTCGGGGTCGGACTACCACGGCGGGTCCGTCGAGCTGGCCCGCAAGCGGGCCGCCGACGCCGGGGTCGCCGACCGCGTCACCTTCGAGGTGGCGTCGGCGCAGACCTTCTCCGGCAGCGGCTACGACCTCGTCGCGACGTTCGACAGCCTGCACGACATGGGCGATCCGCTGGGCGCCGCCCGGCGCATCCGCGCCGCGGTCGCCGACGACGGCACCTGGATGGTCGTCGAGCCCCGCGCGGGCGACCGCGTCGCGGACAACCTCAACCCGGTCGGCCGTGCCTACTACGGGTTCTCCACGTTCGTCTGCGTACCCAACGCCCGCTCCCAGCCCGGCGGATACAGCCTCGGGGCCCAGGCGGGCGAGGCCGCCGTGCGGCAGATCGCGACCGACGCCGGGTTCACCCGCTTCCGGCGGGTGGCCGAGACGCCGCTGAACAACGTCTACGAGGCACGACCGTAGGAGGAGGAGAGCCATGCGGGCACGACAGCCGGACACCGTCGGAGCGATCGAACGGGACGGGGTGCACGTCGGGTACGAGGTGTTCGAGCCCCTGGACGGGACCACCGGGGCGCCCGACGCTCGTGCTGCTGACCTCGTGGGCGATCGTGCACATGCGGCAGTGGAAGTTCCAGGTGCCCGCGCTCGCCCGGCGGTTCCGGGTGGTCACCATCGAGGGCCGGGGAAACGGCGCGGCGGACCGGCCGAAGGAGCCGGGCGCCTACGCGGACCGCGAGCTCGTCGCGGACGCCGTCGCCGTGATGGACGCCGTCGGCGTCGACCGGGCGGTGCTCGTCGGGCTGTCGATGGGCGGGCGGCACGCGCTGCAGCTCGCGGCGTGGTACCCGGACCGCGCCGCCGGCGTCGTGACGGTCGGTACGGCGTTCCCCTGGCCGCTTCCGCCGGGATTCGACGAGGTCCGGGACTCGTACGAGGGCTGGGAGAAGGCGAACCGGCACTACTGGCTCGCCGACTACCGCGGCTGGGTCGAGTTCTTCATGTCCAAGGTGTTCAGCGAGCCGCACTCGACCAAGCAGTGGGAGGACGGCGTCGGCTACGGCCTGGAGACGGATGCGGAGACCCTGCTCCCCACCGTCCCCGGGATCGTGGCGCCGACCGACGCCGAGGCGGAGGAGGTCTGCCGGGCGGTGCGGTGCCCCGTGCTGGTGGTGCACGGCGAGCGCGACGAGATCGTGCCGTACGCGATCGGCGCCCGGGTGGCCGAGTGGACCGGCGGCACCCTCGTCACCGTGCCGGACGGCGGGCACGGCATGCCGATGCGTGACCCGGTGCGGTTCACGCTGCTCGTCCGGGAGTTCGTCGACGCGCTGGCCGGGCCCGAGGTCCGGCCCCGCAGCTGGACCCCCGCCCGCAGCCGGCGTCGCCGGGCGCTGTTCGTCTCCTCGGCGATCGGGCTCGGGCACGCGCTGCGCGACGTCGCCATCGCCGACGAGCTGCGCGCCCTGCACCCGGACCTGGAGATCGACTGGCTCGCCCAGCATCCCGTGACCCGGCTGCTCGCCGACCGCGGCGAGCGCGTGCACCCGGCGAGCCGGTTCCTCGCCAGCGAGAGCGCGCACATCGAGAGCGAGGCGGGCGAGCACGACCTGCACGCCTTCCAGGCGATCCGCCGGATGGACGAGATCCTCGCGGCCAACTTCCACGTGTTCCACGACGTCGTGGAGGACGAGCAGCACGACCTGGTCGTCGCCGACGAGGGCTGGGAGATCGACCACTTCCTGCACGAGAACCCCGAGCTCAAGCGCACGGCGTACGCGTGGCTGACCGACTTCGTCGGCTGGCTGCCGATGGCGGACGGCGGTCCGCGCGAGGCGGAGCTGACGGCCGACTACAACGCCGAGATGGTCGAGCAGATCGCCCGCTACCCGCGGCTGCGCGACCGTTCGATCTTCGTCGGCGACCCCGACGACCTGGTGACGGACCCGCTGGGCCCCGGGCTGCCGACCGTGCGTGACTGGACCCGGGCCCACTACGCCTTCGCCGGCTACGTCACCGGGTTCACCCCCGTCGACCGCGCCACGGCGCGGGCCGAGCTGGGTTTCCAGCCGGACGAGCCGGTCTGCGTGGTGGCGGTCGGCGGGTCCGGCGTCGGCGGCCCGCTGCTGCGGCGCGTCGTCGAGGCGCACCCGTACGCGGCGAAGCGCGTGCCGGGGCTGCGGACGGTCGTCGTCACCGGCCCGCGGATCGACCCCGCGACGGTGCCGGTGCCGGCGGGCGTCGAGATCAGGGGGTACGTCCCCGGCCTGTACCGGCTGCTCGCCGCCTGCGACGTCGCGGTCGTCCACGGCGGGCTGACGACGACGATGGAGCTGACGGCGCTGCGCCGCCCGTTCCTGTACTTCCCGCTGCTCCACCACTTCGAGCAGCAGATCCACGTCGCGCACCGGCTCGACCGTCACCGGGCGGGCACGCGCATGCACTACGACACCGCGACACCCGAGTCGATCGGCGAGGCCCTTGCGGCCGAGCTGGACCGGCCGGTCGCGTACCGGGCGGTGCCCACCGACGGTGCCCGGCGCGCAGCGGCGCTGATCGCCGAGCTGGTCTGAGGAGGTTCTGATGTCTCGCACATGGTCGCCCGCCACCCGAGTCGAGGTCGGGCAGGGTGGCAGCGCGCCGCTCATGGCCGCGCACGAGGTCTCGCGGGCCAGGGCGGCGGCCGAGCACGCCCGCCGCGCCGTGGCCGGCCCGCTCGGCGAGCTCGCCGCCCGCGAGCTGATCGCCTACGCCGAGTTCGGCTACCGCGGTACCGCGGACGCGCTCGTGCCCCAGCTGGCCCGCCAGATCCTCGCGCTGTCCCGGCTGCCCGATGCCGCGCCGTAGACGGCGGCGTCAGCGCAGCCGGTCGCCGCCGACCCACACCCCCCGGACGTCCGCCGGGCCGCCCAGCGCGAACACCTTCGCCAGGGCGTCGTCCGCGTCGTCCGCGTGGCCGAGCACGACGTCGAGGGTGCTGCCGCCGTCCGGACGGATCCACACCGCGTCGAACTGCTTTCCCACCGAGAGGTCGCCGACCTGCTCGCCGAGGTCCAGCGCCTCCGCTCCGGCCCGGGTGGCCAGGTACAGCAGGTGCGCGGGGGTGAGCGGCAGCCCGTCCGGCACGCGCAGGGACTGCACGAAGTAGGCCTGCAGACCCTCCCGCAGCAGCGAGAAGCCCGTGCCGGCGCCCACGTCGGTGCCCAGCGCCACCCGCACGCGGCGCTCGACGTGCCGGCGCAGCGGGAACAGCCCGCTGCCCAGCGCGCTGTTGCTCGACGGGCAGTGCGCGACGGCCGTGCCCGTCTCGGCCAGCAGGTCGAGCTCGTCGTCGTCGGGATGCACGTTGTGCGCCAGCACGCTGCGCGGCCCGAGCAGCCCGCGCCGGTGGTAGGTGTCGGTGTAGTGCGAGTGCTCCGGGAAGAGCCCGCGCACGGTGTCGATCTCGGCGCCGTTCTCGTTGATGTGCGAGGTGAACAGCGCGCCGTCGACGTCGCGGAGCACCGCCGCGCACGCCTCCAGCATCGCCTCGCCGGTGGACAGCGAGAACCGCGGGGTGACGGCGTAGCGCAGCCGGTCCTTGCCGTGCCAGCGCGCCGCGAGCGCGACCGCGTCGGCGTAGGCCTGTTCGGGCGTGGTCAGCAGCTCCGGGCGCAGGTGTCGGTCGCTGACGACGAGCCCGGCGCTGACCCGCAACCCGACCGTCGCCGCCCGCTCGAAGAGCTGGTCGACCGCGGCCGGGAAGTGCGCGCCGAACACGAGCGCGGTCGTCGTCCCTGCACGCAGCAGCCCGTCGACGAACTCCGCGGCCACCGCCCGCGCGTAGTCGGCAGAGGCCATCCGGGCCTCCTCCGGCAACGCGCACTCCGCCAGCCAGTCGAGCAGCGGCATGCCGAGGCCGCCGATCACCCGCACCTGCGGGAAGTGCACGTGGGTGTCGACCAGGCCGGGCAGCAGCACGCCGCCGGTCAGGTCGACCACCTGGTCGTCCGGTCGCGCCGCCCGCACCCGGGCGAACGGCCCGCGGTCGACGACGGCCCCGGCGGCGACGGCGATGCCGCAGTCGTCCTCGGCGCGCAGCCGGCCACCGGCGAACGGCGAGTCCGGGGTGTCCAGGACGGTCGCGCGGTAGATCGTCACGAGACCACCTGTTCCGCTCGATCGTGCTGGTCGTGTTCCCGCTCGAACCGCATCACCAGGTCCGCCGCCACACCCAGCGCGATCGTCGCCGGGTCCTTCCCGGTGATCTCCGGGAGGCCGATGGGCGTGGTGATCCGGGCCAGCGTCGCGGGCCCGTGGCCCTCCGCGGCCAGCTTCTTCTCGAACCGCCGCCACTTCGCCGACGACCCGATCAGCCCGATCGAGCCCAGGTGCCCGCAGCGCAGCGCCGCGTCGCACAGCGCGGCGTCCTCGGCGTGGTCGTGGGTCATGATCAGGACGTGGCTGCCGGCGGGCAGCTCGCCGAGCACCAGTTCCGGCACCACCGCGTGGTGGCGGTGCACCCGGGCCAGCGCGTCCGCGGTGGCCGCCGCGAGCCGCTGCGGATCGACCTGCGCGGCTCGCGAGTCCACCAGGTGCAGCTCGAGGTCGTGGCGGGCCAGGATCCGGGCCAGCTCGGTGCCGACGTGCCCCATCCCGAAGATCGCGACGGCCGGCACCGGGCGCAGCGGCTCGTACAGCAGCGTCACCTCGCCGCCGCAGCACTGCACCCCGTACCGCGCAGGCGCCCGCTCGGTGAGGCTGGTCGTCTCGGTCTCCGGTTCGCAGGCCTGCGACGCCAGCAGCTCGCGGGCCCGCCGCACCGCGGTCTCCTCGAGGTTGCCCCCGCCGATCGTGCCCCAGCACTGCCGCTGACCGACCACCATCTTCGCGCCGGCCTCGCGCGGGGCGTGCCCGCGGACGGCCATCACCGTGACCAGCACGCCGGGCTGCCGCTCGCGGCGCAGCTCGGCGGCCGCCGTGATCCAGTGCATCGTCAGCTCCCGCTCACGGGGGTGTCCTGAAAGCCACGTTCAGGGCGTCCACGTCCTGAACGTGGCTTTCACGACAACGCGCGCCCGCCGCCCGCTCGGCCGCCCGCGCCGCCTCGACCGCCCAGAACACCTGCTCCGGGGTCGACGGGCAGCCCAGGTCGACGCAGTGCCCGGGGGGCCCGAACGCCGCGACCGCCTCCCGCAGCGCCTCCCGGACGCTGAACCCGAGCATCAGCGGCGGCTCGCCGACGGCCTTGGAGCCGTAGACGACGCCGTCCTCGGTGGCCTGCTCCAGCAGCGTCACGCGGAAGTCCTCCGGCATCTCCGAGAAGCTGGGCAGCTTGTAGGTGCTCGCCGCCTGCGTGGCGAGCCGCCCGCGGGACGGCCGGTCGCTCGTGTCCCAGCGCAGGTCCTCCAGGGTCAGCCAGCCCGCGCCCTGCACGAACCCGCCCTCGACCTGGCCGAGGTCGACCAGCGGGGAGAGGCTGTCGCCGACGTCGTGCACGATGTCGACGCGGCGCAACCGGTAGGCCCCGGTGAACCCGTCGACCTCGACCTCGCTGGCCGCGACCCCGTAGGCGAAGTACTTGAACGGCGATCCGTGCATCCGCTTGGCGTCCCAGTGCAGGCCGCTCGTGCGGTAGAAGCCCGCCGCCCACAGCTGCACCCGCCGGAAGTAGGCGTCGTGCACGAGGTCGGCGAACGGGATCTTCTCGTCGGTGTCGGAGAGCCCGGTGACGATGCCGTCGTGGAACCGGACGTCGTCGGGGTGCACGTTCAGCCGCATCGCCGCGATCTCGGCGAGCCGGGTCGTGATCTGCTCGCAGGCGTTCTTCACCGCGCCGCCGTTGAGGTCGGCGCCGGAGCTGGCCGCGGTGGCTGAGGTGTTGGGCACCTTGTCGGTCCGGGTCGGCGCGAGCCGCACGGCCGACAGCGGCACCCCGAGTGCCGTCGCGGCCACCTGCAGCATCTTCGTGTGCAGGCCCTGGCCCATCTCGGTGCCGCCGTGGTTGATCAGCACCGAGCCGTCCTTGTAGACGTGCACCAGCGCGCCGGCCTGGTTGAACGCCGTCAGGTTGAACGAGATCCCGAACTTGACCGGGGTGATCGCCAGCGCCCGCTTGGTGTGCTCGTGCACGGCGTTGAACGCCTCGATCTCGACCAGCCGCCGGTCGACGTCGCCGGACTCGGCGACCTGCGACCAGAGCCGCTCCAGCCGCTCGGGGTGGCGCACCGGCTGCCCGTACGGCGTCGTCTGGCCCGGACGGTAGAAGTTGCGCCGGCGCAGCTCGCGGGCGCTGATTCCGAGCGCGGGCGCGCACCGGCCGAGGATGTCCTCGATCACCAGCATGCCCTGCGGCCCGCCGAAGCCGCGGAACGCGGTCTGGGACGTCTTGTGGGTCTTCGAGATCCGCCCGTGCACCTCGATGTTCGGGATCCAGTAGGCGTTGTCGATGTGGCAGAGCGCGCGGGCCTGCACCGGCTCGGACAGGTCGAGGCTCCAGCCGCCGTCGGCGGTGAGCGTCCCGGTCAGCGCCTGGATCCGCCCGTCGGCGTCGAACCCGACCTTCCACGTCGCGTGGAACCCGTGCCGCTTGCCGGTCATCGTCATGTCCTGCGTCCGGTTCAGCCGCAGCCGCACCGGCCGCCCGGTGACGCGGGCGCCGAGCGCGGCGATCGCCGCGTAGCCGTGCGGCTGCATCTCCTTGCCGCCGAAGCCGCCGCCCATCCGCAGGCACTGCACCGTGACCTCGGAGTTCGTCAGGCCCAGGACGTGCGCGATGATCTCCTGGGTCTCGCTCGGGTGCTGCGTCGACGACTGGACGAAGACCTGCCCGTTCTCGTCGATCGTGGCGAGCGCGGCGTTGGTCTCCAGGTAGAAGTGCTCCTGGCCGGCGAACTCGAACTCACCCTCGACGACGTGCGCGCAGCCGGCCCACGCGGCCTCCGGGTCGCCGCGCCGCAGGGTCGGGCGGGCGCCCTGGAAGCTCTCCGCCGCGATCGCCTCGGCGATCGTGACCAGCGCGGGCAGCGGCTCGTAGTCGACCTCGACGGCCAGGGCGCCCAGCCGGGCCGCCTCCAGCGACTCGGCGAGCACCCAGCACACGGCGTGGCCCGCGTACATCACCTCGTCCGGGAACAGCGGCTCGTCGTGCTTGACCCCGGCGTCGTTGACCCCCGGCACGTCCGCGGCGGTGAGCACCCGGACGACGCCGGGCACCTGCAGCGCCGGCGCGGTGCGCAGCGCCGTCACCCGGGCATGGGTGTGCGGGGCCTGCACCGGGTGGGCGTGGAGCACGCCGGGGTGCCGGTTGACCAGGTCGTCGGTGTACAGCGCGAGGCCGGTGACGTGCAGCTCGGCGCTCTCGTGCGGGACCGCCGTCCCGACGACGGGGCGCTCCGGACGCGTGCTCAGCGCCGTCATGCCGGCACCTCCTGGGCGGTCTCGGTGTGGAACTTGAGCAGGCTCTGGCCGAGCATCGCCGCCCGGTAGGCGGCGCTGGCCCGGTGGTCGTCGATCGGGGTGCCCTCACCGCGCAGCACCGCCGCCGCGTCGCGCGCGGTGTCCGCGGTCCACGGCCTCCCGACGAGGGCGGCCTCGGTGGCGGTGGCGCGCAGCGGTGTCGCCGCGACACCGCCGAGCCCGATCGCGGCCCGCGCGACGACGCCGTCCGAGACGTCGAGGGCGAAGGCCACGGCGACGCTGGAGATGTCGTCGAACCGCCGCTTGGCGATCTTGTGGAAGGCGGCGAGCGGGGCCACCGGCAGCGGGATCCGCACGGCGCGGATGAGCTCGCCCGGCTCCCGCACGGACTGGCGGTACCCGGTGAAGTACGACGCCAGCGGCACCTCGCGCTCGCCCGCCGGACCCGCCAGCACCACCGACGCCTCGAGCGCGAGCAGCGCGGGCGGCGCGTCCCCGATGGGGGAGCCGGTGCCGAGGTTGCCGCCGAGGGTGGCGCCGTTGCGGATCAGCCGGGAGGCGAACTGCGGCCACAGCTGGTCGAGCAGCGGCACCCGCCCGTCGAGCAGCCGCTCGGCCTCGGAGAGGGTGAGCGCCGCGCCGATCTCGACGACGTCCGCGCCGACGGAGAACGTGCGCAGCTCGGGCAGCCGGTCGACGGCGACCACGAACGGGGCGCGGGTGCCGCGGAGGTTGACCTCGACGCCCCAGTCCGTGCAGCCCGCGATCACCGTGGCGTCGGGCCGCTCGGCCAGCAGCGCCACCGCGTCGGCGAGGTTCGCCGGACGGGCGAACTCGGCCCGCTCCGACCGCACCCGGGTGGACACGACCGCCGGCGCGGGCGACCCGCACCGCGTGGCCAGGTCGTCGTCCCCGGGCGGTGACTCGAGGGCGTAGGCGGCGTCGCGGATCGGCCGGTAGCCGGTGCAGCGGCAGAGGTTCCCGCTCAGCGCGTGCAGGTCGAACCCGTTGGGCCCGTGCTCCGCGTGGGGGGTGGCGTGCCCGTTCGTGCTCGGGTCGGCCGTCATGATCCGGCGCGGGGCGGCCGCCTCGCGCGAAGCGCGGGGTGGATGCGTCGTGGCCGGATCGGTTACAGCCCGGTGCGGGGCGGCCGCCTCGCGCGAAGCGCGGGGCGGATGCTCGTGGCCGGATCGGTTACTGCTGCCCTTCGGGCCGGTAGTACTCCGCGGCCATGCTGCAGATGAAGCCCGGCGTGCAGTAGCCGCACTGCGACCCGCCGCGGACGGCCATCTCGCGCTGCACGGGGTGCAGGGCACCGGGGCGGCCGAGCCCTTCGGCGGTGACCACCTCCTGGCCGTCGAGCGCCAGCGCCGGCACGAGGCAGGCGTTCAGTGCGGTCCATCGGGTGCGGCCAGATCCATCCGGCGCAGCGCCGTCCGGCCGCGCGACCAGCACGGAGCAGGCGCCGCACTCGCCCTCGGCGCAGCCCTCCTTGGCGCCGGTCAGACCCTGGTCGCGCAGCCAGTCGAGCGCGGTGACGTGCGGCTCGACACCGGCGACGGCCCGCTGCTCACCGTTCACGGTGACGGTCGGGGTGGTCATTCCTCGTGTCCTCTCAGTTGTCCAGGTGCGGCACGCGGGCCGAGTGGATCGGGTTCGCGTCGGCCACGAGCTGGTCGAACCGGTGCGTGGCGATCTTGGCGATCTCGATCACTGCGGTCGTGTGCTCCTGGGTCGGCGAGTTGTTGAGCCGCTCCCAGCCGTGGCGCAGGACCTGGTTGAACGACTCGTTGTCGCGCACGGCCGTCACCAGCGGGAAGCCGAACCGGTCGCGGTAGGCCGCGGTCAGCGAGGCCAGCTCCTGGTGCTCCTTCTCGGCCAGCCGGTTCAGCCCCAGGGCGGACTGGTCGGCGAGCGACGCCGCACCCTCCTCCCCGGTGACCACCGACCGCGCCCCCAGGTCGGGGTAGGAGTTGATGAGCTGTTCCTGCTCCTCCGTCGACGCCGCGAACAGTGCCTCCTGGAACGCGCGCCGCAGGTCGTGCGTGTCGCTGAACGGGCGCTGGTCGTAGGCCCGCTCGACCACCCAGTCCGGCCCCTGGAACAGCCCGGAGAACGTGCGGATGAACTCCTCGCGCGACATCGCGTTGACCTGGTCCAGCCGGATCGCGGCACCCGGGGTACCGGCCACGGCCGGCCCGTAGTTCTTGCCGATGTGGTGGAACACCAGGTTGAGCAGGATTGCCGTGAGGCTGCCCAGCGTGATGCCGCTGCCGAAGATGATCTCCGCCCAGTCCGGCACGGCCTTGGCCACCTCAGGCACCGCGGTGACGTACATGGCAAGACCCAAGCTGGTCGCGACGATGACCACGTTGCGGTGGTCGTGGAAGTCCACCCGGGTCAGCGTCTGGATCCCGACCACCGCCACGGTGGCGAACATCGCCAGCGCGGCCCCGCCCAGCACCGGGTGCGGAATGCCCGCGACGATCGCCGCGGCCTTCGGGAGCAACCCGAGGATGATCATGATCGCACCGGCGGCGGCCACGACGTAGCGGCTCTTGATTCGGGTCAGCCGGACCAGGCCGACGTTCTCCGCGAAGCAGGTGTACGGGAAGGAGTTGAGGATCCCGCCGAGGGTCGTGGCCAGGCCGTCGGCGCGCAGGGCGCGGGCGATGTCGTCCTTGCCGATCCGCTTCTCCACGATCTCACCGGTGGCGAAGACGTCGCCGGTCGTCTCGACGGCCGTGATCAGCATGACGACGATCATCGACAGGATCGCGGCGAAGGCGAACTTCGGCCAGCCGAAGTAGAACGGCGTCGTGACACCCAGCCACGGCGATGTGGCGACGGCGTCGAAGTGCGCGTCGCCCAGCGCGAAGGCCACGAGCGTCCCGACGACCAGGCCGACGAGGACGGCGACGGTGGCCATGAAGCCCTTGAACACCCGCTGGATGATCACGATGAGGGCGAGCGTCCCGAGCGCGTAGGCCATGTTCCGGCCGCTGGTTGGGTCGAATGTGGGGCCGGCGCCGCCGGCTGCGTCCGCCGCGGCGACGGGCAGCAGGGCGATGCCGATGATGGTGATCACCGTGCCCGTCACGACCGGCGGGAAGAACCGGATCAGCTTGGAGAAGAAGGGCGCGATGAGGAAGGTGAACAGTCCGGCGACGATCACTGCGCCGTAGATGACCAGCAGGCCCTCGGTCCCGCCGCCGTTGGCGAGGCCGATGGCGATCATCGGCGACACCGCGGTGAACGTGACGCCCTGCAGTAGCGGCAGCCGGACGCCGACCTTCCAGAACCCGACGGACTGGATGATCGAGGCGATGCCGCAGGTGAACAGGTCGGCGTTGATGAGGTGGATCAGCTGATCGGTGGTCAGCCCGATCGAGTTGGCGAGCAGGATCGGGACGATCACGGCGCCGGCGTAGAAGGCCAGCACGTGCTGGAACCCGTAGACCGCCAGCTTCGGTACGGGCAGCACCTCGTCGACGGGGTGCCGGGTTGTCGGCCTGTCTTTGAGTGTGGCGTTCGTGGCCATGGCTTCCGCCTTTCGAAGCGGTGACGGAGTCGGGCGGTGCGGCCGCGGTCGGCGTCTGGAACGGCGCTCCCGGCTGCCGCCGCGCGGCTCAGCGGGTGTGCGCGGGCGTCGGGACGATGTGCGCGAGGCTCGGGAGTGAGCTCCCGTGAGCCGACGGGTCCGGGGACGTGCGGCGTGCGGAACGCCGGCCGGACCAACGACGGAAGTGGCAACGGACACCTGCTGCCTCCTCATCTGCGCGACGGAGGCGAGTGTCAACCGGAAGGCCGGCGCCGTTTTCGCCAGGCGGAAACGCTCTTCCATTTCGCGCCGTGCGGGAGTCTAGAGCGACGAAGCTCACAGGTCAATGGGTGGGCGCTCGGCGCGCGCCGTTCTCGCCGTCACACAGCAAATGAGGCCGTCGCACCTGCTGAGCAGGGTGCGACGGCCTCACTCGACGTGCGGCGGCCCGACCGGTGTGCGACGGCTTACTTGCCGCCCGGCACGTCGTAGTCCGGCGTGACTCCGACGGTCGGCGACTCGGCGACGAGCGCCGCCTCCGTCGACTCCCCGCGCCGGCCCACGTTGAACAGCAGGTTCAACAGGACGGCCGTCACGGCCGCCGAACTGATGCCGGAGTCGAACACGGTCTGGAACCAGCTCGGGAAGTGCTCGTAGAAGGTGGGCACGGCGATGGGGATCACGCCCATGCCGATCGAGAGCGCGACGATGATCAGATTGTTGTTGCCCTCGTAGTTCACCCGGCCCAGGGCGCGGATGCCGCTGGCCGCCACCGTGGCGAACAGTGCCAGGCCTGCGCCTCCGAGCACCGGTGTCGGGATCGTGGCGACGATCGCCCCGATCTTCGGGAACAGCCCGAGGACGACCAGGATCACGCCGCTGGCCGCGACGACGAACCGGCTCCTGATTCCGGTGATCGCGACCAGCCCGACGTTCTGGGCGAAGGCGCTGGCGGAGAAGGAGTTGAGCAGACCACCGGAGACGGCGGTGGACAGGCAGTCGGCGCGGAGGCCGGCGACGACGGTCTTGCCGTCGGCGGGCCGGTCGACGACCTCGCCGACCGCGAGGATGTCCGCGGTCGTCTCCGTCATGATCACGAGCATGACGATGGTCATGGAGGCGATCGCCGCGATGCTGAACTGCGGGGCGCCGAAGTGGAACGGCGTGGAGACGGCGAACCACTGCGCCTGACCGATCTTGCTGAAGTCGGCCATGCCGAGCGCCGTCGCGACCAGCGTCCCGAGCACGAGCCCGGCGAGGATGGCGATGCGGCTCATGAAGCCCGGCAGGAACCGGTAGATCAGCAGGATGATCGCCAGCGTGAGCGCGGCGAGCCCGATGTTCGCCGGACTGCCGAAGGTGGGGGCGGTCACCACACCGCCGCCCGCCCAGCGGATCGCGACCGGGAGCAGCGAGATGCCGATCACCGTGATGACCGACCCGGTGACGACGGGCGGGAAGAAGTGCAGCAGCCGGTTGAAGACGCCGGACAGCAGGAACCCGATGATCCCGGCGACCAGGATGGCGCCGAAGATGAACTGGAGTCCGCGCACGCCGCCGCCGGCGTCCTTCCCGATGGCGAGCATCGAGGCGACGGCGGCGAACGACGCGCCTTGCACCAGCGGCAGCTTGGCGCCGATCCGCCAGACGCCGATCGTCTGCAGCAGCGTGGCGAGCCCGGACACGAGCAGCGCGGCGGTGAGCAGGTAGGCCAGGTCGGCGAAGGGCAGGCCGAGCGCGCTGCCGACGATCAGCGGCACCGCGATCACGCCGGCGTACATGCTCATCACGTGCTGCAGGCCGTAGAGGAGCAACTGCCCGATGGGCAGCATCTGGTCGACCGGGTGGCGGTCGACCGTCGCGGTGGAAGAGGTGCGAACCATCGCCGGCGTCACCAGCCCTGACCGGGGTCGAACGCGTCCGGACCGGGGTTCGGGGCGTCGTCGCGGCGGACGGTGCCCTCGATGTAGCCGTAGGGCCGGTCGTCGGCGTGGAAGACCTCGTTCTTGTTCTCCACGTCGAAGGGGCTGAGGTCGACGAGGAAGTGGTGCTTGTTCGGCATCGAGAAGCGGATCTCCGCGATCTCCGGCTGCTCGGTGATGATGTCCTGGCCCATCGCGTACATCGTCTGCTGTAGCGCGAGGCTGTGGTGGCCGGCGAACGTGCCGCCGAGGGTGGCCAGCACACGGTCGTACGACGTGCCCCAGTCGGTGTCGAGATCGGTGTGCAACCACTGCGCGGTGACCGACGACGCCATGATGCGGTCGTCCGTCTCCCGCAGCGTCGTGTAGCGCTCCTGATAGAAGGTGTGGAACTCCGAGTCCGTCGTCTTGAGGACGATCAGGTCGCGCACGCCGGACACGACCCACAGCCGGGACCCGTCGTAGGTGACGGTGACGGTGCGGACGTAGGAGCCGCGCCGGGCGAAGGCGTGCGGGTGTGGCGTCCCGTTGTGGCTGAGCCGGTCCCACGGGTACGCCTCGATCTGGATCCGGGCGCGGGACACCTGGGGAACGTCGTCGACGAAGTGCTTCGCCAGCGCGATCCCGAACGACTCCGGCTCGCGGACGGCGTCGCCCGCCTCCTTCGCGAAGGCGTTGACGGTGTTCTTGGTCGCGTCGGTGGTGAGGCACTTGGTGTTGTCGCCGGAGTAGTGCACGTCGTCGAAGTCGCCGACCAGCGCGACGCTCACGTTGTAGTCGGCGATCTCGTGCGGCTCGGTGTCGCGGAAGATGCGCACGACGCGGGTCTCGGCTTTTCCGTACTGGTTGTGGCCCAGCGTGATGGCCATCGGTCGCTCCTCGGGTCGTGGGTGGTCAGCCGGCGAGCAGGGTCTGCAGTCGCAGGCGGGTGATCTGGGCGAGCTGCTCGGTGACCTCGGCACGCTCGCGGTCCTCGTCGTTGGCGAGCCGCCGGTCCAGCTCGGTCACCATCTCCTCGGCGCTGCGGCCCGCGGCGCGGATGAGGAAGACATGGCCGAACCGGCGTTCGTACTCGGCGTTGCGGGTTCGCAGCGGCTTCCTGAGTCCGGGCGTCAGTGGTGGCGACCGCGGACTGCTCCCGCCGCGACCACT
>CAVRHG010000060.1:0-17612 GCA_963720845.1 uncultured Actinomycetota bacterium | reverse complement strand
TCCGGCTTCACGAGCACGTCGCGGGCCTTGCTGCCCTCCGACGGGCCGACGATGCCGCGGGTCTCCAGGAGGTCCATGAGCCGGCCGGCCTTCGCGAAGCCGACGCGCAGCTTGCGCTGCAGCATCGACGTGGAGCCGAACTGGGAGGTGACGATCAGCTCGGCGGCCTGCAGCAGCAGGTCCATGTCGTCGCCGATGTCGGCGTCGGCCTCCGACCTGCTGCCGGCTTCCGCCGCCTTCGCCGCGGTGACGCCCTCGGTGTAGGTCGGCTCGGCCTGGTCCTTGGTGAACGTGACGACGGCGGAGATCTCCTCGTCCCCGACGAAGGCGCCCTGCATGCGGACCGGCCTGCCCGCGCCCATCGGCAGGTAGAGCCCGTCACCCATGCCGATGAGCTTCTCCGCGCCCGGCTGGTCCAGGATCACCCGCGAGTCGGTCAGCGACGACGTGGCGAACGCCAGACGGGACGGCACGTTCGTCTTGATCAGGCCGGTGACGACGTCCACCGACGGGCGCTGCGTGGCGAGCACGAGGTGGATGCCGGCGGCGCGGGCCTTCTGCGTGATCCGCACGACAGCGTCCTCGACGTCGCGCGGTGCGGTCATCATGAGGTCCGCGAGCTCGTCGACGATGCACAGGATGTACGGGTACGGCCGGTACTCGCGCTCGCTGCCGGGCGGCGCGGTGATCTCGCCGGTTCGCACCTTGCGGTTGAAGTCGTCGACGTGGCGCACCCGGTTGGCCTGCATGTCCTGGTAGCGCTGCTCCATCTCCTCGACCAGCCAGGTCAGTGCTGCGGCCGCCTTCTTCGGCTGGGTGATGATGGGCGTGATCAGGTGCGGGATGCCCTCGTACGGGGTCAGCTCGACCATCTTCGGGTCGATGAGGATCATCCGGACCTCGTCCGGCGTCGCCCGGGACAGCAGCGAGACGAGCATCGAGTTGACGAAGCTCGACTTGCCGGAGCCCGTGGACCCGGCGACCAGCAGGTGCGGCATCTTTGCCAGGTTCGCCACGAGGAAGTGGCCCTCGATGTCCTTGCCCAGCCCGATGCCGAGCGGGTGGGCCTCGCTGCGGGCCGCGTTGCTCCGTAAGACGTCACCGAGCCGGACCATCTCGCGGTCGCTGTTCGGCACCTCGATCCCGACCGCCGACTTGCCGGGGATCGGCGCGAGCAGGCGGACGTTGTCCGTGGCGACCGCGTAGGAGATGTTGCGCTGGAGCTGGGTGATCTTCTCGACCTTGACCGCCGGGCCGAGCTCGATCTCGTAGCGGGTGACGGTCGGGCCCCGGGTGAAGCCGGTGACCTGCGCGTCCACGTTGAACTGCTCCAGGACGCCGGTGATCGCCTCGATGATCTGGTCGTTCGCGCTGCTGCGGGTGCGCGGCGCCGGGCCCGTGGGCAGGAGGTCGCTCGGCGGCAGCGTGTAGGTCGTGTCGCCGGCCGTCTCGCGCATCGCCAGGCGCAGCTGCTCGCCGACACCGTCACCGCCGCCCGTCTCGGCGGGCAGGGTGGCCGGGACCGGCGGGGCGGGACGGCGGGGTCGGGACGGCGGCTCGGCTGTCGCGACCGGCGGGGTGTCGGGTTCCGCGGGCCGCTCGGCCTCGGCGGGCGGCTCGGCGAAGGCACCCTGCCGCCGGCGGCTCGGCCGGCGCCGCGCCGGATCGGCCGGTGCGGGATCGTCCCCGACGTCGTCCCGGAGGTCCTCCCCGCGGTCGCCGTCGGCGGTGTCGTGCTCGTCCCCGTCGGCGAGGTCGCGGCCGGTCAACCTGCGGAGCAGGTCCGGGACCTCGCGCAGCGGGGTGTCGATGAGCAGCAGGAACGCGTACCCCGACAGGAGCAGCAGCACGGGCACCGCGACCCAGACCGTGAGCCCGCTGGCCAGCGGGATCGCCGCGAGATAGCCGACGGCCCCGCCGCCTTCGTGCCAGCGCTCGGGCTCGGCAGGCAGGCCCGCACCGATGTGCACCAGGCCGAGCGCGGCGAGCGCGAGGAGCGCCGAGCCGACCACCAGCCGCGGCCGGGCCTCGGGCTGGGCCTCGGTGGTCATGAGCACCACGCCGACGACGAACAGGAGCACCGGAACGACCACCGCACCGAGCCCGACGATCGCGGCGAGGGCACTGGAGAACGTCTGCCCGACCGGTCCGCCTGCGCCGGCCCACACGCCCGCGCCGACGACGACGGCCAGCACCAGCACGAAGACGCCCAGCCCACCGCGGCGGTGCACGGGGTCGATGTCGCGCGTGCGGCCGATCCCCCGGCCCACCCCGCGGCCGGCGCGGGCGACCCCGCGGCCGACGCCGTCGATCGCGCGGTCGAGCAGGTCCGGGTTGCGCCGGGTGCGGCGGGCGGGGGACCGCCGGGCTGCGGGTTTGCGCGCGGCGGGCTTGCGGGTCGTCCCCCGCGTCGTCCCGGCCGCGCGGGACCCCGAGGAGCGGCCGCCGGCCGTCGCGCGTCCTGCCATACCCTGCAGGCTATCGGGCGTCGGCCGCCGGGCCGGGATCCGACGCACCGCGCGCGAGGGGCGCGGGCTCGGCGGAGCGCTGCGCCGGGATGACGGGGACCGCCTGCGGCACGGCGGGCGGGTCGGGGGCCGGAAGCCGGCCGCGGGTGCGCCCGGCGAGGACGGCCAGCCCGACGAGCAGCGCCGCGGCGGCCGCGGCGCCGAGGCCAGGAGCCACGGCCCCGGAGGCCGACACCGCGACGACTCCGACGACCACCATCGCCACGGCCACCACGGTCGCCGCGAGCAGGCAGCGGGTAAGCACCGCGACGGCCCGGGTCCGGCGCGCCGGACGCCGGGCGAGCGCCCCGGCGCGGGCGACGACCAGCAGGCCGACGCCCAGTGCCGCGGCGCCGACCGCGCCGAGGCCCAGCCCGAACGCGGTGTCCGCTCCGGTCGGCCGGGCGGCCAGGACCGCGACGAGCAGCCCCAGCAGGACGAGGGCGGCGACCACGGCGGCGGCGGCCCCGAGCACGAGACGGACCGCGCGCCTGCTGCCGGAGATCACGGCAGGGGTGAGGTTCACGGCGTTCCCGCAGGTCGGCACATGGCGCGACGGTAACAGCGAGGACACGGCACGCCCGGTTCCCACGCGTGTCGCGGCCAAGCTGGATCGATCCCGTACCGCACCGCACGGCTGAGCCGTGACGCCGTCCCGACGGCCCTGCGGGAGCGGTACGCCCCGCGCAGGCCGACGGCGACCGGTCAGACCGGAATGACGTTGGGCACGATCATGGGCCGGCGACGGTAGGTCTCGCCCACCCACCGGCCCACCACGCGGCGCACCGCCTGGGCGATCCGGTGCGTGTCCGTGATCCCCTCCGCCTCGGTGCGCGACAGTTCCATCTCGATCAGCGGGAGTACGGCGTCGAGCGCCTTCGGGTCGTCCGAGAAGCCGCGTCCGGCGATCGTCGGACGCGACACCGCCCGCCCCGTCGACGAGTCGATGGCCACCGTGATCTGCACGAAGCCACCCTCGCCGAGCACGAGGCGGTCGCTCAGCGTGCTCTCCCCGATGTCGCCGACCGACAGCCCGTCGACGTACACCCGGCCCACCTCGACCCGCCCGGTGATGGCGGCGCGGCCGTCGACCAGGTCGACCACCACACCGTCCTCGGCGATCACCACGCACTCGTCGGGCACACCCGTCTGCACCGCGAGGGCGCCGTTGGCGCGGAGGTGGCGCCACTCCCCGTGCACGGGCATGACGTTGCTCGGTCGCACCGCGTTGTAGAGGAACAGCAGCTCGCCCGCCGGCGCGTGTCCCGACACGTGCACCTTCGCGTTGCCCTGGTGCACGACCGTGGCGCCGAGCCGGATGAGACCGTTGATCACAGCGAACACCGCGGTCTCGTTGCCCGGGATCAGCGAGCTCGCGAGGATCACCGTGTCTTCGGGCCGGATCCGCACCGTCCGGTGGTCCCCGCGGGCCATCCGCGACAGCGCGGAGAGCGGCTCGCCCTGCGACCCCGTCGAGATGAGCACGAGCTCGTCGTCCGGCAGCGCCATCGCGTCGTCCAGCTCGACGAGCAGCCCGTCCGGCACGTTGAGGAACCCCAGCTCGACGGCGATGCCCATGTTGCGCACCATCGACCGGCCGACCAGACACACCCGCCGCCCGTGCTTGGCGGCGGCGTCGAACACCTGCTGCACCCGGTGCACGTGGCTGGCGAAGCAGGCCACGATGATCCGCGACGGGGAGCGGTGGAACACGTTCTCGATCACCGGGCCGATCTCGCGCTCGGCGGTGACGAAGCCGGGGACGTCCGCGTTCGTCGAGTCCACGAGGAACAGGTCGACGCCCTCGTCGCCGAGCCGGGAGAAGCCGGCGAGATCGGTCAGCCGCCCGTCGAGCGGGAGCTGATCGAGCTTGATGTCCCCGGTGTGCAGCACCAGCCCGGCCGGCGTGCGGATCGCGACGGCCAGCGCGTCCGGGATCGAGTGGTTCACCGCGAAGTACTCGCAGTCCCATGGCCCGTGCCGCAGCCGCGCGCCTTCGGCGACCTCCAGCAGGTGCGGGGTGAGCCGGTGTTCCTTGCACTTCTCGGCCACCAGCGCGAGCGTGAACCGCGACCCGACGACCGTGAGCTCCGGCCGCTGGCGCAGCAGGAACGGCACCGCACCGATGTGGTCTTCGTGGCCGTGGGTCAGCACCAGCGCGTCGATGTCGCCGAGCCGCTCCTCGATCGCCCGGAAGTCCGGGAGGATCAGGTCGACGCCCGGCGAGTCCTCGCTGGGGAACAGCACCCCGCAGTCGACGACGAGCAGCCGGCCTTCGTGCTCGAACACCGTCATGTTGCGCCCGACCTCGCCGATGCCCCCGAGGGCGACGACTCTGAGGCCGCCTGCCGGCAGGGGCGGAGGCGGCCCGGTGGGCAGCTCGGCCGGGTTGGCCTCCTCGGGCTGCGCAGGTGTGGTGCGGCCCGGGTCGCGCCGGGGCGGGCGGGGACGCCGATCGCCGCGCGAGCGGTCCGACCGGGCGGGCGGTCGCGTCACGATGCCGATACTCCCGACGCCACAGCGGCACCGCGGTCCGCACCGGCCAGGTCCGCCGCCACCTCGTGGGCGCGCACGAGCGGGACGCCGGCCTCCGCCAGGTCGTCCGTGATCGCCGCGACCTGCTCCGGCGTGGCCGGCGGCAGCGGCAGCCGCGGATCGCCGACATCGACGCCGCGCAGCCGCAGCGCCGCCTTGCTGAAGATCACTCCGCCGGTGCGGCCCATCGCCCGGATCACCGGGAACGTCGCGGCGTGCACGGTGCGGGCCCGTGCGATGTCACCGGCCTCGTACGCGTCGACCAGCACCCGGAGCCGGTCCGCGACCACGTGTCCGATGACGCTGACGAACCCGACCGCGCCGATCGACAGGAACGGCAGGTTCACTGGGTCGTCTCCGCAGTAATAGGCCAGACCGGTGGTCGCGATGATCTCCGTGGCCACCCGGAAGTCCCCCCGAGCATCCTTGACCGCGACGATCCGCGGGTGTTCGGCGAGGCGGCGCAGCGTATCGGCCTCGATCGGGATGACGCTGCGGGGCGGGATGTCGTAGAGCATCACCGGGAGCTCCGTGGCGTCGGCCACCGCCGTGAAGTGCAGCAGCAGGCCCGACTGCGGCGGACGGGAGTAATAGGGCGTGACCAGGAGCAGGCCGTGCGCGCCGGCCTTCTCGGCGTCCCGGGCCAGGTGCACGCTGTGCGCGGTGTCGTAGGTGCCCGCCCCGGCGACGACCGTGGCCCGCCCGCCGACGGCATTCACGACGGCGTGGACCAGCTCAGCCTTCTCCTGGTCCGTGGTCGTCGGCCCCTCCCCCGTGGTGCCGTTCACCACCAGACCGTCGTTGCCGAGGTCGACCAGGTGGGCGGCCAGCTCCTCCGCGCGGGCCAGGTCGAGCCGGCCGTCGACGTCGAAGGGCGTGACCATGGCCGTCAGGACCCGCCCGAACGGGCGACCGGGCGGCCGGAGGCCGGACGGACTCGAACCGGGGGAACTCATGCCGTGACGGTACCGCCCGACCCCGACGGTATCCCGCCCCGAGCCCCTCACATCCTGTGCGGTCCTCCTCACGCCCCGCGTGCCGACCCCGCCAGCGCGCCGACGTCGGCCGGCTGACCCCGGAGCTCGACACGCACGGCATCCCGGCCGAACGCGTGCAGCAGGATCTCCCCCGGCTCGCCCTCGATGGTGACGAGCCCGCGGCCCGTCTTGATCACGGCCTGCTCGCCGGTCGGGCGGCGCACCGTCACGCCCACCGGGCTGCGCCGGTAGAACAGCCTGCCCATCCGCGTGACCAGCTCCCACAGCGCGCCGTCGCGGGTCTCGTCCGCCCCGCGCGGCTCCCAGCCGGTACGGCCGCGGCGGACGTCCTCGTGGTGGACGAACAGCTCGGCGCCGTTCGTCGCCTCGTCGATGCGCCCGATTCGCGACGGCGACCACGCCGGAGGTCCGGAGCGCAGCTGCTCGACCATGTCCTCCCATGCCGTGTCCGCGTACCCCTGCATCGCCCGCTCCGTGAGCGGCGCCAGGAATGGGATCACGATGCCGCCTGCCGCCCACGGCTGCCGCTCGCGGACCAGCAGGTGCGCCAGCAGGTCACGGGCCGTCCAGCCGACGCAGAGGGTGGGCTGGTCCGGGTCGGTGCGGTCCAGCGTGTCGGACAGGGCAGCTCGTTCGGCGCGGGCGAGGCTCACCAGGCCACCGTATCCGCCGCCGGCCGCGCCCCGCCTGCGCTGCGTCTCTCCCGGGCCCGGGTCAGCCTTCGGTGCCGGACGCTCGGGCGCTCCGCTAGCCCTCGGTGCTCAATGCTCGGGCGCTCCGCTACCCCTCGGTGCTCAATGCTCGGGCGCTCCGCTACCCCTCGGTGCTCAATGCTCGGGCGCTCCGCTACCCCTCGGTGACGAACGGGCTCGACGCGATCTCCGTGCCGTCGTCGAGGCGGCCGAGCTCGAAGTCGCCGAACACGTTCGGCACCTCGCGCTGCAGCTGCCGCAGGCACTCGACGGCCAGCGCGCGGATCTCGACGTCCGCGTGCTCCGTGGCGCGCATCGCGATGAAGTGCCGCCACGCCCGGTAGTTGCCGGTGACGACGATGCGGGTCTCCGTCGCGTTCGGCAGGATCGCCCGGGCCGCCTGGCGCGCCTGCTTGCGCCGCAGCGTGGCGTTCGGCACGTCCGCGAACCGGCGCTGCAACCCGGCCAGCAGCTCCTCGTACGCCTTGATCGCCGTGGCCGCGGCCTCGTCGAAGATCGCGTGCAGCTCAGGATCTGCCGCGATGGCATCCGGCTCCACCATGGCTGCGTTCCGCTCCGGGACGTAGCGCTGCGAGAGCTGGCTGTAGGAGAAGTGGCGGTGCCGGATCAACTCGTGCGTGAGCGAGCGCGAGACACCCGTGAGGTAGAAGCTCACCGAGCCGTGCTCGAGCACCGACAGGTGGCCGACCTCGAGGATGTGCCGCAGGTAGCCCGCGTTGGTGGCCGTGACCGGGTTCGGCTTGGCCCACGACTGGTAGCAGGCCCGCCCGGCGAACTCGGCCAGCGCCTGGCCACCGGCGGCGTCGGTCTCCCAGGGCACGTCCGCCGGCGGGAAGAACTCCGTCTTCGCGACGAGCTGGACCCTCAGCGGCACGGTCTCCGGCATGGCCGGAAGAGTAACGACCGGCACCGACAGGACCGAGACCCCGGCTCGCTCTCGGCCGGCACGGAGAACACCGGCACGGAGAACATCGGTGGCTGTCACGGATGTCCGCAGAGCCCGCGAACCGGTCTCCTGGACCGCATGACGACCGCACCGAGCACGTACGCCCTGCAGCTCTCGGACGATGAGCTGGGCCGCTACCGGTGGATGGCCGCCCGGGCTCGGGCGGAGGAGGGCGACCTGTGGACGGCGGCCGGCATGACGGCGGGCGCGCGGGTGGCCGACGTGGGCTGCGGGCCCGGCGCGATGCTCGTCACACTCGCCGAGCTCGTCGGGCCTACCGGCCACGTCGTGGGGGTCGATGCCGATCGGACCGCGGTGACCGCTGCCCGCGCCGCGCTCGCCGCCGCACGGTTCGGGGCGCCGGTGGCGCCGGGCGAGGTCCGTCATGGACGGGCGGAGAGCACCGGGCTGCCGCCCGCGTCCGTCGACACTGTCGTGCTACGTCACGTGCTCGCCCACAACGGCCGCGCCGCGCAGCGGATCGTCGACCACCTGGCGACGCTGGTGCGGCCCGGCGGCCACGTTTACCTCGTGGACGTCGACCTGACGACCACCTCGATCACGCCGTCACTGCCCGAGGCGGTCGAGCTGGTCGAGCGGTACGTCCTCTGGCACGAGCGCCAGGGCAACGACCCGCGGATCGGCCGCCGGCTGCCCGACCTGGCGCGTGCGGCGGGGCTGACCGTCGAGGAGTACCGCGGTTGGACCTTCCACGCTCCGGCGCCGCGCGGCATGCGCGGGCCCGCCTGGGCGGCCCGCGACGAGCTGGTCCGCGCCGGTCTGGCCGACGCCGTGGACGTGGCCCGGTGGGACGCGGCGTTCGCGGCCGTCGACGAGTGGGTCGACACTCCCCAACGTCGGCATGGGTCTGTTCGCCGCAGTCTGCCGCCGGCCCCGGTGATCGAAGGAGGCTCCGCCTTGACCAGCACATCCGCATCCCATGCCGCAGGTGACGCCCGACCGGAGGAACCCGCGTGTCGGGTCGTCCGCGCCGGCGAGGGCTACGAGGGCCGCCAGGGCCTGTCGTACGCCGCCGGGATCTCCGCGGAGTCGGCCGGGGCGCACGGGCAGTGCCTGCACACGGTGACGATCCCCCCGGGCGCCCGGGCCAAGGCGCACCGCCACGAGGCACACGAGTCCGCGATCTACACCGTGAGCGGCCGGTGCGAGTTCTGGTGGGGTGACGGGCTCGCCCACTGCGACGAGCTGGGGCCGGGGGACTTCGTCCACACCCCGCCGGCGTCCCGCACCTCCCGATCAACCGCACGGACGAACCGGTGCTCGCCGTCATCGCCCGCACTGACCCCAACGAGCAGGAGAGCGTGGTGCTGATGCCCGAGCTCGACGCCGTGCCCGACGGGGACGCGCCGTGACCGGCCTCGCCCCGATCGACGCAGCGGCAGCGGGAATCCGGGGCCTGGACCCGACCGCCGAGCAGGTCCGCGTCCACGCGCGCAGCCCCTACGGGCGGGTGGACACGCTGCGCAGCTCCCGGCTGGTGGAGATCCGGGTCGGCGGCGAGACCGTGGCGCGCAGCATCCGGCCGTTGCTGCTGTTCGAGACCCACCTGCCCACGCGGTACTACCTGCCCTACGCCGACGTGCGCGCGGAGTTCCTCGAGGCCAGCGACACCGTCACCGAGTGCCCGTACAAGGGCGTGGCACGCTGCTGGTCGGTGCGGCCGTGGTGCAGGCGCGGCCCTGGGGATGCCGACCTGAGTGACGCCACAGGCCGCCTTGACCGACGTCACCAATGACGTCACAGTGGCGTCATGGACATCGGCCGATACGTCGCCCAGCTGCGCGACGACCTCACCTCCGCGGCGGCCGCCGGGGACGAACAGACACGACGCACCGCGGCGCTCCTCGGTGCCGCGGTGGAGCCCGCCGCCCGGCTGGCGGTGATGAACGCGCTCGCCGACCTCGCCGCGGAGATCACCGCCGAGCTCGGCGACCGGACGGTCGAGGTGCGCCTCGACGGGCGTGACGTCCGGGTCGCCGTCGGCCCGGAGCACGTCGCGGACGTCCCGCCGCCTCCCGCGCCGCCGCGCGGCCCGGGGATGGACACGGGCGACATCAGCCGGATCACGCTGCGGCTGGTGGAGCAGATCAAGGGCCAGGCCGAGCAGGCGGCCGCCGCCCAGGGTGTGTCGCTCAACTCCTGGGTGGCCCAGGCGGTACAGGGGGCGCTGTCCGGGCAGCTCCGCCGCGGCTCGCGCGGACCCTGGGGCGGCCGGCCGGGCGACGGCGGGCAGTCGGGGTCCCGGTCCGACCGCGCAGGCGGCCCGGACGACGGGCGGCACCTGCGCGGCTGGGTCGAGGGCTGATCGCCGTGGAGGATCTGGTGCGGCAGGAGAGCCGGACGGTCGCGGGCCCGGCGGACCTGGATCTCGCGGTGGACGTCGGCCGGGTGGTGGTGCACCTGGACGACACCCCCGCCGGCGGCGAGACCGCAGAGAACGGGACTGCCGAGGCCGGGACCGCAGGGACCGAGACGGGGGGAAACGCCCCCGGCGAGCTCGAGGTGCGGGTCGAGGTGCGGCACGACCCGACGGCGGCCGGTGGATGGGCGCAGCGCCTCGGTGAGGTGGCGTCGTGGCTGGGCTCCGTGGCCACGGCCCCCGACACCGACACCGGTGACGGACCCGCCTCGGCCGGAGCGGACGCCGTTCGCGCGGTGGACATCGCCTGGTCCGCGCCCGGTGCCGGCGGCGAGGCGCCGACGTTGACGGTGCGCTCGACCACCGAGCTGCCGCTGCGGATGGTGCCGCTGGTGGTGACGGTGTGGGCACCGCCGGGCTCGCGCGTGACGGCCCGGACCGGCGCCGGTGACGTCAGCGTCCGCGGCCGGGCTGGGCGGGCGACCGTCCGGACCGGCGCGGGCACGGCCACCGCCGCCGACGTGGACGGCGACGCCGAGGTCACCACCGGGTCCGGCGACGTCGTGGTGGGCGCCGTCGGCGGCCGGGCCCGCATCCGGACCGGCTCGGGCACCGTGCGCGTCGGCGCGGTCGGTGGGGCGACCGACATCAAGGCCGGTAACGGGGACGTCAGGATCGGTGAGGTTCGCGCGGACGTCGGCGTGCGCACGGGCACCGGCGCGGTCTCCGTCGCCGACGCCCTGGCCGGGCGGATGGATCTGACCACGGGCTCGGGCGGCCTGACGATCGGCGTCCACGCCGGGGTGCTGGCCGAGCTGGACCTGTCGTCCGGGTCCGGGCGCGCGCACAGCGAGCTGGACGTGCGCCAGACCGCCCCGGGCCGGGAGCCGGCGCTGTGGCTGCGCGGCCGCACCGCGAGCGGGGACGTGCTGGTCACCCGGGCCCCGGCGCCCGCCTGAGCCGATCACCGGAGCTGCGCGGTGAGCGGGGCGGCGAGGTCGCCCCGCCCACCGACCACCACCCCGTCGAGCCCCTGCCAGGCCGCCAGCTCGCGCAGGGCGGCCGCCAGCTCGGAAACGACCCGCGGCCGGTCCGCCGCCACGGCGGACGAACCGGGTAGCTCGCCGAAGGCGCCGGGCACGCGGAGCACACCCGCCACCCGGTCCGCCTTGAGGTCGACCCGGGCCACCAGGGCGTCGTCGAGCAGGAACGGGAAGACGTAGTAGCCGTACTCACGCTGTGGCTCCGGCACGTAGATCTCGATGCGGTAGCGGAAGCCGAAGAGGCGCTCGGTGCGCGCGCGCTCCCAGATCAACGGGTCGAACGGCGACAGCAGCGCGCGTGCCGTGATCCGGCGCGGGATCCTGGCGCCCGGTAACCGGTACGCCGGATGGCGCCAGCCCTGCACGGCGACGCGCTCCAGCGCGCCCTCCTCGAGGAGCTCGGCGACCGCCTGCTGCGAGTGCGCCGGCCCGAGCCGGTAGTAGTCGCGCAGATCCGGCTCCGTGGCCACCCCCAGCGCACCCGCCGCCCGCACCACCAGCGCCCGCGCCGACACATCCGGGTCCGCCGGGTGCGCGGCGAGGACGTCAGGAGGCAGCACCCGTTCGGGCAGGTCGTAGAGGCGCTGGAAGTGCACCCTGGCCCCCGTGGTGAGCGCCCCGGTGCCGAAGAGGTACTCGCAGATCCGCTTGACGTCCGACCGCGCCCACCAGCTCGCGCCCTTGGGCCGCGCCACGCCGGCGCCCAGCGCCGTCTCCAGCGCCCCCGCACCCACCGGCCCCAGCTCCTTGACGGCCGCGAGCAGGTCGTCGACCAGCTGCGGCTCCCGGTCCGCGAGCGCCTCGTAGTGCCGCCACCATCCCGCACGTTTGGCCCCCGACAGCAGGAGCGGCCAGTCGGCGATGGGCAGCAGGCTCGCCTCGTGCGCCCAGTACTCCACCAGCAGCCGCGGCCGGCGCGCCGAGTGCGTCCAGGCGGCGTCGTCGACCAGCCCCGGGTCGTAGGGGCCGAGCCGGCTGAAGACCGGCATGTAGTGGGCGCGCACCGCGACGTTCACCGAGTCCAGCTGCAGCAGCCGGATCCGAGCGAGCAGCCGCGCGAGGTGCCGGCGCGTCACCACGCCGTCCGGCCGGGCGTCGGCGAACCCCTGCGCCGCGAGCGCGGCGCGGCGGGCGGCGGCGGGGCCGAGCAGGTCGACGGTGTCCACAGCGGCGATGCTGCCATCCGCCACCGACAGTTTCCGCGGGGTGCGGTCGCGGACCGCGGGTACGGGAGGCGGTCTGGGCGCTGTCGCACCCCGGGGAGGGCGGGCGCACGTGTTGGGCAGGGTGTGACGGTTGCACCAGGTGTGCGACGCCGGGAAATCGATGTGCGCGCCCGACCTTCATCACCGGCGACCGCTTCGGCTCCGCCGTCGACCCTTCCACCCGGTGAGCATGGCCGGGTCGAGGACGTCAGCAAGGAGGAGGCTGATCGGCGGCTCGCCGCGTGGGCGAGCGACAACCTGTGACGGCAGGCGTCTCTCGGACCTGAGCGGTGGCGGGCGCGCGACGCTCGGCCGCGATCACCATCACGACCGCGACCAGCACGATCGCACCCCCGACGAGCTGCACCGCCGAGAACCGCTCCCCCGCCACGACCACGCCGAGCACCACGGCGATCACCGGGTTGACGTAGGCGTAGGTCGCGACCGTCGAGACGGGCAGGGTCGCCAGCGCGTAGGCGTAGGCACTGAACGCCCCGAGCGAGACGAACAGCGACATGTACAGCCACGCCCACCACGACACGGGTGCGACCGTCGCCGGGTGCGGCCGCTCGCCGAGGATCGTTCCGGTGGCGACGAGGACCGCGCCGCCGATCAGCTGCTGGAGCGTGGCGAGGGCGAACGGGTTCGCGGGCACGGCCATGCGCGCGGCCGCGAAGGTGCCCGTCGCCCAGCCCGCCCCGGCGAGCAGCACGAGCGGCGGCCCCCACCAGGCGCTGCCGGAGACACCGCCGGACCCCTCCGGACGGCCCGACCAGCACGAGCAACACCAGCCCCGCCGCGCCGACGAGCACGCCCAGCACGGTCGCCCGGCGCGGGCGGTCACCGGTCAGCGCCCGCAGCACGGCGATGTAGAGCGGCACCGAGGCGATCAGGAGCGCCGTCAGCCCGGAGGCGACCTGGCTCTGCGCCACGATCACCAGCCCGTTGCCCCATGCCGGAAGCAGCAGCCCGGACAGTGCCGCCGTGCCGAGTTGGGCCCGGGTCATCGCGAACACCCTCGGCCCGGCGAACAGCAGCACCAGGATCCCGAGCAGCACGCCGCCCGTCATGAACCGGAAGCCGCTGGCGAGCAGCGGCGGCATCGACACGATGATGAAGCGGTTGGCGAGGTAGGTCGATCCCCACAGCACGTACACGATGCCGAGCGCGATCCACGGCAGGGTGCGGCGGCGCTGATCGACCCTCACCACCTCCACGACGCCGCCACACCACGCTTTCTTCCGCGGGCCGGCCTCTGGGCCACCGCTCGCACCCGGTATGCATGCCACATGGCACTCGCCACCGTGCGCCGGGCCGTCGACACCGACGTCGACGCCCTCGTCCGCATCCAGTCCGACACCTGGCGGGTCGCCTACGCCGACCTCGTCCCGGCCGAGGCGCTCGCGCAGCTCAGCACGCCGGCGGCCCGGGAGGCGTGGCGGGCCGCGGTCGGAGCCGGCGCCGGGCACCACGTGCTCGTCGCCGAGGAGGGCGAGTGGACCGTCGGGTTCTGCGCGGCCGCCTACTACGGCGGGGAGGACGGCGCCGCGATCGCCGAGGTGAGCACCCTGGTGGTCGAACCGCGGTGGGGGCGGCGCGGGCACGGCGGCCGGCTGCTCGCCGCGGCGGCCGACGCCCTGCGCGACCACGGCGCCCGGACGGGCTGGGCCTGGGTGCCCGAGGCGGACGCCGTGTCCCGCGCCTTCTACGGGCACGCGGGCTGGACGGCCGACGGCGCGGTACGCGGCCTGGACACTGGGGCGGGGACGTTGCGCGAGGTCCGCGTGTCCGGCTCGCTGGACCTGCAGCTTCGCTGACCGCCGCCCGGCCCGCGCGGCTCGTCGCGACGCCGCGGAGCCGGGCCCCGGCCACCGGGGCCGGTCAGCTGCCGGTCGGTGCGGGGGCGCGCCAGGCGGGGTCGCGGCCGCTGAGCCCGAGCGCGCGGTCGAACGCCGGGGCGTCGTCGGGTACCGGCACCGCAGGACCGAACAGCCCCGGCACCCCCTGCTCGGAGCCGAACGCCTCGAGGAACGGCAGGATCGCCGCGACGTCGCCTGGGTCTGGGTCGTAGGGCTGCCCGGTCGCGCGGGCCAGGTCCCAGCCGTGAAGGACGAGCTCGTCCAGTGTCACGGCCGCGACGTCGGCGGCGGGCAGCGTCAACCCGCCCGCGCTCGTCATCCCCTCCCCCGCGCCCGGCTCGCGCCACGCGGCGACCAGGGCGTCGAGCCGCCCGGGCAGGATCGCGCGCCAGTCCGGGTCGAGATGGTCGGCCGACGCCGCAGGGGCGCCTGTGGCCTCCTTCCGCGCCGAGGCCGCCAGACCCTCGCTCAACCCCACGATTGATCGAGCAGTGTCGCGATGGAGCTTTCGGCGCACGGGGTCGGGGCGTCCAGCGCGGAGTCGGGCACGCCGTCGAGAAGCGCGGCGAGCCGGCGGGCGGCAGGTTCGAGGTCGGGAACGGTCATGTGGTGCTGACTGTCGGCGTCCACGGAACTCATCGCTGTGGCGGAGCGAGGCGGTGATCCACAGGTGGAGTGCACAGGTGGAGTGACTAGCCGAGGCCCAGCAGCGGCTCGAGGCCGACCGTCAGTCCCGGCCGCGCCCGCACGTTCCGCACGGCCAGCAGGACACCGGGCATGAAGGAGCTGCGGTTCATCGAGTCGTGCCGGATCGTCAGCGTCTCGCCGTCGGTGCCGAGCACGACCTCCTGGTGCGCGACCAGCCCCGGCAGCCGCAAGGAGTGCACCCGGATCCCGTCGACGTCCGCGCCGCGCGCACCGGGCAGCTCCTGGGTGGTGGCGTCCGGCGGCGCACCGAGTCCGGCGTCCCGACGCGCCTGCGCGAGCAGGGCCGCGGTGCGGACCGCGGTGCCGGACGGGGCGTCGACCTTGCCGGCGTGGTGCAGCTCGATCACCTCGACCGACTCGAAGAACCGCGCGGCCTGGCGGGCGAACTGCATGGCGAGCACGGCGCCGACGCCGAAGTTGGGGGCCACGAGCACGTGCCCGGGGCGCTCGGTGAGCCAGCCGCGGACCGTCTCGAGCCGCGCGGCGTCGACACCGCTGGTGCCGACGACGGCGGCGACGCCGTGGTCCAGCGCGAAGCGCACGTTGTCCAGCACGGCGTCGGGATGCGTGACGTCGACGACGACCTGCGCACCGGCATCGGTCAGCCCGGAGAGTGCGTCACCCCGGTTGACCTGTGCCACGAGCTCCAGGTCCGGCGCGGCGTCGACGGCCCGGCAGATCTCGGTGCCCATGCGGCCACGGGCTCCGAGCACGCCCACGCTGATCGTCTCGCCCACGGCCGCCGAGCCTAGGCCAGGACCAAGGCCCCCACCCACACGGCCGTCGCCAGCAGGGCCGCCGCCAGCTCGATCAGGATGCTCCAGCCGACCGCGGTCAGGGCGTGCCGCGCCGACGGCCATGCACGGGCCCGACCGACGCGGGCCATTTCGGCGAGGTACACGCCGAGTACGAACCCGAGGAGCAGCCCGACGACCGGGACCACGAAGAACCCGACGATCCCGAGCAGCCCACCGGCGACGAGCGTGCGGCCGGGCACCCCGGCGTCGCGCATCCGGCGTCCCGGGAGCAGGTACTTGAGCACCGAGCCGAGGACGACCAGACCGATGGCGACGCCCAGCACCGTCCAGCCGACGGCGTCGTTGCGGGGCACCGCCCACACCGCGATGCCGGCGACGACCAGGACCGGCCCGGGAAGCACCGGGACGAGGATCCCCACCAGCCCGAGCAGCACCAGGAGGCCGGCGACGACGGTGGTCGCAACGCTGCCGGTGAGGGGCACGCCGTCACCGTACGGTGTCCCGCCCGGACGGCCGGGCACCGAGGGTCGCAGGACGTGCCGGCCCGGCTCTCAGACGGTCGTGGTCCCGTCGGGCGAACCCACCAGTGCGCGGGCAGGGTGCCGGCGCGGCCGAGCCCGGGGTGCCGACCCGCTCTCGGCGAACTCCCGAGCGATCTCACACGGGTTGGCCGGCGCGACGTTCGTCGCGAGCCGGCGCAGCAGCCCGCGCAGCACGACGCGCTCCTCCTCGTCCAGCGGCGCGAGCAGGCCGTCCTCGACGTCGCGGAGCGTGGCCTTCACCTCGCGCAACAAGGCCAGGCCGTCCGGCGTCGGCGCGACGCGACGAGCGCGGCGGTCGGCCGGGTCGGGCCGGCGTTCGACGAGCCCGGCGGACTCCAGGTCGTCGAGCAGGTACGTCATCGCCGTGCGGTCGACCCCGAGGTGCTGGGCGAGTGCGAGCTGGCTGCGCGGCTCGCCCTGGCCTGCCACCGCGAGCACCAGATAGCCGCGCGCACCACCCGGCACATCGGCCACCGCTTCGCGGGCCGCGCGCAGGTACGAGCGGGTGATCGCACCCAGTGCCCAGCCGAGGTCGGCCTCGACGCCCGGTGTTGTCCCCACGCGGCGGACCCTACAGCCGACACGCGCCCGCGCATAATATCTACAGACACGATAGTCTGAAATTCTGAACATCGGACGCACAGCACGTTCGTGCACGAGGACCGGACATCGCGGTCAGCCTCGCCGGACATACACACCGCGCCCGGGCGCGGTTCGAGAGAGGCATCGCATGGGGATCGACGTGAGGACCGGCAGGTGGTCGCGGCTGGTCGTCGGCGCCGCGTGTGCCGCGGCCATCACGGTCGGGCTGCCGGGCGTGGCACTCGCCGCGCCGTCGGTGCCGCCCGACGCGCCGTCCGCCCAGTCCACCGCCCGGCCCGCCGCGCCGTCCGCCGCCCGGTCCGCAGCAGAGTCCGCCGCCCGGTCCGCTGACGCCGCCCGGCGCGCTCGCACCGCGTGGGAGACGCACGGCCGGCCGACGGCCCTGGTGATCGTCCGGCCGACGAGCGTCGACCTCGTGGACCAGGGTCGTCTGACGCGTCGCATCCCGCGCACGGGCGGCATGCTGACGCTGGCGACGCTGGACCGGTACCTTCCGCCGGACTGGCTGTCGATCACCGCCGGCACCGCCAAGCTCTCGGCCGCCGTCGTCCTCACGCCGGCCGTCACCCTCGACGTGGGCGCTCCGGTGACGACGCTGCAGCTGGCGGGAGGCACGACCACATCCGAGGCCGCGTCGCTCTACACTGGCGGCGGCGGTCTGACGCTTCACGGAGTCACCGTGACGTCGGTGGACCGCACCTCCGGCCAGGCGATGGCGCCCGGTCCGGGCCGCCCGTTCGTCCTCGTGTCGCAGGGCGGCCGGCTCACGGCCACCGACGCCACGCTCAGCGACCTCGGCACCGCACCGCGCGGCC
>CAVRHG010000059.1:0-49248 GCA_963720845.1 uncultured Actinomycetota bacterium | reverse complement strand
ACTACGACGGCTGATGGCGGGTCGGACCTCGCTGATCATCAGCCACAACCTGATGACCGTGACCGACGCGGACCACATCCTCTACCTGGACAAGGGACGCGTCACGGCGGCGGGCACGCACGTCCAGCTGCTGTCGACGTCACCGGGCTACGCGCAGCTGTACCGCATGCACCAGGGGCCGCTCGCCCCGCGGCCGGCGTCGCGTCCCGGGCCGCACGTGCAACCGCACCCGCTCCCGCCCCGGCCGCTGCCCCGACCGAGTCCGTCCGCGCCTGCGGAGGTCGACACGGTGAAGACACGACCGGCGGACGTCGACACGGTACGGACCCGGCAGCACGGGCGGGGCCCGGCGTGAGCTCACCATCGAACGTCAGCGCTCCCGAGATCGTCGACGGGCCGCCGCTCGAGCAGGGCGCCGAGGTCGTCCCCGGCTACACGGTGACCGACCACCTGCGCCGCGGCGAGGACTACGACACCTACACCGCGTGGAGCACCGCCCGCTACAGCCACTGCGTCGTCAAGACCACGCGCCCCGACCGGGCGCGGCAGGCGGCCGTGCGGCGCACCCTGGTGCGCGAGGGCCGGCTGCTGCTCGCGGCCAGCCACCCGCACCTCGTCCGCGCCTACGAGCTGCACGCCCCGCGCGCGGGCGCACCCGCGCTGGTGCTCGAGGCGCTCGGCGGACCGTCGCTCGGGCACATCCTCGCCGAACACCCGCGACTGCCTGCGCCGACGCTCGCCCACCTGGGCCGCCAGCTCTGCTCGGCGGCCCGCTACCTGCACGGCCGCGGGCACCTGCACCTGGACATCAAGCCGAGCAACATCATCGTCAGCGGAGGCGCCGCGCGGCTGATCGACCTCGGACTGTCCCGCCCGCCCGGGCCGTGCCGCGCGGGGATCGGCACGGCCCGGAACATGGCGCCAGAACAGGCCCTCGGCGAGCAGGTCAGCGCGGCGACCGACGCCTGGGGCGTCGGGCTGGTGCTCTACGAGGCCGCGACGGGGCACCGACCCTTCGGCGACGGCGGCGACATGTGGTCGTGCCGCTGCGGCGAGGCCGACTGCAGCTGGAGCGAGCCGCGATACCTGCAGCTCGAACGGCGCGCGCCGAAGGTCCGGGCGCGGCGGCGGCTGCCGGCGGACGTGGCGGCGGCGATCGACGCCTGCCTGGACCGCGACCCGGCCCGGCGTCCCACGCTCGACGCGCTGGACGACGCGCTGGGCGGCCTGCTTCTGTAGTGAGGCGCGGGTGGCGTCACTGCACTCCGACCGCTGTATGGCCACCATGCCGGGAACCTGGGCACCCACCGGCGGTGGTGCGCAGCACGCCGAAGAGGATCTCGCGGCGCAGGGTGAAGCCGAGCTGCTCGTACAGCCGGATCCCGGTGGCGTTCGTGGCGGCCGCGTGCAGGAACGGAACGTCGCCGCGCTCTCGGACCACTACGCCGACCGCCCGCACCAGCCGGCCCGCCAGCCCCTGGCCGCGGTGGGCCGGGTCGGTGCACACCGCGCTGATCTCGCCCCACCCCGGCGGGCGCATCCGTTCCCCGGCCATCGCCACGAGCGCCCCGCCGCGGCGGATGCCGAGGTAGGTGCCCAAGGTGATCGTGCGGTGCGCGAACGGGCCCGGTTGGGTGCGGGCGACGAGGTCGAGCATCTCCGGGACGTCGGCCGGCCCGAGCCGCACGGCCTCGGGGTCGGCCTCGACGCCCAGCGCCGAGCCGTCCATCTGCACGCCGGGGATCGCCCCGACCCGCTCCCACCCGGGCGGCGGCTCGTCGGGCGCGGCCGGGACGACCACCGTCCCGTCCTCCCCCGTCAGCGCCGCGAGGTCGTCCCACGCCGGGCCCGGGCCGGGGACGGCGGCGAACGGTGAGACGTCGACCGGGTACCGCGCCGCGCGCCCGTGCCGGACGGCCAGGTGCGCCTGTGGGCCGGTCAACGCCTCCCAGAGCGGGTTGTCGAGGGGATGGGTCACGTCCTGGGAAACCGCACGGGGCACCCGGGACTTCCCGCCGGAGAGCACCCGGGCGTGCCACCCGGCGTCTCCCCTCTCACATCGTGGCCACGGCCTTCGCCGCCCGCCGCAGCCGGAACGCCCACACGACCTGCACCACCCCGAGCACCAGGGCGAACACCCCGATCACCCACAGCAGGGCGAGCGCACCCGCCGCAGGCGACGCGATCAGCACGATGCCGAAGATGATCCCGACGATCCCGCCGACCAGCAGCCATCCCCACGACGACGAACCGAGCCGCCGCGCCTGGAAGGCCTCGACGATCTCCGTCACGCCGAGCACGATGCTCCACACCGCGATGATGAACACGAGCGCGAGGACCGTCGGCCCAGGCCAGAACAGCGCGATGAACCCGGCGAGCAGCGACACCACGCCCTGCGCGAGGTGCCAGCCCCAGTGCGAGGTATGGCGGTGCCGGAAGCCGACGACGAGCGCCGCCACCCCGTCCATGATCGCGTAGAACCCGAAGACGAACACCAGGGCCAGCAGCGCCGAGGCGGGCGCGAACAGTGCGTACAGCCCGAACAGGACCGCGAGCACACCCCGGATCAACACCAGCCACCACAGCGCCTTGATGGCCTGGGTCGCGTCGGTCGAGGTCATATCCCGTCTCCTTCCGGAAGGGGCCCGACGCTAGTGCGCCCGGAAACGGGTGGGGTCGCGCACAGGTCACGATCGCGAGAACTCCACACAGGAGGGTGCCGAACCACCCCGTCCGGGGCGGGCATCGCGTCGTGGCCGGCGTTGTCAAGCGTTCCTCAGCGGGCACGCACCGCCACGTCGTCGGGCTTGCCGTACTCCTCCCGCAGCGCCGGCAGCAGCTCCTGGGCAGCGAACGACACGAACTCGGCCTGGGTCTGCCCGCCGACCTGCACCAGTGCGACGTGGGTGAACCCGGCGTCGACGAACGGGCGCACCGCCTCGACGTGCGCCGCGACGTCCGGGCCGCAGGGGATCGCCTCGGCGACGTCGTCGGGCCGCACGAACTGCGTCGCCGCCGCGAACCCGGCGGTGCCCGGGAGCTCGGCGTTGACCTTCCACCCGCCCGCGAACCAGCGGAACTGCTCGTGCGCGGTCGCCACGGCGGCGTCGCGGTCGGGGCCCCAGGAGAGCGGCTGCTGCCCGATCTTCGGCAGCTGCACGCCCGCGGCGTCGTCGAAGCCCGTCACGAGCGAGCGCTCCGGCTCGACGGCGACCATCGCGTCGGCGATCGGCGCGAACGTCTCCACCGACTGGCTGCCCGACACGGCCACCGCGATCGGCACCCGGTCGGCCGGGACGTCCCACAGCTTCGCGGAGTCGACGCGGTAGTGCTCCCCGGTCGTGCTCACGTACCCGCCGCCGAAGAGCCGCGAGATGATGTCGACGGCCTCGGTGAGCATCTCGTGACGCACGTTCGCCGGCGGCCAGCCGCGGCCGACGACGTGCTCGTTGAGGTTCTCCCCCGCGCCCAGCCCCAGCACGAAGCGGCCGTCGCCGGCCAGGAGCGCGACGGTCGCCGCCTGCTGGGCGACGACGGCCGGGTGGTAACGCATGCCCGGGCAGGTCACGTAGGTCATCAGCGGCACGCGCCGGGTCGCGGTCGCGACCGCGCCGAGCACGGCCCACGCGTTGGGCGCGTGGCCCTGGGCGTCGAGCCAGGGGAAGTAGTGATCGCTGATGACCTCGAAGTCGAAGCTTGCCTGCTCGGCGGCAACGGCGTCGGACACGAGCTCGCGCGGGCCGCGCTGCTCGCACATGAGGGTGTAGCCGAACGCGACCATGCGGCGTCCTTCCATCGATCGGGGGAATGGCCGCCATATACCCCGTTTGGGCGCGATCAGACGTGCGGGTTGTCGCCGCGACGGGCGGGGTAGCCCGCCGCCATGGCAGTCGAACCCCTACCCGATGAGCTCAGCGACGACGAGCTGTGGAACGAGTTCCATCGCGTGGTGAACATGACGTCGCATGAACTGCGCGACTGGCTCCTGACCCGCTCGGTGGACGAGGACGGCGCGGTCGAACCCGGCACCCAGGGCGGCGTCGGCACCCCGACCGGCCAGGAGGTGCTGCGGATCCTCGGATGAGCGCGGGTCAGCCGGAGCGGGCCGGGTCGTAGGTGGCGACGCCGAGCTCGCGCCAGGCCGCCAGCAGGCGCCGGTCGCCGCTCGCTGCCACGAGGTCCGGCTCGTCGAGCAGCGCGGCGGCCGCGCAATGGACGGCGTCGTAGGCGCGGAGTCCGAACCGGTGGGCGAGATCGGCGGCCACCCGCATGAGCCGTTCGTCGACGTCGATCAGCCCGACCTCGACGAAGAGATTGTCGAACAGGTCGCGGGCACGTCGGGGCTGGTCACCGATGAGACGGCCGCCCCGTTCGCCACGCGCCAGCGCAGACGCGGTCTCGACGTACAGGAGGTGGGTCGACACGACCGCGTCGGCGGTCAGCCAGAAGTCAAGGCACGATGCGCTCGTGGGCTCGGCCACCAGCATGATCGGCACGAATGCGGAGGTGTCGAGGTAGCCGATCACCCGTACGGCTCGTCGTCGCCCGGTCCTCGCTGCTCGGAAATGAACTCGCTGACCGGACCCGCTGTCTCGATCGGCTCGGGCACGGTCGTTCCCTTTGGGCGCCGCGGCGGCGTGATGCGGCCGTCCAGCTTCATCTGCTCGTAGGTCGACAGCCGGCCCACCGGCACGATCCGAGCGACCGGGCGTCCGTGATCGGTGACCGTGATCGTGCCGCCGTTGCGGACCCGTTCGAGGTACCGGCTCAGCCCGTCGCGGAGGTCCTTGATCCCGACCCACAGTCCGGAGCCCGGCTGGCTACTTTCCATACCGCTAGAATAGCCACTAGAGGGAAGGGAGTTTCTGGGCGCGCCCGATCAGCGGGGCCAGCGGGTCGCCCGCCTCCCGGATCCGGTCCGGGACGTCCCGGACGGTCCAGCGGTCCGGTGCCAGGTCGGGGTCGTCGAGCTCCTCCCAGGTGATCGGCACCGACACCGGCGCGCCCGCCCGCGGCCGGACACTCCACGGCGCGACCAGCGTCTTGTTGACGACGTTCTGGGTGTAGTCCAGCCGGGCCCGCCCACCGCGGCGGTCCTTCGTCCACTCCCAGCTGACCAGCTCGGGCACCGTGCTGCCGACCGCCTTCGACACCTTCTCCACCCAGCCTCGCGTGTCGGAGTAGGTGTAGCCGGGCGCCACCGGCACCCAGATCTGGATCCCCCGCTGGCCGGTGACCTTGGGCATGCCCTCGACGCCGAGATGACCCAGCGCGGCGCGGAACTGGCGGGCGAGGACGAGCACATCGGCGAACCGGGTCCGGGTCCCGGGGTCGATGTCGATCAGCGCCCAGGCCGGCCGGCGGACCTCGGGCAGGCGGCCCGTCCAGGGGTGCAGCTCGACGGCGGCGAGATTGGCCAGCCACGCCAGCGTCGGCACCCCGTCGACGAGGACGCGCCACTCCGCCGTGTCCGGACCGGGGTCGTCGTCGTGCCACCGCGTCACCCACTCCGGCGCCCCCGCCGGCAGCTCCTGCTGCCAGAAGCCCTGGCGGTCGACGCCCTCGGGGAACCGGTGCATGTTGACCGGCCGCCCGGCGAGGTAGGGCAGCAACAGTGGCCCTACCGTCGCGTAGTGCCGCACCAGCTCACGCTTGGTGACCGGGGGCTCGCCCTCCCTCCCGGGGAAGAGCACCTTGTCGAGGTTCGTGAGCTTGACGTCGCGGCCTGCGACCGTCCACCGGCCGTTCCGGCGGATCGCGTCGAGGGCGGCCAGCTCGTCGTCGGTCGGCGGCTCCCACGAGCCCGCACCCAGCCGGACCTCGGCATCCGCAGCCGGCACGCCGCTCTGCCACAGCGCGTCCGGCGCGGCGGCGACCTCGTCGTTCGTGCGGCCGCTGAGCACCGAACGCGGATGGTCGTCGGCGGTCCAGCCGTGCCGGGCGTGCTCGTCGTTCTTGTGGACGAGCAGCCATTCGTCCTTCCCGGTGCGGCCGCGCCGGATCAACGCGAACCGGCCGGCCAGCTTCTCGCCGGTCAGGTCGAAGTGCAGCTCCCCATCCCGGATCGCGGCGGCCGGGTCGTCGGTGTGCGCGGGCGTCCACGTGCCGCGGTCCCAGACGATCACGTCACCCCCGCCGTACTGCCCGCGCGGGATCACGCCCTCGAAGCCGGCGTACTCGAGCGGGTGATCCTCGACGTGCACGGCCAGCTGGCGGGCCGCCGGGTCGAGCGACGGACCGCGCGGCACCGCCCAGCTCGCCAGCACGCCGTCGACCTCGAGCCGGAAGTCGTAGTGCAGCCGGCGGGCCCGGTGGCGTTGGACGACGAAGCGCGCTCCCCCGCCTTCAGTGGTGGCGCCCGCGGGTTCTGCGGTCACGGCGAAGTCGCGCTTGGCGCGGTACTCGCGCAGCTTCTCCCCGCCCGGCTCACCCTTCCGTGGCACGCAGAATGTGTACCCGACGACGATGACAAGCATGTCGTTCGGCCGGTTCGGTCGTGTCGTCCCTGCTTGACGCCGGGAGGCCGGGGCTGTACGAGTGACCTTCGCGGCAGCACCCGCCGCCGCCGGCCCGCCACACGGGCGAACGGGGGCGCGGCATGTCTCGCGACGGATACGACGTCGTCATTGTCGGGGGTGGTTCGGCCGGCTGCGCGTTGGCCAACCGGTTGTCGGTCGACTCGTCCACGCGGGTGCTCGTGCTGGAGGCGGGTCGGAGCGACTACCCGTGGGACGTGTTCATCCACATGCCCGCCGCACTGACCTTCCCCAGCGGAAGCCGGTTCTACGACTGGCGCTACGAGTCCGAGCCGGAGCCGCACATGGGCGGCAGGCGGATCCCGCACGCCCGGGGGAAGGTGCTCGGCGGCTCCAGCAGCATCAACGGGATGATCTTCCAGCGAGGAAACCCGTTGGACTACGAGCGGTGGGCGGCCGACCCCGGGATGGGCAGCTGGGACTACGCCCACTGCCTGCCCTACTTCGTCCGCATGGAGAACTGCCTGGCCGCCGGGGCGGACGACCAGTTCCGTGGGCACAGCGGGCCGCTCGTGCTCGAACGCGGGCCCGCCGCCAATCCGCTGTTCGGCGCGTTTCTGCAGGCGGTGCAGGAGGCGGGCTACCCGCTCACCGACGACGTCAACGGGTACCGCCAGGAGGGCTTCGCCCGCTTCGACCGCAACCTGCACCGCGGTCGGCGGCTGTCCGCGGCCGGCGCGTACCTGCACCCCGTGATGTCGCGGCCGAACCTCGACGTCCGCACGGGCGCCCTGGTGACGAAGGTGGCATTCGACGGCACCCGCGCGGTCGGCGTCGAGTACTCGCACTGGGGCAGGCCCGTCCGGCGGGTGGACGCGGGCGAGGTCGTCCTGTGCGGCGGGGCGATCAACTCGCCGCAGCTGCTGCAGCTGTCGGGCGTGGGCGAACCCGGATTGCTGCGCGGGCTGGGCATCCCCGTCGTCGCCGACCTGCCCGGCGTCGGCGAGAACCTCCAGGACCACCTCGAGGTCTACGTGCAGCACGCGTGCACGCAGCCGGTCTCCATGCAGCCCTACCTGGCCAAACGGCACTGGCTCGGTACCGGTGCACGGTGGCTCTTCCTGCGCAGCGGGCCCGGCGCCACCAACCATTTCGAGGCCGGTGGCTTCGTCCGCAGCAACGACGACGTCGACTACCCGAACCTGATGTTCCACTTCCTGCCGATCGCGGTGCGCTACGACGGCACGCCGATCGAGGCCGGACACGGCTACCAGGTTCACATCGGCCCGATGTACTCCGACGCCCGCGGCACCTGCTTGATCACCAGCACGGACCCGCGCACGCACCCCGCCCTACGGTTCAACTACCTGTCCACCGACCAGGACCGTCGGGAGTGGGTCGAGGCGCTCCAGGTGACCCGGGACATCCTCGGGCAGCCCGCCCTGCGGGCGTTCGACGGTGGGGAGCTCTCCCCCGGCCCGGAGGTTGAGTCCGACCAGCAGATCCTCGAGTGGGTGGCCCGGGACGCGGAGACCGCTTTGCACCCCAGCTGCACGGCCGCCATGGGCACCGGCCCGATGTCGGTCGTCGACCCGCTCACGATGGCGGTGCACGGCACCAGCGGGCTGCGGGTGGTCGACGCCTCGGTGATGCCCTACGTCACCAACGGCAACATCTACGCGCCGGTGATGATGGTGGCCGAGAAGGCTGCCGACATCATCCTCGGCAAGACGCCCCTGCCGCCGGTGAAGGCCGAGTTCTACCGGCACCGCGCCGGGTGACGGGCCACTAGAACCACCGGGCGGGTGCGGGTGCGGTGTTGTGCCAAATGTGCTTCTGCTCCTGGTACTCGTGCAGCCCCGTCGGACCCAGCTCGCGGCCGTTACCGGAGCGCTTCATGCCGCCCCACTCCGCGCCCGGGACGTACGGGCCGAAGTCGTTGATCCAGACGGTGCCGTGGCGCAGCGCCGCGGCCACCCGGTGGGCCCGCGCCGCGTTGCGGGACCAGACCGCGCCGGCCAGGCCGTAGGTGGTGTCGTTGCCGAGCTCGACGGCCTCGTGCTCGGTGCGGAACCGCTCGACGGTCATCAGCGGCCCGAAGGTCTCCTCACGTACGACACGCATGCCGCGATGGCAGCCGTCCAGCACCGTGGGGCGGTAGAAGTAGCCCCTCGCTAGCTCGGGGGCGTCGGGGCGGCAGCCGCCCGCCATCACCCGGGCACCCTCCGCGCGGGCCGAGGCGACGAAGTCCTCGATCTTGGCGCGATGCGCCTCCGAGACGAGCGGGCCGGTCTGGCTGACCGGGTCGAGCCCGTTGCCGATCCGGATCGCGTCGGCGCGCGCGGCGAGCTCGGCGACCACTGCGTCCGCGACGGACTCCTCGACGATCAGGCGCGCCCCGGCCGAGCACACCTGCCCGGAGTGCAGGAAGACGGCGGTGAGCGCATTGTCGACGACCGTCTCGAACCCCTCGCCGTCGAGCGCGTCGGCGAACACGATGTTCGGGTTCTTGCCGCCCAGCTCCACGGCGACCCGCTTCACGGTCGCGGCCGACGCCCGGATGATCGCCTGCCCGGTGGCGAGGCCGCCGGTGAAGCTGACCATGTCCACTCCCCCGTGCTCGGCAAGCGGCGCACCGACCGACGGCCCGGTGCCGAGCAGGATGTTGACCACGCCCGGCGGGACGCCCGCCTCCTCGGCAAGGCGCACGAGCAGCACGGACGTCAACGGCGTGACCTCGCTGGGCTTGATCACGCAGGTGCACCCGGCGGCGAGCGCGGGCGCGAGCTTCCACGACAGCTGCAGCAGGGGGTAGTTCCACGGCGTGATCAGCACGCACACCCCGACCGGCTCGTGCGCGATGCGGGAGAGCACGTGCGGTATGCCGACGTCGACCGTCCGGCCCTCCTGGGTGGTGGCGAGGTCCGCGTAGTAGCGGAACACCGCCGTCACGTCGTCGACGTCGATGCGGCTCTCGACGAGCGTCTTGCCCGTGTCGAGCGTCTCGATGCGGGCGAGGTGCTCCTTGTCGCGCTGGAGCAGGTCCGCGATGCGGCGCAGGACCCCGGCCCGCTCCGCGACCGGGGCGGCCCGCCAGCCGCGGGGATCGTCGAACGCGGCGCGGGCGGCGGCGACCGCCGCCTCGACGTCGTCGGGACCGGCCTGGTCCACGGTCTCGACCACGCTCGCGTCGAACGGGTTGAGCACGTCGGCGGTCCCCCCGACCCCGCCGTCCATTTCCCGTCGATGTAGAGGCTGGGCACACCGTCTCTGGGCACGCCCTGATCGTCCCGGATCGTCACGCGACGTCAAGCGGCGCCTTTCCGTGATCGCGTCGTTTCCTTGACGCGCGCTTCACCGGCCATACGATGCAGCGGGGCGAGAGCGAGGTGCCCCACACGGACGAGGGCGGGTGAGCAGATGTCGGAGTCGGCAACACGCAGCGTGACCGCGACGCCGGAACAGCCGACAGGGAGCGTCGCGCCCGAGCCGGTGATCTCGGTGCGCGAACTCTGGAAGGTCTTCGGGCCCCGCGCCGAGACGGTGCCCCGCTCGCCCGAGCTGTGCGCGCTGAGCAGGCGCGAGCTGCTCGACCGCACCGGATGCACGGCCGCGGTGCGCGACGTGAACTTCGACGTCGCACCCGGCGAGATGTTCGTCGTGATGGGCTTGTCTGGCTCGGGGAAGTCGACGCTCGTCCGGTGCCTGACCCGCCTGATCGAACCGACTGCGGGGCATGTCACGTTCGAGGGTGAAGACATCCTGGCCGTCGACGCGGGCAGGCTGCGTGAGCTGCGGCGGCACAAGATCTCCATGGTCTTCCAGCACTTCGGCCTGCTGCCGCACCGCCGCGTCATCGACAACGTCGCCTACGGCCTGGAGATCTGCGGCGTCGGGCGCGCCGAACGGACGAAGCGGGCGAACGAGGTCACCGAGCTGGTGGGCCTGTCCGGCTACGAGCAGTCCTACCCGCACGAGCTCTCCGGCGGGATGCAGCAGCGCGTCGGGCTCGCGCGGGCCCTGGCCGGCGACCCGGACGTGCTGCTGTTCGACGAGCCGTTCTCCGCGCTGGACCCGCTCATCCGCCGGGACATGCAGAACGAGGTCAGCCGGCTGCACAAGGAGGTCGGCAAGACGGCGGTGTTCATCACCCACGACCTGTCGGAGGCCCTCAAGCTCGGCGACCGGATCCTCATCATGCGCGACGGGGCGATGGTGCAGATCGGGACCGGCGACGAGCTCGTCGGCGCGCCCGCCGACGACTACGTGCGCGACTTCGTCCGCGACGTGTCGCGGGCGCACGTCCTCACCCTGCGCTGGATCATGCGGCCGGTGCGCCCCGACGACCCGACGGACGGCCCGGAGATGGGACAGGACGTGATCGTCCGGGAGGCGACGCGGGCCGTGCTCGCCGCGGAGAAGCCCGTGCGGGTCGTCGAGGACGGCAAGGTGGTCGGCATCGTCGGCGACGAGGAGATCCTCGGGATCATCGCGGACACGGACACCTGATGGCCACGCTGGCGCAACGCCCGGGTCAGGGAGTGGCGGATCAGCACGGGCCGTGGCGTCGCCGGCGTGCTGATCGCCTGGGTCGTGCTGTGGATCCCGCTGCACGGCATCAACACGCTGACGCTGGCCTCGTCCGAGCTCACGCCGCTGCACACCTGGCTGAACGGCCTCAACGAGGCGGTCAACGCCAACCGCAGCACCAGCCCGATCTTCACCTACATCGTCGAACCGATCCGGCTGGCGATCGACACCCTGGTCCGGACCATCCAGGGCCTGATCAGCCAACCCGCGCTCGGCAGGCCCGCGCCGGTGCTGGGCTGGCTGGGGGTCGTCGCCGTGGCAGGCTTTCTCTCCTGGGCCTTCGGCAACGTCAAAGTCGCGCTCCTGACCGTCTTCGGACTGCTGTTCATCGGGCTGCAGGGCCTGTGGCAGGAGGCCATGGACACGCTGGCGCTGACGCTGGCGGCGGTGCTGGTGAGCCTGCTCATCGGCATCCCGTTGGGGGTGTGGGCAGGGTTGTCCAACCGGGTCGAGCGGGCGATCACGCCCGGGCTCGACTTCATGCAGACGATGCCCACCTTCGTCTATCTGGCGCCGCTCACCCTGATCTTCCTGATCGGCCCGGCGTCGGCGACGATCGCGACCCTGATCTACGCGGTGCCGCCGGTGGTGCGGATCACGGCGTACGGGATCCGCGCGGTACCGCGGACGACCGTCGAGGCTGCCGAGTCGCTGGGCTCCACGCGAGCCCAGATCCTCACCAAGGTCCTCCTGCCGATGTCCCGCCGCACGATCGTGCTCGGCGTCAACCAGACGATCATGGCCGCGCTGTCGATGGTGACCATCGCCGCGCTCATCGACGCCCCCGGCCTCGGCAAGACGGTCATCAAGGCTCTGCAGACGCTCGACGTCGGCACGGCCTTCAACGCGGGCCTCGCGATCGTGGTGCTCGCGATCATCCTCGATCGCGTCACCACCGCCGCGGCCGCCCGGGCCGACGTGACACGCGCGCCGTCACCGCAGGAGCACCGGCGGCGGCAGGTCCTGCTGGCGGTGGGCGGCGTCGTCACCGTCGTCTGCGTGTACCTGTCCTTCATGTACGTCTGGGCCTCGACCTTCCCCTCGACCGAGATCGGGGTCGGGAGCGCGATCACCCGCTTCGCCGACACCGTCACGAACTGGGCGCAGACCAACCTCTCCCTCATCACCGGCGGGTTCAAGGACGGCGTCACCCGGGTCGTGCTGGACAGCGTCGAGGCCCTGCTCGTGGAGTCGCCGTGGTGGCTCACGACCGCGGCCGTGCTGGCGTTGGCGGCGCTGCTGGGCGGCCTGCGGGCGGTGATCCCCGGGGCGATCTGCCTGGCGCTCCTGATCGCCACCGGGCTGTGGTCCGACGCGATGGCCACGCTGGCCGCGACCGTCGTCGCGACGGCCATCGTGATGGTGCTCGGCATCGTCGTCGGGGTCTGGATGGGTCGCAGTGCTCGCGCGGACCGGGTGACCCGGCCGGTGCTCGACGCCGCCCAGGTCATGCCCGCGTTCGTCTACCTCGTGCCGTTCCTCGCGCTGTTCGCGGCGAGCCGGTTCACCGCGATCGTGGCCGCGATCGTGTTCGCCGCACCGGTCGCCATCAAGATCGTTGCCGACGGCATCCGTACGGTCCCCGCCGTCACCGTCGAGGCGGCGACGTCGGCCGGGTCGAGCACGTGGCAGCTCATCACGAAGGTGCAGCTACCCATGGCGCGCAGCGCGCTCACCCTGGCGACGAACCAGGGCCTGATCTACGTGCTGTCGATGGTCGTGATCGGCGGCCTGGTCGGGGCGGGCGCGCTCGGCTTCGACGTGGTCGCCGGGTTCTCGCAGGGCACTCTCTTCGGCAAGGGACTCGCCGCCGGGCTGGCCATCGTGCTCCTCGGGATCATGCTCGACCGCATCAGCCAAGCCGCGGCGCACCGTGCCCGGGACGCTCGCTAACTCCCCCGAAGTTCGAACGAAGGAAGGTGCACCGGTGATGAGATCCTGGCGACGCGTGCGGATCGCGTTCGTGGCCGTCGCGGCGCTGGCCCTGGCCGGCTGCGGTGGGGCGACGGTCGGGAGCAGTGGCTCGGGCGCATCGAGCGGGTCGGGGCCGGCCTGCGGCACCGTCAACCTCGCGATCAACCCGTGGGTGGGCTACGAGGCCGACGCCGCCGTCTACTCCTACGTCGCGAAGACCAAGCTCAACTGCAACGTGGTGAGCAAGGACCTCAAGGAGCAGGTGGCCTGGGCGGGCTTCGGCACCGGCGAGGTGGACCTCATCCTGGAGAACTGGGGCCACCCCGACCTGACGAAGCAATACATCGACGAGCAGAAGACGGCCGTCGATCTCGGCCTGACGGGCAACAAGGGGATCATCGGCTGGTACGTGCCGCCGTGGCTGGCCCAGGCGCACCCGGACATCACGGACTGGAACAACCTCAACAAGTACGCCGACCAGTTCAAGACCTCGGAGTCGGGGGACAAGGGTCAGCTCCTGGACGGCGACCCGTCGTACGTGACCAACGACAACGCGCTCGTGACCAACCTCGGCCTGAACTTCAAGGTCGTGCAGGGTGGCAGCGAGACGGCGCTGATCCAGTCGTTCCGCCAGGCCGAGGCCCAGAAGCAGTTCTTCCTGGCCTACTTCTACGAGCCGCAGTGGTTCTTCGAGGAGATGAAGCTCGTCCGCGTGAACCTGCCGCCCTTCAAGGACGGCTGTGTAGCGGAGGGCCCGGGGGTCGCCTGCGACTACCCGCCGTACGATCTCAACAAGATCGCGAGCACCAAGTTCGCGAACTCGGGCAGCCCTGCGGCGGAGCTGGCGAAGAAGTTCGAGTGGACCAACGACGACCAGAACTCGGTCGCCCGCTCGATCGCCGTCGACAAGATGTCCCCGGAGGACGCCGCGAAGAAGTGGGTCGAGGCCAACCCCGACAAGGTCAACGCCTGGCTTCCCCCGGGCACGAGCTGACCGCCCCGATCAGGTCCTGAAGGGCCTGTTCGAGGAGGGCGTCACCGACGACGACCACCTCCAGCGGCAGGCCGAGCAGACCGGCCGCCCGCTCCGCCGCCGCGCGGGCGCGGGCGGTCGGGTGCTGGGCGAGCCAGACGACGCGGCGGTAGTGGCCGAAGTAGTCGTCGCGCAGCTCCGGGAACCGGTCGAGGCCGAGCTCGACGACGACCGAGCGGTGGAACGACGTCGCGAGGTAGTCGGTGAGCACGTAGGTGCCGGGCTCGGCCTCGAACATCGCGTGCATCCGCGCGGCACCGGCGAACACCTCGTAGCAGTCGGTGCCGGGCAGCCGGGGTACCGCGAGCCGGGCGCACACCTCGTCGAGCACCCCGTAGGTCCCGCAGTCGGCGTAGGCCACCGCCACTCGCCCGTACCGTGGCCGCAGGTCACGCACGCGCCGCTCGACCGCGGCGGCGATCCGCTCCGGTCGGTTGTGCAGCAGGGGCGGCAGCGGATGCACGTCGACGGGCCAGCCGCGGCGGGCGGCGACGTCGGCGACGTGCCGGGCAATCGCCCCGCAGGCGACCACCGCCACCCGGCCGGAGTCAGACGGGGAACGTGAGGCGGTCGACGAACCGGTCGTTGAAGTCGGCGCGGTCGGAGAGCTCGACGTAGTGCACCTCCTCCAGCAGCGCCTGCGCCGCCGCCCGCTCGCGCAGCGACAGCAGGGCCATCTTCGCCCCCTCCCCCGCCACGTTGCCCGCACTGACGATGCGCAGCAGCGCGACGTCGGGCACCAGCCCGATCCGCACGGCGCTGGCCGGGGACAGGTAGCTGCCGAACGACCCGGCGAGCAGCACCTGGGCGACGTCCGCGGCGGTGAACCCCTGCTCCTCCAGCAGCAGCATCCAGCCGGTGGCGATCGCCGCCTTGGCGAACTGGAGTTCGCGGATGTCGCGCTGGGACAGGTAGAGCCAGCCGGCGGGGTCGTCGGTCGGTTCGTGATCCGGCGCGGGGCGGCCGCCCCGGGCGGAGCGCGGGGTGGACGCGTCGTGGCCGGATCGGTCACAGTCGTTCGTGAACGCCAGCACGAACACCCGCTCCTGGCCGACGTGCCGCAGCCGCGCGGCCAGCCCGGGCGGCACCCCCGGGGCGTCGGCGGCGACCAGCCGCCCCGAGGCGTCGACGAGCCCGGCGGCGACCATGGCCGCGACGGCGTCGACGAGGCCGGACCCGGCCAGCCCGGCCGGGGCCACGTCGCCGATGACCTGCAGCAGCACGTCCTCGTCGCTGATCTTCACGCCCTCGACCGCGCCCGGGGCGGCCCGCATACCGCAGCGGATGGCCGCGCCTTCGAACGCAGGCCCGGCGGGCGCGGCCGTCGCGAGCAGGCGGTCACCCGCGGCGAGCAGGATCTCGCAGTTCGTGCCGATGTCGATGAACAGCCGGATCCGCCGGTCGCGGTCCATCCCGGAGGCGAGCGCGCCCGCGACGATGTCGCCGCCGACGTAGGCGCCGAGCGCCGGGAACACGTACGCGCGGGCCCGCGGGTGCACGAAGACGCCGAGGTCGGCGGCGACGAGATCGTCGAAGGACCGGGAGGCCATGACGAACGGGGCGACCCCCAGCGGCTCCGGGGACAGGCCCAGCGCGAGGTGGACCATCGTGGCGTTGCCCGCCAGCGCGATCTCGTAGACCTCGCGCCGGTCGACGCCGCCGTCGGCGCACACCTCACCCACGAGTTGGTCGAGGCCCTCGTGGGCCAGCGCGGTGAGCCGACCGAGCGCGTCCGGGTCCATCATCGTCGCGCTGATCCGCGTGATCACGTCCGCGCCGTAGGGCTGCTGGGGATTGAGCAGGGACGCGACGGCGACCGGGGTGCCGGTGGCCAGGTCCAGCAGGGTCGCGACGACGGTCGTCGTACCGAGGTCGAACGCGATGCCGAACAGGCGCTCGGTCGTGTCGCCCGGCTCGACGTCGACGAGCACGTCGTCGACCACGACGGCGGTCACGGCCCAGTCGGCCTGGTCCTCGTTGAGGGCACGCAGCACCCGGGCCAGGTCTCGCACCGCGGGCAGGCCCACCCGCAGCTCCAGGTCCGGCAGCGCGTCCCGGAGCCGTTCGAGGTCCGTGCGCTGGTCCGCGAGCGTCGGCTCGGGCAGCGTCACGCAGCGCTTCTGCACGGCGGGGCGGAGGATCACCTGCCGCCCGACGCCCACCGTGGCCGCCTTCGGCCTCGTGACCAGCGGTGGCACCTCGACCCGCAGGTCCTGCTCGGCGCGCGCGCGGCAGGCCAGCCGCCAGCCTGCGCGTAGCTCGTCGGGACTGAACGCGCGCGGGTCCAGCCGCGACACCGGGACGTCGCCCTCGACGACCCGCATCCGGCACTTCTTGCACGTGCCGTGCCCGCCGCAGGTGGAGTCGACGGCGATGCCGTTCCAACTCGCGGCGTCGAACAGGGTGGCCCCGGCGGGCACGCGCACCTCGCGCGGCCGGGCCCCGTCGGGGTCGAAGCGGATGCTCACCCGGTCCGGGAGGGGCGGATCGGACGAGGGATCTGGCTGTGTCGTCATCTTGGGCAACTCACCGGGGTCAGGCCGTCTTTTCCGCTGCGGCCTTCGCGGCGGCCGCGGCCCGGGATCGCGCGATCCACGCGGCACCCCAGTCGTCGTTGCCGAGCAGCAGGTCCGCGGCCTTGACCGCCTCGACGATCTGCGGCGACCGGACGTCCACGATCGCGCTGGTCAGGCCGGCATGCATCGCCATCGGCAGGAACGCCGCGCCCAGCGCCGGCCGTCCGGGCATGCCGAACGAGACGTTCGAGGCCCCGAGGGTCATGTTCAGGCCGAGCTCGTCGTGGATCAGCTCGATGGTGCGCAGCGTGGTGTTGACCAGTGAGGTGTCCGCCCCGATCGGCATCGCGAGCGGGTCGATGACGATGTCCTCCAGCGGGATCCCGTACTCGCCGACCGCGATGTCGAGGATCTTCCTGGTGATCTCCAGCCGGCGCTCCGGCTCGTCCGGGATCTCGTCCTCCTCGTTGGGCAGGGCGATCACCGCCGCCCCGTGCCGCTTGACGATCGGGAGGATCTGGTCCATCCGCTCCCGCTCACCGGTGATCGAGTTCACCAGCGCCTTGCCCCGGTACGCGGCGAGCCCGGCCTCGAGCGCCTCGACGACCGAGGAGTCGATGCACAGTGGGAGATCGGTGAGCTCCTGCACCATCGTGACTGCCTTCGCGAGCAGCTCGGCCTCGTCGGCGAGCGGGACGCCCATGTTGACGTCCAGCATCGTCGCGCCACCGGCGATCTGCTGCTCGACGTCGACCGCGATGCGCGAGAGGTCGCCGCGGCGCAGCTGCTCGGCGAAGATCTTGCGACCGGTCGGGTTCAGCCGCTCGCCGATGAGGCAGAACGGCTGGTCCGAGCCGATGACGACCTCACGGGTCTGCCCAGAAGAGGAGACACTGTGAAGGACGGTGTGCTTCACATCGGACATCGGGTCAGACTCCTACGGCGGCACGGCGAGCGGCGAGCAGTTCCTTGGCCTTGCGGACGGCGGTGGCGGCGTCGGCGGCGTACCCGTCGGCCCCCACGGCGTCGGCGTACTCCTGGGTGACCGGGGCGCCACCGACCATCACGATCACCTGGTCGCGCAGGCCCGCCTTCTGCAGCGCGTTGATGTTTGCCTTGAACATCGGCATCGTGGTGGTGAGGAATGCGGAGAAGCCGACGATGTCGGGCTTGTGCTGCTGGATCCCGGCGATCACCTTGTCCGGCCCGACCTGCACGCCGAGATCGATCACGTGGAAGCCCGCGCCCTCCAGCATGATGTTCACGAGGTTCTTGCCGATGTCGTGCACGTCGCCCTTGACGGTGCTCATCAGGAACGTGCCGACGGTCTGGGCGCCGGTCTCGGCGAGCAGCGGGCGCAGGATGTCCAGTGCGCCGCTCATCGCCTTGCCTGCCACCAGCATCTCGGGCACGAAGAAGTCGCCGCGCTCGAAGCGGGCGCCGACCTCCTCCAGCGAGGGGATCAGCGCGTCGAACAGCATCGTCTCCGGCGTGAGGCCGGTGGCGAGGCCCTCGTGGGTCAGCTCCAGCACGCGTGGCTTGTTACCGACGAGGGTCTCGTCGTAGAGCCCGCGCAGGATTTCCGCGTGGTCCGTCATGCCGACCCCTTCTTCTCAGCTGGTTGGTGGCCCAGCAACGCCGACAGGCCGCGGAGCTCGGCGACCAGGAGATCGCCGAGCTTGGTGATGCCGTACTCGTTGATGCGGTTCGTCGGTCCGGAGATCGACACGGCGGCGACGACGGTGCCGTCGACGGTCCGCACGGGCGCACCGACGGCGGTGAGCCCCAGCTCCAGCTCGTCCAGCGACGCCGCCCAGCCCCGGCGGCGCACCTCGACCAGGGCGTGGTCGAACTGGGCGCGGTCCACCGGCGAGTGCGCGGTGCGGCGCTCTAGGTTCCCGAGCGGGAGCGGGAGCGCGCCGAAGGCGTAGAGCACCTTGCCCAGCGCCGTGCAGTGCGCGGGCACGTCCACGCCGACCCAGTTCACGGCACCGACCAGGTAGCGGCTGTCGACCTGGTCGATCTGGACGAGCGCACCGCCGCGCGGGACCGCGAGGTTCACCGTCTCCCGCGACAGCTCCGACAGGTGCTCCATGGTGGGGCGGGCGAGCTCGGACAGGTCGTGCAGCGCGCTGGGCCGCGCGGCGTGCAGGGAGAACAGCGCGCCCGGACGGAACGCCCCGGCCCGGTCGCGGTGCACCAGCCGGCTGCGCTCCAGGGCCTGCAGGAGCCGGGAGGTGGTGGACTTCGCCAGGCCGAGCTCGTCGACGAGCGAACTGAAGGTGCGCGGCGTCCCGGACTCGACGATCAGGCTGAGCAGGGCGCTGGCGCGTTCGACGGCCTGGCTGCCGGTCTGCGTCGCCATGGGAGGTCCGCCTCAAAGTTCTACAATATGGAACCGCTGTTCCGTGAATTGCGGTTACTGTGACGCCGGTCGCCCGGCTCGTCAAGAGGGCGGCGCGCACGAGCAGAGCCCGTCACTGAGCGGAGAACCGCATGTTCCGCAACGGAATGCCGCGCTACGAGATCCTCTCCGAGGACGCGATGAGCACGCTCGACTCGGGCTGGCGCCGGCTGGTCTCGGAGATCGGCGTGGAGTTCGGTGACGCGCGGGCGCTGGAGCTGTTCCGCCAGGCCGGGCAGAAGGTGGAGGGCTCCGCCGACGAGGGCGGGGTGGTCCATTTCGACCCCGACTTCGTGCTCGAGCAGGTCGCCAAGGCGCCCCGATCCTTCGACGTACAGGCCCGCAACCCCGCGAACACCGTCCACATCGGCGACGACGCCATGGCGTTCGGCGCGGTCTACGGCCCGCCCTTCGTGCGCGAGGGCGACGTGCGCCGGGACGCCTCGATGGACGACTTCCGCAACTTCACCCGCCTCTCCCAGAGCTTCTCCGTGCTCGACTCAGCAGGCGGGATCATCTGCGAGCCCGAGAACACGCCGCTGGACTCGCGGCATCTGGACATGACCTTCGCGCTCCAGACGCTCACCGACAAGATCTACATGGGCAACGTGGTCTCCGGGGTGAACGCCGCGGACACCCTGGCGATGACCGAGATCCTGTTCGGCGGCCGGGAGACGATCGAGCGGACGCCCGCGACCATCTCCCTGATCAACTGCAACTCCCCCCTGCGCTGGGACGAGCGCATGCTCGAGGCGCAGTTCGCCTACAGCGAGGCCAACCAGGCCGTCGTGATCACGCCGTTCCTGCTTATGGGAGCCATGTCGCCGGTGTCGATCCCGGCGACGCTGGTCCAGCAGATGGCCGAGGCGCTCACGGGGATCGCGCTGTCCCAGCTCATCCGCCCGGGCTGCCCGGTGATCTTCGGATCGTTCCTGTCGAACATCGACATGCAGTCCGGGTCGCCCTGCTTCGGCACCCCGGAGTCGGCGATCGGCCTGCTGTGCACCGGCCAGATCGCCCGGCGCTTCGGGCTGCCGGTGCGCTCCGGCGGCGGGTTGACGTCCAGCCAGACGGCGGACGCGCAGGCCGGCTACGAGTCGTTGATGACCATGCTCCCGACCTTCCTCGCGGGCATCAACTGGGTGATGCACTCCGCCGGCTGGCTGGAGGGCGGGCTGGTCGCGAGCTACGAGAAGTTCGTGCTCGACGTGCAGGTGCTGGAGATGCTGCAGCAGGAGTTCACCCCGCTGGAGATCGACGAGGCGTCGCTGGCCTTCGGCGCGCACGACGAGGTCCGCCACGGCGGCCACTTCCTCGGCGCCGCCCACACCATGGAACGGTTCCGCACCTGCTTCTACCGGCCGTTCGTGAACAGCTCGGACAACTACGACCGGTGGATGCGCAACGGCGCCAAGGACGCCGCCGCCCGCGCCCGCGACGTCGCGCGCAAGAAGCTCGACGAGTACGAGCCACCGCCGCTGGACGACGCCGTCCGCCAGGAGCTGGCGGAGTACGTGACCCGCCGCCGCCGCGAGCTGGGCGACTGAGGAGACACCATGGCTGCATCTGATTCTCGCTCTGCAAGCTCCGCTCGTTCGGCCCCGGCCACCGCGCGCGTCGTCGTGATCGGCGCCGGCATCGTCGGCAACAGCCTCGTGCACCACCTGGCCCGCCTCGGCTGGCGCGACATCGTCCAGATCGACAAGGGCCCGCTCCCCAACCCCGGCGGCTCCACCGGGCACGCGTCGAACTTCATCTTCCCGGTCGACCACTCCCGTGAGCTGGCCGACCTCACCCTGGACTCGGTGCGCCAGTACAAGGAGCTGGGCGTGTTCACCGAGTCCGGGGGCTACGAGGTCGCCCGCACCGAGGAGCGGATGGAGGAGCTGCGCCGGCGGATGTCGTCGGCGCGGGCGTGGGGCGTCCCGGCCGAGCTGGTGACCCCGGACCACGTCGTCGAGCGCGTCCCGTTCCTGGACAAGGACAAGATCCTCGGCGCGTTCTGGTCCCCCTCGGTCGGCGTGGTCGACTCGCTGCGCGCGGGCACGCTGTTCCGCGAGTCCGCGCTGGCCCTCGGCGCGCTCACGGTGGTGTCGACCGTCGAGGTGGTCGGCATGGACGTCGAGGCGGGCCGGATCCGCCGCGTGCGCACCACCGGCGGCGACATCGAGGCCGAGACGGTCGTGATCGCCTGTGGCGTGTGGAGCCCGAAGCTCGCGAAGATGGCGGGCGCGTCGATCCCGCTCACGCCCGCGGTCCACCAGATGATCTCGGTGGGGCCGATCCCGCAGCTCGCGGAGCGGCCGGGCGAGATCTCCTTCCCGATCGTCCGCGACATGGACACCTTCTGCTACGAGCGCCAGCACGGCGCGGACATGGAGGTGGGTTCCTACGCCCACCGCGCGATCCTCTACGACGCCGACGAGATCCCGTCGATCGAGCAGTCGAAGCTCTCGCCCACCGAGCTGCCGTTCACAGCAGACGACTTCGACCCGCAGCTGGAGCAGGCCTTCGAGCTGATGCCGGACGCACTCGGCGCCGAGGGGGCCGAGATCCGCTACGCGATCAACGGCCTGCTCTCGCTGACGCCGGACGGCGGGCCGCTGCTCGGAGAGACACCCGAGGTCAAGGGCCTGTGGTCGGCGGCGGCGGTGTGGATCAAGGAGGGCCCGGGGGTCGGGCGGGCCGTCGCGGAGTGGATGACCCACGGCCACTCCGAGATCGACGTGCACCACGCCGACATCGCGCGGTTCTACCCGCACCAGCGCACCCGGGCCTACGTGCGGTCCCGCACGTCGGAGGCGTTCAACAAGACCTACGGGATCGTGCACCCGGGCGAGCAGTGGAACGGCGAGCGCGGCAAGCGCCTCGCGCCGATGCATGCGGCGCAGCGCGCGGCGGGCGCGGAGTTCTTCGAGACGGTCGGCTGGGAGCGGCCGTTCTGGTACAAGTCCAACGAGGCCCTGCTCGGCGAGTACGGCGACCGGGTCATGCCACGCGAGCACGAGTGGGACGCCCGCTGGTGGTCGCCGATCATCAACGCCGAGCACCTCGCGATGCGCGAGCGCGCGGGCATCGTGGACCTGTCGGCGTTCGCGGTCTTCGACGTCGTCGGGCCGGCCGCGGAACAGGCCGTGCAGGGCACGGTCGTCGCCCAGGCGGCCGTGGCCGACGGCCGGGTGATCTACACACCGGTGCTCGACGCCAAGGGCGGCTTCCGCTCGGACCTCACCGTGATGCGGCTGGCCCACGACCACTACCGCGTGGTCACCGGCGGCCTGCACGGCATGGCGGACCTCAAGTGGTTCGCCGACCACGCGCCCACCGGAGCGGCGGTCGTCGACCAGACCTCGGCGTTCACCACGATCGGGCTGTGGGGCCCGCGGGCCCGCGACATCCTGGGGCGCCTCACCGACGCCGACATCTCGCACGGGGGCTTCCCGTTCCTCACCTGCCGGCGCATCGAGCTGGGCAACGTCGAGGTGCTGGCCTCGCGGATCTCCTACGTCGGCGAGCTGGGCTGGGAGCTCTACGTCCCGATGGAGCAGGGCGCGCGGGCGTGGGACCTCCTGCACGAGGCCGGTCGGCCCGACGGGGCGGTCCCGGTCGGGATCGGCGTCTACGGCACCACCGGGCGCCTGGAGAAGGGCTACCGGGCGTACGGGTTCGAGCTGGACGGCGAGCGGACGATCGTCGAGGCCGGGATGGGCCGGCCGAAGGTCAAGAACGCCGACTTCGTGGGCCGCGAGGCCTACCTGGCGCAGCGCGAGGCCGCACCGCAGACCGTGCTGTGCACGATGACCGTCGACGACCATACGTCGGCAGGCGGGGGCAAGCGCTACATGCTCGGCGGCGAGCCGATCCTCACCCGCGACGGCGGCACGCTGACCGACGGCCACGGCCGCCACCCGTACGTCACGTCGGCCGGGTCGGCGCCGTCGCTGGGCGCGCACGTGCTCATGGCGTACCTGCCGCCGGACCAGGCCGTGGTCGGCGACGGGCTGGCGGTGTCCTACATGGAAGAGCTGTACCCGGTGACCGTGCGGAGCAATGACGCCACGCCGCTGTTCGACCCGACCAACGAGCGGATCAAAGGCCAGAACTCGGAGAACGCAGCGTCATGACGAACGTGTTGGTGTGCATCAAGCGGGTGCCCGACACCGCGGGCGAGGTGGCGCTGACCGCCGACGCCCAGGCGGTCGACGCCCGGTTCGTCGGGTTCACGATCAGCGCGCACGAGAGCTGTGCCGTCGAGCTGGCCGTCCGGATCGCTTCCCAAAGGAAATCAGGCGCAGACACCGGGGGGACGGCGACGGTGCTGACCCTCGGGCCGGACGATGCGGTCGAGCAGCTGCGGACGGCGCTGGGGTTGGGCTGCTCGGCGGCCGTGCTGATCGGGGCCGACCCCGTCGGGTTCGGTCCCGCCGACGTGGCCCGCGAGATCGCCGCTGTCGTCGACGCGCACGCGGCCCAAGGGCGCACCTACGACCTGGTGCTGCTCGGCAACGACGCCGCCGACACCGGTGACTTCCAGGTCGGCATCCGGCTCGCCTACGCGCTCGGCAGGCCGGTGGTCAACGGAGCGAGCACGGTCGAGATCGAGAACGAGGTGGCGACGGCGCGGGTCAGCGGACCCGACGGCGTCGAGACCTACGCGGTGCCGTTGCCCGCGGTGGTCACCGTGCTGGAGGGCGGCGTCGAGCCGCGCTACCCGACGATCTCGGGCCGGATGAAGGCGAAGAAGGTCAAGATCGAGATGGTGGCGCCGCAGCGCGAACCGGCCGGCTCCGGCCGTGTGCGTCTCCTGCTGCCGCCCGCCCAGCCGAGCGCGGTCGAGGTGCTCGGCGAGGGACCGGATGCCGCGACGGCCGTGGTCGACCTGCTGGAGAAGCTGGGGGTGGCGCGATGATCCTCGTGTTCGTCGAGACGGATCCCGTCGGGACCGGCACGGGCGGCGCGACCGAGGTGTCGCGGGAGGCCGTCACGTTCGCGCGCACCGTCGCCGAGCGGACGGGCGGCCCCGTGCACGCGGTCGTCGTCGGGGCCTGTCCGGATGGACTCGTCGACCAGCTCGGCGCGTACGGCGTCACCGAGATCCATCACGGCATCGGCGACGCCCTCTCGTCCTACGGTGGCGCCGCGTGGGCGGCGGCCGTGCAGGCCGCGGTGGCGGTCACCGACGCCGACGTCGTGCTCGCTCCCGGAACCCCGCGCGGCATGGAGGTGGCGGCCCACCTGGCCACACGGCTGTCCGTGCCGATGGCGGCGAACGTCGTGGGTGTCGGTGAGGACCTCGGCGCGGGCGGCCCGCTGCGGGTCACCCGCCAGGTCGTGGGTGGCTCGGTTCTCGAGGAGATGGTCCTGCCCGAGCGTCCCGCCGTGCTCACGGTCGCCGGGCACGCCGTCGTGGACCAGCCCGGTGCACCGGTGTCGGCGACGCTGCGGGAGTTCTCCCCGGAGTTCGCGCAGGCGGACCTGGTGGCGCGCGTGGTGTCGACCGAACCGGCTGCGGAGGACCTGTCTGGCGCCGCGCTCACGTCGGCGAGGGTCGTCGTGGGCGCCGGGCGCGGGGCGGGGTCCGCGGACGGTTTCGACGACGTCGTGGAGCTGGCGGAGCTGCTCGGTGGCGCACTCGGCGTCTCCCGCGTGGTCACCAGCCTGGGCTGGCGTGCGCACCACGAGCAGATCGGGCAGACCGGGAGCCGCATCTCCCCCGAGCTCTACATCCCGTGCGGCATCAGCGGGGCCATCCAGCACTGGGCCGGCTGCGCGAGCTCGAAGACGATCCTGGCGATCAACACCGACGAGAACGCGCCGATGATGACCAAGGCGAACTACGCGGTGATCGGCGACATGCACGAGGTCGTTCCCGCGATCAACGCCGAGATCAAGCGACGGCGGGGCTGACCGATGGATCTCACACCGATGGATGCCGGGTCCTCGGAGGACGACGTGGTGGGGGCCACGGTGCGGGGGCTGATGGCGCGGTTCAGCGTGGAGATCACGCCACGCGAGGCGCCGTCGCTCCCGCCGCTGCAGGACGTCCTGGCCCGCGGGACGGCCGTGTACCTCACGTTCCTCCCCAACACGCCGTGGGAACAGACCGTGGCGGTCGCACGCTCGGTCCGCGAGGCCGGGATGCGCCCGGTGCCGCACCTGGCGGCGCGGGCCGTACCCGACCGCACCGCGCTGAGGCGCATGCTGGCCGACGTGGCCGCGGTCGGCGTCGAGGACCTCCTGGTGCTCGCCGGCTCGCTCGCCACGCCCGTCGGGGAGTTCCACGAGACGGCGCAGATTCTCGACTCCGGCTGCCTCGAGGAGGCCGGCATCCAGCGTGTCGGCGTCGTGGGCCACCCGGAGGGGCATCCCGACGTCGACGACGCCGAGCTTCACCGGGCGCTCGAGGCGAAGTGCCGCACCGCCCGGGAGCGTGGGCTCGACCTGCACCTCGTCACCCAGTTCTGCTTCGACGCCGCACCGATCGTCGCGTGGGAGCGCCGGATCCGCGCCGCGGGCGTCGAGGTGCCCGTGTACGTCGGGCTGCCCGGGCTGACGTCGCCCACGCGGCTGCTGCGGTTCGGCCTGCGGTGCGGCGTCGGCGCCTCGCTCAAGGTGCTCCGCCAGCAGGCAGGCGGCGTGCTCAGGCTCGCGACCACGCCGATCCACCATCCCGACGCGACCCTGCTGGGCCTGGCGACCGCCGCGGCGGCCGAGCCGGCCAGCCTGCTGCGGGGCATCCACTTCTTCCCGTTCGGCGCGCTCCTACCCACCGCCGAGTGGGCGAGCGACATCCGCGACGGCCGCTTCGAGATGGACGACCGCGACCGCCTCCGGGTGACCGCCTGACACGCGCGACCCGCGACCCCACGATCGACCCGGAGACAACCGATGACCCTGCTGCCCGACCTGCAGATCGCGCAGACCGCTGCGCTCAAACCGCTCGGCGACATCGCCGCCGCCATGGGCATCGGTCCCCACCTGCTCGAGGCCTACGGCGAGAACGTCGCCAAGATCAAGCTGTCGGCGATCGACGAGCTCGCGCACCGGCCCAAGGCGAAGTACGTGGTCGTCTCCGCGATCACACCGACGCCGCTGGGCGAGGGCAAGACCACCACCACGGTCGGCCTCGGGCAGGCGCTGTGCGGGATCGGGCGGCAGGCCACGGTCGCGATCCGGCAGCCGTCGATGGGCCCGACGTTCGGGATCAAGGGCGGCGCCGCCGGTGGTGGCTACAGCCAGGTCGTGCCCATGGACGTGCTCAACCTGCACCTGACCGGCGACTTCCACGCGGTCACCGCCGCACACAACCTGCTCTCGGCGGTCCTGGACAACCATCTCTACCAGGGCAACCCCTCCGGGATCGACCCTCACGCCATCACGTGGCGGCGCGTGCTCGACGTCAACGACCGCGCGCTGCGCAACGTCATCGTCGGGCTCGGCAGCCGGATGGACGGGATCCCGCGGCAGACGGGCTTCGACATCACCGCCGCGAGCGAGGTCATGGCGATCTTCGCGCTCAGCCGCACGCTGTCGGAGATGCGCGAGCGGTTCGGGCGCATCGTGGTCGGCTACACGAAGGGCCGCACACCGGTCACCGCGGAGGACATCGGCGGCGCCGGCGCCATGACGGTCATCATGCGCGACGCGTTGAAGCCCAACCTGATGCAGACGCTGGAGAACACGCCGGTCCTCGTGCACGCCGGTCCGTTCGGCAACATCGCCCACGGAAACTCCTCGGTGGTGGCCGACCTCATCGGCATCCACGGCGGTGACTTCCTCGTCACCGAGGCCGGGTTCGGCGCGGACATGGGCGCGGAGCGGTTCTTCAACATCAAGTGCCGGGCGTCGGGACTCACTCCGGACGCCGCAGTCGTCGTCGCGACGGTGCGGGCACTCAAGGCGCATTCAGGGCGGCACAAGATCGTCGCCGGTCGACCGCTCCCGGAGGCGCTGCTGACCGAGAACCCGGACGAGGTCCACATCGGTGGCGCGAACCTGCGCAAACAGATCGAGAACATCCGGCTGCACGGGGTGTCACCGATCGTCGCGATCAACGCGTTCCCCGGCGACCACGCCTCCGAGCAGGCGGCGATCGCGGAGATCGCAGAGGAGATGGGCGTTCGAGTCGCCGTCTGCACGCACTTCGCCGATGGTGGCCGTGGAGCCCGGGAGCTGGCCGAGGCGGTCGCCGAGGCCGCCGACGAGCCGGCAGGGGTGGACAGCGGCTTCCGCTACCTCTACCCCGATTCCGCGAGCCTGAAGGAGAAGATCGAGACGATCGCGACCAAGGTCTACGGCGCCGCCGGGGTCGACTACGACCTCACAGCATCGCGCCAGCTCGCGACCTACGAGGCGAACGGCTACGGCGACCTCCCGGTCTGCATCGCCAAGACACACCTGTCGCTGTCGTCCGACGCCTCGCTCAAGGGAGCCCCGACCGGCTGGCGCCTGCCGGTCCGGGAGGTGAGGGCGTCGATCGGTGCCGGGTTCATCTACCCGATCTGCGGCGACATGCGCACCATGCCCGGCCTGGGCGCCACCCCCGCCGCCCACCTGGTCGACATCGACCGGGACGGCAACATCGTCAACCTGTCCTGAGCGGCGCTTCTCCACGCCCTCGCAGGCGTCCCCGGATCTCGTCGCGGACCTTCGCGGCGCGACACAGGAGATCGTCGACGGACCCGAGGGCGGCGGCGAGGCGCTCGGCCTCGGCGGTGCCGCGGCGGGGCGCGATGTCGGCCTCGACGTTTGTCCGGCTGATGCTGAGCGCTGCGGCCGCGGCATCGGCGGCCGCAGCCACGTCGGCCAGGAGGGCGCCGCTCCCGACCTCGGCCATCCGCTCGCACAAGCCGACGAGCTCCGCTCCGACCGCGACGAGCTCGGCCGGCGGACCCGCGGCGGCGAGGAGGGCGTCGGCGATCGCCGCTGCACGCTGTGCTCGCTCGGCCTCGTCGGCTCGGGGAAGCGCGTAGGCGGCGGCGACCACGTCGACGAGGCCGGCGTCGGCGTCGGCCAGACGCAGTGCCGCCCCGCGCACGTCCTCCGCTCGCGCGAGCACGCTCTGCGCGATGTCGCTCCCCTGATCCGGGCCGAGGCGGACCCGGGCCACCATGGCCAGCAGCGCGGCACCCTGAGCGACGTTGAGCGCGGCGACGGCGGCGCCGGCAGGCGTCGGGTGCCGGGCGGCCAGACGATCGAGATAGGTGTCGAGGCTCCAGCTCTTCACGCGGCGACGCTAACCCGACCGACGACCGCGCCGGGGCCGGGACCCGGTCAGGGGGTGCGGGTGCGCGGGGAGCGGGCGGGAGGCGCCGCTGGCCGCGAGGCCGAGCGTCAGGGCCGCGACCACGACGAACAGCGCACTCAGGATGCCCACGTGCTCGGCCAGCACCCCGATCAGCGGCGGGCCGGCGAGGAACGCCGTGTAGCCGATCGAGCTCACGACCGAGACGCGGACGGCTGCCCGCTCCGGATCGTCGGCCGCCGCGCTCATCCCCACCGGGAAGCCGAGCGCCGCGCCGAAGCCCCACAGCACCGCGCCGACGATCGCCACAGCCGCGGAGCCGCCGAGCAGCACGAGGAGCAGGCCCGCGAGGCCGAGCCCGGCCGTCGCCCGCAGGGTCGCGACGCGGCCGTAGCGTTCGAGCGCCGCGCCGCCGACCATGCGCGCGACGGTCATCGCCGCGACGAACACGCCGAAGCCGATCGCGCCGACCGCCTCGGTCGTGCCGTAGCCGTCGACCATCGCGACGGCCATCCAGTCGTTCGCCGACCCCTCGGTGAACGCGAAGCCCAGCACCATGACGCCGACGAGGAGCGTGCGCGGCTCGCGCCAGGCGGTCAGCACGTTCGAGCGGCGGGGCGCGCCCACCTCGTCCTCGGCGCGTTCGAGCACGAAGAACCGGGTCGCCACGGCCATCGCGACCGGCGCGACCACGGCGACGACGAAGGCCTGGGCGGGCAGCGGGACGCCCGTCGCCGCTGCGGTCGCGCCGATGCCGGCGCCCGCGACGGTGCCGAGGCTGAATCCCGCGTGCAGTCGGGGCATGAGGGAGCGGCCGAGGCGGCGCTCGACGTCCGCGCCCTCGACGTTCATGGCGACGTCCCAGACCCCGATGCCCAGCCCGACGAGCACCAGGCCCGGCACGGCCAGTGGCACCGAGACGACCACGAGCGCGACGCCGAGCCCGGTCAGTCCGACCCCGACGGTCAGGGACCCGGCGAGCACGGCGATCCGCGCGCCGAGGCGGTGCACGATCGGCCCCGACAGCGGCAGCCCCGCGATCGACCCGACCGACACGCACAGCAGCAGCAGGCCCAGCTGCGCGGACGAGAGCCCGAGGGTGTCGCGCACCGCGGGCGTCCGGGAGATCCAGGAGGCGAAGCACAGGCCGTTGACCAGGAAGGCCACCGCCACGGCGGTGCGGGCATGCCGGGTCCTCGGCGACACCTGCAGATCGGTCACGCCACGCACCTCACCATCGAATCGATTCGACGACCACGGTACGCCCGCTCCCCGCCTGCCTCAACCCGATACCGTCGACACGTGGCACCCCGCGCCCGCGTCGCACCTGGTCGGCCCACCCTGGCCGCCGTGGCCGCTCGGGCGGGGGTGTCCCCGTCCACGGCGTCGCTCGCGTTCGCCGACAGCCCGCGGGTCGCGCCCGCGACGCGGGGCCGGGTCCTCACCGCGGCCGCCGAGCTCGGCTACGCCGGTCCGGACCCGATCGCGGCGTCGCTGCGTCGTGGACGGACCGGGGTGATCGGCGCCTTCGTCGGCGAGCGGCTGCTCTACGCCTTCCGCGACCCCGTCGCCGTCCAGTTGCTCGACGGGATGACCGAGGTGCTCGGCGGGCACGGCGTCGGGCTGCTCCTGCTGGCGGGGGACAGCGGCCGGCCCGCGGCGGCCCAGCTCGCCCGCATCCCGCTGGACGCCGCCATCTTCGCCACCTGCGGGCTGGAGGACGACCCGGCGCTGGACCTGCTGCGCGCCCGCGGGGTCCCGGTCGTCGGCGTGGAAGGTCCGGTCGCCGACGACGTCGTGCTGATCGACATCGACGACCGCGCCGGTACCGCGCAGGTCGCCGCGCACCTGCGCGACCTGGGACATCGCCGCGTCGCCGTCGTCGCCATGCCGCTGCGCCTCGACGGCACCCGCGGCCCGGTCGACGCCGCGCGCCGCGCCCGCGTGCACTACCGGGACGTGCGGCACCGGATCGAGGGGGTCGAGGACGTGTTCGGGCCGGTGCCCGTCCTCGAGACCGCGAGCAATGCCGTCGACCAGGGCGAAACGGTAGGCCGGGCGTTGCTGGACGTGCCCGCCGACGCGCGGCCGACCGCGGTGATCGCGCAGAGTGACGTCCTGGCCGCCGGGGTGCTGCAGGCCGCGGCCGGGCTGGGACTGACCGTGCCCGACGACGTGAGCGTCGTGGGTTTCGACGGCGCGGACCTGCCCTGGCTGGGCGCCGTGCAGCTGACGACCGTCGTCCAGCCGACCGACGCGAAGGGCCGCGCCGCCGCCCGGGCCGCGATGGCGCTGGTGGCGGGCGAGCGGCCCGACGGCGTGCTGCTGCCGGTCTCGCTGCGGGTGGGGACCACCAGCGGCCCGCCGCCCGCACCCTGAACACGCGGCGGACATTGCAAGCGGCGGACATTGCAATACGGCTCCGAGGTGCAGTCGTCGCGCGCCTGCGGGTAACCGGCTCGTACGGTGACACGGTGCCACCGAGCGACCCGAAAGACGGAGGCAGGATGGCAAGCGGCGAGCGAGTCCCCCTTGCGCGGGAAACGGCCACGGTCCCGCCGTTGCCTCCGCCGCAGAACGGGACGCGCAGCGTGGTGCGGAGCGGGCGGACCGACGACGACGTCCCGGACGTGGTGCCGCGCATCCTGCGGGTCAGCGCCGCACTGGGGTGGCGGCTGCTGGTGGTGGTCGCCGCGCTCTACGTGATCGGGGTCGTCGTGTCGTACGTGGCGGCGGTGGTGGTCCCGGTGGCGATCGCCCTGCTGCTGGCCGCGCTGCTGGCCCCGGCCGTGCACCAGCTCCAGAATCGGCAGGTGCCGCGCGGGGTGGCCACCGCGATCGTCCTCATCGGCGGCCTGGCGCTGCTCGGTGGCGTGCTGGCGTTCGTCGTGGTGACGTTCGTGCGCGGCGTGCCCGATCTGGTCACGCAGCTGACTGCCAGCATCAACGACATCGCGGGCTGGCTGCGCACCGGCCCCCTGAAGCTGAGTGACACCCAGCTCAGCCGCTTCCAGGCCGAGGTCCTCAACACGCTCAGCGCGAACCAGGCGTCGATCACCGCGGGCGCGCTGACCACGGCCGCCACCGCCGCCGAGACACTCACCGAGATCCTCCTCGTCGTCTTCACCCTGATCTTCTTCCTGCACGGCGGCCTGGCGATCTGGCAGTTCCTGCTGGGCATCGTGCCGAACCGGGTGCGGAACCGGGTGGACGTGGCGGGGCGCCGGGGCCTGGCCGCGCTGGTCAGCTACGTGCGCGCCACGGCGGTCGTCGCGACGGTGGACGCGCTGGCGATCGGGATCGCCCTGGCCGTGCTCGGGGTCCCGCTGGCGGTGCCGCTGGCGGCGCTGGTCTTCCTCGGCGCGTTCATCCCGATCATCGGCGCGGTGGTCGCCGGCGCCGTGGCCGTGATGATCGCGCTGGTCGCGCAGGGTCTGGTGTCGGCGCTGATCGTGCTGGGCGTCGTCATCGGAGTGATGCAGCTGGAGAGCCACGTCCTGCAACCCCTGCTCCTGGGGCGCGCCGTGAAGCTGCACCCGTTGGCGGTCGTGCTGTCGATCGCGACGGGCCTGCTCGTCGGGGGGATCGCGGGCGCGCTGCTCGCCGTCCCCCTGCTGGCCGTGCTGAACTCGGGGATCCGCTCGCTGCTCAGCGAGGCGGACGAGCACGTCGACCCGGAGGACGTGCACACCAGCGAGCCGGAGGACTCGGGCCCGGACGAGCCGGGCCTCGAGCGCCAGGCCGACCTCACATCCTGACGGTCGGCCCGCCGGCCGCGGGGCCGATGCCCGGCTGAGCGAAAGCGGCGTTCGCAAGGGTAGACCTTGCGAACGCCGCTTTCGCTCGGTCTCAGCCGCGACGCGGGCGGTCGGCGGTGAAGAAGCGGACCATCTCCGCGGACGCGTCGGGGCCGGCCGGATCCGTGTACGAGCCGCCGGCGACACCGCCCGACCAGGCGTGGCCCGAGCCGTGCACGGTCCACAGCTCGCCGACCGCCACACCGTCGCGGTGCACGACGACCCGGGTCGCGGGGCGGCCGGGACCGCGCTCGACGAGCGTGTCGCCGCGCACCTGCCCACCGCTGAACTGCTCGACGACGCGGGCGGCGTTGTCGACGGCGACGGTCGGGTCCGCGTCGCCGTGGAAGGCGATCACCGGCACCGGCCGGTCCAGCGACCGCACCCGCGGCGCCGCGCGCATGGCGGCGAAGGCCGACGCGACGTCGGTGGCGGAGCCCTGGGGCAGCCCCGAGTGCACGCCCACGGCGGCGAACACGTCCGGGTACGCGGCCCCCAGCACCGCGGCCATCGCCGCACCGGCCGAGAACCCCGCGACGTACACCCGGTCGCGGTCGACCCCGTGCTCCACCGCGATCTCGTCGACGATCCCGGCGAGGATCGACGGTTCCCCGGCACCGCGGGCCTGGTTGGCGGGCTCGAACCAGTTCCAGTACCGCATCGGGTTCGCGGAGGTGACCTGCTCGGGGTAGGCGACGAGGAACCCGTGCTCCTGGGCCAGCTCGCTCATCCGCGTGGCGGCGGCGAAGTCGTCGGCGGTCTGCGTGCCGCCGTGCAGCATCACGACCAGCGGCCGCGGGCCGGTCCCGGTGGTGGGGACGTAGAGCGTGTACGGCCGGGCACCGGCCGCGCCCCGGTGAACGGCGTGCAGGGTCTGACCCGGGAGCGCCGGAACCGACGGACCCGGCGCGGCGCCGCCGGGCGACCCGAGGAGGTCGCGCAGCTTCCCGAGGCTGGGCAGGTCTCGCAGGCCGGTGCCGTCTCGCATACCCGACAGCGGGCCCGAGAACGGGGGCGCCCCCGCGGGCGGCGGCAGGTGCGTCCGCACACCGTCGGCGACCTTGCCCAGCTGCCCGCGCAGGAGTTCCCGCAGCCCCCCGCTCGTACACCGCGGACCCGGGACGGGCGGTGTCATGCCGTCGTCGACGCCCGGCGCGGACTCGGCCGCACCGGCCCGGGTGCCACGACCCGCGGCGTCCGGAGGGGCACCCGGCGGGTGGTCGTCGCGCAGGCGTTCCTCGTCGATCACGATCTCGCCCGGCACCACGCGCACCGGGGCGGCGCCGCCGCCGAGCGTCCGCTGGATCAGGGCCGTCGCCTCGGCGAGGCGGCCGGCGCGGGTCAGGGTCGTCGCTTCCCTCATGGCGTTCAGGTGCTCACGATTCACGGTCGTCTCCTTGGGTCGGGTGGGAGGTCGGGTGGGTCAGACGGTGCGCGGGGCGAGGGCGGCCTTCACCGCCGGGCTCGCCCGGAAGGCGCCGAGCACCTCGACGGCCGAGATCGTCGCCAGCGCCAGCTCCGGGCTGACGTCGGGCGCGATCGTGGCCAGGCCGAGGACCCGGATCTCGACGGTTCGCCCGGCTCGCTGCTGCTCCTCCAGCTCGTGACGGGTGAGCGTCAGGGTGCCGAGCGTCAAGGTCCGGCGGGCGACGGTCTGGTCGACCGCCGCAGACCGTGTGGCGAGCTGCGCGCGGATCGCCGATCGGATGAAGTCGGTCCGGTTCGCGTAGAAGCCCTCGGCCACCAGGAGGTCGATCTGACCGAGGTCGACCGGCCCGAGGTTGACCGTGATCTTTTCGCTCTTCTCGATCTCGCCCGCAGCCACCGCACCCCTCCACGCCATCCCGTCACCATCTTCTTACCATCCCGGGGGATGGTCGCACAAGCAGCGAGCACCGTCGGGCTCCGTGGGTTGCCGAGAAGGCCATCCGGGCACTTGTCCGGTACGCACCACGCATCGGCACACTTGTCCGGTACGCACCCACCGCGCCACCGCGAGGAGGCCCGATGACCACGGGACGCTCGCCCGAGTCCGTTCCGGCGCGACCTCCGTCCGCAGCTCCTCGGCCGGAACCCGAGCGCACCCCGACCGCCTCCACCGGGGGTGCGCTCGCCGACGCTCTTGTCGCGCTGCGCGAGGCCACCGCCGCCACCCGCTTCGAGCTCGACATCCCGGGCGCCGAAGGAGCCCGCGAGTCCGGCGCCGAGCTCGTCCGGCAGCTCGACGACTACGTGCTGCCCCGCCTGCGCCGCCTCGACGCACCGCTGCTCACCGTCGTCGGCGGCTCCACCGGGGCAGGCAAGTCGACGGTCGTCAACAGCCTGGTCCGCGCGCAGGTCACCCCGTCCGGGGTGCTGCGCCCCACCACTCGCTCCCCCGTGCTCGTCTGCCACCCCGACGACGTCGCCTGGTTCTCCGACACGCGGGTGCTGCCCGAGCTGACCCGCACGAGTCACGCCACAGGCGTTGGCAGTGCCGGTACCGACCACCGCACGCTGCAGCTCGTCACGTCCCCGTCGCTGGACCCGGGGCTCGCCTTCCTCGACGCCCCGGACATCGACTCCGTCGTGACCGCCAACCGGCGGCTCGCGACGCAACTGCTCGCCGCCGCCGACCTGTGGCTGTTCGTCACCACCGCCGCCCGCTACGCCGACGCCGTGCCGTGGGACGTCCTGCAGACCGCCCAGGAGCGCGGCACCGCGCTGGCGATGCTGCTCGACCGGGTGCCGCCGGGCGCCGAGGACGATATCGCGGCGCACCTTCAGGAGATGCTCGCCGCACACGGGCTGGCCGGTGCACCGCTGTTCGTCGTTCCCGAGACGACCTTGCACGACGGCCTGCTGCCCGATCCCGTCATTGCCCCGCTGCGCGGCTGGTTCTCCGACCTGGCGCGCGACGCCGCCCACCGGGCCGCGGTCGTGCGTCGCACGCTGGACGGGGCGCTGGACAGCCTCCGGCCGCGCACCGCAGGCCTCGCCGCCCAGGCCCGGGCGCAGGTCGACGCCGCGACCCGGCTGCGGGCCGACGCCCACGCCGCCTACGCAGGCGCGGTCGCCGACGTCGACGAGGGCATGCGCGACGGCTCGCTGCTGCGCGGGGAGGTCCTGGCCCGCTGGCAGGAGTTCGTCGGCACCGGGGAGCTGCTGCGCACGCTGCAGGACCGGGTGGGCCGGCTGCGGGACCGGCTCAGCGCGGCGATCACCGGCCGGCCCCAGCCGGCCACCGAGCTCACCGCGGCGCTGGAGTCGGGCGTGGCTCTGCTCGTCGACGCCGCCTCGGAACGGGCCGCGGAACGGGCTGCGACGTCGTGGCGGACCAGCGGCGCGGGGACGGCGCTGCTGCGCTCATCGGTCGGGGGAAGCACCGGGGCGCGGCTCGACCGCTCGTCGCCGAACCTTCGCGACGCCATCGAGCGCACGGTGCGCGACTGGCAGGGCGCGGTGCTCGACCTGGTCCGGCGCGAGGGCGCCTCGCGGCGGACGAACGCCCGGATCGCGGCGTACGGGGTGAACGCGACCGGCCTGATCGTCATGATCGCCGTCTTCGCCAGCACCGCGTTCATCCCCACCGGTGCCGAGGTCGGGGTCGCGGGCGGTACGACGGTGCTGTCCCAGAAGGTGCTCGAGGCGCTGTTCGGCGACCAGGCCGTCCGGCGACTGGCCGCCGAGGCCCGCGCCGACCTGCGCGAGCGGGTCGACGCCCTGCTCGCCTCCGAGGAGTCCCGGTTCGCCGACCTGCTCGCCGCGCACGCCACCGACCCCCGCGACGCCGAGGCGCTGGAGCGGGCGGCGGCCGCGGTCGAGGAGGCCCGGTGACGCTCCGGCTGCCCGGGCGGCGTTCGGCGGAGCCCACCGCGGACGCCGCGGAGACCGTCGCCTCCCGGCTGCGCGCCCTGGACCGGATCATCGAACTCGGCGAGGGCCGCCTCGACGACACACTGCTCGCCCCCGCCCGGGAGCTGTCCCGGCGCGCCGGTGAGCGCCTGCGGCTGTCGGGCACGCACACCGTCGTCGCACTCGCCGGAGCGACCGGCAGCGGCAAGTCGTCGCTGTTCAACGCGCTGGCCGGGGAGCAGGTGTCGCTGCCGGGCGTGCGCCGCCCGACGACCGGCGTGGCGCACGCAGTGGTGTGGGACGCCGCCGGTGCGGGCCCGCTGCTGGACTGGCTCGAGATCCCCCGCCGCCACGCCCTGGAACCGCAGGACGCCCTGCGCGGGCTCGTGCTGCTCGACCTGCCTGACCACGACTCGACGGAGGTGGCGCACCGGCTGGAGGTCGACCGGCTCGTCGGGCTGGTCGACGTGCTCGTGTGGGTGCTCGACCCGCAGAAGTACGCCGATGCCGCGATCCACGACCGGTACCTGCGCCCGCTCGCCCGCCACGGCGACGTCATGGTCGTGGTGCTCAACCAGGTCGATCGGCTCGCCCCCGCGGACGTTCCGGACGCCGTGTCCGACGTCCGACGGCTGCTGGCCGACGACGGCCTGCCGGACGTGCCGGTGCTGGCCGTGTCGGCGACCGCCGGAACGGGTCTCGATCGGCTGCGCGACGTTCTGACCGGCGCCGTCGCCGCGCACCGGGCCGCGCTCCTGCGGATCGCGGCGGACCTGGACACGGTGAGCGCCACGCTGGCGGACGTGGTCGGCGGCCCCGCCCGGGACGACGTCGACAGCGGGGCGCAGCGCGCACTCGTCGCCGCGCTGGGAGCGGCGGCCGGGATTCCCGCGGTCGGTGCGGCGGTGCAGCGGGCGGCGGTCCACCGGGCGGTCGCGTCGACCGGCTTCCCGTTCACCCGCTGGTTGCGCCGCCTGCGGCCGGATCCGCTGCGGCGGCTGCACCTCGACCGGGCACGGACGAAGGCGGTGATGGCGGGAACCGACGACCTCGTCCCGACCTCGCAGCGGACCTCCCTGCCCACGACGGGTGCCGTCGAGCGGTCGCGGGTGGAGCTGGCGCTGCGCCGGCTCGCCGACGACGCCGCGGCGGGCCTGCCCGACCCGTGGCCGGACGCCGTGCGCGACGCGGCCCGCTCCCGGGCCGGCGACCTGGCCGACTCGCTGGACCGGGCGGTCGCCGCCACGGACCTCGGGGTGGCGCGGAAGCCGCTGTGGTGGCGGGGGTTCGGCCTCCTCCAGGCGCTGCTCGCGGCGACGGCGGTGGCGGGCGGGCTGTGGCTGGCCGGCCTCTACGCGCTCACCGTGTTGCGACTGCCCGAGCCGGAACCACCGCAGGTCGGCATCGTGCCGCTGCCGACCGTGCTGCTGCTCGGCGGGCTGCTGGCCGGCGTGCTGCTCGCGCTGCTCGCCCGCGGGCTGGCCGTGATCGGTGCGCGGCGGCGCCGGGCACGGGCGGAGGCGCGACTGCGGGAGTCCGTGGCCGAGGTGGCGGAGAACCTGGTGCTGGCCCCGGTACGGGCGGAGCTGGCGGCGTACTCGTCGCTGCGGGGCGCGGTCGCCGCGCTCCGCCGCTGAGGGCCCGGCCGCCGTGAGCGGGTCAGGGGGTGGGGGCCGGTGCCGATGCGAAGTTCACCGTCACGGCCTCGTAGCCCAACCCCTGCGCCAGGCCGGTGAGCATGGCACGAGTGTTGTCGGCGGCCCGCGTCGTCAGGTCGCTCTGCGCCGCTGCCGCGTCCATCTTGGCGGCGGCCAGCTTGTAGAGCTCGCTGTCGTCGCGCGGGTTGTCGCTCACGGCGTCTTCGACGCGCTGCACCAGGCCGCGCTCGCGGCCGACGATCCGGGTCTGCGCCGGATCGAGCGTCGCCGGGGTGAGAGTGGGCGCAGGCAGGGTGATCGTGGCGCTGCGCCGGTCGTCCGACATCCGGATCGCGTCCGGGCCCAGGCCGGAGAAGTCGACGCGCGCGTCGACATTGCCCGTCGCGAACAGGGTCGAGCGCTCGCCGCTGATCACCGACGGCAGGTACGGGCTGTCGCTCTCGACGTCGACGAGCACCTGGTAGGTGCCGCTTGCCGCGTGGTAGTCGGCCACGTCCCGCATAGCCAGCAGCAGGGCCGCCGGGCTCCGGTCGACCGTCTGCGCCGCCGGGGGGTCCGGCATCCACCGGTCCACCGCCCCCGAGATCCCGAACCCGACCGGCACGAGCAGGGCCACCCCCGCGACCGCGCCGACAAGCATGGCCCGTCTGCGCCGGCGGGTGATCCGGGACGACGGGATGGGGGCGGGCGGCAGCATCGTCGGCAATGGCCCTCCAAGAGAGGCGTGGAGAAGGTCACGGCACTATTACAGAGTGCAACACCATGTGCGCAGGTGTCATTCCCCCGGAACGGTACGCTCGCGGCGCCCGCGGGAGGAACACTCACCGCCCGGCCCGGGTTGCACCCGGCATGGCCACCGTCGAGCTGACCACAGAGAACTTCACGGACGTCGTCAACGCCCCCGGCACCGTGCTCGTCGACTTCTGGGCGGCGTGGTGCGGCCCCTGCCGCCAGTTCGGGCCCGTGTTCGAACAGGCCGCGGAGCGCCACGACGACATCACCTTCGGCAAGGTCGACACCGAGGCCCAGGTCGAGATCGCCCAGGCCTTCGGCATCTCCTCGATCCCCACCGTGATGGCCGTGCGCGACGGTGTCGTCCTCTACGCCGAGCCCGGCGCCCTGCCGGCCACCGCGCTCGAAGACCTGATCGGCCAGGTCCGGGCGCTGGACATGGACGACGTGCGGCGCCAGGTCGCCGCGCAGGAGGCGCCTGGCACGTCCGACGGCTGATCCCCACCGCCGGCACGCTCGTGCGCGCCGAGTCGGCACCGGTGGGCGGCCTCACCGTCTTCACGCTGGTGAGGGGTTCGCCACGGTCACCTGATCCGCGAGTCGTCACGTTTGCCGGCGCGAGTCGGCACCGTCGAGCAGACCTACTCGAACCGCGCCGGGTCTCCCGCCCCGTGGCGGACGATCTCCGGCTCGTCGCCCGAGAGGTCGACGACCGTGGTCGGCTCCGTGCCGCAGTCGCCGGAGTCGACCACGGCGTCGACGGCTGTGTCGAGCTCCTCCTTGATCTCCCAGCCCTGGGTCAGCGGCTCGTCGTAGCCCGGCAGCAACAGCGTCGACGACAGCAGCGGCTCCCCCAGCTCGGCGAGGATCGCCTGCGCCACGACGTGGGCCGGGATACGCACCCCCACCGTCTTCTTGCGCGGGTGCAGCAGCCGTCGCGGCACCTCCCTGGTGGCAGGGAGGATGAACGTGTAGCGGCCCGGCGTCGCCGCCTTCACCGCGCGGAACACCGCCTTGCTCACGTGCACGAACTGGCCGAGCTGGGCGAAGTCCCTGCAGACCAGCGTGAAGTGGTGACGGTCGTCGAGCTTGCGGATCGTGCGGATCCGGTCGATGCCCTCACGGTCGCCGACCTGGCAGCCCAGGGCGTAGCAGGAGTCGGTCGGGTAGGCCAGGAGGCCGCCGCCACGGACGAGGTCGACGATCTGGCCGATCGCGCGGCGTTGCGGATCCACGGGATGAACGTCGAAGTACCGCGCCATGGCGGGAGAGTAGGCCGCCTTGAGAGGTGGGTGCTGCGGCGCATGCCCGCGCACCTCCCCGGGCACCCCGGCCCCATGACCGACGCACTCCGCCCGCACGGCATCGAGCCGCGTGAACTCAGCGACGACGATCTCGTCCGCGAGGTGACGCACCTGCACGAGACCCGCCACGACGCGATGCGCGGAGCCGGCGAGTCCGCGTTCGAGGTGCACACCGAGCGCATGCTTGCCCTGGAGCGGGAGTACATCCGCCGATTCCCCGAGGACTCCGCCCCCGGATCCGCTGCGTACCCGCGCCGGCGCCCGTGAGGACGCGGGCCAGCCGGTCCCCGGCCGCGACCTCGGCGGCGCTCCCTACTGATCGAGCCGGCAAAAGTGCCGCGGGGTGTGGGGGCGTCGGCTCTGGGGGCGGAAGGGCGTGCACGACAGCGGCCATGTCCTCGTCGCCGTGGCCCGCCGTGTCCGCCGTCCGGAACGCCGCCGCCACGCCTCGGCCACGCGCGTCGTGCACCTCCGCCCCGCGCATCGCCGCCGCGATCAGGCCGAGGTCCTTGACGCCGTCTTCCAGATCTTCGACCCGGTGAACCCGACGACCGGGCGCACGCCGAGCGCCGCCGCGGCCCGCGCCGTCACCTGCATCGCCTCGGCCGCGCGCTGCCGGACGCCTTCCGGCTCGCCGTCACCCCACACCCGGGCGGGCAGGATCCCGCGGTGCCGCTCGTCGATCGGGTCGTCGCAGACGGCCTGCCCGGCGAGGTGGTTCGAGATCGCGAAGACCGCCAACCCGTGCTTCTCCAGGATGTTGCGGCGGCCGCGGACGTAGGCGTCGTCCTCGACGGCTGCCCACGGGTCGAAGTGATCGCCCCAGCAGGCGATCTCGAGCCCGTCGTAGCCCCACTCCCCCGCCAGCCGCGCGACCTCCTCGAACGGGAGGTCGGCCCACTGGCCGGTGAACAACGTGACCGGTCGCGCCATCAGTCCCCCACCATCTGCCAGCTTCCCGCGTCAGCGGACCGCTCGACGGCCTCTAGCACCAACTGCACCCGCAGCCCGTCCGCGAACGACGGCACGGGGTCGCGACCCTCACCGATGTCCCGTACCAGGTCCACGGCCTGGTGGGTGAACGAGTGCTCGTAGCCGAGCCCGTGCCCCGGCGGCCACCACGCGCCCGCATAGGGGTGCGTCGGCTCGGTGACGAGGATGCGGCGGAATCCGGCGGTGTCGGGCTCCTCGTCGGAGTCGTAGAACTCCAGCTCGTTCATCCGCTCCTGGTCGAACGCCAGCGAGCCGCGGCTCCCGTTCAGCTCGATGCGCAGCGCGTTCTTCCGCCCCGTCGCGAACCGCGTGGCCTCGAACGACGCCACCGTGCCGCCGGCGAAGCGGCCGAGGAACAGTGCCGCGTCGTCGACGTCGACGGTCCCCTTCTCCGTGCTCCCGGAAGCAGCCAGCCCGCTCGACGCGGCGGACCCGTCGATCTTGGCAGGCAGCGGCCGCTCCCGCACGAACGTCTCGGTCAGGGCCGAGACGCTGGTGAGCTGGTCTCCCACCAGGTACTGGGCCATGTCGACGATGTGCGCGCCGATGTCGCCGAGTGCCCCCGATCCCGCCGCGCTGCGTTGCAGGCGCCAGACCAGCGGGAACTCGGGGTCGACGATCCAGTCCTGCAGGTACTGCGCGCGCACGTGCCGGATCTCGCCGATCCGGCCCTGCTCCACCAGCCGCCGGGCCAGCGCCACCGCCGGCACCCGCCGGTAGCTGTAGCCGACCATGCTGCGCACCCCGCGGCCCGCGGCCCGCTCGGCCGCCGCGACCATCGCGCGGGCCTGGTCGACGGTGTTCGCCAGCGGCTTCTCGCACAGCACGTGCTTGCCGGCGTCCAGGGCCGCGATCGCGATCTCGGCGTGCGTGTCGCCGGGCGAGCAGACGTCGACGAGCTGCACGTCGTCGCGGCCGAGCAGGGCCCGCCAGTCGGTCTCGACGGACCGCCACCCGAGCTTGTCCGCCGCTGCCCTCGCCTTCGTCGCGTCGCGGCCGCAGAGCACGGCGAGGTGGGGCTGCAGCGGCAGGTCGAAGAACCGCCCGGCGGTCCGCCAGGCCTGGGAGTGGGCCGCGCCCATGAAGGCGTAGCCCACCATCCCGACGCCGATCGTGCTCATCAGGACTCGAAGCCCAGCGGCAGGTACTGCGCCACGTTGTCCTTGGTCACCGTGGCCGACGCCAACGTGATCGACGCCGGCGCGGTGAAGTCCGCAGCCTGCCGCGGTCCGACCGACAACCCGTACGTCGCCAGCGCGTCCTTGAAGCCGGGGCTGCGCTCCTGGGTCAGCGGCAGGCTGTCGATGCCGGCGATCTCCCCGATGGTCGGGTTCGCCACGTTCTGCTGGCGCAGGCGGGTGCCGACGTAGTTGCCGGCGCTCACGCCCGTGCCGTAGTTGTCGCCGCCGATCCACGACCGGTACGCCAGCGGGGAGTCGAAGATTCGGTCGAGGTTGATCACCGGGATGCCGGCCTGCATGGCGCGGGTGCCCTGTGAGGTCAGCTGGCTGCCGTCGTTGGGCAGGATGACCAGCGCGTCGACCTTGCGGTTGATCAGGGTGTCGATCGCGGCGATCTGCTGGGTGATGTCGTTGGTGGGGTTCACCGGCGCGAACGTGACGTCCGCGTACTTCCCCGCCCGGGCCTGGGCGTTCGCCGCGATGGCGGCGATCCAGCCGTGGTCGGCCGCCGGTGCGGAGAAGCCGATCGTCACGGGTCGGCCCGGTTCGGCGCCCCTGCGGCCGAGCGAGCGGACGGGGTCCAGCGGATCGGGCATCGTCGCCCACCTTCTCACAAGACGATCGATTAGGTGTCCGCGCGCCGGGCGCGGCTCTGGAACAGGACGGCGGCGACGATGATCAGGCCTTCGCGATGTTGTTCTGGACCTCGGTCGCCAGGTTGTTGAGGATGAACAGGTTGGTGATCGCGGTGAACACGAGCACGCCGAGGATCGAGCCGATCAGCGTGCCGCGACCGCCGGTCAGCAGCGTCCCGCCGATGATCACGGCGGCGATCGCGTCGAGCTCGTAGAGCGTGCCGTGCGTGCTCGACCCGGTGGTGGTCAGCGCGGCGAACACATAGACCAGCAGGGGGACGCCCAGCACCCGCGTGCTCGCGATCGCGGCGATGGTCGGGTCGGTGACGATCTGGCTGCGCTTGCCGGAGATGCGCTCCGCCAACCCCTGCGCCGAGATGAGCATCGCCAGCGTGGCGATGAACGGCACGATCCGGCCGTAGGCGATCAGCACGCCGTTGACCAGCCCGCACCCGGCGCCGACCGCCAGGGCACAGAAGACCATGACCACCGGCCCGTACGACTGCGTGGCCACGGTCGTCGACCAGACCGACGCCAGCGCCATGACCTTGCCGACCGACAGGTCGATGCCCCTACCGATGATCACGATCGTGACCCCGACAGTGATCACCCCGATGATCGAGGCCGAGGTCAGGATCGTGAGCAGGTTGCTCGTCGTGGCGAAGGTGTCGGTGGTCGCCACACCGATGACGCACAGCACGACGAGGACGGCGATGAGGCCGAGGTTGCGGCCTGCACCCGTGTCCAGCACCCGCACGAGGGCCGACGGGCGGTCCGCCCGCGCCGCCGCCCGCGCGACCCGGCCCTGCTCGGCGGCGGGCGGCGCCGATGGGGTCGCCACCGTCTCCGCCGCCTGCCGGTCGCTCGAACTCACCGCGCGCCCTCCCGCCGCCGGCCCTCCATGACGAGGTCGAGCACCCGGGCCTCGTCCAGCTCGGCCGCAGGCGCCTCGCGCACGACCCGCCCGTCCCGCACGACCAGGACACGGTCGGCCAGGCCGAGCACCTCCGGTACCTCGCTGGACACCGGCACGACGGCGACGCCCCGGGCCGCCAGCCGCCGGACCAGCGCGTAGATCTCGCTGCGGGCCCCGACGTCGACGCCGCGCGTCGGCTCGTCGAGCAGCAGCACAGAGCACTCCTCCAGCAGCCAGCGCGCGAGCACGACCTTCTGCTGGTTCCCACCCGACAGCGTGCGCACCGGCCGCGCGGGGTCGGCCGGACGCACGTCGAGCTGCGCCGTGACCTCGGCCGCCGCCGCGAGCGACGACCTGCTCGCCGGGATCCGCAGCGTCGTCTACCAGCGGGCGCTGCCGCTCGCCACGCGCAACCTCGTGCTGGCCAACAGCGTGCTGGGCGAGTTCGCGGGCGTCGCGGGGGCCACGGTGCTCGGGATCGAGCGGGCGCTGTCGGCGGACGGCATCGGCGTGCTCATGGACGCCGTCGGGTGCGGCATTCCCGCGAGTCGGCACCTTTGCCGGCGCGAGTCGGCACCTTCGCTGTCCGGTCCCACCCCGCTTGACGGGGCCCACGGCGGCCAGGAGGCTCGGCCCGCGATCGCCGGCGACGAAGGCCCGGCGCAGGTGCGGGAGGAGAACCGGTGGCACGTCATCCGGAACAGCGGATCGCCGGAGCGCCCATTTCCTGGGGTGTCTGCGAGGTCCCCGGCTGGGGGCACCAGCTCTCCCCCCAACGAGTGCTCACCGAGATGCGCGAGGTCGGTCTCTCGGCCACCGAGGTGGGGCCCGACGGCTTTCTCCCCGCAGACCCGGCGAAGCTCGCCCACACCCTCGCCGAGCACGACCTGCATGCCGTCGGCGGGTTCGTGCCGGTCGTGCTGCACGTCCCCGGGCACGACCCGGCACCCGCCGTCGACCGGGTGCTGGACGGGTTCGTCGCGGCCGGCGCGAAGACGCTCGTCCTCTCCGCCGACAGCGGCCTGACCGGCTACGACTCGCGCCCGGAGCTGGACGACGACGGCTGGGCAACCTTGCTGGGCAACCTGGACCGGCTCGCCGCGCTCGCCGCGGACCGCGGGATCACGGCAGTGCTGCACCCGCACGTCGGGACCATGGTCGAGAACCCCGGCGACGTGCAGAAGGTCCTCGACGGCTCCGGCATCGCGCTGTGCCTGGACACCGGGCACCTTCTGATCGGCGGCACGGACCCGGCGGAGCTGACCCGCGAGGTGCCCGAGCGGATCGCACACACGCACATGAAGGACGTCGACAACCGCTTCGCCCGGCGTGTGCAGGCTGGCGAGCTGACCTACACCGAGGCCGTCCGCGAGGGGATGTACCGGCCGCTCGGGTCGGGTGACGTCGACGTCGCGGCGATCGTGGGCTACCTGGAGGGCCACGGCTACGACGGGTGGTACGTCCTGGAGCAGGACACGATCCTGCCCGGCGACCCGTCGGGCGAGGGCCCGGTCTCCGACGTGCGGACCAGCGTGGAGTACCTGCGGGGGCTGTTCGCGAAGACCGGGAGTTGAGCGTTCCGGCACGGCCGGACGGCACGCGGGTGGGTATGACAGCGCGGTGACACGACGGGATCTCGGCGACGGCGGGCGGGGTACGGCGACGGCGAGGCGGCACCCCGTGCTGCTGGCGCTGTCCGTGGTGCTCGTCGCGACCAACCTACGGCCCGCGGTCGCCGGGGTCGGGCCGGTGCTGCCCGAGCTGCGGGCGGGTCTTCCGTTGTCGGGCGTCGGCGCGGCAGCGCTGACCACCGTTCCGGTGCTGTGTTTCGGCCTGCTCGCGACCGTCGCGCCGCGGCCGGCTCCATCGGTTCGGCATCGAACCGGTGCTGGCCGGGGTGATGGCGGCACTCGCGGCGGGCGTTCTCGTGCGCGTCCTCGACGGGCCGCCGGTGCTGTTCGCCGGCACGGTCGTCGCGGGCGGGGCGATCGCGATGGGCAACGTCCTGCTGCCCCCGCTGGTCAAGCGTGACTTCCCCGACCACAGCGGCCTGATGACGGGCCACTACACGATGGCAGTGAGCGGGCCGCCGCCGTGGCGGCCGGCGTCGCGGTGCCGCTGGCCGACGCGTCGGACCTGGGCTGGCGGGGCTCGCTCGGCGTCTGGGCGGTGCCGGCGGCGGACGCGGGGCCACACTCGCCCACCCGCCTCGCCCGCGCCGGCCCGGGCGCCGCTGCGCGAATCCGCTGGCTTTGCAGCTGACGATCTTCTTCGGTCTGCAGTCGCTGTCGTTCTACGCGGTGCTGGGCTGGCTGCCGTCGATGTACCGCGACTTCGGCGCCACACCTGCCGTCGCGTCGCTGGCTGCTCGTCGGGCTCCTGCATGACGCGACCGGTTCATGGACGGCCCCGCTGGTACTGCTGCTGGCGTTGCTCGGCCCGCAGGTGGTGTGCGGGGCGCTCGCCGGACGCAACCGCACCGTACGGGCGTGACGACGCACCCGGACGCAGAACTCGCCGTACTGGGACGCGCAACTCGCGGTCGGCGCTAGGCGGTGCGGAGGCGGGGCAGGCCCGGGAGGGCCGAGTCGAGCAGCGGGTCGAGCAGGGGGGCCTGCAACCGAGCCCACGGCGACAGCACGCTGTCCGGGGCCTGCGCGGCGGCGAGGAACGCGTCCCAGTCCCACCACACCCACTCGGCCACCTCGTCGGGCGCCGGCGCCGGGTCGCCGTCGAGGCGGCAGACGTAGACGGGGCACAGCTCGTTCTCCTCCACGGCGCCGTCGGAGGCGCGGTAGGAGAACTCGGGCAGCAGGAGCGTCAGCTCGCGGGCTCCCACACCCAGCTCGTCACGCAGCCGGCGGTGCACGGCCTGCGCGATGTCCTCACCTGGCGCCGGATGGCCGCAGCAGGTGCCCGTCCACACCAGGGGGAACGCCCGCTTGCCCGCCGCCCGGCGGGTGACCAGAAGCCGACCTGCGGCGTCGAAGCCGTAGCAGGAGAACGCAAGGTGGCGGGGCGTCGTGGCGCCGTGCACGGTCGCCTTGTCCGCGACCCCGGTGGGCCTGCCCTCGTCGTCGAGGAGCACCACCTCCTCGCGGACGGGTCCCTCGCGCAGCGGGCTCGTGGTCACGGCGGTCCTTTCGGTGAAGGTCAGAGGGAGGGTCGGCGGCCGCGGGGAGCAGTGCGGGCGGTGTTCCCGCCCCAGCGTCCCAGAGGTCGGGCACCCCGGCGCGCCGAACGCACCGGGTCCGGCCGCACGTCACGCGGCTGAGAACCAGTCCACGTCGCCACCCGAGGCCCGCTCGCCGGCGGAACGGCTCGTGCCGGCGTCCCGCGCATCCGAATCACGGCTCGACGGATCGTCGTCGGACGACCGCTCCGCCGCACGACGCTCCTCGCGGTCCCGACCGGCGTCGTGCACGGTCCGGTCCCGCTCATCGCGATGCGCCTCGTCCCGCCCGGTCCCGTCGTCCTTCGTGAACCGGTACGGCGCGGATCGCTGGTCGTCGTGATCCGGTGCGCGATGCCGGCCGCCCCGGTCGTCGCGGTGCCCGTCCGGCGCGCGGTGCCGGCCGCCACGGTCCTCCTGCGGGCGGTCCACCCGCTGCTCGCGGTCGCGATCCCGGGCCCGGTGCCGACCGCCGGAGCCCCGCTCGTGGCGGGGCTCGTGGACGCCCGCGGATTCTAGCAGCGCGGCCGCATCGGCCGGCCGCTGAACGGGCACCAGGAGCCAACCGACGACCGCCCCGTCCGGCCCCGACCGGCCCTCCCACTCGTCGATGGCCGTGGCGACCTGCTCCGCAAGGGCCCGGTCCTCCCGCGGCGCGGCATCCCTCTTCATGGGAGCGTCGCGCGCCGAGGGTGCGGGTGCCGCTGGGCGGTGGGGCGGCGCAGCGCGGCGGTGCTGTGGCCTCGCGCTGCGGGGGTGTGGCGCCACCACGTCTCGTGCAGGGAGGCGGGGTTCCGCGACCTGCGGTGCCGCAGCAGCCGGCGGAACGGCCGGCTGCGGAACGGCCGGAACGGGCGCCGGGGCCGGGAGCGCCAGCGGCGCACCGGGAGCCTCGAGCGTCTGCTCCGACATCACCCGGCCACCCGAGGTGAGCACGACGGTCACGGCCGCACCGCACGCGAGCAGCCCTGCCGCGGCGGCGCCGACCCGCGCGTCCCAGAACCGTGCCCGAACGGTCTCCGGCCCGAGCAGGTCCCGGACCGGCCACTGGGACGGCCGCACTCCGCGACGATGCGTCGACATCTCACCTCTCCGCGCGTCGACCGTCGGCGACCCTGTGTCGTCCGACTCTCACGCGGGGTAACGATCGCCTCGCCACGGCGTTGCGAAAGTCCCACCGTCACCCGACAGAGGGGCGACGGCACGCGACGAACGGCCAAGCGTGTCTGCAGGAGAGTGAAGAGTCAGCCGGTCGGTCCGACGTGAACGGTCGCCTGCAGGTGCGCGCCGGCGACGGACGCCCCGGTCACCGGAACGGCGTGGGGCCGGAACCGGGCCGCCGCCTCCTCCCGTGGGGAGGGGATGACCGGCTGCAGCGCCGACACCGCACGCCCGGGCGCGTCGGGGTGCGGACGCGGCGCGGGCACCGCGGGATCCGGCTGGACGCCGAGCGCCAGGACCGCCCCGACAGTCGCCGCGACGACACCGGCCGACCGCGGCAGGAGCGAGGGCCGCCGCACCGGCTCGGCGAGACGGTGGCGGCCACGCGGAACGTCGGCGCTGGTCACGACCGTGAGATACCCGCTATGCGGACGATGATCCGCTCCGCCACCCATCCGATCGGGTGATCTCGCGCAACCCTGGCACCTCCATCGCGTCCGGTCACTCCACCGTCTTACTCCGTCTGCGGCGCTGATCTACAGGACACGCTGGGGGCCCACGCAACGAGCGAGCGGATCACGGGTGGGGTTGCGCCCCATCCGTGATCCGCTCGGGTCATCTCTCGACGAGCTTGGGCTGGAGCAGGGTCTTGACCATCCCGTCCTGCTTCTTCTGGAAGGTCGCGTACGCCTCCGGCGCCGCGGACAGCGGCAGCCGGTGCGTGGCGAAGTCGTCGACGCCCAGCGGTGCACGTTCGCCTGGCCCATGCGCAGCTGCACCTGCTTGTCGAACAGCTGCAGCATCGGCATCGGGTCGGCCATCCCCCCGTACACGCCGCTGAGCGAGATCGTGCCGCCGCGTCGGACGATGTCGATCGCCGTGTAGAGGGCATTGAGGTTGTCGAGGCCCGCCGTCTGCATGAGCCCGCCTGCCAGGCGGTGGGCAGCACGTCGGAGAGGTAGACGTACCGGTCGTCCAGCGGCCCGTCCGGGACCTTGATCGGCAGCGTGTTGCCGAACGGCACCCGCAGGTACTCGGCCTGCCCGCCCGGGACCTGCCCGTAGAGCTTGGTGTAACCGAAGAGCGACGCGCCGGTGCCGTACTCGTGCACCTGCGTGGTCTCGCACTGGCTGTGCAGCCCCTGGCCGCACATCACGCAGGTGCTGCACGAGACGTTGAACGGCACCACCACGCGATCGCCGGCCTTCAGCTCGGTGACGCCCGGCCCGACCTCGGCGACCACGCCCATCGGCTCGTGGCCGAGGATGTCGCCCTCATCGAGGAACGGCCCGAGAACCTCGTAGAGATGCAGGTCGGAGCCGCAGATCCCGGTGGAGGTGAGCTCCACGATGACGTCCGTCGGGTCCTGGATGGTCGGATCGGGCGCGGTGTCGACGCGGACGTCGCGGCGCCCGTGCCAGGTGAGCGCTCTCATCGTGTCCCCCTCCTACTCGGCCGAGCCCGGCTGTGCAGAACCGGGCTGGGCCGTCTGCCGGTGCATGGCGCGCTTGACCGAGTCCGGCAGCACCTCGACCGCCAGCCCCTGGGCCTTGGTGCCGACCCCGCCGGCGATGATCTTCTTGTCACCCTTCATCAGCGCCTCGAAGCCATGCTTCGCCACCTGCTCCGCGCTGTCCTTGCTCGACGCGCTCTTTCCCGGCGCAGGTCGGCGACCAGGAACAGCGCCG
>CAVRHG010000058.1:0-19648 GCA_963720845.1 uncultured Actinomycetota bacterium | reverse complement strand
TCGCCTGCTTCGACTTCTCGCGCGGTGAGTCTCCCCGGCCGGAGGGCCGAGGGTCCACCGGGCGCCAGATCAGTCTCCCGCCGCGGCGCCGACCTGCCCGTTTCGGTCAACCCGTCAAGCGACCCAGACAACCCGGATGAGGTCGACACGCTGTTGATCCTCGAGGATCAGTCCTCCTCGGTCTCCTCGTCCAGGGCGATGCGGTACACCCGCGTCGTCAGCGTGGGCCGGCGGCGATCCGCTCCGCCAGGCGGAGCCGAACCTCGTCGAGGGGCACGGGGTTGACCGGCATCTCCCCCGTGCGCAATCGGTGATCAGCCTCGCTGAGCATGCGCCGGTAGCCGTCGTGCCCCAACCCGACGGTCACCCGGGCGACCCGCCGCCACGACTCGAGGAGCCGGTGCACCGGGCCGAGGTCCAGGGAGTCGGTCGCAGCACCCATGGCTACGCGCCACTGCACGTCGAAACGCTCGGCGTCTTCCGGTACGAGTGCCGCGCGAACGACGGCAGGTGGAGCGTCGAGCAGCCGGGGGTCCTCGGGGGAGGGCCGAGCGTCCGCTGCAGTGGTCACGATGCCGAAGAGTACCGGCAGCGACGCCGGTGGACGGGGCACTGGCTCGAAGCTCCTTGCAGCAGAACCACCATGCTGCGCTCCCGCGCGCCACATTTGTGAGGATGGACGTGTGGATCTGGTGGTTCCGGTCAAGCCGCTGCACGCGGCGAAGACCCGGCTGCGGGGTGTGGCGGATCACGGCGTCGGCGATCCCGACGCGCACGCGGCGCTCGCGCTCGCCCTCGCCTACGACACCGTCGCGGCCGTGCTCGCGGCGCGGGCCGTCCGGCGCCTGCTCGTGATCAGCTCGGATCCGGTGGTCGCTGCCGAGCTGGCGGCCGTCGGCGTCGAGGTCTCCCCGGACGTGGCAGGCGGGCTCAACGCCGCTCTCCTGCATGGCGCCGCGATCCTGCGCGCGGCCGATCCGGGCACACCCGTCGGGGCGCTGCAGGCCGACCTGCCCGCGCTGCGTCCGTCCGAACTGGACGAGGCCCTGCACGACGCCGCCGCGCTCTTCGCGAGCGGTGCGCGGCGGGCGTTCTGCCCCGATGCGCAGGGCACCGGCACCACGCTGCTGCTCGCCGCGGCCGGCGCCCCGCTCGACCCGCGTTTCGGGGCGGGGTCGGCGGCGCGCCACCGGGCGTCCGGAGCCGTTCCGCTCGTGCAGGCGGGGCCGGGGCTGCGGCGCGACGTCGACACCGGCGACGACCTGTGCGCAGCGGCCGAGCTGGGGCTGGGCCCGCACACGCGGGCGGTGCTGGCCCCACCGGCCGGTGCCGTGCTGGTCACCGCGGCGCTCAGGTGCCGACCCGCGGAGGACCTACCGGGTCAGCGAGTACCGCTGCCGAGTACGCCGCCGCGAAGGCGACGAGATCGCCCACGTGGATGCCGTGCCCGTAGCTCAGCGCCAGGAGGACCGGCCCGACCTTGGTCAGCTCGGCGAAGGCGAGCCCGAAGAACGTCGCCGCCGCCCACGTCACGACGATCAGCACAGCTCGACGCAGGCTGGGCTCCTTCCACGACATCGATGCCACTGCACACAACGTGATTCACGCTGGTTGGATCCCTCGAAGGATACGCCTACGAGTCCAACGATAGCAGAACAGCAATCCTCTCCACCCTATGAACTCCTGCGCGCCAGCACTGGATTCCGCATGACGGCGCACCGGTTCACTCGACTCTTGATCGAGTAACCCGAATGCCAATATTGCTACTCTGCGTGATACTCAATGCCGGCCGAGCCATTTGACGCCTCGGAGTGACCGCTCGGCGTCGGGCATCGACTGCGGCGCAACCCCGATTGGCCACGCACTCTGAGCTGCTAAAAACGAAGTCGGCTCGGCGACCTCACGTCCATCTCGTTTTTCCGTCTCCACGATGCAGTCCCCGTAGGCGCCCTACCAGCGGGTTTAGCACATATAGGCTGTTCAGAGCCTCCGAGCTCAAGTCTCATAAGCGGAGCATGACGCCGCGCTTGGATTCCCACACCGACATTGCGGTGCCGCCCCCGAAAGTCGGACATCACTACGCCGGACAGCTCAATTCATAGGGACTTCGTAACGAGCGCGGGGCTTCTGCCGAAGCAGCTATCGCACCTCAAGCTGAACCGCATCCGATTCCCCAGCGGATGCGAATCCCAACGAAGGGAAGTTCGTGAACTCCACACTGCGTCGCGGCCTGATGACGGCTGCAATCTCTGGTGGTGTCGTCCTGCTCGGCCAGGGAGTCGCGCACGCAGACGACCACTCACCTGGCCGCGGTGGCGACGACGGTCCATCGCAGTCGACGAAGTCGGAGAACGATCAGAAGCAAGCCGACGACGAGGACGTCAGCGGCCGGGGCTCATCGGATCACAAGCTGGCCGACGGCCAGGAGATCGCGAAGCTTGCTGGCACCGGCCACAACGGCGGCGGCGGCACCGGCGTCGGCGGCACCGGCCACAACGGCGGCGGCACCGGCGGCGGCGTCGGCGGCACCGGCGGCGGCGGCACCGGCGGCGGCGGCACCGGCGGCGGCGGCACCGGCGGCGGCATCGGCGGCACGGGGCGGCGGCATCGGCGGCGATCGGCGGCACCGGCCGACAACGGGCGGCGGCATCGGCGGCATCGGCGGCACCGGCCACAACGGCGGCGGCATCGGCGGCAGTCGGCATCGGCGGCGGCACGGGCGGCACCGGCGGCGGCACGGGCGGCGGCACGGGCGGCGGCGGCACCGTCGGCGGCACGGGCGTCGGCGGCACGGGCGTCGGCGGTACCGGCCACAACGGCGGCGGCACCGGCCACAATGGCGGCGGCACGGGCGCTGGCGGCACGGGCGGCATCGGCCACAACGGCACCGGCACCGGCACCGGCGGCGGCACGAGTGGCACGACAGACCCCGCCCGGTGGCACCACGGTCCGGGCCGCCACCACCTCCATGAGTCCAACTGCCACTGCGGCCATGGAAACCCGCATCACCCCGGCAGCCACGGTCGGACTCCCGCCATCCGGGTCTGGCGGGCGTCGACCCGATCCGCTGGCAGCACGACGGTGGCCGTCACCACCTCCAAGACCCGCGCCACGGCGACGCGCGCCACGGGGATGCACCCACGGTGCCCGCCACGGTGCCCCACCAGCGCCACTCGGACGACTGGCGTCCCGGCCCGCGTGTGGACCATGCCGCCTGGCACCCGGGCCAGACCCGGCACCACGGGCACGACGACCACCGTCGGGTGCACCCACGTCACCCAGGCGACCAGCCCCAGCCGATGCGGGGAACGGGCAATCCCGGCGACCCGTGGCAGGGATGCGCCACACAGGGTGGACCGCAGCTCCCGCTGCCGGTACTGAACCAGGTCGTTCGGGGGCTTCCGGTGTGCCTGCCGATCCCGCCGGGCAACCCGATCCCCTCGGGCAACCCGATCACCCCGACCACGCCGATCGGATCTGGCCTGAACCGGCCGAACCTGCCGAACTTCCAGAACGGCCTCGCCCGCTTCTGATGGCTCGGTGGTCGGCGGGTGGCCCGCGTTCCGCACCTTCGTGCGCCACGGGCCACCCGCCGTCGTCATCTCATCACGTAGGCCGACGAGCCGGCGGCTCACCTCGTAGTGCCGTCGTCACGAACACCGGCCGATACCTCGACAGGCACCACGACGCATGAAGGTCACATGTCCACGCCCCTGCACCCGATCTGGCTCATCGATCCGATCGAGCCGTCGACGGAACCGGTCCTGGTAGTGCGAGAGCCGCTCACGGAGCTCATCCCGGTCCAGCTGCCGCGCCACGTGAGCTCCGGTCAGGACCGCCCTACCGCTCGTCGTCCGGCCCCGCAGTCGCGCCCGAGCAGGCATCGCAACGTCATTGCCGTCATCCTCATGCTCGGGCTGCTGCTGGGCGGCGTCACCGCTGTGATCTCGGCGTTCCTCGACGGCGCCACCACGGAACGGGCGTCCACCTCGTCGTCACGCTGAGGGTTTGCGTCGGCCCGTCCACGGCTGCGCAGACGTCGCGCTCCCGGGAAACGGGAGTTCACTCGGATGTCCTCGCTGCAACGGCCCTGACCGCGGATCCGTGAGGAAGAATCGCGGTGTGGGTGACGAGGCGAAGAGCAGAGATGTGCGTGCCCGACCGGCGACCCGCGTCGCAGCCCGGGCCTCGGCGAATGTCGAGGAGCAGGAACCCGTGGTCCCTGAGCCGGTGGCCGCGCCCACGGGTCTGAACACCGCGACGGCACCGGACGCGGCCGTGCCCGTGGTGCCGCCGGCCCGGACCGTCACCCACACCTCCGGTCTGCCCGACGACCGCTACCTCAACCGCGAGCTGTCGTGGCTGGACTTCAACGCCCGCGTGCTCGCGCTGGCCGAGGACCCCAGCCTGCCGCTGCTGGAGCGGGCCAAGTTCCTGGCGATCTTCGCGAGCAACCTGGACGAGTTCTACATGGTCCGCGTCGCCGGGTTGAAGCGCCGCGACGAGGCCGGTCTGCAGGTGCGCAGCGCGGACGGGTTCACCCCGCGCGAGCAACTGGCCCGCATCTCCGCGCGGACGCAGGCGCTGGCCGTCGCGCACGCGACGGTCTTCCTCGACGAGGTGTGCCCGGAGCTGGACAAGGAGGGCATCCGGATCAACCGGTGGTCGTCGCTGACCGACGGCCAGCGCGCGACGCTGTCGACCTACTTCAGCGAGACCGTGTTCCCGGTGCTGACGCCGCTGGCCGTCGACCCGGCGCACCCGTTCCCCTACATCTCCGGCCTCTCGCTGAACCTGGCCGTGACCGTCCGCGACCCCCAGGGCCGTACCGAGCGGTTCGCGCGCGTGAAGGTGCCCAACAACGTGCCGCGACTGGTCCGGGTCGCCCCGGAGGACCCGGACGACGAGTCGATCACCTTCCTGCCGATCGAAGACCTCATCGCCGCGCACCTGTCGGAGCTCTTCACCGGCATGGAGGTGGCGGAGTGCCACGCCTTCCGGGTCACGCGCAACGCGGACCTGGAGGTCGAGGAGGACCGCGACGAAGACCTGCTGCAGGCCCTCGAGCGCGAGCTGGCCCGCCGCCGGTTCGGGCCGCCGGTGCGGCTCGAGGTCGTGGACACGATGAGCCCGCACGTGCTGGAGCTGCTGCTGCGCGAGCTGGACGTCGACCCGCACGACGTCGTCACCGTTCCCGGGCTGCTCGACCTCACGGCGCTGTGGGGGATCGTCGGCGTGGACCGGCCGGACCTGAAGGACGAGCCGTTCCGGCCCGCCACCGCCCCGGCCTTCGCCGAGGGCGAGACCGCCAAGAGCGTCTTCGCGACGCTGCGCGAGGGCGACGTCCTCGTCCACCACCCGTACGACTCGTTCGCCACCAGCGTCCAGCGCTTCATCGAGCAGGCCGCGGCCGACGAGAACGTGCTCGCGATCAAGCAGACGCTCTACCGGACGTCAGGCGACTCCCCGATCGTCGACGCCCTCAAGGACGCTGCGGCGGCGGGCAAGCAGGTCGTCGCGCTGGTGGAGATCAAGGCGCGGTTCGACGAGCAGGCCAACATCCGGTGGGCGCGCGAGCTGGAGCGCTCGGGCGTGCACGTCGTCTACGGCCTCGTCGGCCTCAAGACGCACTGCAAGACCTGCCTGGTGGTGCGCCAGGAGGGCAACCACATCCGCCGCTACTGCCACATCGGCACGGGCAACTACAACCCGAAGACCGCGCGGCTGTACGAAGACCTCGGCGTGCTGACGGCAGACCCGGCGATCGGCGAAGACCTCACGGACCTGTTCAACGCCCTCACCGGCTACTCGCGTCAGACGTCGTACCAGAGCCTGCTCGTGGCGCCCTACGGCGTGCGGCGCGGGATCATCCGGCGCATCGAGGACGAGATCGAGGCGCACCGCGAGGGCAAGGACGCGCGGATCCGGATCAAGGTGAACTCGCTGGTCGACGAGCAGGTCATCGACGCGCTGTACCGGGCGTCGCAGGCCGGGGTGCCGGTGGACATCGTGGTGCGCGGGATCTGCGCGATCCGGCCCGGGCGGGAGGGGCTCAGCGAGAACGTCCACGTCCGGTCCATCCTCGGGCGCTACCTCGAGCACTCGCGGGTGTTCCACTTCGGTGCGGCCGACGAGTACTGGATCGGCAGCGCGGACATGATGCACCGCAACCTGGACCGGCGCGTCGAGGTGCTGTTGCGGGTGGCCGAACCGAAGCTGGCCGGCTACCTGCGCACGGTGCTCGACTCGTGCCTCGACCCCGCGACCCGGTGCTGGACGCTCTCGGCGGACGGCTCGTGGCGGCCGTCGCCGGCACCCGACTCGGGCGTGTCGCCGGTGCGCGACCACCAGGCCGAGATGATGCACCTGCACTCCCGCGGCGCATCCCGGGGCACGGCGGAGTGAACGGTCCGGATCCCGGTGACATCCTCGCCGCCGGTGGAGTCCTGTGGCGACCCGGCGGTCCCGCCGAGGGGTCTCGCCTGACGGTTGCGATCGTCCACCGACCCCGATACGACGACTGGTCGCTGCCCAAGGGAAAGCTGGATCCGGGCGAGTCGCTGGCGGCCGCCGCCGTGCGCGAACTGCAGGAGGAGACCGGGGTGCGGGCGCGGCTCGGGCCGTGGCTGCGCGACGTCCGCTACGCGGTGGCGGACGGCCGCAAGTTCGTGCGGTTCTGGTCGGCAGAGGCCCTCACGGCATCCGATTTCACACCGAACCACGAGGTGGACGAGCTGCGCTGGGTCTCGCCGGACGCCGCGGCGGACCTGCTGAGCTACGACCACGACAGCGACGTGCTCGCACGGTTCGTCGAGCTGGGCCGGCCGACGTCCGTCCTGCTGGTGGTGCGGCACGCCAAGGCGGGGAGTCGGGACAAGTGGGACGGCGCGGACCACCTCCGCCCGCTGTCGACCGCCGGCCGCAAGCAGGCGCAGGCGATCGCCGACCTGCTGCCCCGGTACGGCCCGGACCGCATCGGCAGCGCGCCACAGGTGCGTTGCCGGGACACGGTCGCGCCGCTGGCCGACGCGCTCGGCCTGCCGATCGCGGACGAGCCGCTGCTCAGCGAGCAGAGCCACCAGGACGATCCGTACGCCACGCTGAAGCGGGTGCGGGAGCTGGTGGCCCAGCCCGGGGTCACGGCGGTGTGCAGCCAGGGCGGCGTGATCCCGGACGTGATCGCCGCGCTGGCCCGCGAGGCGGCGCTGCCGGTGGACGTCGACGTCGGCGACGTGCCGGCGAAGAAGGGCAGCGTCTGGGTGCTGGGGCTGCGCGACGGGGCGCTGGTGTCGGCGGACTACCTCGAGCGCCCCGGATCTGAGTGATCGCGACGCGCGGGCGGTGACGGCGGCGACCGCAGCCGTGGAACCCCGCGGATGGCGATCATGTGAGCGCGATCGCGACGCGCGGGCGGTGACGGCGGCGACCGCAGCCGTGCAGCCCCGCGGATGCCGATCATCGGACGTGCGCGGAACCTAGCGGTGCCGGCACCCGTCCGTACCGCATGCCTTTTGAGCCTGACGGCCCGTTCCGCGGATCCACCGCCGTCGCCGCCGGTCTACTGACCCGCGGGATACTGCGGGGGCCCCGGTTCCAGAAGCTCTTTCCCGACGTCTACGCCCCGGCCCACCTCGAGAACGACCTTCTGCTGCGGTCACACGCGGCGGGGGTGTTGATCGGGGGACGCGGTGTGGTCGCCGGGTACTCCGCCGCCGAAATATTGCGAGCGTCCAGCGGGCCGGAGGACGCGCCTGCCGAGGTGCTGTTGAGAACACCGCGCTGCCAGTCGTACACGTGCGCGGGCCTCCGGGTCCACCGGGATCGCATCGATCCGGATGAGATCATCCGCGTCGGTGGAGTCGCGGTGACGACACCCGCGCGGACGGCGTTCGACCTGGCGCGCTGGGCGCCCACACTGACAGAACGCGTGGCGGCGGTGGACGCGCTGGCCCACCACCGCCGGCTCGATCTCGCCGACGTCACAGTCCTTCGGCACCGCCACCTCGGCGCCCGCAACGGTGGCGAGGTGGCCAAGGTGCTCGCGCTGGCCGACCGGCGGGCGGAGTCACCAATGGAGTCCCGGGCGCGTATGGCGCTGGTGCTCGGCGGCCTGCCTCCGCCTGCGGTGCAGCATCCCGTCGTCGTCCGCGGCCGTCGCTACTACCTCGACCTGGCCTATCCGGACCTGAAGGTCGCGGTCGAGTACGACGGCGCCGACCATCGGACGCAGCAACGGGCGCGCCGCGACCTCGAGCGGGAGGCCGCACTGGTGTCGGCGGGCTGGCGGATCCTGCGGTTCGACGCCTACGTGGTGCTGTTCGCGCCGGAACGGATCGTCGCCGAGGTGCGCGCGGAGCTGGCTCGGACGACGTGATCCAGAGCAGCGGATCGCATCGCGCGGGCGCCTGCGGTCGTCATGACGACCGCGATGGCCCGCTGCTCTCGATCACAGCTCACGGCAGGGCGGGCCTACTTGCGCTTCTTCCCCTTCTTGGCCTTCTTCGCGTCGGCCTTGGACGCCGACTTGGCGGGCTTGGCCTCGACCTTCGCGTCCGACTTCTTGGCGGCCGCCTTCTTTGCAGCGGGCTTCCTGGCCTTGGCCGGCTTGTCGTCGGCGGGCGCCTCGGACGGCTCGGCGAGCAGCGTCGTGGTCGGCACCGAACCCAGGTCGACGGCACCGTTGAGCGCCGCCGCACCGTCGCCCGAGCCGTTGGTCGCTGCCGCACGCGAGGAGCGGCGACGACGCGGGGCCGGCGCCTCCGTGACGGCGGGCTCGACAGCGTCGGCCAGGGCCTCGGTCACATCGCCCGACACGGCGTTCCGGAAACCCGTTCCCGGGCGGAAGGCGGGCACCGTCGTCGCGGGAACCGCGACGGTCTCCCCCGTACGCGGGTTGCGGCCCGTGCGAGCGGCCCGAGCACGGCTCTCGAACACACCGAACCCGGCGAGCGACACCGAGTCGCCGGACCGGACGGTGTCGACCACGATCTGCAGCAGGGCATCGACGGCGGTGGTTGCGGTCTTCCGGTCGCCGAGGCGGTCGGCCAGCGCGTCCACGAGCTGGGTCTTGTTCATGCGCGCAAACGGTAGGCGTACGGCGCGTCGTCCACCAGTTGGGACCCCTTGTGCGGCAAGGAACGTGCGCCGTTCCCAGGGGCGGGCCGTCAGCCGATCGTCGTCGGCATGCGCCCCGGGCGGCCCGCCTCGAACGTGGCGATGTCGTCGGCGTGCCGCAGCGTCAGGCCGATGTCGTCCAGGCCCTCCAGCAGGCGCCAGCGCGTGTAGTCGTCGATGTCGAACGGCACCGTGAGGTCCGCGGCCTGCACCGTCTTCTCCCGCAGGTCGACGGTCAGCTCGGTGCCCGGCTGGTTCTCCAGCAGCTTCCACAGCAGCTCGACGTCCGGCTGTGCCACCTCCGCGGCGAGCAGACCACCCTTGGCCGAGTTGCCACGGAAGATGTCGCCGAACCGCGAGGAGATCACCACGCGGAAGCCGTAGTCCATCAGCGCCCAGACGGCGTGCTCGCGCGACGAACCGGTGCCGAAGTCCGGGCCGGCGACCAGCACCGAGCCCTCATCGAACGGTGGGGTGTTGAGGATGAACGACGGGTCGTTCCGCCAGGCCGAGAACAGCCCGTCTTCGAAGCCGGTGCGCGTCACGCGCTTGAGGTAGACGGCCGGGATGATCTGGTCCGTGTCGACGTTGCTGCGGCGCAGCGGAACGCCGATGCCGGTGTGGGTGGTGAAGGCGTCCATCACGCCAGGTCCTCCGTCCAGGTCTTCGGCGACGACAGGGTCCCGCGCACGGCCGTGGCGGCCGCGACCAGCGGGGAGACCAGGTGGGTGCGGCCGCCCTTGCCCTGGCGGCCCTCGAAGTTGCGGTTCGACGTCGACGCGCTGCGCTCGCCCGGCGCCAGCTGATCCGGGTTCATCCCCAGGCACATCGAGCAGCCCGCCGAGCGCCACTCGGCACCGGCGTCGAGGAAGATCTTGTCGAGGCCCTCGTCCTCGGCCTGGAACCGCACGCGCATCGAGCCGGGGACGACCAGCATCCGCACGCCGTCGGCGACCTTGCGGCCCTGGATGATCTGCGCGACCGACCGCAGGTCCTCGATCCGGCCGTTGGTGCAGGAGCCGACGAAGACGGTGTCGACGTGGATGTCCCGCAGCGGCGTGCCGGCCTGAAGGCCCATGTACTCCAGCGCGCGCTCGGCGGCGACGCGCTCGTTCTCGTCGACGATCAGTCTCGGGGTCCGGCACCCGCTCGCTGAGCGGCAGGCCCTGGCCCGGGTTGGTGCCCCAGGTGACGAACGGCGTCAGCGTGTCCGCGTCGATGTCGACCTCGGCGTCGAACTCCGCGTCGTCGTCGCTGCGCAGCTCGCGCCACGCGGCGACGGCGTCGTCCCAGTCGGCACCCTTCGGCGCGCGGTCGCGGCCGTGCAGGTAGGCGAAGGTCGTCTCGTCCGGGGCGATCATGCCGGCGCGGGCGCCCGCCTCGATCGACATGTTGCAGATCGTCATCCGGGCCTCCATCGAGAGGTTCTCGATGACGTTGCCCCGGTACTCCAGCACGTAACCCTGGCCACCACCGGTGCCGATCTTCGCGATGATCGCGAGGATGAGGTCCTTGCTCGTGACCCCCGGGCGCAGAGCGCCCGGTGCTCGAGGTGACGTTGATCGCCATGGTCTTGAACCGCTTGAGCGGCAACGTCTGCGTGGCGAGCACGTGCTCGACCTCGGAGGTGCCGATGCCGAACGCCATGGCGCCGAACGCGCCGTGCGTGGAGGTGTGGCTGTCGCCGCAGACGACCGTCAGGCCGGGCTGGGTGAGCCCCAGCTGCGGGCCGACGACGTGCACGATGCCCTGCTCGGCGTGGTTCATCGGGTAGAGCGGCACGCCGAACTCGGCGCAGTTCTTGCGCAGGGTCTCGACCTGGGTGCGGGACACCGGGTCCGCGATCGGCGCGAGGACGTCCAGCGTGGGGACGTTGTGGTCCTCGGTCGCGACGGTGAGGTCCGGCCGGCGGACGGGCCGGCCGGCGAGGCGCAGCCCGTCGAACGCCTGCGGGCTGGTGACCTCGTGCACGAGGTGGAGATCGATGTAGAGCAGGTCCGGCTCCTGCCCCTCACCCTTGCGAACCAGGTGTTGATTCCACACCTTCTCGGCCAGCGTGGTACCATGTCGACCCCATGGCCGCTCCTCGACATCTCAGAATTCGGGAAGTTAGTATTGCTTCGTGGGACAGTCTAGCGGCATCGGCGTACTCGACAAGGCCGTGGGGGTGCTGCGGGCGGCGGCCGTGGAGCCGTGCGGGCTGTCCGAGCTGTGTGCCCGCACGGGCCTTCCCCGGGCGACGGCGCATCGCCTCGCCGTGGGCCTGGAGGTGCACGGCCTGCTGCACCGCGGCGCGGACGGGCGATGGCGGCCGGGCCCCGCGCTGGCCGAGCTCGCGCACCGCGGCGTCGACCCGCTGCTCGAGGCCGCGGCGGCCGTGCTGCCCCGGCTGCGCGACATCACCGGTGAGAGCGTGCAGCTCTACCGCCGCGACGGCACCCAGCGCGTCTGCGTCGCCGCGGCCGAGCCGGCGAGCGGCCTGCGCGACACCGTGCCGGTGGGCAGCCGGCTGCCGATGACGGCCGGATCGGGCGCCAAGGTGCTCGCGGCCTGGGCGGACCCCACCACCCAGCGCGCGCTGCTGCCGGAGGCGACGTTCACCGAGCGCGCGCTGCTCGACGTGCGCCGCCGCGGGTGGGCGCAGAGCGTGGCCGAGCGCGAGGCGGGGGTGGCGAGCGTGTCGGCGCCCGTCCGCGACGCGTCGGGCACGGTGGTGGCGGCGGTGTCGGTCTCGGGCCCGGTGGACCGGATCGGCCGACGGCCCGGCGTGCGGTGGGCGGCGGACCTGCTGGCGGCGGCGGACGCGTTGCAGCACCGGCTGTAGCGCTCGGCCGCTCCTGCAGCAGAACCTGCGGTGCACACCGGAGCAGCTCGGTGCAATGTTGCAACGCGTGCGACGGCCACCCGAGATATGCACGAGCCGGGCGGCGACCGCCCACCGCAGCCCGGCGCGCATCCGGCCCGCGCCGCCGGTCCGCCGCGCAACCCCGGCTAACGTGCCGATCGGCAGCTGCGATGACCGGGTGCCCCGTGAACCAAGCCGCCCGATACCGGCGATTCCCCGACGGTCCCCGCGCCGTCTGCCGGCCCCGAGCGCGAGGAGGACCCGTGACCGCACCCCGGAGCCGTACCGCGCTCGCGCGATCCAGGCCGCAAGCGCGGGACCGAGCGCAGCGAGGGAGGGCGGTGAGCTATATCCTCGGGATCGACGTGGGTGCTGCCCGCACGTCCGCGGCCGTCGCGCGGCCCGGCTCGGACGACGTCGAGCCGGTCGATCTCGGCGACGGCGGGTGCGGCGTCGCATCGGTGCTGCACCTCGGCGCCGACGGCAGCCTGGACGTCGGAGCGGCGGCCGAGCGGTGGGCCGACGGCGAGCCCGAGCGGGTGGTCCGCGGGTTCCCGGGCCGGATCGGCGACGACGTCCCGATGCTCCTGGCGGGCGAGCCGTGGGCGCCGGAGGAGCTGACGGCGTGGCTGGTGCGCTGGGTCGTGGACCGGGTCGCCGAGCGCGAGGACGGCCAGGCGGCCGGGATCGCGGTCACCCGCCCCGCCGCGTGGGACGACGACCGCATCGAGCTGCTGGCCGGGGCGCTGGCCGAGCAGGACCTCGACGTCACCTTCCTGACGACGGCGCGTGCCGCCGAGTGGCACACCCCCGCCTCGGACGACGCCGCGCCCGTCGCGTCCGCCGCGGCGTGCGGCGCAGCGCTCGCCCTGCTGGCGGGCGACGTCGAGGCGGAGCGCACCGACGACGTCGCCGCACGCATGGCGGCGCTCGCGCGATTCCCGGAGATACCGGCAGCGAGGACGGGCGACGACCCGGACGTCGGCCCGTCCGCCGAGGTGCCGGCCCCCCGCACCCCCGACTCGGGCGACCGGCCCGCGGACGACACACCGCCTGCCGACCGGCCGTGGACCCGGGCCGACGCGGACGAGCGTCAGGTCGAGGGGTCGGTGCGCACGACGCGCCCGTCGAGGGTTCGGGCGGCCACGCGGTCGGCGATGCGCGCACCCGCGGTCACGACGGCGGGGCGGAGGCGTCCGGAGCGCATGCAGCCCTGAACCGGACCGAGGTGGACCCGTCTCCGCTCGCGTCGTCGACGACGCCGGGGCGGCGGACGATCTGCTCGCGGCGCTCGGCGGGTTCTCCGGCACCCTCGGCGCCACCAACACGGCAGGCCTGCTGTCCGGTTACACGCCGCCCTCCGGGCTGGCGCTGTCCGCGACCGGCAGCCGGGCGACCGCTCTGATCGTCGAGACCGACGAACTGCTCGCCCTGCCGGCACAACGCAACGGCAGCGGCCGGTGGGCAGCGGTGTCGGACGACGACGAGGCCGACGAGCGCGAGCCGGACCCGGCGCCGGCACCGGCCGTCGAGCGGGGCCGCAGCCCGGCCGCATTGGTGAGCATCGGCGGTGCCGCGGCGGCGGTTGCGGTGGTGTCGACGCTCTTCCTCTGGCCCGCGCCGCGCACGACGAACAGCGCGATCAGCCGGCCCGCGCCCCTCGTTCCCGCGGTGACCGCGCCCGCTGAACCGACCGCGGAGCTCACGCCGTCCCTGACACTCACGACCACCCACCGGCCGCGGCCGGCGCCGCCTCGCACCCGGCGGGCCGCACCGCCGGTCGTGGAGACGACACCGGCCGCGAGCGTGAGCACCGAGCCCACCACGCCGACCGATTCGACGTCACCGTCGGCCTCGGAACCGCCGGCATCCGAGTCGACGACGCCGACGACGTCGACCAAGCCCAAGAACGACTGAGGCGCACGTGCGTCGGGATCAGCAGTATCGACGCGCACGGATACGCGAGATGGGCCCGTTCCGGATTCCGGAACGGGCCCATCTCGGAGTAGCCCCGACGGGATTCGAACCCGCGCTACCGCCTTGAGAGGGCGGCGTCCTAGGCCACTAGACGACGGGGCCGCGGCCATTCACATATATCGGGAAACGCTAACATTCTTGGAATGCGGCATTTCCGCTGGGGTACCAGGACTCGAACCTAGACTAACTGAACCAGAATCAGTCGTGCTGCCAATTACACCATACCCCAAGAGATCGCAGCCGGTGCCCGCTGCGTGCCCTGTGTGACCACTCTAGCCGACAGCTCCGGCACGCTCAAAACCGGCCCTCAGCCGTCCCAGCGACCGCTCCCGGCCCAGAAGCTCCATCGACTCGTAGAGCGGCGGTGAGACCGTCCGGCCCGTCACGGCCACCCGCACGGGCGCGAACGCCTTGCGTGGCTTGAGTCCGAGCCCGTCGACCAGCGCCCCCTTCAGGGCCGCCTCGATCTCCGGCGCCGACCAGTCCTTGAGCGCATCGAGGCTGCTCAGGGCCGCCTCAAGGACAGGAGCGGCGTCCGTTCCGAGGTTCTTCTCCGCCGCATCGGCGTCGAGCACGAAGCTCCCGTCGTCGACGAACAGGAACCGCAGCATCCGCGCGGCGTCCGACAGCACCGTGCTGCGCTCCTGCACCAGCGGCGCCGCGGCGACGAGCAGGGGCCGCTGTGCCTCGCCGAGCGTGTCGCTCATCACGGGCGTCGCGCCGGCCAGCTCGGCGACGACATACGGTTCGAGCCGCTGCGCGAAGTCGTCGGGCGCGAGCATCCGCAGATGTGCGGAATTGATGGCCTCGGCCTTCTTGAGGTCGAAGCGCGCGGTGTTCGACGACACTTTCGCGACATCGAACGCCTCCACCATCTCGGCGAGGGTGAACACGTCCCGGTCAGCCGATTCGGGTCCGACCGGGAGCGACCAACCGAGAAGGGCCAGATAGTTGAGCAGCCCTTCGGGGACGAAGCCGCGGTCCCGGTAGAGGAACAGGTTCGACTGCGGGTCGCGCTTGGAGAGCTTGCGGCTGCCCTCGCCGGTCACCAGCGGCAGGTGCGCGTACACGGGCGCGCCGTTGCCGATCCCGACCCGGTCGAGCGCCTCGAACAGCGCGATCTGCCGCGGGGTCGACGGAAGGAGGTCCTCGCCGCGCAGGACGTGCGTGATGCCCATCAACGCGTCGTCGAGAGGGTTGGTCAGCGGGTAGAGCGGCGTGCCGTCGCCGCGGGCGAGTACGAAGTCGGGCACCGCGCCCGCCTTGAACGTGATCTCGCCGCGGATCAGGTCGGTGAAGGAGATGTCGTGCCCCGGCATGCGCAGCCGGAACACCGGACGTCTGCCCTCGGCCCGGAACGCGACCTTCTGCTCGTCGGTGAGGTCGCGGTCCGCGTTGTCGTAGCCCAGCTTCGGGTCGCGGCCCGCCGCCCGGTGCCGCGCCTCGATCTCCTCGGCCGTGGAGTAGGACTCGTACACCTCGCCCGCCTGAACCAGCAGCCCGAGCGCGTCGCGGTAGGTGTCGCGGCGCTCGCTCTGCCGGTACGGGCCGTACGCGCCGCCGACCTGCGGCCCCTCGTCCCAGTCCAGGCCCAGCCACGTCAGGGCGTCGAGGATCGCGGCGTAGGACTCGAGGCTGTCGCGCTGGGCGTCGGTGTCCTCGATGCGGAAGACGAAGGTGCCGCCGGTGTGGCGGGCGTATGCCCAGTTGAACAGCGCGGTCCGGACCAGCCCGACGTGCGGTGTGCCGGTGGGCGAGGGACAGAAGCGGACCCGGACGGAGGCGGCTGCGGTCACCCGCTGAGGGTAACGGGGCAGTTCGGCGGGCCCGACGCCCCGTCGCGGGGCGTACGCAGACGCGCAACTCGCCGTGCTGGAACGCTCAACTCGCCGGGGGGTAGTACGTCTCCGGCAGCAGCGGGATCTCCCCGCCCGGGAACAGCGCGTCCACCTGCGTCCGGTAGCCCGCGATGACCGGCGCCTTGGCGGCGAGGTCGGCCGTCCAGGCCCAGGGCCGCAGCTCCCCCGCCGCCACGGCCTCGGCGCGCGGGTCGCGGGCGGTGTAGGGGAAGTCGGCGTACAGCACCGCCCGCAGGTGCTCGCCCACCGCGCGCGCCAGCAGGTGGTCGACGTGACGCCCGACACCGAGCGGCGCGAACACCGCCGCGTTCCGGGCGCGCGCGGCCACCTCCGCGGTGATCTCCTCGCGCAGCTCCCGGTCGCCTCGGGAGACCCGGCCGAGGTCGATGTCGAAGCGGAACGTCGGATACCGGTGGTCGACCTCGGGCAGCACCCGGCCGGCCCGCCCCAGGAGCCCGGACGGGTCGCGGCGGCGCCGGAACAGCGCGTCCGGATAGCCGAGGTGGACGTGCCGGACCCCGAGACCGTCGAGCACCGCGACGTCCTCGGCACGGCGTTCCGCGAAGAGCGTTCGCGGCGTCGCTCGCCCCGCACTGGCGCAGGAAGGTCCGCGCGGCCCGGGTGTGCGGCGGTGGCGCGGCCGCGGAGAAGAGCGTGACGACCGTGACGGGCGCGACCTCCGCCATCGCGCGCATGAGCGCGGCGCACGAGAGCACGGCGTCGTCGAGGTGCGGCGAGACGAACACGGCCGGTGCACCGTCGTGGAGCACCCGGGCGACGCCTTCCGGGACGGTCACCGCACTCCCTCGCTGCGCTCGGTCGGCACTGCCCGGACGCGCTGTGACACCGGTTCGCTCGCTGCCTGTGACACCGGTTCGCTCGCTGCGCTCGCTCACCGCACCATCACCTCCACGGCGGCCGTCCGGTACATCTCGGCCTGCTGCGCCGCGAGGAGGTCCCAGTCGTAGCCGGCGGCGAACGCGCGGCCGACGGCACCCATCGCGACTGCCAGGTCGGGATCCGTGCAGAGCTGCTCCAACCGGCCGGCGTAGGCTGCACATCGAACGGCGGCACGGCGAAACCCGCACCCTCCGGGACCACCTCATGCAACGACGAGATCGCGAACGCCACCACCGGCGTCGCCGCAGCGAACGCCTCGACCGCGACGATCCCGAACGTCTCCACCCGCGACGGCATCGCCACCACCCGCGCCCCGGCCAACAGCCGCGCCTTCTCCTCCCCGCGCACCCACCCGACGAACGTCACGCGGTCGGCCAGGCCCAGCCGCGCCACCTCGCGGCGGATCCGGTCCTCGTCGTGCCCCTCGCCGGCGATCACGAGCCGGCCCTCGACCCGGTCGGCGATCCGCCGCCAGGCGTCGAGCAGCAGGTCGAAGCCCTTCCCGCCGAACTCCAGCCGGCCGATGTAGACGACATCACGCCCGGCCTGCTGGGGCTCGTCGAACAGCCCGCGGTCGACGCCGTTGCCGATCACCTCGACCTGCAGCTTCGGGTTGAGGGCACGGAGCTGGTCCGCGGTGTCCGCCGAGACCGAGACGAGCCGGCGGTGGCTGCGCACGCCGAAGTCCTGCAGCAGGTGCAGCGGCAGGTGGTACTGCGTGCTCTTCTCCTGGGCCTGCAACCACTGCACCACCCCGATCGTCGGGCGCCGGGTCCACAGCGGGGCGGCCATGCTGGAGAACGGCGCGAAGAAGTCCTCGACGACGAGGTCGGCCCCCGAGCTCCGGACGTGCCGGCGGACCGCCGCGGGCAACCCGAGCACGTAGCCCAGCAGCCGGGACAGCCGCGAGCCGCTCGGGCCCGCCCCGACGTGGACGTAGGCGACGCCGTCCTCCACGCGGTCCACGCAGCCGGGGAAGCGCGTGGTGAACACGGTGACGTCCATGCCGTCGGCGACCAGCCTGCGGTTGATCTCGTGGGTGCGCAACGAGCCACCACCGGCACCCGGCATCGCCGGATCCTCGAACCCGAGATGCAGCACGCGCAGCGGGGCAGTCATGCAGCTCTCCTCTCACTCGTGAATCCGTTCACTCGTGAATCCGTCGGGCGAGGTCGTCGAGCCACACCTCGGGGTGCGGGCCGAACAGGTCGTCCTCGAAGGCCCACAGCAGCACCTCCAGGCCGCACTCCTGCGCGTAGCGCGGGGCGTGCACCAGCTGGGCGGCGAGGTCGTCGGACATCCCGTCGCCGCCGGTCCCCGGGGTGTCGGGGTGTCCGGGGTTCTCGCCGACGACGCGCAGCCCGGCGGCGCGGGCGTTCGCGACGGTCCAGCGCGTCGCGGACCACGTGTCGACCGAGGTGGCCGCTCGCAGCGGGAGCGACGCATCCGAGGGTTGGCACGTGTCCTGCGGCGGGTCCAGTTGGCGCGCTGCCACGGCGGTCGCGTCGTCGACCCCGGTGACGTCGGCGAAAAGGGTGTCCGGGTCGGTCGCGGCGGCGATCGTCCGCAGCTGGTCGGGGTAGAACAAGCCGCGTTCCAGGCTCCCGTCGCGGTCGGCGGTGCCGTCGAGCGCTGCCGCGGTCGCCGCGGCGAGGTCGGCGGCAGCGCCCCGCGCCCGGCCAGTGGCAGGTGGATCGGGCCACGGTAGTGGCGCTCGCGCAGGAGGCCGATCTGCCAGATCGTCGTCCGGGCCGCCGCGTCGGCGTACCAGTCGAACCATGACCGGATGGCTGCAGCGTCGAGCGGGCGGCCGTGCCAGGTCCGATCGCCGGGTTTCCAGCCGGGCATCGGGTTCGGCTGCATCCGGCGGCGAGCCCGTCGCCGGAGAGCGCGGCGTCGTCGAAGGCCCAGAAGCCGTTGCCCTCGGTGCCGAGTTCACCGCCCGGGAAGCCGAGTTCCCCGCCTCGCTCGTCCCGACCCGTATTGCCGCGAAGCCGTCGAGCGGGAACTCGGCGGAGAAGCGGTCGAGGTAGCGCTCGACGGCGTCCCGGACGGTGGCGCTGAAGACGTAGTTCGGGGCCCGCGCGGGGTTGGAGTTGCCGTACTGGTCGAGGTACGTGCCGTCGGGCAGCTCGACGACCCAGTCCGGCGCGTACTGGAAGCCGGGGGTGGGCACGACCCCGAGGCCCGCAGCGGCGCAGCGGGCGAAGCGGGCACGCAGGTCGTCGATGTATGCCTGGTCGAACTGCTGCGGTGCCGGCTCGAACCGGCTCCACTCCACGCCCACCTCGACCAGCCGCACCCCAGCCTGCCGCAGCGCGGTGACCCGGTCGGCGTCGCACGACCCGCCGAGGACCCCGACGGTGAGCTCCGACAGCGCGCCGGCCGGCTCGGCGGCGCTCATGCGGCATGCGGTCAGCGATGCCACCAGCACCGCCGCTCCACCGCCGTGAAGCCGCGGCGGCAGCGACCCAGGACGTCCGGCATGTCTACTGCTCTCGCGGGTTGGCGGGAAACGCGATGCGGGCCGCGGCTCCGGCCTCAAGCGCGTCCTCGTCGATGAACCAGAGCGTCGTGACACCGTTGGTCGGGCCGTCGACCGCGATCATCGGCTCGGCGTTCCCCGTGAGCCAGGGCAGTAGCTCCGGACCAGCGTAGCCGTATCCGAGGCTGGTCGGCAGGCTCTGGGTCAGGACGTAGGACGCCCCGTTGTCGGCCAGGTCGGGGAGCGACGCCCAGACCCCGACGCGCGGACTCTCGCCGAACGCCCAGTCCCCGGTGCTGTTCGTGACCCCGACGCGGGCGTCGGCCGGCAGGTTCGCCCGCATCCAGGCACGCACCTGCAGGAAGCCGTCGTCGGTGGTGGCCTCGGCGCGGACACCCAGTGCCGCCGCCGCGGCGACGAACACGAGGCAGACCGCCGTGATCGCCCGCCTGGCACGGGGGAAACGCT
>CAVRHG010000057.1:0-14305 GCA_963720845.1 uncultured Actinomycetota bacterium | reverse complement strand
GCCCGCAGGGCGACCGCAGCCCGCACCGCTGTTCACGCCCGCTCCGACCGCGGAGCATGAACGGTCTGGGCAGGCGCCGCCGGAGCCGGGTTCCCCGCCGGGACCCGTGGCGCCGCTCGCGCCGCCACGAAAATCGGCCGCCCCTGCGAGATGGCGCAGGTCGACGACCTCGCTGGCGGGACGAATCACCGCAGCGTGCCTGCTGGTCGCGGTGGTCGCCGTCGGGGCGGCGGGGCTCGTCGCGGTACGGCTCGTCGCGGTCACCGCCCGGACGGTCACGCAGGACGTGCTCGCCCAGCAGGCCGACGTCGTCGCGGCGCAGCTCGCCGAGACCGGCGGCGGGTTGCGCGCGGGCGCCGGGATGCGGCGGGTCGTCGACGTGCTCGCGGGCCAAGGCGTGACGGTCGTCGTCGTGACGGCCCGCGGCGCCCGCAACCCCGGCATCCTCGGGCCGGTGCTCGAGCAGGCCGGGGTGGACCGGGTGCTCGGCGGGCAGCCGGTGTCCGTGCAGGTGGTGTCCGGGGGAGTCCGCTACCTGGTCGAGGCCCGGCCCGCGCCCGTCGGGGGGTTCGCACTGGTCCGCACGAGCGACACCGGCCCGCTCGGCGGTGGCCTCGTGCGGCGCAACCTGACCGTGGCGTTGCTGGCCGGTGTGGCGGTCGCCGTGGTCGTCGGTCTCGTGGTCGGGCAGCTGCTGGCCCGCCCGCTGCGCCGGACCGCGGCCGCCGCCCGCCTCCTGCGCTCGGGGCGGAGGGACGTCCGGGTGCCCGTCGCCGGGCCGACGGAGGTGTCGGCGGTCGCCGGGGCGGTGAACGAGCTGGCCGACGCGCTTGCCCACAGCGAGGAGCGGCAACGCCTGTTCCTGCTCTCGGTCTCCCACGAGCTGCGGACGCCGCTGACGGCGGTCCGCGGGTTCGCCGAGTCGCTGGCCGACGGCGTCGTCACCGGGACCGACGCCACCGATGCCGGCCGGGTGATCGTCCGCGAGGCCGACCGGCTGGACCGGCTCGTCGGCGACCTCATGGAGCTCGCCCGGCTGGAGGCCGACGACTTCCGCCTCGACCCCGTGTGCGTCGACCTGGCCGCGCTGGCCACCGACGCCGCGGCGGTGTGGGCCCAACGCTGCGTCGACGCCGGCGTCCGCTTCGACGTGGCGGCCGCGCCGACGGCGATCGTGCAGGCCGACCCCCGACGCCTGCGGCAGGTCGTCGACGGGCTCGCCGAGAACGCGCTGCGCGTCACACCTCGTGGCGCGCCGCTCGTCGTCGCCACCGGCGGCGACGCCACGGTTTCCTGGCTGCAGGTCCGCGACGGCGGTCCCGGCTTCGCACCCGAGGACTACCCCGTCGTCTTCGAGCGTGGGGTGCTGCACGACCGCTACCGCGGCCGCAGGCCGGTCGGATCGGGCGGGGTCGGCCTCGCGCTGGTGCACGGGCTGGTCGTGCGCATGGGGGCGACGGTCGCCGCCGCGCCCGCGCCCGAGGGCGGAGCCTGCTTCACCGTCACGTTCCCGGTCACCGACCGCGCAGTCAGGCGGTGACCTGCACGATCCGGAAGGCGTTGCCGAAGGGGTCCCGCAGGCCGAAGTCCGTGCCGGTCACGCCCTCAACCGCAGGCCCTTCGGGGTCACCCGGAACCCGGCTTCGGTGAGCACGTCGGCCAGCGCCGAGCCCAGCGAGCCGACGCCGTCCGCCCGCTCCACGGCCAGCGTGCCGAGCCAGCCCTCGTGCACGGCGCCGGCGAGGGCCTCGGCAGCGGCCTGCAGCTCCCCGCGCTCCTCGGTGAAGGACAGCAGCGAGCGCCCGCCCCGCTCGACGTAGAGCACGGCCGCCCCGTCGACGAGCACCACGAGCGCTCCGGCCTTGCGGCCGGGCCGGTGGGCGGTCGCCCCGACGGTGGCCGGCCACGCCAGTGCCGCGCCGTGGGGCTGGGCGGGGTCCGCGGCAGCGAGCACGACGCGCGACGGTCCGGTGCCCGTCTGATACGTGCCGACGCCGTCGGGAGGACCGCCCGCCGGGTGAAGGCCGCCGGCCGACGGCGCGTCGTCGAACATGGGCTGCCCGGATCCGTCGCCGTCCGGCCGCGACATCGCCCGTACCCGGTCGATCGCACCCGGCACCGCGAACTGGGCTGCGCCGAGACCTTCGACGATGTAGCCGCGGCGGCAGCGCCCGGAGTCCTCCATCGCCCGCAGCACCCGGTACACGCCGGCGAACCCGCCGGCGACGCGCTCGGTGGACAGAGCGCCCCGGGTCAGCACTCCGTGCCGCTCGAGGAATGCCTCGGCCCGGGCGTGCGCCCGCCGGGTCGGATCGGGCTCGCGGTCCGGTGCGACGGCCCACCGGCCGCCGACCGCCGCCGGGCCGGACCGGCTGGGCATCGCGGGCCGTCCCGCACGCAGCTGGGCGTAGCGGCCCCGCGGTGCCGCCCGCCGGGTGCGATGTGCCCCACCGCCGCCTCGGCCGCTGCCGAGCCGGGCGCGCAGCGGCGCCATGGTGTCGTTGGTGAGCAGTCCCGCCCAGAGCAGGTCCCAGATCGCCGCGATGACAGCGTCGTCGCCCGGCGCCGGTTCACCGATCTCGATGAGGACCCTGCCCGCGCGCTCGGCGAGCTCGCGAAAGAACAGTGCGCCGCCGCCGATGTAGGTCGACGGATCGCCTGCGGACGGCCGTGCACGAGTGCCCAGGTCCCCCCCGCCGGGATCCGCGCTCTCCGGTGGGGCGAGGTCCGGGCGCCCGAGCGCGGTGAGCAGTGACCGGTGCAGCGGTGTCGCCACGAGGTCCGGATCCGGCTCCGGGAGAAGCAGGTCCGCGACGTCCGTCGGTGCGAGGGCCAACCACCCGTCGACGCCCGCCAGCGCCCCGCAGCCGGTCCAGATGACTTCGCCGGCCGCGGTCAGCTCGTCCAGCAGCGCCGGGGTGTAGCCGGGCAGGCGTGCGGGCAGGATGAGCGACTCGAGCGCGCTCGCCGGCAGCGGGGCTCCGGCCAGCTGCTCGACCACGCCCAGGACGTCGTCGACGCCCGGCGCGCGCCGCATCCGCCCGCGGCGGCCAACGGGGGTGACCTGCACGCCCTGCCAGGCCGGTAGGAACCGGCCGAGCGCCCGCTGCTCGACCGGCTCGACCTCCGAGCGCAGCCGCGCCAGCGAGGCTCGCCGCAGCCGCCGCAGCACCTCCGCGTCGCAGTACTCGGTGCCGTCGCCGGACCCGGTGGCGAGCGCTGCTGGCCGCAGCTCGCCGCGGACCAACCGACCGATCCCGACCAGCCGGTCCAGCACCCCGGAGACCACGGCGACGCCGAGACCGAACCGGGCCGCCGCCTCGGCCGCCCGGAACGGACCGTGCGTGCGGGCGTGCCGCATCAGCAGGTCGCCCACCGGGTCCGGCACCGGTTCGGTGAACGCCTCGGGCACGCCGACGGGCAGTGGTACGCCGAGCGCGTCGCGGACGCGACCGGCGTCCTCGATCGCGCTCCACCGTTCCTCGCCGGCGATGCGGACCCGGATCACCCGCCGCCCCCTCTCCAGCTCGGTGAGCCACTCCGGCGCGATGCCACGGGCGCCCGCCTCGGCGGTGGACAGCGGCCCGAGGAACCGCAGCAGGTCCGCCGCGCCTTCGGCGTCGCGGGCATGCCGGTCCGGGGCGAGCCGCTGCAGTGACCGCTCGACCTCGACGACCACCTCGGGATCGAGCAGCTCGCGGATCGCCTCGGAGCCCAGCAGCTCGGCCAGCAGCGTCGAGTCGAGCGACAGCGCAGCGGCACGCCGCTCGGCGAGCGGGGCGTCCGTCTCGTAGAGGAACATCCCCACGTAGCCGAACAGCAGGCTGCGCGCGAACGGCGACGGCGACTGCGTCGCGACCTCCGCCACCCGCACCTTCCGGGCCGCGATGTCGCTCATCAGCGCGCGCAAACCGGGGAGGTCGTACACGTCCTGCACGCATTCACGCATCGCTTCGAGCGTCACCGGGAACTGCTCGTACTTCCCGGCCACGGCCAGCAGTTGCGCCGCCCGCTGGCGCTGCTGCCACAACGGCGACCGCCGCTTCGGGTCACGCCGGGGGAGCAGCAACGCGCGCGCCGCGCACTCGCGGAACCGGGACGCGTACAGCGACGACCCGCCGAGCTCTGCGACGACGATCTGCTCGACCTCCGCCGGGTCGAGGAGCACGTCCTCGGCCGTGGGCACCACCTCGGCGCCCATGTCGTCGACGGCGTCGGGCAGCCGCAGCACGATGCCGTCGTCCGCGCCGGAGGCGTGCACCTCCACGCCCCGCCGCTCGCGCATCCGCGCGGCGATCGCCAGCGCCCAGGGGCCGTTGACCTGGGCTCCGAACGGCGAGTGCACCACGAGCCGCCAGTCGCCCAGCTCGTCGCGGAACCGCTCGACGAGGATCGTCCGGTCGCTCGGCACGTGCCGGCTGGCCTCGCGCTGCTCGCGCAGGTACGCCAGCAGGTTGTCCACCGCCCACTCGTCGAGCCCGGCGGCCGTGGCGCGGGCGCGCGCGTCGTCGTCGGCCAGCGCCGACATCTCCCGGACGAACGCGCCCACCGCGCGACCCAGCTCGAGCGGCCGCCCGATCGACTCGCCTTTCCAGAACGGCATCCGTGCGGGCACTCCCGGCGCCGGAGTGACGATCACGCGGTCGTGGGTGATGTCCTCGACCCGCCAGCTCGAGGTGCCGAGCAGGAAGGTGTCGCCGACCCGCGACTCGTACACCATCTCCTCGTCCAGCTCACCGACCCGCGACCCGCGACCGTCCGCGCCGCCCGGCGTGGTGACCGTGAACAGGCCGCGGTCCGGGATGGTGCCGCCGGAGGTGACCGCCAACCGCTGCGCACCCGGGCGGCCGCGCAGCTCGTCCGTCACTCGGTCCCAGGTGATCCGCGCCCGCAGCTCGCCGAACTCCTCCGACGGATACCGGCCCGCCAGCATGTCCAGCACGGCGTGCAGCGCGGAGTCCGGCAGCGCCGCGAAGGGCGCGGCCCGTCGTACCACCGCCGCGAGGTCGCCGACCGTCCACGGATCGAGTGCCACCATCGCCACGACGTGCTGGGCCAGGACGTCGAGCGGGTTGCGCGGGTAGCGCAGCGACTCGATCGCTCCCGCCGTCATCCGCTCGGCGACCACGGTGCACGAGACGAGATCCCCGCGGTACTTGGGGAAGACCACACCTCGGGAGACGGCTCCCACCTGGTGCCCGGCGCGGCCGATCCGCTGCAGCCCCGAGGCGACGCTCGGCGGAGCCTCGACCTGCACCACCAGATCCACCGCACCCATGTCGATGCCCAGTTCGAGGCTGGACGTCGCGACGACGCACGGCAGCAGCCCGCCCTTGAGCTCCTCCTCGACCACTGTCCGCTGCTCGCGCGACATCGACCCGTGGTGCGCCTTCGCGACCACAGGCTGGGCGCCTCCTCCGATGCCGGACTGCCCCACCGCCTCGGCGGGGAAGGCGTCCAGCTCCACCGCCTCGTCCGCCTCCTCGGCCGCGAGCTCGTTCAGCCGCGCCGTGAGCCGCTCGGCGAGGCGCCGCGAGTTGGCGAACACGATCGTCGAGCGGTGCTGCCGGACGAGGTCCAGCAGCCGCCGTTCCACCGCCGGCCAGATCGACGGCCGCTGCGCGGTACCGGCCGCCGAGCCGACGACCTCCTCGTCCGACGACCCCGGCGCCGGCCGCTCGTCCAGCGCCGCGAGGTCCGGCACCGGCACCTCGACGGCCACCTCGATCGTCTTGGCGGCGGGTGGCTGCACGATCTCCACCGGCCGGGCCCCGGCCAGGAACGTCGCCACCTCGTCCAGCGGCCGGACCGTCGCCGACAGCCCGATCCGCTGAGCAGGGCCGTCGAGCAGCGCGTCGAGCCGCTCCAGCGACAGCGCCAGGTGCGCGCCGCGCTTGGTGCCCGCCACCGCGTGCACCTCGTCCAGGATGACCGTGCGCACGCCGCGCAACGACTCCCGGGCCGCCGAGGTGAGCAGCAGGAACAATGACTCCGGGGTGGTGACCAGCACGTCCGGCGGCGTGCGGGCGAACAGCCGCCGCTCGTCTGCCGGGGTGTCCCCGGTACGCATTCCCACCGTGATCTCCGGCGGCGGCGTGCCGGCCCGTTGCGCCGCCTGCCGGATGCCCGTGAGCGGCGCGCGCAGGTTGCGCTGCACGTCGACCGCCAGGGCCTTGAGCGGCGAGACGTAGAGGACCCGGCAGCGGTGTCGCCGATCCGGCGGCGGGCTGTCCGCCGCCAGCCGGTCCAGTGCCCACAGGAACGCCGCAAGAGTCTTGCCCGAGCCGGTCGGGGCCACCACGAGCGCGTGCCGGCCCGCCTGCGCCGCCGCCCACGCCCCCTCCTGGGCGGCCGTGGGCGCCGCGAAGGCCCCACGGAACCAGTCGCTGGTGGCGGGGGAGAAGCCGTCGAGTGCGCTCACGGAACCGATTGTGCGTCGGGGCACCGACAGTTTGCCGTCCGCGCGAGTCGATCGGCCCCGTTCCGGGAATCCGCCGGAGTTCCCACCACGAACGGAAGGCCGTCATGACCGACCTGAAACCCGACATCGTCCGGCTGATCCTCTCGGATCACGAGACGTTCCGCGCGCAGTTCGCGCAGCTCGCGGACCTGCGCGAGCAGCCGCAGGCCGCCGCCGTGCTGTGGGGCGAGCTCGCCGCCCACCTCGAGGTGCACGCCTCGGCCGAGGAGGAGCACTTCTACCCGGCGCTGCTGAAGAAGGTCGACGACAGCGAGGACGAGACCAGGGACGCCATCCACGACCACGACGAGATCCGCGAGGGGATCCGCCGCGCCGCGGCAGCCGAGGTCGGCAGCGACGAGTGGTGGGCGGGCATCCAGGACGCGCGGGAGGCCAACGACGAGCACCTCGCCGAGGAGGAGCGCGACGACCTGCCGGACTTCCTGCGGTCGGCGTCCGTGGAGGACCGCCAGGCACTCGGCGCCCTCTTCACGACGTTCAAGGACGCGCACCCGTGGGCTGCGGGCCTGGACTACGTGGACAAGGACCCCGACGAGTTCGTGAAGCAGAACAGCTGAGGCGTGGAGGCGTGAGGACGAGCGCGGCACCGATCGCCGCGCCGATCGCGCCGGGAAGGGCGAGCGGCCCCGGAGCCTGACCGAACATCGCCCACACCCACAGTGCGGTGACCGGCGGCGTGAGGAAGAGCAGTGTGCTCGTCCGCATCGCCCCGGTCCGCCGCAGCATCAGCAGGTAAGCGCCGTATCCGCCGAACGACGACAGGACCACGGTCCACGCCACCGCCCACCAGAACGCCGGATCGGCGGGTGGGCGTAGCTGTCCCGTCGTCGCCGCGAGCGCGAGCACCGCGGCCGCCGCGACGCCCGTCTGCACGACGAACCCGTCGATCGGCGCCGACCCGATGCGCCACCGCCGCTCGAGCAGTGTGCCCGCGGCCAGCGCCACCGTCCCGGCGGCAGGAAGCAGGAACGCCCACCACGGAGCCGTGCCGGGCCCGAGGTCCCCTGCGACGACGAGACCGACGCCGACGAGACCCAGCCCGAGTCCCCAGCGTTGCCGAACGGACGTCCGGTCCGGCCCGGCCGCGGCGACGAGCAGCGGCTGTGTCGCGGCGATCAGCGCTGCGGTGCCCGCCGGCACACCCAGCTCGATCCCGGTCACGACGCCCTCGAGGTAGGCGACCTGGATCAGCAGACCGAGCACGGCCTGCCGCCGGATGCCACACCGCGGGATCCGCGGGCGGCGTACGGCCGCGACCAGGCCGAGCACTGCCGCCGCGCAGAGGAAGCGCCAGGCCAGCAACGTCGTCGCGGTCGCGGCCTCCGTGCCGAGCCGGGCGCCGACGAACCCCGAGCTCCACAGCACCACCAGCGCCACGGCGAGCGCAGCGTCCGTTCCTCGTCGGTCCGTGGTCGGCAGGTAACCACACCTACTCGCAGTGCACCAGGAGGTGGTTGCCGTGACCCTGCCCGAGGCCCCGTTCGACGACCCGGCGTTGACCCCCGCCGGCGAGCGCCTTCTCGACGCCGCATCCGAGTTGTTCTACCGGCGGGGGATCCGCGCCGTCGGCGTCGACCTCGTCGCCGAGACCGCAGGCACCACGAAGAAGACGCTGTACGACCGGTTCGGCTCGAAGGACGAGCTGGTCGCGCTCTACCTGCGTCGCCGGGCGCGGCGCTGGCAGTCCTTCCTGTTCCCGTACGTGCAGGCATCCGGTCCGGACGGCGTCCTCGCCGTGTTCGACGCCCTTGCCGCATGGCTGCGTGAGCAGGGTCGCGGCTGCGCCTTCGTCAATGCGTACGCGGAGGTGGGTGGCACCGGACATCCGGCCGAGTCGGTGATCCGCGCGGAGAAGGACTGGATGCGGCACGTGTTCGTCGCGCTCGCCGGCGACGCCTCACTGGGCGCCGAGCTGCACCTGCTCTACGAGGGAGCCATGGTCGCGCACACCGCAGGGGGCCGGGAGGACGCCGTCCCGACCGCCCATGCGGCTGCGGTCCGCCTGGTCGCCGACCGCGCACCCCGTGCCGTCGCACAGCTCCGGCGACCGTCGCACCGTCCACAACAACTGCGATAGCCCGACGCGGTATGCGACGGCGCGCGCGGCGTGTGACACCACGGCGTCCGGATGTCCTCGGGCGGCGTCACCGCCTGCGCTGCTGCCACCACCAGCGCAGCAGCAGGACCAGCGACGTCAACAGCGCCACCAGCACGACTGCCTGGCCGAGCGGCGACGAGAAGCCCGTCGGGTCTCCGGCCGCGAGGAGAACGTGCATACCGGACACGGTACCGGCGTCCGGCTCCGGCGGTCGCCGCTACCGTGGACGTCGTGCGTCTGACCCAGTTCCGCGACCTGATGAACGACGAGTTCGGGCCTCGCGCCGCCGCCCTGACCCGGGACCACGTGTTCGCCGAGCTCGGCGACCGCACGGTCGAGCAGGCCCTGGAGGCCGGCGTCGACCCGCGGAAGGTCTGGGCCGCCGTCTGCGACGTCTACGACGTTCCGGCCTCCCGCCGATAGCTCGAACGGGCGTCTCCGTGACCGCCGGGCGCGGCAGGGTAGCCGATCGGCGTGTCCTCGCCAGTATCGAACACCTGTTCGGATAGGATCTGTCCACATCGCCTCGCGGCTGTCCACAGCCGGCGACGCGAACGCGGAACTGTCGGTGCCAGCCCCTACGGTTCGTCTGTGGGCCCCCGCCAGTCACGTACGACGCAGTCCCGTCCCGCAGAGCGCACAGCGAGGTTGCAAGAGATGAACGCACCGGATCGCGAGAAGGCGCTGCAGCTCGCCCTCGCCCAGATCGAGAAGAACCACGGCAAGGGCTCGGTGATGCGCCTCGGCGACGACACCCGGCCACCGATCGGGATCATCCCCACCGGGTCGATCGCCCTGGACGTCGCGCTCGGCGTCGGCGGCCTGCCCCGCGGCCGGGTCGTGGAGATCTACGGCCCGGAGTCGAGCGGCAAGTGCCTGACGGCCGATACCTACGTGTGGACCGACCACGGCCTGGAGACCATTGCCGAGCTGTTCGCGCGGTGCGGACAACCTGCCTCCTGCACGTCACGCACCACGGATGTTCGTGAACAGGGGCACCGGTTGGTCAACGAGCGCGGCGAGCTGGAACCACTGGCCGTGATCACCCACAACAACCGCAAGTCGACGCTGCGCGTCGTGTCCCGCTCTGGGCGGACGGTCACCGTCACGCACAACCACCCGCTGCGAGTGATGAGCGAACGCGGCTTCATCGTCTGGCGTAGGGCAGCCGACATCCGGGTCGGCGACACCCTCGTCTCGGCCGCGTTCGGCGCGGTGGAGGCGGCGACGTCCGGCGACCTCAGCGAGGACGAGGCTGTGCTGCTGGGCTACCTCGTCGCCGAGGGCTCCCTGAACGATCGCTACTGCGTCGCCTTCACCAACTGGGACCTCGAGGTCGGTGCGGAGTTCACTGCGCTCGCCCGGCACGTGTTCGGCGTCGCCGTGCGCTGCTACTACGGCAAGGAGTACCGCGTTCCCGGCCGTCATGTGCGGGAGATGGCGTTCGAGCGGTACGGCCTCGACTACGTCACCGCGGCGGGTAAGTCGGTTCCGGCCTGCGTGCGCGCCGCCGGTCACAAGGCCCAGCGTGCCTTCCTGTCCGCGCTCTTCGAGGGCGACGGATGGATCGACCAATCGTCGACGGTCGGTCTGGGTACGGCGTCCGAGCGGCTGGCGCGGGAAGTGCAGCTGCTCCTGTATGGCTTGGGGGTACCGGCGACCGTGTCATCGTCGTACAACCAGAAGTACGAGCGTAACTACTGGACGGTGACCGTTAACCCGGCCAGTGTCGCCGCGTTCCTCGAACAGGTGGGCTTTCGCTCGGAGCGGCGTCGCGCCCAGATCGCGAAGAACTTCCGTCCCTCGACTCGCGATCCGCAGCTGACGAGCATCCCGCATCTCGCGGGGATGATCCGCGATCTGCGTGACGACTGTGGGGGTGACCGCGAGCTCGACGAGATCGTGGGCGATCTGCTGCGGCCGGATCTGAACCTGCTCTGCTCGCGCAGTCGCCTGCAGAAACTGATCGCGTGGTGCGACGGACGGGTCGACGGGCTCCCGCCGACGAGCACCGCAATTCTTGGCCATCTGCGTGTGCTGGCTGCGCACCGATACACCTACGAGCCGGTCGTCGCCATCGAGGACGGCGGTGTCCAGCCGACGTTCGACGTGATGTTGCCCGAGACGCACAGCTTCCTGGCCAACGGCGTCCTGTCGCACAACACGACCGTCGCCCTGCACGCGGTGGCGAACGCCCAGGCCGCGGGCGGCATCGCCGCCTTCATCGACGCCGAGCATGCGCTGGACCCCGAGTACGCCAAGGCGCTGGGGGTGAACACGGACGAACTGCTGGTCTCCCAGCCGGACACCGGTGAGCAGGCCCTCGAGATCGCGGACATGCTGATCCGCTCCGGCGCGCTGGACGTCATCGTCATCGACTCGGTCGCCGCCCTCGTACCCCGCGCCGAGATCGAGGGCGAGATGGGCGACAGCCACGTCGGTCTGCAGGCCCGGCTGATGAGCCAGGCCCTGCGGAAGATCACGGGTGCATTGAACAATTCCGGCACCACCGCAATTTTCATCAACCAATTGCGGGAAAAGATAGGTGTCATGTTCGGATGCCTATCCTATGGCACCCGCGTGACGCTGGCCGACGGATCTCAGGAGAAGATCGGCAAGATCGTCAACCAGAAGCTGCCGGTCGAGGTCCTGTCCTACGACCCGGAATGTGGCGAGATCGTGCCGAAAAAGGTCGTCAACTGGTTCGACAACGGCCCCACCGAGCAGTTCCTGCAGATCACCACCGTCCGTCCCGGCGGGAACGGTCGCGCGCAGATGGGGCTGACCGCCAATCACCTCGTCCGGACTCCGGGCGGATGGCGTGAAGCTGGTGAGCTCGTTGCGGGAGACCGTGTCCTGCTCTCCCAGCCTTACCGGCTCGGACCGCAGCAGTGGCAGGTCGTGCTGGGCGGGCTCATGGGCGACGCCGCGCTGTCGCCCAGTCGTATCCCCGGCAGCCTGGGCACTCGATTCCGGATGGGCCATGGCGCGAAGCAGCTCGACTACCTCGACTGGAAGGCGTCTCTGCTCGGCAACGTCGGGCAGTCCCGCAGCACGAACGCCAAGGGCGCCGGTTTCGTCGACCTCACTCCACTGCCCGAGCTGGCCGAGATCCGCGAGGCGGTCTACCTCGGCGACGGGCACAAGCACCTGTCGTGGGAGTACCTCAAGGCGCTGACGCCTCTGGCGCTGGCGATCTGGTACTGCGACGACGGCTCGTTCCAATCTCGGGCGAAGGGTCTGCAGGAGCGCACGCGCGATGGCAGCGGGCGATCGGAGATCTGTGTCGAGGCGATGAGCCCAGGTTCGCGTCAGCGGCTCGTGGAGCACCTGGCGACGTTCGACCTACACCCCACGCTGTCGCTTCGCGGCACCCGCCGAAAGGCGGTGTTGTCGTTCGGCAAGAACGAAACCGCCAAGCTGCACGAGCTGATCGCGCCGTACGTGCACCCGTCCATGCAGTACAAGCTGCTGGAACGGTTCCGTGGCCGGTTCGCCGTCGCGTCCGAGTTCATCGAGCCGATACTCCTGCCGGTCCCGGCGCCCGTGCTGGAGGTGAAGGTCAAGCCGTGCACCCGGTCGATGCACCGCTTCGACATCGAGGTCGAGGGCACGCACAACTACCTCGCCGACGGCGTAATCGTGCACAACTCGCCGGAAACGACGACAGGTGGCCGCGCATTGAAGTTCTACGCATCAGTTCGCCTGGATGTCCGGCGCATCGAGACGCTCAAGGACGGCACCGACATGGTCGGTAACCGGACGCGGGTGAAAGTGGTCAAGAATAAGATCGCCCCGCCATTCAAACAGGCAGAATTCGACATCATCTATGGCGTCGGAATCAGTCGCGAGGGTTCGCTGATCGACGTCGGGGTCGAGCAGTCGATCATCCGTAAGTCGGGCGCCTGGTACACCTACGAGGGCGACCAGCTCGGCCAGGGCAAGGAGAACGCGCGGAAGTTCCTGCGCGAGAACCCGGACGTCGCCGCCGAGATCGAGAAGCGGATCAAGGAGAAGCTCGGGATCGGCGCGGTGCTCGACGCAGCGGTGGAGCCGCTGCCGGCACCGGTCGACTTCTAGGCCTGTGACGGACGAGTCCGACCCGGACCGGCCGGCTCGCACAGCGGAGTCGGTCCGGGTGGCGCGCTTCGAGTCCCTCGGGGCCGCGGCCGATGGTGGATCCCCGGTGGCCGGGTTCGACGACCTCGACGAGGCCGCGGGTGGTCAGCCGCGGCCCGGGTGATCAGCTTCGACTCGGTTGCCGACCGACGGGCTCGACGATCGGGACGATCCGCGGTCGAGCCCGTGAGCCGGCTCGGCCCGGGTCGGCGAGCCGGCCGGACGGTCCGCCTCCACCCGCAGACGACGGGGCGGCGGACGACGGCGTCGCGCCCGACGGCCCGTTGCCGCGCGGCCGTCGCAGGCGCGCGCGCGTCGGTCGGCTCGGCCCGGACGCACCGGATCCCGAGCTTCCCGAGCCCGAGGCCGATCCCGCCGTGATCGCCCGGGAGATTTGCCTGCGTCTGCTCACGGATCGCGCGCGGACGCGCCAGGAGCTGGCGTCGGCCCTCGCCCGCAAGGGAGTCCCGGCCGAGGCGGCCGCGGAGGTGCTCGACCGGTTCGGTGAGGTCGGCCTGATCGACGACGCCGCCTTCGCCGGGCAGTGGGTCCGCTCCCGGCACGCCCACCGCGGGCTGGGGCGGCGCGCCATCGCGGTCGAGCTGCGCCGCAAAGGCGTTGCGGACGACGTCGCGGGGGAGGCGCTCGCCGAGGTCGACGCCGAGTCGGAGGATCGGCGGGCCCGCGAACTGGTCGACCGCAAGCTGCGCTCGCTCGCCATCGGCACACCGGACCAGCGGGCGACGGCCGCCCGACGGCTCGTCGGCATGCTCGCCCGCAAGGGCTACGGGGCGGGTACCGCGTACCGGGTCGTTCGGACGGCGCTGGCGGAGCGCGGCGCGGACGCCGGTGAGCTGCACGTCGAGGCACCCGACGAGTAGGGCAACCGGTGTGCCCGCGGCGACATGCCCCGAGACCACCGTCGGGGCGAGGCGGAGCACGCGTTCGGGGGAACGATCCGGCGGCGTGTGCCGGTAACGCGGTGATCGGTCCGGGCGAGTGCCAGCACAGTGCCGCGGCGACCCCGCTCACCGCGGGGCTTTCGTGACGGTCGGATGGTGGAAGAAAGGTCGAGATGGGCGAGATAGTTCCCTTCGCCAGCAACTACACCGACGTGAGCACCTACGACGGTTACCAGTTCGAGTTCTACTGCCGGCGCTGCGGCAACGGTCACCGTTCCGCGTTCCGGCCGGCCGTCACCAGCTTCGGCGGCCGTCTCGCCGAGCTCGGCGGCAGCCTGCTCGGCGGCGAGATCGGGTCGCGGATCCAGCAGGTCGGCATGTTCGCGCATACGGCCGCAGCAGCACCCGTGGAGTCACCAACGACCAGCGGCTACGGGAAGCGGCCGAGGACGTGGCCGACCAGTTCCACCAGTGCCGTGGATGCACCGAGTGGGTGTGTCGCCAGGTGTGCTGGAACGAGCCGGCCGGGGTGTGCCACCAGTGCGCCGCGGCGCGGCAGTCGGCCGCTCCCGCCGCCTTCCCCGCCACCTCCGGGATCGGCTGCCCGAACTGCGGCGCCGTCGGTACCGGCAGGTTCTGCGGCGACTGCGGCACGCCACTGGCCCGATCGGCGTTCTGCGGGAGTTGCGGCGCCGATACTCACGG
>CAVRHG010000056.1:0-91566 GCA_963720845.1 uncultured Actinomycetota bacterium | reverse complement strand
CCACGGCGTCGCCGTCGCCGGTCACGACGACCGGCCCGGCCACGACCGGTGCGGGCGTCGCGGCGCTGGCGGCCCGCCACGCCTCGGTGAAGCCCGACGGAACCGCCTCGGCCGCCGGCGGTGGGGGCACGGCTGCCGCGGCGGGCTTCGACACCGTTCCGTGGTGCGGCGACGTCGCCCAGAGGACGGTCCACACGATCGCGACCGCGACGGTCAGCCCCACCGCCACGACGACATCCGCCCGACGGCGCCGCTCCGGCGGCGGCAGCAGCCGGCGCGGCATCAGCAGACGTCCTGGTCGAGCGGGCCGGACGGCCTCCGGGGCGGCCGGACGCGGGACAGCCCGAGCACAACCCCGTGCGGGTACCGGAGCCGCTGATCCAACGGACCGGCCTCAGCTCGCCGCGGCGTCCGGGGTCGCGTCGGCGGGCGCCGCAGCCTCGGTGCCGGCGTCACCGGCCACCCGGCGACGACGGGTGCCACCCCGGCGGCGACGGCGACGCAGCGTGGTCTCGCCGGTGTCGTCGACCGGGCCGGTGCCCTCGGCGGGCGCCTGCTCCGCGGTCGCGTCGGTCGATTCGACGCCGGTCAGCGCGTCGTCGACCGGCGCGCCGTCCGACCCGAGCAGCACCCCCGCGCGGCTGCGTGTGCGGGAGCGGGCCCGGCGCGGGCGGGCCGGGCGAACCTCGTCGCCCTGCGGGGCACCGCGCTTGTCCCGGGAGCGGCGGCGCCCGCCCTGGTCGCCCTCGGTGTCGACGTACTCGGCGTCCAGGCCGGCGCGGGTGCGCTTGCCCAGCGGCAGCCGACCCGTGGCGGTCTCGGCGATGTCGAGGTCGCTGTACAGGTGCGCCGACGTGGAGTAGGTCTCCGGGGCCTCCGGCATGTCGAGCCCGAGGTCGTCACTGATCATCTTCCAGCGGTGCAGCTCGTCCCAGTCGACGAGCGTCACCGCGACGCCCGTCTTACCCGCCCGGCCCGTGCGGCCGATCCGGTGGACGTAGGTCTTGGCATCTTCGGGGCACTGGTAGTTCATGACGTGCGTGACGTCCGTGACGTCGATGCCGCGGGCGGCGACGTCCGTGGCCACCAGCACGTCCACCTTGCCCGAGCGGAACGCGCGCAGCGCCTGCTCGCGGGCACCCTGGCCCAGGTCGCCGTGCACGGCCGCCGCGGCGAACCCGCGGTCGGCCAGGTCGTCCGCCACGCGCTGCACGGTGCGCTTGGTCCGGGCGAAGATCATCGTCAGGCCGCGGTCCTTGGCCTGCAGCACGCGCGTGAGCAGCTCGACCTTGTCCATCGCGTGCGCGCGGTAGACGAACTGCGTGGTGCGCTCGTCGATCGAGCCCTGGTCGGCCTCCTCCGCGCGGATGTGCGTGGGCCGGTTCAGGAACGCCCGCGACAGCGCGATGATCGGGCCGGGCATGGTGGCCGAGAACAGCATCGTGTGCCGCTGCTCGGGCAGCATTCGCATGATGCGCTCGACGTCGGGCAGGAAGCCGAGGTCCAGCATCTCGTCTGCCTCGTCCAGAACGAGGGCCTTGACGCGGCCGAGCACGAGGTGGCGCTGCTCGGCGAGGTCCAGCAGGCGGCCCGGGGTGCCGACCACCACGTCGACGCCCTTTCGCAGGGCGGCGAGCTGCGGCTCGTAGGCGCGGCCACCGTAGATCGCGGTGACCCGGACGCCGAGCTTGGCGCCGGCGTCGGCCAGGTCCTTCGCGACCTGGACGCACAGCTCGCGGGTGGGCACCACGACCAAGGCCTGCGGCACGTCCTTGGTGCGGTCCGCGGCCTCGCCGTCGACGGTCGCAGCGGGCTGCTCGGCGGGCGGGGTGACCCGCTGCAGCAGCGGTACGCCGAACCCGAGCGTCTTGCCCATGCCGGTGCGGGCCTGGCCGATGACGTCTTCGCCGGCCAACGCGAGCGGCAGCGTCAGCTCCTGGATGGCGAACGTACGCTCGATGCCGGCCTCGGCGAGCGCAGCGACGATCTCGGGACGGACGCCGAGCTCGGCGAAGGTGGGGGAGTCGGACCGGACGGCGGCACCGGCCTGCAGGGGATGCGCCTCTTCGGCGCCGTCGGGGGAGCTGCTCTCGGGAACGGTATCGGGCTGAACGGACAGGGTGATCGCCTCTCTCCGCGCACAGGAGCCGATTCGGCTCGTCGACCGCCGACGACGTCGAACAGGCGGGAGAGCCGACGAGGCACTGCACGCACCAGGTCAGTTGAGGTGCCCGGTTCGTTCTTAGGCGCCCTCGCGGTAGGCGCGCACCCCGTTCGGGCGCTGCGCTCCGCTACATCGTAGCCGGTCGACGGCATCGGAGTGCAGCCGCGTCACCGACGTCTCACCCCATCGGTCGACCACGATCGCCCCGATCGGCCGTCACGGTGTGCTCGCAGCGCGCTCGTTCCCTCGCAAGAACATCACCGGTGGATCTCCGCCTTGCTCCGCAAGGGCCGTCAATCCACAGGACACGCACTAGGCTCGGCGCCATGACGACCGCGCCGCCGCCTCCCTCGCCGCCCCGGGACGCGGGGGTCGGGCAGCGTTCCGGCGGCCCGGTCACCCGGCCCGACCGCGCCACCGTGGACCTGCTCGGCGTGCTCGCATACGGCGAGCTCTCGGCCTTCGACCGCCTCGCCGAGGACGCGCGGCAGGCGCCGACACTGGCGGGACGGGCCGCCCTGTCCGCGATGGCGGCGGCGGAGATCGGCCACTTCCGGCTGCTGGACGACCACCTGCGCGCCATGGGCGTGACGATCGAGGAGGCGATGGGCCCGTTCGTCGCCCCGCTCGACACCTACCACGCCTCGACCCGGCCGCGGAGCTGGCTGGAGTCGCTGGTCAAGGCCTACGTGGGGGACGGGCTCGCCGCCGATTTCTACCGCGAGGTCTCCACCTGGGTCTCGGGCGACACCGGGGCGCTGGTGAAGCAGGTACTGGCGGACACCGGGCACAGCGCGTTCGCCGAGCGTGAGGTGCGGGCGGCCTGTGCAGCGAACCGGCAGGTGCGCGACCGGCTGGCGCTGTGGGGGCGGCGGCTGCTGGGGGAGGCGGTGACGCAGGCGCAGCGGATCGTCGCCGAGCGTGACGAGCTGGCCGAGTTCATCGTCACCGGGTCGGGCGACCTGGCCGGCATCGCCGCGCTGCTCAAGCGCCTGCAGTTCAACCACGGCAAGCGGATGGCCAAGCTCGGGCTGAACTGAACGGGCGAACAGGCGCCTGTCCGGGTACGTCCCCGCGCTCGACTAGCCTGGGTCGCGCGGCCCCGGTCCGGGGCCCGATGAACTCTGCAACACACCTACCTAGGGACCAGGAGGCGACCGGTGGAGGTCAAGATCGGCATCGTGGAGAGCCCACGGGAGCTCGTGGTGTCCAGCGACCAGACGCCGGACGAGGTCCAGAAGCTCGTCGACGCCTCGCTCAACGGCGGCGACGCGCTGCTCAAGCTCGTCGACGAGAAGGGCCGCCGCTTCCTCGTGCGTGCCGACCAGATCGCGTACGTCGAGATCGCGCCGGCCGAGCGGCGGGTCGGGTTCGGCCTGGGCTCCTGACGGAACTCCGATCGCCGTCCGGCCCACGGCACCACGGCCGGACGGCGATCACGACCCCGGCGGGCGCTCGTGCACCATCGGGAAGCCCGCCAGGCCCCGCCACGCCAGGCTCGCCATCAGCGCCACGGCCTCGTCGCGGGGCACCTCCTGCTCGGAGTCGAGCCAGTACTGCGCGGTCACCTGGCTCAGCCCCACGAGGCCGACGGCGAGCAGCCGGGCCCGGGCCGCGTCGAGCCCGGCATCCGCGGTGACCGCCGCAGCGACGGTCTCGATGCAACGGGTCAGCGCACCGTCGACGACCGCGGCCGCCTCCGGCTCGCCGCGCAGATCCGACTCGAACACCAGCCGGTAGGCCTGCCCGTCGCCGGTGACGAAGTCGAAGTAGGCCGACACCGCCGCGGCGACCCGCTCCCGGTTGTCCGACGTGCGCCCGATCGCGTCGCGCACCCGCTCGACCAGGTCGTTCGCGCAGGTGGTGAGCAGCGCCCGGTAGAGCTCCAACTTGCCGGGGAAGTGCTGGTAGAGCACCGGTTTGCTCACTCCGGCACGCTCGGCGATGTCGTCCATCGCCGCGGCGTGGTAGCCCTGGGCGGCGAAGACGTCGCGCGCGGCGACCAGCAGTTGGGCCCGGCGTGCGCTGCGTGAGAGACGGACACCGCGCGCCGGTGCCTCGGTCATCGTCGCCTCCTCCGCCGTTGCGGTGCCCGGCCGCACACCCTACCGGCAGGTAACGCCGCGGCCGGCAGCGATCAGATCGCGTCGGGTCGGGGAGGAATTCGGCGGAGTGCGGCGGCGTGCAGCAGGGCGACCACGGGACAGGCGGCTGCCGCGGCCGCAGCGGCGAGCGGGTGCAGCAGGCCGGCGGCCGCGACCGGTAGCGCGACGAGGTGGTAGGTGGCGGCACCCGAGATCGTGCGCTCCACGGTCCGCACGGTCCGGCGGGCCGTCCGGAGTGCGTCGACCGCCGTGAGCGGGTCGCCGTCGCGGAGGGCGACCTCGGACGACCGCGCGCCCCCCGCACGCGGACCGCAGCCGGCCGGGCACGACGCGGTCTCGCGGGTGCCGCCGTCGATCTCGGCCGCGACGCGGGCGAGCGCGACATCCGCCTCGTTCAGCGCCGCCTCGTCGGCCCGGCCGCCGACGACGGCCACGGTGCGCCCGGCCGCACGCAGGCGGGCGACGGCGGAACCGCGGTCAGCGGCCGCGACCTCGGCGACCGCCTCCTCGATGCCCAGGCTCGCCGCCAGCCCGCGAGCCGCGCCCGCGTCGTCGCCAGTCAGCAAAACCGGGAGAAGACCCAGCCGGCGCAAGGCGCGCACGGCATCGGCGGCGCCCGGGCGGACCGGGTCCACGACCTCGAGGACGGCCCGCGCGACCCCGTCCCACGACACCGCGACCGCCGTCGCCCCGGCGGCCTGGACCGTCGTGACGGCGTCGGCCAGCTCCGCGGGCAGGTCGATCCCGTGCCCGGCGAGCAGGGACACGCGGCCGACCAGCGCCGCGTGGGCGATTACCCGCGGTTCGCCGTCCGGCTCGGCGCGCAACTCCGAGACGATCCCCCGCATGCCGAGCCCCGGATAGCCGTCGAACTCCGCGACGCCGGGCAGCTCGCCGAACCGCTCCTGCGCGGCGTCGGCCACCACAGCAGCGACGGCGTGGCGCCCGGCTGTCCCGCCGGCGTCCCGGCCCGCAGAAGCGACCGCCCCGGCGATGAGCAGCACCTCGTCGGCGTCGACCCCATCGGTGACGTACACCCTTCCCAGCGCGCGGACCCCGGTCGTCACGGTGCCGGTCCGGCACAGCACGACGGTATCGACCCGAGCCAGTGCCTCCACCGTCCGCGGGCCGTCGACGACGGCGCCCAGCCGGGCCGCCCGTGCGGTCCCGGCGACCAGGGCGGCGGCCGCGGTGCGTCCCACGCTGCGCGGGCAGACCACGAGCAGCACGGCGCCGGCGATCCCTACCGCCGTCGCCGCGCTCGCACCGTTGCCGAGCCAGAACGCGAGCGCTGCGACGGCCAGGACGACGACGAGGGCGACGACACCGCCGGTGGCGCGGTCCGCGGCCCGCTCCAGCGCGACCGCCCCACGCTGCGCTCGCTCGACCGGGCCGGCTCCGTCGGCACCGTCCGTGTGGGCGTCGGCCGTCTCCCGGACGCCCGGGGCGCGCTCGATGCGCGCCGCGATCGCCTCGCCGGCACAGTGCAGCGTCGCGGCTGCGGCCGCGGCGACGGCCGGGATCAGGTCGATCGGGCCGTGCAGGGCGGTGGCGACCGGCGCCACGAGCATCGCGAGCAGCCCGGCGACCGTCAGGGTCTCGGCCGCGAGGCCGCCGCGGCGCAGCGCGGCCCAGGCCGTGTCGAACGCCGACCGGCCCGCCCACCCGACGGTCACGGAGGCCAGGGCGAGCGCCGCCGCGGCCCACATCGGGTGTTCCGGGTCGGTGACCGCGACGCTGAGGACGGCCAGCGTGAGGACCGCGCACCCGGCCGTCGGGTCGCTCGACCGGGCCGGGGCGGCGGCCGGCTCGTCGGCGGGAACGGCGACGGCGTCGAGGACCGGTGTGAGCGTGCTGGTCATCGCCCGCCTTCCGCGCGTCGTCCGTCAGCCGGCGGGCAGGGTGAACACGGCCGTGTGCACCGCACCGGCGTGCCGGAAGTCGAGGATCAGCCGGTAGGTCCCGCCCCCCGGTACCTCGGCGGTGAACGCTATGCCTGGGCCAGCCCGGTCGGTGGGTGCCGGCGGGGTCGCGTCCGGGTGAACGTGCGCCGGAGCGAGGTCGCCGGCACGCAGCCCGACGAGCCTGCCGAAGGCGCCGTCGAGGGGTTCGAGGTCGGTAACCCCCGCACCGTCGCGGCTGACCGTGACGAACACCTGCGCTGGCGGTCCCACCGCCAGGTCCCCGTCGAGCCGGACCTGGTAGCCGTCCACCTCGGCGACCCGCGCCGCGGCCGCCGGCGCGACGTCCGGGGGCGCGATGTCGGGCGGACTCGCCGCCACCGGGGCGGTCACCGGGGGTGTCGCGGCTACGGGCGTGAGGGGCGCCGGAGCCGGCCGGGCGATCACCCCCGCCGTCCACGCCGCGGTGAAGGCCGCAACGAGGAGCGCCCCGTAGCCCGCCGAGCGGGCGGCCGTGCGCATGCGGGCCTCCTTGCGCCGCGCCGGCACCGGGCCCGCGAGAGGTCGAGACGCAGGCCCGGGCTCGCCCGCGGTGGCGGGCCGCAACCAGCCGGTCGGAGTGGGAGCGGCCTGGGACTCGCGGCAAACGTGACACTCGCGGCGGCAAACGTGGCGACTCGCGGGGACACGGCGCGCCCATTCGCGCCGACGAACGTGCCGAATCGCCGGAGGATGGGTGATGCTCGGTGCCATGGCCGTCCTTGCATCGCTCCGCCCCCGGGTGCTGCGCCCTCGGGCGCTGCGCCCTCAGGTCCTGCGCTCCCGGGCGCCGGGCGCCCTGCCCGCCGGCGCTCCGCGCACCTCCGGTCCGCACGACGCGCCCACCGCCGCCGCGCTCGCCGACCCCGCCACGTTCCCGCCGCTCGAGCCGCACCGCGGGCCCTGGCCGGGCCGGGAGGTCACCGCGGGCGGGGTGACCCTGCATGTCCGCGAGTCACCCGGCCCCGGCGGGTGCCCGGCCATCTACATCCATGGCCTCGGCGGCTCGGCGAAGAACTGGACCGACCTGTCGGCCCTGCTCAGCACCCGGGCCGCGGGGACCGCCGTGGACCTGCCCGGGTTCGGCCGGTCGCGCCCGCCCGCAGGGTTCGACTTCACTCCGGCCGCGCACGCGGACGCGCTGCTCTGCTTCCTCGCCGGCCGCAACGAGCCCGTGCACCTGCTCGGCAACTCCTTCGGCGGCGCCATCGCGCTCAGCGTCGCCGCCCGCCGCCCGGAGCTCGTCCGCACGCTGACGCTGGTCTCGCCCGCGATGCCCGACCGCCGGCCGGACCCGCGCCGGATGGCGGACGTGCGGCTCGCGCTGGCGCTGATCCCCGGCCGGATCGGGGACCGCGCGCGGGCGGGGCTCGCCGCCGTCCCGCCCCGCGTGCGGGCCGAGCAGGTGGTGCAGGTGTGCTTCGGCGACCCGACGCGGGTGCCGGAGCACCGGCTCGTCGAGGCGGCCGAGGACATCGCCGTCCGCAGCGGCCTGGCCTGGGCCCAGGAGGCGGGCGAGCGGACCGCGCGGGGGCTGGTCGCGAGCTGGTGGTGGGGAGCGTCGCCGTGGGCGACGGCGGCTCGGGTGCAGGCACCCACCCTCGTCGTGTGGGGGGAGCGGGACCGGTTGGTCTCACCGCGGCTGGCCGCCCGGACCGCGGCCGCGATCCCCGGGGCACGGCTGCTCATGCTGCCCGGCGTCGGGCACGTCGCCCAGATCGAGGCGGCCGAGACGGTGGCCCGGGCCGTCGCCGCGTTGTGGGAGGTACCCCACAGCGGGGGCACGGCGGCCGCCGTCGGGGAAGATGGCGGCCGGTCCTGACGTTGAAGACCCCGAGAACCGATGTCGATCGAGGAGTACCGATGGCGCTACCGCCGCTCGTGGAGCCGGCCGCCGAGCTGTCCAAGGACGAGGTGGAGCGCTACAGCCGCCACCTGATCATCCCGGACGTCGGGATGGCGGGGCAGAAGCGGCTCAAGAACGCGAAGGTGCTCGTGGTCGGGGCAGGCGGCCTCGGCAGCCCGGCCCTGCTCTACCTCGCCGCCGCCGGTGTGGGCACCCTGGGGATCGTCGAGTTCGACGTGGTCGACTCGTCGAACCTCCAGCGCCAGATCATCCACGGCCAGTCCGACGTGGGCCGTTCCAAGGCCGAGTCCGCTCGCGACTCCATCAAGGAGACCAACCCGTTCGTCGAGGTCCGGCTGCACGAGGTGCGGCTCGACTCGTCGAACGTGCTCGACATCTTCCGGGACTACGACCTCATCCTGGACGGCACCGACAACTTCGCCACCCGCTACCTGGTCAACGACGCCGCTGTGCTGCTGGGCAAGCCGTACGTGTGGGGTTCGATCTTCCGGTTCGAGGGCCAGGCGTCGGTGTTCTGGGAGGACGCGCCGAACGGGCAGGGGCTCAACTACCGCGACCTCTACCCCGAGCCGCCGCCGCCCGGCATGGTTCCGTCCTGCGCCGAAGGTGGCGTGCTGGGCGTGCTGTGCGCGTCGATCGGCTCGATCATGGTGAACGAGGCGATCAAGCTGATCACCGGGATCGGCGAGCCGCTGCTGGGCCGGCTGATGGTCTACGACGCCCTGGAGATGACCTACCGGACCGTCCGGATCCGGAAGGACCCGAGCACGCCGAAGATCACCGAGCTGATCGACTACGACGTGTTCTGCGGCGTGGTGTCGGACGAGGCGCAGGACGCCGCGGCCGACCACACGATCACGGCGATCGAGCTCAAGGAGATGATCGACGCGGGCAAGGACTTCGCGCTGATCGACGTCCGCGAGCCGAACGAGTACGAGATCGTCAACATCCCGGGCGCGACCCTGATCCCGAAGGGCCGGATCCTGTCGGGCGAGGCACTCGCCGAGATCCCGCAGGACAGGCCGGTGGTGCTGCACTGCAAGTCGGGTCAGCGGTCCGCCGAGGCGCTGGCGGTGCTGCACAAGGCCGGGTTCTCCGACGCCGTGCACGTCGGCGGCGGCGTGCTGGCCTGGGTGAAGCTGGTCGACCCCTCGCAGCCGATCTACTGAGTCCCCCTCGAAGTCTTCCCGCCGAACCGGGCCTGGGCCGTATCGCCCGGGCCCGGTTCGTCGTCGCAGCGTGTCCGCTCTCGGCCGTGCGGGTGCTCCCGGTCGCCGGAGTGAACCGATCATGCGGACGGTCCGTGGTCCGGGTGCACGGCCGGACGGGCCGGGGTCGGCGGAGCGGGGGCATCGCTTCGTCGTCCCGGTGGGGCGATGGGGGTCGCACACATGGACGACGGCGGACGGCGATGCGCCCTGCCCGGGTGCGACAGGACGATCACGACCACGGCCGGGCGGCCTGAGCGTCGCTACTGCACCGCGGCACACCGCGCGGCGGCCCGGCGGGCTCGCAGGGCGGCGGTGTCGGCCGAGCAACCGGAGAGTCCGGCGCTCGCCGACGCGTTGCCCTGGTTGCGCGATGCCGTCGGGACCGATGCGGCGCGACCCAGTGGTCCGCGGCCCAGCCGTGTCCCCCAGCCGAGGTCACGTCGGCGGCCCCGGAGGTACCGAGCCGACCCCGCGACCGTCGCCCGATGCCGCGTCGTCGGCACGCCCTGGCGCTACTCGGCGTCGCCGGCATCCTCGCCGGGGGGTACGCGGTGACCGACGCACCGCCCGAGCCGCCGCCGGTGCAGACCGCACCGGAGGGTGCGGCCGCGCCGGACGGGGCGGCCGCGGACACGTGGGCGCAGCGCGCCACCGTCACGCTGGCCTCGGTGAACCGCCAGCTCGACACCCTCGCGCAGACCGAGGACGAGTGGCGGCGGCTGCCCGAGAGCAGGCGCACCATGGTCCCTGCGCCGGTCGCCGCCCTCGCGGAACGCCGTTCCGTGCTGCAGCGGCGGCGCGCCACCCTTCAGGCCCAACTCGACGACTACCGGTCGCTGCGCCGGACCCAGCAGGATCTCGCGAACTCCGAGCAGCACCTGCGCGCCGTCGAGACGGCATTGGCCGACGCCCCGCCCCGGCGTCGCCGCAGTGCGGAGCAGGAGGCCGCGATCGCGGCCCTGGAGGAGCAGCGCGACCTGCGGATCCGACGTCGCGACGTGCAGCGCACCGAACTGGCGAGCCTGCAGGACGGCGTCTCGACCGCGACCCGGACCCCGCTGCCGGACGACGATGCGGCCACGGCGAAGGTCACCGACGACGTCATGGAGATGGTCCACGACCGCGGAACCGCGCCGGCCCGGCCCGATCCGAAGCCTCCGCGGCCGGAGGTGGTGTCGGGGCGGGAGTCGGAGGACGGCAAGCCGCGCCACGAGGTCGGCACCAGCGGCCCACCCGATCCGCGCGGCCCGCGTGACGAGAGCGACGAGCGCCGGGCGGCGAAGCAGAAGCGTGCGGGCGGGGGCCGCGGGCAGCAGCGAGAAGTCGGCCGGGAAGACGGTCGAGAAGCCGGCGGGTCGAGCGACCCGGAGTCACGAGAAAAAAGGGTCACGACCGGCAGAAGGACCGGGAGTCGCCGGACAAGGACTCGGCGGAGAGCCGGGCGCAATACCGTCAAGCCGGGATGCGCTCGTCGGAGGAGCGAAAGTCGGCGGACAAGAACACGACGGCGCGCGCGTCGACGAATCGCCGGTCGACCGATCACGGGTCGACGGATCGGGACGCGACGGAGCGAAGGGCGAAAGACGGCGATTCCCAGGAGCGTGACGCCAAGGAGCGCCGACTGCCCCGGCAGCACCACGGGGCGAAGAAGCGCGAATCCAAAGACCGCGAGCCCGAGGATCGCCATTCCCAGAGTCGCGAGAAGGGCCGCGACAAGGGTCGCGAATCGAAGGACGGCGACTCGAAGGGGCACGACTCCGAGGGGCACGGTTCTACGGAATACGGGTCGAGGCAGCACGAGTCGGGCGACCGAGGCGCCCGCCACCGGCACCACACGGACTCGGAGCGCAACCGCCGGGTCGACGCGGACAAGGACAGCGGCGACAACAGGCCGCACCGTGCCACCGGCTCCACGGACCGGTGATCCGGACGGCGCAGGTCCCCCGCTTGCCGGAGCCGGTGGCCGACGTGAGCGGTCCGGTGCCGTCGTCGCCGCGTGGCGACGACGCTCCGTGCCGCGTCACAGGTACCGTCACCCGTTGTGACCGCTGCTCCTGTCATGGCTCTCCAGTCGGAGAACGCGCTGCCGCCGCACGTGCGTACGGCGTTCGGGGTGGCCGAGGTGGAGCCACGGCCGGTGCTGTGGGCCGGCAGGCGGGCGTGGCACTGCGGTGATGTGCTCATCCGGCCCGTGGCCGACAACGCGCTCGCGGCATGGTCGGCCGGTGTGCTCGACGGGTTGCACGTCGAGGGCCTGCGCCTGGCGCGTCCGGTCCGGTCATCGGACGGCCGGTGGGTCGTCGCCGGCTGGGCGGCCTGTCGGTTCGTGCCGGGGACGCTGGTGCCGCGCTACGACGCCACGGTCGAGGCGTCGCTCCGGCTGCACGCGGCCACCGCGGGGCTGACCCGTCCCCGCCTGCTCGACAACCGCGACGACCTGCCCACCCGCGCCGCGGCCGCCGCGTGGGGCGAGCGGACGCCGAAGCTCGACCCCCGGGCGGGCGGCGTGACCTTCGACGAGCTCGCCGGCCGCCGCCGTCCCGTCGAGCTGACGCCGCAGGTGGTGCACGCGGAGCTGTTCGGCGCGGTGCTCTTCGACGACACCGGCGTCCCGGCGATGATCGACCTGATGCCCGCGTGGCGCCCGAAGGAGTGGTCGGCCGCCGTCGTCGTCGTCGACGCCGTGGCGTGGGGCGGCGCGGACGAGGGGCTGATGGACCGGTGGGCGCACCTCGACGCCTGGCCGCAGATGCTGTTGCGTGCCGTGCTCTACCGGCTCGCGCTGCACGCGCAGCACCCCGAGGCGTCGGCGCGCACGCTCGCCGGCCTCGAGCGGGCCGCGGACCTCGTCGGCACCCGGCTGCCGTGACGGTTCACCGGTACCGACCACCGATGTGAACGCCCGTTAGCACGAGCGTCACACACGGCCTGTTGGCCGGGAGATGGATCGATCATTGGGAGCCGGAGGACGAGAACTTCTGGCAGCGGACCGGTCGGAAGATCGCAAATCGTGACCCGGGCTCGGCGGCGGCAACTTCGCGTCGTCGATGACCAACATCAACGCCTTCTTCCCCGAGCGGTACAAGTGCTGGGCGCTGGGATTGAATGTGGGCGGTGGCAACATCGGGGTTCCGGTGATCCGGCTGCTCGCCCTGCTGATCATCGCGACGGCCGGCGCCGGGCACCCGCGGTGCGGAGAGGAGCGTACCCAGCTGATGCGGACCCGCCGCATCTCCGGAGCGGCGATCGGGATCATCGGCGCCGTCGCCGCACCCGGTGGCCTGCTGATCCGCGGGCCGCCTACGCCCGGGTGTAGCGCCGCCCAGTCATCCCACCTGTGGACCTCCGCCTTGCTCCGCTGCGGCGTTGATCCACAGGCCACGCGTTGGCGACACCCCACGGAAACACCGCCGACTCCGCGCGGTCACCGGCGGCGCCCACCATGGTTACGGACGCCGCGCACCGCGTTCCGGCCCGTTCCGGTTGGTGCGGACGTGCGGCGGGAATGTCTCCAGCCGGCGACGACGTCGGCATCCTTCGGAATGGACGAGTGTGGCGAATCCCGTGATGAGCACTGCCTCCGCCGGCGCCGCGCCCGCGATCGTCCCCGCGCTGGCCGGCTTCACGGTCGGGGTGACGGCGGCTCGTCGGGCGGAGGAGCTCGGTACCATGCTCGAACGACGGGGTGCGGTCGTCCTGCACGGCCCGGCGATCCGCATCGTCCCCCTCGCCGACGACGCCGACCTGCTCGCGGCGACCAAGACGCTCGTCGCGGCGCCGCCGGACACCACGGTGGCCACGACCGGGATCGGGTTCCGCGGCTGGATCGAGGCCGCGGAGGGTTGGGGGCTCGGGACCGACCTGCTCGACGCCCTGGGCCTGGGCACGCTGATCGCCCGCGGGCCGAAGGCCCGCGGTGCCATCCGGGCGACGGGCTTGAGCGACGCGTGGTCGCCGGAGTCGGAGTCCTCCGCGGAGGTGCTGGAGCATCTGCTGGCCGAAGGGGTCGAGGGCAAGCGGATCGCGGTGCAACTGCACGGCGAGCCGCTGCCGGACGTCGTCGAGTCGCTGACGCTGGCCGGTGCCGAGGTCGTGGAGGTGCCGGTCTACCGCTGGGAGCAGCCGGCTGACATCGGGCCGATGGACCGCCTGACCGACGCCGTGCTGGCGGGCGGGGTGGACGCGCTGGCGTTCACCAGCGCCCCCGCGGCGGCGAGCCTGCTCCGTCGGGCCGGTGAGCGCGGTGTCCGCGACGACCTGCTCCGGCGGCTGCGCGGTCCCGTGGTCGCGCTGTGCGTCGGGCCGGTGACGGCGGCGCCGCTGGGGGCGCTGGACGTGCCCACTGTGCAACCGCACCGGTCCCGGCTCGGTGCGATGGTGCGAAGGCTGGAGGCCGAGATGCCGGCGCGGGCGCGCAGCCTGCCCGTCGCGGGGCACTGGCTCGAACTGCGCGGGCACGCCGTGCTGGTCGACGGCGACCTGCGGGTGCTGCCGCCGAACGGGATGACGCTGCTGCACGCGCTGGCGCGTCGGCCCGGGCGGGTCGTCCCGCGGTCCGAGCTGCTCGCCGCGCTTCCCGGCCGGGGCAACGACGAGCACGCCGTCGAGACGGCCATCGCCCGGCTGCGTGCGGCGTTGGGCAACCCGAAGCTGGTGCAGACAGTGGTCAAGCGGGGCTACCGCCTGGCGCTGGACCCGGCCGCGGGCCCGGTGCCGGTGGGCGGGCACTGCCTGCACGGGGACGCGCTCTGACTCGACCCGGGGCCCGTTCGGGCTCCGTTCGGCCGCGCAGGGTTCAGCGGGTGGACGCCGTGGGGCGATCGCGTACCGTGATCAGATGGACGGTGTGACCGCACCGCTGGTGCTCGTGGCACACGGCAGCCGTGATGACAAGGCGCACGCCTGCGTGGCGGACATCGTCGACGCCGTGCGTGCCGCGTTGCCGGGAGTGGACGTGCGGTTGGGCTACGTCGACGTCCGGGGCCCGAAGGTGGTCGATGCCGTCGCGGGCCTGGACGGGGCGGTGGTCGTCCCCGCGTTCCTGGCGTCCGGCTACCACGTCCGCACGGATCTGCCCGCCCAGCTCGCCGCGAGCGGGGTCACGCCGGACCGGTTTCCGGTGACCCCCGCGGTCGGCCCGGACCCGCTGCTGGCGCGCGCCGCGCGGGAGCGGCTGGCGGAGGCGGGCTGGACCTATGGCGACGCCGTGGTGCTCGCGGCGGCGGGCTCCTCGGACGCTGCGGCGCTCGCGGAGGTGCGGGCGGCCGGACGGATGCTTGCCGCAGAGGTCGGACGCAGGGTCCGGGCCGGGTTCGTCGCGACGGGTGCGCCCCGCGTGGACGAGCTCGTGGCCGGGCTGCGCGCGGCCGGTGAACGGCGGGTCGCGATCGCCTCGTGGCTGCTCGCGCCGGGGGTGTTCCACACCCGTCTCGCGGACGCAGGCGCGGACGTCGTGGCCGCACCGCTGGGCGCCCACCCGGACGTCGTCGCCGCGGTCGTGGCCCGCTACCGCGCCGCCCGCCACCCCGCCGCCTGATCCGGCCCCGCGAGTCGGCACGTTTGCCGCCGCGAGTCGGCACTCTTGCCGCCGCGAGTCGACACCGTCGTCCCTGCGAGTTCGCACGTTCGTCAGGCGGCACGTGCCCCAGGCGCTCAGCGGCGGCGGGGGCGCAGGCCGGGCGGGACGCGCCCGTCGCGCGCGAGGACGCCCTCCACACGCAGCCGGGCGGCCTGTTCGACCGCCAGGTGCGGGGCGAACGTGCCGTCCGCGCGCACGACGCGGTGCCACGGCAGGTCGTGGCCGTCCTCCGCGAGCACGCGGCCGACCAGGCGGGCGGAGTTCAGCCCGGCTTCCTCGGCGACCTCCCCGTAGCTGCGCACCTGCCCGGGCCGGATCGCCCGGACCGCGGCGCGCACCCGTTCGACCGTCTCGTCGTCCATCCCGTGATCGTGCCTTCCAGCCACCGGTGCCGGAAACTGTCGGGGGTGCGTGGTCGAATCGTGGGGTGCCCGGCCCCGAGGTTCCCGACGACGCGAGCGTGCCCCTGCTCGTCCGGCCCGCGCTCGTCACGGAAGCCGAGCCGGAGTGGGAGCCGGCGGCGTGCCGGGTTCTCGGCCACGACGCCGGTCCGCTGCGGGTCGTCGGCGGCCCGGGCACGGGGAAGACAACGCTGCTCGTCGCGGCCGCGGCCCGGCGGATCCGCGCGGGGGCCGAGCCGGGTCGAGTGCTCCTGCTCGTCGGCAGCCGCCGGGCGGCGGGGGAGCTTCGGGCGCGGCTGACCAGGCTGGTGCACGGCGACAGCGGCATCCGCACCACCCGCGAGCCGCTTGTCCGCACCGTGCACTCCTACGCCTTCGGCGTGCTGCGCCTGCATGCCGCCCGCAACGGCGACCCCCCGCCCCGGCTCCTCGCGAGCGCGGAGCAGGACGCCGTGGTGCGGGACCTGCTGGACGGCGAGCTCCACGGCTGGCCCGGCGGCACGGTGCCCGGGTCGGGTTGGCCGGAGCGGCTCCGGCCCGCGATCAGCTTGCCGGGCTTCGCCGCCGAGCTGCGCGAACTGCTGCTTCGCGCAGCCGAACGCGGGCTCGGGCCGGACGAGCTGCAGGCGCTGGGGGAGCGCCACGGCGTGCCGGAGTGGGTCGCGGCCGGTCGCTTCTTCCGCACCTACGAGCAGGTCGTGCTGCTGCGCGGCGCGGTGGGCCGGGGTGCGCCGCAGGCGACCGCCCCGGCACTGGACGCCGCCGAGCTGGTCGGCGCCGCGCTGGACGCGCTCGCCAGCGATCCCGAGCTGCTCACGGCCGAGCGGGCCCGGGTGCAGCACCTGCTGGTCGACGACGCGCAGGACCTCGACCCGCAGCAGATGGAGCTGGTGCGCATCCTGGGCCGCACGGCCCACACCGTCGTGCTCGCGGGCGACCCGGACCAGGCGGTTCTCGGTTTCCGCGGCGCGGACCCGTCGGGCCTCGACGCCGTGGACGCGCCGATCGTGGTGCTCGGCGTGGACCGTCGTTCCAGCCCCCCGCTCCGGGCGGCCGCCACTCGGTTGGCCGCGCGGCTCTCCGGGACGGGGCCGGGGCGTACACGGGTTGGTCCCAGCGAACCCGCCGACGATCCCCTCGCCGAGGCCGACGGTCAGGTCGACGTGCGCGTGTTCGGCTCGGCGGCGCAGGAAGCGGCCTGGATCGCCGACGGGCTGCGGCGCGCGCACCTGCAGCACGGCGTGCCCTGGTCGCAGATGGCGGTGCTGTCGCGCTCGGCCCGACGCTCGCTCCCCGTGCTGCGCCGCGCGCTGCTCGCCGCCGGGGTACCGATCGCGGTGCCGCCGGACGGGCTGCCACTGGCCCGCCGGCCCGCGGTCGTGCCGCTGCTCATGGTGCTCCGGTACGCGGCGCGCCCGGACGCCCTCGACGCCGACGCCGCCACCGCGCTGCTCACCTCGCCGTTGGGCTCGGCGGACCCGCTACGCCTGCGCCGCCTGCGTCGCGGGCTGCTGCGGCTGCACGCGTCCGGCGCGCCGGCCCGGGAGCCCGCGGGGGACCACGCGCTTCGCGGTGGCGGGGCTGACGCGCCGGCCGCTGCTGGATCTTCCCCGGCACCCGTCCTGGGCGCGGTGCTCTCGACGGCCGCGGCGGACGAGGAGCGCATCGGCAGCGACCCGCTCCTCGTGGACGCGCTGCGCGCCGCCGCCCGGGGGCAGCCGGATCCGCTGGCCGCGCTCCCCCCGTTCGAGACCGCACCGCTGCGTCGGGTCGGAACGTTGCTCCATGTGGCGGGAGCGGCCATCCGCGAGGGCGCCGGTGCCGAGCAGGTGCTGTGGCGGATCTGGCAGGCCACGAACCTGGAGCAACGGTGGGTCGAGGCCGACGCGCTCGGCGGCCCGGTGGGCGCGGCGGCGGACCGCGATCTCGACGCCGTCCTCGCGCTCTTCGACAGCGCCGCCCGGCACGCCGACCGGCTGCCCGGCGCGGATGTGTCCGCGTTCGTGGAGTACCTCGCAGACCAGCAGCTGCCGGCCGACACCCTCGCCGCCCGGGCACCCGACGCGGACGCCGTCGCACTGATCACCGCACATGCGGCGCGCGGCCGGGAATGGCGGGTCGTGGCCGTGCCCGGCGTCCAGGAGGGCGCCTGGCCGGACCTTCGGCTGCGGGGGAGCCTGCTGGGCAACGAGCGGCTTGTCGACCTCGCAGCCGGGGTGGCCGAGCCCGCCGCCGCGGTGTCGCGGATCGCGCCGCTTCTGGCGGAGGAGCGGCGGTTGTTCTACGTCGCGTGCACGCGTGCCCGGGAGACGTTGCTGGTCAGCGCGGTGCAGGCGGACAGCGCCTCACTGACCGGCGGCGAGCAGCCGTCCCGGTTCCTCGACGAGCTGGACCCCGCCCCCGACGACGGCCGCGACCGTGCGGACCGCCCCGTGCACCGGCCAGGTCGCGCCCTGGTGCTCGCGGAGCTCGTCGGTGAGCTGCGGCGCGCGGTGTGCAGCCCGGACGAGCCCGGCCAGGGCCCGGAAGGGCGCGCGGCGCGTGATGCCCGCCGCCGCCGGGCGGCGGTGCAGCTTGCCCGGCTGGCCCGGGCGGGTGTCCCGGGTGCCGCGCCCGACGACTGGTACGGTCTCGCGCCGCTCTCGACGGAGGAGCCGCTCCGCGCGCCCGGTGAGGTCGTGCCCGTCTCCCCGTCGGACGTCGAAAAGATCCTTCGTTGCCCGCTGCGCTGGATGCTCGAGCGACACGGCGGCGCCGAGGTAGGTGCACTGTCGGCCGTCACCGGCACGCTCGTGCACGCTCTTGTGCAGGCCGGCGCGGCGGGAGCGGACGGTGCGGAGCTCGAGGACGCCCTGCACGCCGCGTGGCAGCGGCTCGATCTGGGAGCGCCGTGGTTCGGGCGTCGCGAGCTGGCCCGGGTGCGCGCGATGCTCGCGGCGTTCGACGGCTGGGTGCACCGAAGCCGGGCCGACGGGCTGCGGCTCGTCGCGGTCGAGCACGCCGTGCAGCTCGACCTCCCGGATCCGCACGACGTGGTGGGGAACCGGCCGGTGCTGCGCCTGCGCGGGCGGGTGGACCGGCTGGAGGTGGACGCTGCGGGGCGTCCCGTCGTCGTGGACGTCAAGACGGGGCGCACCGCAGCGACCGCCCGGGCCGCCGCCGAGCACGCGCAGCTCGCCGTCTACCAGCTCGCGGCGGCCCTCGGCGCGTTCACGGAGCTTGTCGGTGCCGCCCGAGACCCGGGCGGCGCACGGCTCGTCTACCTTGCCGACCGGTCGGCGTCGGGCGAGGCCAAGGTGCCCGAGCAGCCGCCGTTGGACGCCGCTGAGGTGGAGCGGTGGAGGCAGCTGGTCCGGGCGTGTGCCGAGGAGACGGCGGGGGCGCGCTTCCACGCGCGCATCGGTCCGGACTGCGACCGGTGTCCGGTGCGGGCGAGTTGTCCTGTGAACGAGTCCGGACGGTCGGTCACGGATGGCTGAGATAGTGACGGTACGTGACGAACGTTAGACCGTTCCGGTGGGATCGGCTCGGTGAACCGCCGCCGACGGGGTGAGTTCCCGGTCGATCCCCCGAACCGGTACGGTCGCGGGCACGCACCGGGCGCTCCCCGCTCCCGTCGGTGCGAACAGGAGGCCGGAGTGCTCGACGGACGAGTCCGCGCGCGCGCAGCGGCCGTGTGCGGCGCGCTCGTCCTGGTGCTCACCGCCTGCGGGAGCCTGGGCACCGGAACCGGCTCGCCCCGCTCCACCGGCGACCTGTTCTCCGCGCTGCCCGGCACGGTGTCCGCCATCCCCACCCCGCCCTCGGCGTCGCAGGACGACAAGGCGCGCTCCGCCGTCCCCACCGATCCCGGGCCGCAGTGGAAGCGTGTCACCACGGAAGACTTCGACTCGTTCCGCACGGACGCCTACGGGACCTACGACAGCGTCGGAGCGTTCGGCAACGGTCTGCGCCGCTCGTCGGCGATCAGCGTGTCCGACGGCGCGCTCAACATCACGGCCCGCAACGGCAACGTCTCGGGCGGCATGGCCCACAAGCTGGACCGGACCTACGGCCGGTGGGAGTTCCGCGCCCGTACGGACAAGGGCCGCGGCTTCGGCTCGGCGATCCTGCTGTGGCCGGAGTCGGAACGCTTCCCGCAGGACGGGGAGATCGACATCATGGAGGTGCCGTCCGAGACTCGCGATCGGGCGCACTTCATCGTCCACTTCCCCGGTCCGGGCGGCAGCGACAAGGTGTACGGCTCCTACGCCGAAGACGACTTCAGCCAGTGGCACACCTTCGCCGTCGACTGGCTGCCCGACCGCATCGTCTTCTCCGTGGACGGCGTGGAGCGGTTCCGCGTCACGGATCGCAACATCATCCCGGACAAGCCGATGCACCTGGCCATGCAGTTCGACCAGGGCCCCAAGAAGGACTGGATCGCCGCGCCCGACGCGGCCACGCCTGCGGCGTTCTCCCTGCAGGTCGACTGGCTGCGCGTCTACGCGCCCACCTCCCAGCCCTGAGACGTCCCAGCCCCGTCCCAGTCTCGAGACGTCCCGGCCCGAGAACTGTCGGACCCCTGCGGTAGGACAGGGGAGTGCTGACCCCTCGGTCCCTCGCCGCCGCGCTGGGCCTGCCACCGCCCACGGACGAGCAGGCGGCGGTGATCGCCGCGCCCGCTCGCTCGGCGCTCGTCGTGGCCGGGGCCGGTGCGGGCAAGACCGAGACGATGGCCGCCCGCGTCGTCTGGCTCGTCGCCACCGGGCAGGTGCTCCCCGAGCAGGTCCTCGGCCTGACGTTCACCCGCAAGGCCGCCCAGCAGCTCGGGGTCCGGGTGCGCACCCGGCTGCGGCGCCTCGCCGGGTCCCGGCTCCTCGACGATCTCGACCCCACGGGGGTGCGGCGCGCGGCGGTGCTGGCCGGCGAGCCGACCGTCGCCACGTACCACGCCTACGCAGGCCGCCTGGTCGGCGAGCACGCCCTGCGGTTGCCGGCCGAACCGGGGGCACGGCTGCTCGGCAGCACCGGAGCCTGGCAGCTCGCCCACCGGGTTGTCGCGAGCTGGGCGGACGACCTGGACGTCGACCGGGTGCCCGCGACCGTCACCGGGTACGTCCTCGCACTGGCCGGCGAGTTGGGCGAGCACCTCGTCGAGCCCGCCGCGGTGCGGGCGCACGCCGCGGCGCTGGCCGCGCTGCTCGACGGTGCGCCGCCCGGGCCCCGGCAGAAGGCCGAGCCGTCGCAGCGCTACCGGCGATGGCTGGAGGGGCAGCGCATGCGGCACGCCCTCATCCCGCTGGTCGAGGCGTTCGGGGCCCGCAAGCGGGCGGAGCGCGCGCTCGACTTCGGGGACCAGCTCGCGATCGCCGCGCGGGTGGCCGCCGAGCACCCCGAGGTCGGCAGGCAGGAGCGGGCGACGTACCGGGCCGTCCTACTCGACGAGTACCAGGACACTGGGCACGCCCAGCGGGTGCTGCTGCGTGCGCTGTTCGGCGCCGCCCCCGGAGCGCCGGCGGGGCGGGATGCGCCGGCGGTCACCGCCGTCGGCGACCCGTGTCAGTCGATCTACGGCTGGCGCGGCGCGAGCGCGGGCAACCTCCCCCGGTTCCGTACCGACTTCCCGGGTCCGGACGGCGCTCCCGCCGACGAGTACGGCCTGCTCACGAGCTTCCGCAACCCGCCGGAGGTGCTCGCACTGGCGAACGCCGTGTCCGCGCCGCTGCGCGCGGCCCCCGGTGCGGTCGGCGTCGGGGCGCTGGCGGCCGGGCCGGGCACCGGAGCGGGCGACGTCCGGGTCGCGCGGCTGCCGGACGTCGCGGCGGAGCTCGACTGGCTGGCCGACGGGATCGCGGCGCGCTGGCGGGCTGCGGCGGACGTCGGCGGGGAGTCACCCACGTCGGCCGTCCTCGTGCGCCGCCGGGCCGACATGGACGCCATCGCCGCCGCGCTGCGGGCGCGTGACCTTCCGGTGGAGGTGGTGGGCCTCGGCGGGCTGCTCGACACCCCGGAGGTTCGCGACCTGGTCAGCGCCCTGCGTCTGGTCGCGGATCCACTGTCCGGGCCGGCGGCGGTGCGGCTGCTCACGGGGCCGCGCTGGCGGCTGGGAGTCGCGGACCTCGCAGCGCTCTGGGCCCGGGCCCGGGAGCTCGCACCGGGCCCCTCCGCGCCCTCCGCACCGCTCTCCGCCGCCGAGCTCGCGCTCGGTGCGCTGCCCGGCGAGCACGCCGAACAGGCTGGTCTCGTCGACGCGCTGGACGACCCGGGGGCGCCCGCGCGCTACTCGCCGGTGGGCTTCGCGCGGATCCGCCGGCTCGCGGTGGAGCTGCGCCGGCTGCGGGCGCGGGCGTCGGTGCCGCTGACAGACCTCGTCGCGGACACCGAGCGCCTGCTCCTGCTCGACGCCGAGACCGCCGCCCGTCCCGGCCCCGTCGGCCGCGCGCACCTCGACGCGTTCGCCGACGTCGTCGCGGACTTCACCGCCGGGGCGGAGGTGTCGACGCTGCCCGCGCTGCTCGACTACCTCGACACCGCCGAGCGTGCGGAGGAGGGGTTCGCCCCCGGCGAGGTCGAGGTGGCGCCGGACCGTGTGCAGGTCCTCACCGTGCACGCGGCGAAGGGCCTGGAGTGGGAGATCGTGGCGGTGCCGCATCTCGTGGGCCAGGTGTTCCCGGGCCGCAAGATCAGCGGGAGCTGGCTGACGGATCCGTCGGCCCTGCCCGTCCCGCTGCGCGGTGACGCCGCGGACCTACCCGTGCTCGACCTCCCCGTGCCGGGCGCCGACCGCAAGGTGATCGAGGCCGCGCTGACGGCACACGACGAGGCCCTGGACGACCGCCGGCTCGTCGAGGAGCGGCGGCTGTTCTACGTGGCGCTCACCCGGGCCGAACGCGTACTGCTGGTCTCCGGGCACCGGTGGGGGACGACCGGCGACCGCCCCCGGCAGCTGTCGGTGTTCCTCCAGGACGTTCGCGACGAGGCGGAAGCCACCGGCCTGGGGCGCGTCGAGCACTGGGCCGAGGAACCCGAGTTCGGCACGCACAACCCGGCCACCGCGGAGCCCGTGACGGCCGAGTGGCCGGTCGCCCCGCTCGGCGCGCGGGCGGCCGCCGTGCACGCCGGCGCCGAACTCGTGCGCGCGGCGCTGCGGGAGCAGGCGGCGGTAGCCGCGGACCGTGACGACCCGGCCGACCGTGACGACCCGGCCGACCGTGACGACCCGGCCGACCGTGATGATCCGGAGGGCTGGGCCGCGGACGTCGACGTGCTTCTCGCCGAGCGCGCCGCCGCCCGCGAGCGGCCCGTCGTCGCGCTGCCCGCGCAGCTGTCGGTGAGCAGGCTCGTCGAGCTCGCCGCCGATCCCGGGGCGCTCGCCGCACGGCTGCGTCGCCCGCTGCCCCTGCCCCCGAACCCGCACGCCCGCCGCGGCACGGCGTTCCACGCCTGGCTCGAGCAGCGGTTCGGGGCCGTGCAGCTGCTCGACGTCGACGAGCTGCCCGGCGCCGCGGACGAGGGCGCCGCCTCGGACGAGCTGCTCGAGGAGCTGCAGGAAGCGTTCCTGGCGTCGCGCTGGGCGGAGCGCGAACCGTACGAGGTGGAGGTGCCGTTCGAGACCGTGATCGACGGAATCGCCGTACGGGGTCGGATGGATGCGGTGTACGCCGACTCGGACGGCGGCTGGACGGTCCTCGACTGGAAGACCGGCGCGTTGCCGGACCCGGCCCGCCGGGCGGCGGTGAACGTGCAGCTCGCCGCGTACCGACTCGCGTGGGCCGCGTTGGCCGGTTGCCCACCCGAGCGCGTGCGGGCGGCGTTCCACTATGTACGCCAGGACGTGACGCTGCGTCCCGTCGACCTGCTCGACGCGGCCGGCCTGCGCGCGCTGCTGGCCGCGGTCCCGGAGGCCGGCTGACCGCCGGCCCCGGATGAACGAGAGCCCGGCCCGCTCGACGTCGAGCGGCCGGACTCTCGTAGGGAGTGGACAGTGCGATCAGTGCACGCTCCACAGCGCGCCCGTGGCGTTGAACTTCTTCCAGAACAGCGAGTACAGGATGGGCGGCAGGTTCGCCGAGGCCGCGACCGCGAACGCCAGCGCCACGAGGAAGGCGATGTTCTGGCCGTTCGCCAGGATGCCGCCGAGGATCGCGACGATGCCGATGATGATGGCAGTCCCCGCCCCGCCCGTCATGACGCCACGACGCCGGGATGGAACCGCGTAACCCGCACGACGACCCGGGTGCCCGCACCGGGAGCGGTCTCGATCACGAGGCCGTACCCGGCGCCGAACACCGCCCGCAGCCGGCGATCGACGTTCACCAGCCCCAGGCTGGTTCCGGTGCTCCGCCCGGCCAGCACGTCCTGGGCGCGCTCGGGCGGCATGCCCGGCCCGTCGTCCTCCACGGCGATCACGCAGTCCTCACCCTGCGCCTCTCCGCTCACCTGCACCGACCCGCCGCCCTCCGTCCGCTCGACGCCGTGCTGCACGGCGTTCTCCACCAGGGGCTGCAGCGCGAGGAACGGGATCGCGACGGGGAGCACCTCCGGCGCGACAGATCGACCAGGCCGACGGCGTCGGCGTCGAGCAGCGCCCGCCGCCGCCGGGCGGCACCGGATGCGGTCGGCGCCGCGAGCCCGTCGCGCAGCGCGGCCGCGATCTCGACGCCGGTGGACAGCGCGTCCATGGCCTCGCCGGCACCCGGTACGGCCCGGCGCCCGAGCAGCCGGCGGCGCCACGGGGCGGGCAGCTGCGCGTCCGGGGCCGCCGTGGCCCCCGGGTCGGCACCGACCATCTCGCCCTCCGCTGTCGCTGCCAGAACAGCCCGTGGCTGCCGCAACCGGCATCGGTACCCCAACCGGGCGGGGGTACGGATCACACGCTCCGGCGCCGGACCGCGAGTGCCCACCCGATCAGTGGGGCCTGCAGTGGCAGCCGGGCCCACGCGATCGCCCGCCACGGGGCGGGCCGGTTCGACCAGTCGCGCGCCATCTTCACGTTGGCGGGGAAGACGGCGACGAACAGGCACGCGGCGGCCGCCGCTCCGAGCCGCCGGGTGCGCGGAGCGGCGACCGCGGCCGCGACCCCCAGCTCCGCAACACCCGAGGCGAGTGTCCAGCACCGGGGAGTGCCGGGCAGGGACCGGGGCACGATCGCGTCGAAGGGAGCGGGCGCGAGGAGATGCAGGACCCCGGTGGCGGTGAGCAGCGCGGCGAGGGCGGTGGCGCCGGGACGGCGGAGCGACATACGTCCAGCGTGCCCCGAACAGACTGGCGGGATTCGTCGAGCGCTTGTAACCGCCCCGACCCGGACGGGGCAGGGCCTGCGACGTTAGGGTCCGCGCGTGGAGTACCGGCAGGTGGACGCACCGAGAGGTGGCCACTTTCTGGCCGACCCGTCACTGGTCGGGCTCATCCGCATGCCCGCCGCGACCACGACCCCGGTCGTGGCGCTGCTGCTGCGGCTCGTCGTCGCCCTGGGCTCGCTCTTCCTCGCCGCGACGATCGTCTGGCTCGGCGGCGCGGGTTACGTCGACAACAACAGCGGCACCCCGATCTCGTTCAACGACGCCTTCTACTACGCGACGGTGTCGCTCTCGACGACCGGGTACGGCGACATCGTCCCCGTCTCCCCGCAGGCCCGGCTGGTCACGACACTGGTGATCACGCCGCTGCGGATCCTGTTCCTCATCGTCCTGGTCGGCACCACCGTCGAGCTGCTCACCGAGCGCTCCCGGCAGTCGTTCCGCATTTCGCGCTGGAGGTCCCGGGTGCGTGACCACACGATCGTCGTCGGCTACGGCACGAAGGGCCGGGCCGCCGTCGAGACGTTGCTCGGGGACGGAGCCGAACCCACCGACATCGTCGTGGTCGACACGGACCGCGCGAACCTCGACGCCGCCTCGGCGCTGGGGCTGGTGACGGTCACGGGCAACGCGACCCGGTCGAGCGTCCTGCGGATCGCCGGGGTGATGCAGGCGTCCGCGCTGGTGGTGGCGGTGAACCGGGACGACACCGCCGTCCTCGTCACGCTGACGGCCCGGGAGCTCTCGCCGAACGTCCGGATCGTGGCGTCGGTGCGGGAGTCGGAGAACGTGCACCTGCTGCGCCAGTCGGGGGCCAGCTCGGTCGTGGTCTCGGCGGAGACGGCCGGGCGCCTGCTGGGGATGGCGACGACGAGCCCGAGCGTGGTCGAGGTCGTCGAGGACCTGCTCACCCCGGATGCCGGGTTCGCGATCAGCGAGCGCGAGGTGGAGGACTCGGAGGTGGGTGGCTCGCCGCGGCACCTGAACGACATCGTGCTGGGCGTGGTGCGGGACGGCCAGCTCCACCGGGTCGACGCCTCCTCGGTCGACGCGCTGGAGCAGGGCGACCGCCTGCTCTACGTCCGCAAGGCCTCGCTGCCGCCCTCCGACTGACACCGGCGGGGTACCGTCGCCCGGGTGCGCGTGGCGACGTGGAACGTCAACTCCGTCCTGGCCCGGCTGCCCCGGCTCCTGCCCTGGCTCGATGAGCGCGCCCCGGAGGTCGTCTGCCTGCAGGAGACCAAGCTCTCCGACGAGGCCTTCGCGGACGCGCTCGCCGCCCCGCTGGCCGAGCGCGGCTACGCGGTCGCGCACCACGGGCAGGGCCAGTGGAACGGGGTCGCGCTGCTGTCGCGGGTCGGGCTCGACGACGTCGTCCGCGGCCTGCCCGACGAGCCGCGGTTCCCTACCGCGGACTCTCCCGCCGACGCCCGCGCGGTCACGGCCACCTGCGGGGGCCTGCGCGTCACCTCGGTGTACGTGCCCAACGGCCGCACGCCCGACGACCCGCACTACCTCTACAAGCTCGACTGGCTCGCCGCACTGCGCGCCTCGGTGACCGATCCGGCCACGGCGATCGTCGCCGGCGACATGAACATCGCCCCGACCGACGACGACGTGTGGGACCCGGCGCTCTTCGTCACCTCCACCCACGTCACGCCCTCCGAGCGCAAGGCGCTCGCCGAGCTGGTCGGGCTGGGGCTGCGCGACGTGGTCCGCGACCGCTGGCCGGACTCCCGCGTGTTCACCTACTGGGACTACCGCGCCGGTCGCTTCCACCAGGACCTCGGGATGCGCATCGACCTGGTCCTCGCGGGCGCCGACCCGGTGGGGCGCACGAAGGCGGTGTGGATCGACCGGAAAGCCCGCAAGGGCAAGGGCCCCAGCGATCACGCGCCGGTGATCGTCGACCTCGACACGGCGCCGGACGGTGACATCGGCCCGGTCATCCCGCCACCGTCGGCCCCCGTACCACGCCGATCTCGTTCCTGAGAACGTTCGTCGTAGGGATTGACTACGGCACATATAACGCCGTCCCGAAACGGAAGCGGCAAGTGTGACCGACGTGCTGACCCGTGAGATCACCGTGCTGGACCCGCGCACCGGCGAGACCGTCGGGCGCGTCCCGATCGCCACCCCGCAGGAGGGTGAGCGGGCGCTGCGTCGGGCCCGCGTCGCCGCCGACGGATGGGCCCACACCCCGGCCGCCGAGCGGGCCGCCGCGCTGCACGCCGCCGCGTCCCCCCGCTCGGCCGTCCGGGACGCCGCCGACGAGCTCGCCGCCCTCACCGAGCGCGAGACCGGCAAGCCGTTCGACGACGCGCGCGGCGGAGTCGACGTCGGGATCGGCACGCTGGTGCAGTACGCCGAGCTGGGGCCCGTGCACCGCGGGCGCACCCTGCACGGCAGCTGGGACGCCACCGACTTCATGGTGCCCGGCCCGCGCGGCGTCGTCGCCGTGCTGACCCCCTGGAACGACCCCGTCGCGGTCGCGGCGGGCCTGCTCGGCGCCGCGCTGGTCACCGGCAACACCGTCGTCCACAAGCCCAGCGAGCGCTGCCCGCACACCGGCCGCCGGTTCGCCGAGCTGCTCGCCGCGCACCTGCCCGAGGGCGTGCTGGAGATCCTCGACGGCGACGGCTCGGTGGGTGCCCAGCTCGCCGGGGCCGACGTCGACGTCGTCGCGCACGTCGGCAGCTCCGCGACCGGCCGGGCGATCGCGCTGGCGTGCGCACGCACCGGCGCGAGGGCCGTGCTGGAGAACGGCGGCAACGACCCGCTGATCGTGGACGAGGGCGTCGACCCGGCCTGGGCCGCGGAGCAGGCCGCGCTCGGGGCGTTCGCGAACGCCGAGGCGCTCGCCGCCGGGGCGCACGCGCTGACCGGTGAGGAGGTGCCCGACGGCCAGGGCGCCTACTACCCGCCCACCGTGCTGATCGGCTGCGTGCCGCAGATGCGGGTGATGCGGGAGGAGACCTTCGGCCCGGTGGCGCCCGTGCGGGTCGATCCGGACTTCGACGCCGCGCTGCTCGAGGCCGTGCACGACGGCTACGGGCTCGCCGCCGCCGTCCTCACCCCGGACATGGCGCGCGCGCAGGCCGCGTGGCAGGCTCTGCCGGTCGGCACGGTCAAGGTCAACAACGTGTTCGGCGGCGCGCCCGGTGGGGCCGCCCAGCCGCGCCGGGGGAGCGGGTCAGGCTACGGCCACGGGCCGGAGCTTCTCGACGAGATGACGACCACCAAGGTGGTGCACGTCTCCGCGCCACCCCCGCGATGATCACCGGCGGGTCACGACACGACCGCGGGGTGCGGGTCGGCGTCCCGGTGGTGACGCGGACGCGTCACGATGGGTGGCCTGACCGTCACCCGTTGGAGGATTCGTGAGCGTGCAACCCACCCGGCTGGCCCTGGCGACGGCGATGGCCGTCGTCGCTCTGCTGGGAGCCGCGTGCAGTCCAGGTCAGCAGGCCGCCACGACCACGCCGACCGGGACCCTGGGTGCGTCCGCCACCGCCGGCGCCGCAGCGCCGAGCACCGGGACGGCGGGTACGCCGGCGCCGTCGGGTGCGTCCGGGCTGTCGGCGGACCAGGCCGCGCAGGCCCACCAGGCGGCGCTCGCCCAGGTTGCGCTCGGCGAGCTGGGCGGCGAGAAGGGCACCACGGACGCCCTGCGCACGCTCGCCGGCCGGGTCACCTCCGAGGGGCGCGCGCTCGACGAGCAGATCCGCACGCTCGCGACCGCGCAGGGACTCACGTTGAGCGACGACGTCGGCGCGCAGATCCAGGGCGTGCTCAACGATCTGCAGGCGCGCAGCGGTCAGCCGTTCGACCAGGCGTGGCTGCGGGCGGTCGGCGATCTCGTCGAGCAGGGGCGGACCGCGGCGAACGCCGTGCTGTCGTCGCCGGACGCCTCGGACGAGGCCAAGGCCGCCGCCCGGGACGCGTTGGCCCGCCTCGACGCGCTGGCCGCGGCTATTCGCGACGCCGCGGGTGCCGCGGGCGCCGGGACGCCGTCGGCGGTGAACGCGGGCACGGGGGGCCAGGCCGCGCAGGCGCCGATGCTGCCCGCCGCGCTGGTCGGGCTGGGCGCCGTGCTGCTGGGCATTGCCGTCCGCCTGCGGCGGCGCCGGGCGTAGGGGCCGTGCTGATGGAGCGAGCGCCGCGTCGGGTGCGTCCACCGCACCGAACGCCCCGTTCGCTCCGTCCGGAGGACGGCCCACCGCCCCGCATCCGCAGCGCGGCCGTGTGGGGGACAGCAGGCGGCGGTGTCGCCTGCGTCGTGCTGGGAGTGTTGCTGGCCGTCGGGCCATCCAGCCGAGGGACGGACGTCGGGGTGGTGCCGGCGACCGTGCGGGCGTCGGCGGAGGTATCCGCATCGGGTGACGGCCGCGGGGTACCCGCAGGTGGTGCCGGCGGCGCCGGGCCGGGGGCTGCGAGCGCCGTTCCCGGCGGCTCCTTCGCTGCGGATCCGGTTTCACGGGGAACCGTGCCCGTCGCGGTCGAGCTGCCGGGCCGCGGCGTCGGCGCCCCGGTAATCCCCACCGCCACCGGACCCGACGGCGCCCTCGCCGTCCCCGACCCACCCTCCACCGTCGGCTGGTGGTCGCCCGGGGCGCTCGCCGGTGCCGCGTCGGGCACGACGGTCCTGGTCGGGCACGTCGACTCCGCCGCGTCCGGGCTCGGGGTGTTCGCGCTGCTCCGCGACGTCGCCGTCGGCGAGCGGGTGCTGCTGCGCGGCGCCGACGGGCGCCTGCTCGGCTACCGGGTGACCGGCCGCCGCCAGGCCGGCAAGGCCGCGCTGCCCACCGACCTGTTCGCCCCCGGCGGCCCGCCGCGGCTCGCGTTGGTGACCTGCGGCGGTCGGTTCGACCGGGCGACCCGGCACTACACGGACAACGTGGTCGTCTACGCGGTTCCGGACTGAACCGGCCCGCGCTCCGGTCGGCGCGTCGGTGCTTCCGCCGACCGGTGCCGGGCCGACGGCGCTGCGACCCGGCATGGCACCCTGAAACGCCGTGAGCACCGTCAGCACCAATGGCAGCGAAGCCGTCGCCGACCACGCCGAGACCCCCGAGCACGCTGCCGTCCGCAACGCTGCGCAGCGTGCCGCCGGCGCCGCGCCCGGGGTGCGCGCGGCCGGGGGCCCGGCCGTGGACGCCGCCCTACGCACCATGGCGACGGCGCTGCGCGACCGGACCGCGGACCTGCTGGCCGCGAACGCCACCGACATCGAGGCAGCGGAGCGTGGGGGCATGGCCGGCGGCCTGCTCGACCGGCTGCGGCTCACGCCCGAGCGGCTCGCCGACATGGCCGTCCAGCTCGAGGTGCTCGCCGACACCCCCGAGCCTGCGCTGCAGCGGTTCGTCCGCACCCTGCCCACGGGCGAGCGGGTGTTCGAGCGGCGCGTGCCCGTCGGGGTGATCGGCGCGGTGTTCGAGGCCCGGCCGAACGTGACGATCGACGTCGCCTCCCAGGTGCTCAAGGCCCGCAGCGCCGCCGTGCTGCGGACCGGTGCCGCCGCGCTGGGCAGCGCGACGGCCCTGATCGAGCTGGTGATCGCGCCGTCCCTGCAGGAGAACGGGGTCCCGGCCGAGGCGGTGCAGCTCGTCCCGACCCCCGGGCACGCGGGCGCGGATGCCCTCGTCGGCCTGCCCGACCTCGTCCCGCTCGTGGTCGTGCGCGGCAGCGGCGATGTCACCCGCAGGCTCTCGGCGCTCGGCGCTGCCGCCGGCACCCGCGTGCTCGCCCACGCCGACGGCGGAGGCGTGCTCTACCTCGACGCGAGCGCGGACGAGGCGGCGGTCGCCCGCATGGTGCACGACAGCACGGACCGGCTCGGCGTGTGCAACCGGCTCAACCTGCTGCTGATCGACCGTGCCGCGCACGACCGGCTGTGGCCCGCCGCCGAGGCGGCGCTGCGCGAGCGCGGCCTGACGCCGAGCCTGCCGCCGCACTCCCACCCGCTCGGCCACGAGTGGGCGCTCGACGCCGGCAACGAGGCGCACGTGACCGTCGCGGAGGTCGACGGCCCGGTCGACGCCGCCCTCACCGCCGCCGGCGAGACCTCCGGCCTGGCGGCGGCCGTGTGCGCGCAGGACGAGAAGGCGGCGACGGCTTTCATCGACGCCTACACGGGAACCGGCGTGTTCTGGAACGCCCCGACCCGGCTGCTCGACGGCTACAAGCTGCTGGGCCTGCCGGAAACCGGCATCAACGTCGACCACACCCCCGGTCCCCGCGGGCCGGTGACCTACCCGGACCTGTCGCTGCGCCAGTTCGTGGTGCTGCCGCAGGCGTAGCGCGATGGTCGACGCCGAGAAGACGGTCTTTCTTTCGTATCGCCGCGAAGTCTCGTGGGCGGTTGCGCACCTCGTGCGCAACGACCTGATGCAGCACGACTTCGACGTCTTCATGGACACACAGAACCTGGACAGCGGCGAGTTCGAGCGGGTGATCCTCCGGGAGATCGAGATGCGCGAGCACTTCCTCGTGCTCCTGGAGCCCCGCTCGTTCGACCGCATCGCCGACGACGGCGACTGGCTGCGTCGGGAGATCGCCCACGCCCTCGCCCGCCAGCGGAACGTCGTGCCCGTGCTGGCAAACGGGGCGCGAATGCCGGATGCGGACGCACGGAGGGTGGCTGCGCGTACGTGCGGTCCGACCGCAGAACCTCCTCCGGAGTCTCTGGAGCGGAGCGGTCGAGGTGGCCCCGCCGGAGTCGGCCACGAACTCGGCCGTGCCACCGCAGCCGACAGTGACGACGGACCGCTTGGGCACGCTGGTGAGCTGGACACCGGTGCGCGGGGCACGCGGCTACCAGGTCGAGGTCACGACGAAAAGCCGCTCGTTCCGCCGGCAGGCGACATGGGACAGCTGCAGCCTCCTCGACCGTTCGCAGCTCAACACTGACGTGCGCTATCGCGTCCGTGCCGAGCTGAGCGGGGGTGGGACGGGGCCGTGGAGTGAGGCCGTACCGGCCGGCCCGTCGGCGTAGTGCACCACGGCAGAGGTCGTTGCGGCTCGAGCAGCGCTCCGGTCGTCGGTGCGCTGTCGGATTGGCGGTCGCGGCGCGCCAGCCGCCGATGGCCGCGCAGACTGTCGGTGCGTCCGGTTAGGGTCGACCCCGTGCCCGACCTCCACCGTGCCACCCTCGCCAACGGGCTCCGCGTGCTCCTGGCTCCCGACCCGAACACCCCCGTCGTCGGTGTCGCCGTCCACGTCGACGTCGGCTTCCGCTCCGAGCCGGAGGGACGCACCGGCTTCGCGCACCTGTTCGAGCACCTCATGTTCCAGGGCAGCGAGAGCCTGGAGAAGCTCGCCCACTTCCGGCACGTGCAGGGCTCGGGCGGGGTCTTCAACGGCTCGACGCACCAGGACTACACGGACTACTTCGAGGTGCTTCCCGCCGCGGCGCTGGAACGCGCGCTGTTCCTGGAGGCGGATCGGCTCCGGGCCCCGAAGCTGACGGCGGAGAACCTGCGCAACCAGGTCGACGTCGTCAAGGAGGAGATCCGGCTCAACGTCCTGAACCGCCCCTACGGCGGCTTCCCCTGGATCCTCCTGCCCCCGGTCCTCTACGACACGTTCCCGAACGCCCACAACGGCTACGGCGACTTCACCGAGCTCGAGCAGGCGTCCCTCGACGACGCCGCGGCCTTCTTCGACACCTACTACGCCCCGGGCAACGCGCAGGTCACGGTCGCCGGCTACCTCGGCGACGACGTCGACCGCGTGCTCGCCCTCGTCGAGGAGCACTTCGGCGACGTCCCGGAGCGGCCCACGCCGTCCCGGCCCTCGTTCGCCGAACCGCTGCCCGGTTCCGAGCGCCGCGCGGTGAGTCCGGACGCGCACGCCCCGCTGCCCGCGCTCGCTGTCGGCTACCGGCTGCCGGACCCGGGCGCGGACCTCGACGCCTACCTCGGCCACGCACTGCTCGGCTCGGTCCTCGGCGACGGCGAGGCCGCCCGCCTGCAGCGTCGGCTGGTGCATGTGGACGGCCTGGTCACGGACGTGTCGGCGAGCGCGGGCCTGATGGGGCCGCTCGACGCGCGGGACCCCGACACGTTCACGATCACCGCAGTGCACCCGCCGTCGGTGGACCCGGACCGCGTGCTGGCCGCGGTGGACGAGGAGCTCGACAAGCTCGCGGCCGCCGGCCCGGGCGCGGACGAGCTGGCCCGCCAGGTGGCCCGCTGGTCCGCCGCGCTGCACCACGAGGACGACCGGGTGATGTACCGGATGCTCGGCCTGGGCGCCCGCGAGCTGCTCTACGGGCGCGCCGAGCTCGCGCTGGAGCTCCCGGACCGGCTCGCGGCCGTCACTCCGGAGCAGGTCCGGGAGGCGGCGGCCGCGCTGCGCGGGCAGGGGCGTGCGGTGCTGATCGTCGAACCCGCCACCCAGCCCACCGAGGAGCAGGCGTGACTGAGCTTGCGAGGTCACCATTCAACACAGCACCGCCGGTCACGGCGGCGACGAGCGCAAGCGAGGATCAGGCGTGACCGTCACCGTGTCCAATCCGACACACCGCAGCGCCGAGGAGATCGGCCGCACCACGGTCGGCCCACGGCCGCTCCCGCCGCTCGGGTCCACCCGGGAGGTGCCGCTGCCGGAGGTCCTGGACGTCACGCTCGCCACGGGCCTGCGGGTGCTCGTCGCGCGCAACCCGCGGGTCCCGATGGTCGAGCTGCGGCTGCGGGTGCCCTTCGGCCCGGACGCCGCCGAAACCGGCGGCCCGGACTCCGACACGGCGGTCTCGCGCCATCTCGCCGCGGCCGAGCTGCTCACCGCGACGCTGCTCACCGGCACCGCGACCCGGGACCGCGTCGCGATCGACGACGAGCTGGCCGGCGTGGGCGCGGACCTCGGTGTCGGCGTCGATCCCGAACGGCTCCAGATCGGCGGGTCCGGGCTCTCCGCCGGGCTGCCGACGATCCTGGACGTGCTCGCGGACGTGCTCACCGGCGCCGTGCACCCCGACGCCGAGGTGGCGCGCGAGCGCAGCCGGCTCGTCGAGCGGATCACCGTCGCGCGGGCGCAGCCGCGCACGATCGCCCGCGAGGCCCTCCAGCGCAAGCGGTTCGGCACCCACCCCATCGCGCGGGAGATGCCGACGGGCCCTGACGTCGCCGCAGTCGAGCCGGCGGACGTCCGCGCTCTGCACGCCGCGGGCCTCGTGCCGGGCGGCGCGATCCTCACTCTCGTCGGCGACATCGACCCGCACGACGCGGTCGCGCTCGTGGAGCAGCGCCTCGGCGGCTGGACGGCGCCGTACCCCGCGCGGCGGTTGACCGCGCCGCCACAGGTGGCGCCGTCGAACCTGGAGTTGGTGGCCCGGGCCGGGTCGGTGCAGTCGCAGCTGCGGATGTCCGCGCCCGCCCTGCCCCGCCTGGACGCGCGCTACGCCGCGTTGCAGCTGGCGAACCTCGTCTTCGGCGGCTACTTCTCCTCGCGCTGGATGGAGAACATCCGCGAGGACAAGGGCTACACCTACGGCGCGCACTCGGGCACCGAGTTCGTGCCCGGTGGCGCGGTGCTGTCGGTCGAGACGGACGTGGCCAGCGACGTCACCGCTGCCGCACTGCTGGAGACCCGCTATGAGCTGGGCAGGATGGTCGCGGTGCCGCCGGCGGCGGACGAGATCGACGCCGCCCGCCGCTACGCCGTCGGCTCGCTGCTGATCTCGCTCGACAGCCAGGGCGGGTACGCCTCCACGCTGGCGTCGCTCGCCGCGGACGACGTCTCCGTGCAATGGCTGCGCGATCACCCGGCGCGGCTGGACGCGGTGACGGTGGAGGAGGTGGCCGCGGCAGCGGGCGAGTTCTTCGCGCCCAGCGCGTTCACGGGCGTCATCGTCGGCGACGCGGACGTCGTCGGGCCCGGCCTGCGGGCGCTGGGCGGGGTCGACCTGCCGTGACCGGAGGGACCGCGGTACCTACGGGCCCGCTCACACAATCCCGGCGCGGCACAGAGGTCGCGACCCGTGTGCGGACCCGGCGAGGTGTGTGCGAGCGCGCTTGTCGGCGCGGCGGTGGAGAGATGCGATGACCGGACCCACGCCCGGGACCGCCGAGGCCGTGCGGTTCGACCTGCTCGCCCCGCCCGTGCTGTCGAGGTCGGCCGTGCTGCGCGACGAGGCGCTGCGCCAGGACACCACGCGACAGCAGGCCGGCTGGAGCGCGGCGCGGGTGCTGGTGGTCGACACAGCCGGTCGCGTCCCGGTGGCGTGGACCGGGCGGGCGCCCGAGGGCCCGTGGGGGATGGACACGGACGGCGCCGCACGCCTGGTGACCGTGCCCACCAGCGGAGACGCGCCGCCGGAGGAGGCGGTGCTGCTCGGCGAGGCGGACGGAGTCGCGTACTGGGCCGTCCGCGACCCCACCGAGCTCGTCCCCGGGGAGGACCCGGTCGACAAGGCGGATCTGCGCAGCACGGGAGCCGCCCTGGACGCGCTGGGCGCCGGCCTGCTCACGACGGCCGTCGCGGTGCTGAACTGGCACGACACCGCCCGGTTCTGCGGCCGCGACGGCTCGCCGACCCACCCTCGGGCGGCGGGCTGGAACCGGGTCTGCGAGGCCCACGGGCACGAGGACTACCCCCGCACGGACCCTGCCGTGATCTGCCTGGTGCACGACGGCGCGGACCGGGTCCTGCTCGCCCGCCAGCCCGTGTGGCCCGAAGGGCGGTTCTCGGTGCTCGCCGGCTTCGTCGAGGCGGGGGAGTCGCTGGAGGCCTGTGTGCTGCGCGAGATCCACGAGGAGGTCGGCGTCCCCGTCCGCGACGTCACGTACCTGGGCAGCCAGGCCTGGCCGTTCCCGCGCTCGCTGATGGTCGGGTTCCAGGCCCTCGCCGACGTGGGCGCGCCGTTGCGGCCGGCCGAGGGCGAGATCGCCGAGGCGATGTGGGTGACGCGCGCGGAGCTGCGGCATGCCCTGGCAGCGGGCGACTGGGCGGGCGCGGAGGGCTCGCGCCTGTTGCTGCCGGGGGCCGTCTCGATCGCCCGGGCGATGCTGGAGGCGTGGGCCACGGTCGGCTGAGCGAGCGTTAGGCCGCCAGCGCCTCGAGCTTGGCGGTGACCTCCGCCATCGAGGGGTTCGTCAGCGCGGAGCCGTCCGGGAAGCGCACGGTGGGCACGGTGTGGTTGCCACCGTTGACGCTCTCGACGAATGCCGCAGCCTCGGGGTCCCGCTCGATGTTGATCTCGTCGTAGGCCACACCGGCGGCGTCGAGCTGGAGCTTCAAGCGGCGGCAGTAACCGCACCACGTCGTCGAGTACATCGTCACCTGAGACATACATCTTTCAACCATCTTGCGGAACTCGTTCTTCCCTGTGGACAGCCGTCACACCGTGTCGGCCCGGGGTGTCAGGATGGCCCCGTGAGCGAGCGCAGCGAGCGAACCATCGATACAGCGCCTGCGCCCTGTGACGTCCAGCCACGGGCCGACCGAGCGCAGCGAGGGAGAACGGTGAGTTCCCCCGAAGACCCGGCGGCCGGCCTGGACGACGAGCAGCGTGCGGCGGTCGCCGCCCCCCGCGGGCCGGTGTGCGTGCTCGCGGGAGCGGGCACGGGCAAGACCCGCACGATCACGCGGCGGATCGCGCACCTCGTCCGCCGCGGGCACGTCGCTCCGGGGCAGGTCCTGGCCGTGACGTTCACCGCCCGCGCCGCCGGGGAGATGCGCACCCGCCTGCGTGTGCTCGGCGTGTCGGGGGTCCAGGCGCGGACCTTCCACGCCGCCGCACTGCGCCAGCTGCGCTACTTCTGGCCGCAGGTGGTGGGCGGCGAGCAGTGGCAGCTGCTGGAGGGCAAGCTGCGGATCGTCGGGCAGGCGGCAAGCCGTGCGCGTGCGGGGACGGACGCCGCGTCGCTGCGCGACTTCGCCGGCGAGATCGAGTGGGCCAAGGCGAGCCTGGTGACGCCCGGCGACTACCCGGCCACGGTCGCCCGCCTGCGCCGCGACATCCCGGGGCCCGCCGAGCAGGTCGCGGCCGTCTACGCGGGCTACGAGGAGCTCAAGAACCGCGCCGAGCTGCTCGACTTCGACGACCTGCTGCTGCACACCGCGGCGGCGCTCGACGAGCACCGCGGGGTCGCCGAGGAGTTCCGCGACCGCTACCGCTGCTTCGTCGTCGACGAGTACCAGGACGTCACGGCGCTGCAGCAGCGCGTGCTCGACGCCTGGCTCGGCGGCCGCGACGACCTGACGGTCGTCGGCGATGCGAACCAGACGATCTACACCTTCGCCGGCGCGGATCCGCGGCACCTGCTCGACTTCCCCCGAAGGTTCCCCGAGGCCGTCGTGGTGCGCCTGACGCGTGACTACCGGTCCACCCCGCAGGTCGTCTCCACGGCGAACACGCTGATCGGTGCCGCGCGCGGACGTGTTGCGGGCACGCGTCTGCAACTCGTCGGTCAGCTTCCGCCCGGACCGGCCCCGCGGTTCCAGGAGCACGACGACGAGCCCGCCGAGGCCGCGGCGGTCGCGCGCGCGATCCGGCGCCTGATCGACGACGGCACACCGGCCGCGGAGATCGCGGTGCTGTTCCGGGTGAACGCCCAGTCGGAGGTCTACGAACAGGCGCTCACCGAGGCCGGCGTGCCCTACCAGGTGCGTGGCGGGGAGCGCTTCTTCTCGCGTCCCGAGGTGCGACGGGCGATGACGGCGGTCCGCGTAGCCGGGCCGGGGACCGACGGTGAGCCGCTGCCGGACGTCGTGCGGACCGTCCTGGAACCCGTCGGCCTCACGGCCGAGCCGCCCGGCGGTGCGGCGCAGCGCGCGCAGTGGGAGTCGCTCCTCGCGCTGGTGGAGCTCGCCGAGGAACTCGTCGCCGTCGAACCCTCGGCCGACCTGCGCCGGTTCTCCGCCGAGCTGGACAGCCGGGCGGACGCCGCGCACCCCCCGACGGTGCAGGGGGTCACGCTGGCGTCGCTGCACGCGGCGAAGGGGCTGGAGTGGGACGCCGTGTACCTGGTCGGCCTGGTCGACGGCACGCTGCCGATCCAGCATGCCGAGGGTGACGACGCGGCGATCGAGGAGGAGCGCCGGCTGCTCTACGTCGGTATCACGCGGGCGCGGCGCCTGCTGTCGCTGTCGTGGGCACTGTCGCGCCAACCCGGTGGAGGTCGCCGTCGTCGGCGCAGCCGCTTCCTGTACGGGCTGATCCCCGACGAGCACCCGGCCGCGCGCGTCCCCACCGGTGGGCGCACCGGCACCGCCGCGAAGCCCCGCTGCCGGGTGTGCGGCAAGCCGCTGCTCGGCACGATGGCCATGAAGCTGCGCCGCTGTGACGACTGCCCGTCGAACGTCGACGTCGAGCTGCTCGACCGGCTCAAGGAGTGGCGGCGGAACGCTGCGAAGGAACAGCAGGTGCCGGCCTACGTCGTGTTCACCGACGCCACCCTCACAGCGATCGCCGAGCAGCGCCCGGCGGACCCGTCGTCGCTGGTGTCGATCCCCGGGATCGGCGCGAGCAAGCTCGATCGCTACGGCCAGGCCGTCCTTGCTCTCGTCGCGGAGGGCGGTGGCTAGTCATTTCACCTGTGGATCGCCGCCTTGCTTCGCTGCGGCGCTGATCCATAAGACATGCGTTGGGCGAACCTCTCGGAAATAGGTTGTGCGCCCCCGACGGGGGTGCCTACTGTCTAGGGTCGAGGGACCGTATCCGCGCGTCCGAACCACCCGATCTCCTGGAGGAGGTGCCGAGATGGAGAACACGATGCAGACCGCGATGATCCTCGGCGCCTACGTGTCCGGGATCGACGTGTCGGTGGACCCGCGTGGCTGGCAGCGCAACCGTGCGTGCTCGATCGCGCTCGACAAGTTCCCGACCGTCAACGGAACCGGTGTGTCCGCACGAGGGCGCCCCATCTAGGGGCGCAATCAGGCCGAAGTTCGAGGGCCGCGGATCTCACCGGGATCCGCGGCCCTCTTTCTTTTGTCCACCAACTCACCAGGAGGTAGTGCGGTGCTAGTTCGATCGGTTCCGCTGGAGGGCGGAACCTGCGACCAACCCGAGACCGGTGCGTTGGGCACCCTGCTCGACGCGGCCCCCCGCGCCGGGCTGGAGCTGCCCTGCCGCTCCGGCGACGCCGACCTGTGGTTCGCTGAGTCACCGGCCGAGCTGGAGCAGGCCAAGGCCATGTGCGGCGGCTGTCCGGTCCGGGTCGCCTGCCTGGCCGGCGCGTTGCAGCGCGAGGAGCCCTGGGGCGTCTGGGGCGGGGAGATCTTCGAGCGCGGCGTCGTCGTGCCGCGCAAACGGCCACGGGGCCGGCCCAGCAAGGCCGACCTGGCCCGGGACGCCGCCTACGCGGCGGCACTGGGTGCCGTCAGCGCCTGACCGTTCGGCTCGACCACACCGAAGGAGATCACCGATGACCACGCAGCGCAGCCTGTTCCGCCCGACCTCCCGCACCGCGTCACTGCTCCACGAAGCCCTGGCACGATCCCATCAGCATCACACCTGACAGGGCGACGTGGATCGGGTAGGAGAGCGCACGAGGTCACCCTCGGGATGAAGGAGTCTCGAGGGTGACCTCGTGGCGTGCGGCGGCCGCTGACGCCCGTTACGGCACCAGCACGACCTTCCCGCCGGCGTGCCCGTCGAGGACGAGCTGCAGGGCGTCCGCCGCCTCGGCCAGGGGATAGGTGCGGGCGACGACGATCTTCAGCGAGCCGTCCGCCGCTCCCGCGAGCAACCGGCGCCATGATTCGGCGCGGACGTTCGTCTCCGGGTCGTCCCCGCTGATCAGCACGATGCCGGTGTCGGCGCGCCCGAAGGCGGCGATCGACACGATCCGGCGGTGGTCGGCAACGAGCTCCAGCGACCTGTCGACGGCCTCGTCCGTACCGATGGTGTCGATCGCCGCGTCGACCCCGTCCGGGGCGAGCGTCCGTACGCGGTCGGCCAGTCCGGGGCCGTAGGTCACGGGAGTCACGCCGTAGCCGCGCAGCAGGTCGTGATTCGACTCGCGGGCTGTCCCGATCACCCGGACCCCGTCCTGCGCGGCCAGCTGTACCGCGATCTGGCCGACGCCGCCCGCGGCGCCGTGCACGAGCAGGGTCTCCCCGGGCTTCGCCGCCGCCACCTGCAGCGCGTGCGCGGCGGTCCCACCCACCAGGAGGATCGATCCGGCGACCGTCCAGTCGAGGGCAGCCGGTTTGGGCACGACCACGTTCGCGGGGGCGAGGACGCTCTCGGCGTACCCGCCCTCCACCGGATAGGCCACCACCTCGTCGCCGACGGCGATCGGCCCCGCGGGTCCGACGGCGTCCGATCCGGCGGCCGTCACCACCCCGGCGACCTCGAGACCCACCGGCAGCGGCAGCCGATCCGGGTCCGCCCCCAACATCCCTGAAATGATCTTGTAGTCGTACAGATTGATTCCCGCGGCCTTCACCGCGATCACCACTTCGCCCGGGCCCGGCTCCACTACATCGGCCTCGACCACGGACAGCACATCCGGACCACCGAACGCGGTGGCCACGACCTTGGTTGCCATGATCCGCGCAACCTCGGCCCCCGGGCCGTGATTCCCTGCATTGCCGATGAGCTCCGAATGCCGATGAACTGTCCGGACTCGGCAGGCCGCAGAGCATCGCCGACCGTCCGATGGGCCGCTCCGGAGCTGGTGCACGAGGATCGCCCTCATCGTCGGCCGCGGCCGTCGACGAGGTCCCGTCCAGCCCGGGCAACCCGTCGTCGAGGCCCAGCTTCCACCGCCGCCGGGTCGCGCAGCTCCACCGTCATGCGGGCGGACGACACCTGTGCACTGCGCGCGGTGCCGCGGGCGATGGTGCAGAGCGCCGCCGATCACCGCCGTGCCGCTGCCGGGAGCCCAATGTCGGGGTGCTGGTGGGCGGGATCGGCCCAAATTCACGCCCCACGATCAACCCAGCGCACGGAGGACTGATCGTCCGGGGTCTATCGGGCCGAAACGGGCAGCCCATTTACCCGGATCAGCTCGGGCGCGACAACGCTGATCCTCCAACCGTATGACCCGGGCCGCTCGACAAGCCCGCCGCCGCCCCTTTCAGCTAGACGTCGACGAAGGTCGCCGGGTTCCATCTCCTGACGATGTCGCGTAGCGGAACCCGCGCGTCGAGCTGGCACAACACCGCGAGCGTTCCCATCGACACCCGGTGCACCAGCAGGTACTGCGGCGGCAGGTTCAGCCGTCGGCCGACGTCGAAGCCAGAGCTGCGCAGGTCGCCGACCCGCTCGGCCTGGCCCTGCAGCCAGCGGCGGGTGAAATGGAAGGACTCCGTGCGCAGCGGCTCGGCGAGCGGCGCAAGGTACGCGATGAGATCGGCCCCGGACACGGTCGTCCCCTGCAGCAGGAACCCCTCGTTCCGCAGGAGCGCGATGAGGTCTTCCGGCCGATCCTCGAGCGCGAGCCGGGTCATCACCGAGAGCGGCCGGGGCAGGCCCGCGGGCACCCGCGCGACCGCACCGAAGTCCAGCACCAGCAGCCTGCCGTCGGGCAGCAGCTGGAAGTTGCCCGGATGCGGGTCCGCGTGCAGCAGACCGGACCGGGCGGGGGCGCAGTAGTGGAACTCGGCGAGCAGCGCACCGGCCCGGTCCCGCTCGTCCGCCGTGCCGGCCGCGATCACCTCCGAGAGATTCCGCCCGCTGACCCACTCGCTGACCATCGCGCGCGGGGCCGAGGCCACCACCCGAGGAACCGCGATCAGCGGATCGCCGTCGAACACCTCGGCGAACGCCCGCTGGTTCGCGGCCTCGTCGCGGTAGTCGAGCTCCTCCTCCATGCGCTCGCGCAGCTCTGCCACCAGCGACTTGACGTCCTGGCCCGGCACGAGCGGCTGCAGCAGCCTGCTCATCCGCGCGAGCTGGCGCAGATCCGACCGTAGGGCCTCCTCGGCGCCCGGGTACTGGACCTTCACCGCGACCTCGCGGCCGTCCTGCCACACCGCGCGGTGCACTTGCCCGATGCTGGCGGCCGCGGCTGGGGTGTCGTCGAACTCGCGGAACCGCTCGGGCCAGCGGCGGCCGAACTGCTCGGCGAGCATCCGGTGTACTTCGCGGGTCGGCATCGGCGGGGCCGCGTGCTGCAGCTTCGTCAGTGACTCCCGGAAGGGGCCCGCCAGCTCGTCCGGGACCGCCGCCTCGAACACCGACAGCGCCTGACCGAACTTCATCGCGCCGCCCTTGAGCTCTCCCAGCACGGCGAACAGCTGCTCCGCGCTGCGTGCCATCATCTGGGCGGCGATCTCGTCGCTGTTGCCGCCGGCCAGCCGGCGACCCCACCCGGCCGCGGCCCGGCCGGCCACGCCGAGGGGCAGGCTCGCGAGCTTGGCCGTACGCGCTGCGGTGCGCCGGGGAATGTCACTCACTTCAACGGCCTCGCTGCGCTCATCACCTCACGATTGTCCCCCGTCCGGCGCTCGGCTCGCACGTCCGTGTGGCCGCGGGTGCGCCACACGTGCAGTCCGGATGCGGGGGCCACGAGCGGTGCAGCAGTTCGCCCGTGGTGAGGTCGAGCTCCAGGGACGCGCCGAGCACCGGCGGGACCGCCGATTCGCCACCACCGGCGATGTCCACCGCGAGCAGCACCTGGACGGTGCCCAGCGCCGCGGTGGCCGCTGCCGTCGCCGCATCGCCTCGGCCGTGGCGTCCGACGAGCTGGGCCGTGACGCCAGGCCAGCCGGGGTCGCGGCCGCGCCGATGCAGCTCGACGCACCCCAGGCACGCGGACCGACCCGGTAGCACGAGCGGCCCGACGACTCCGGTGCCGTCGCGCAACCGGACGGGCAGGTGCGCGAGGCGGTCGCGGTGCAGCGCCGCGACCCGCGTGGGATCGGGTACGACGGAGTCGGCGAGCACGCACAGGTCCGGTGCCGCGCGGGCCGGAGGCGGCCCGACGCTCGTCCCCGGCGCGATCCGTCGGACGACGTCGACCACCGCTTGGTATGGGGACCGTCCCCGGTCGGCGTCGAGCAGACCGGTACCCAGGTCGCCCTCCTGCACCACGCCGTCCGCCCCGGCCTCGATCCACAGGGCACCGATGCCGGCACGTCCGAGCCCCGCCGCGACACCCGCCGCGAGGGGGCCGCCGCCCACCACGGTGACCGCGGCCGCTGCCCGCTGCCGGGCCACGCGTTCCGGACCTTCGGCGTCGACGAGCGCGCCGCTGTCGACCAGCCGCCGCAGCAGCTCCTCGGCCTCCTCGCGATCCGCGCCGCGCTGCACGGCCCGGGCCACCAGACCGATCCGCTCGGCCGGTGCGGCGAGTTCGTCCAGCATCCGGGCCAGCGGTGGCGGCAGGTCGTCGACCGCGAGCGCCGTCCGCGGATCGAGCCCGAGCAGCCGTGCGGAGTGCCCCCGCACGAGGAGCGACCGGTGCGGCGAAAGCCTGAGCCGACGTGGCAGTGCGGATGTGTGCAGTGCGGATGTGTGCAGTGCGGATGTGCGCAGGGCCGATGTGTGCGACGTCATACCGGCAGCGTCCCGGTCCCGGCGCTCCGACGCATCCGGCTGTCCACAGGCGGAGGCGGGCTGTGGACAACTCGGGCACGGTCGGGCACGGTCGCTCCGGTACCGGGTCGGCCGAGGATAGTCTGGGTCGGTGGTCAGGCCCGCGGTCGTGGAGGTCCGTCGTAGCGAACGCCGCCGCCGAATGGTGAGCGCCCGGCGTGAGGGCGACACGGTGATCGTCTTCATCCCTGGCTGGATGAGCGAGTCGGAGGAGACGCGCTGGGTGGACGAGATGGTGCGCCGGCTCGAACGCAGCGAGGCTCGCCGCCGCTCGCCCGCCCGCACCGGCGACGACGCACTCCGCCGTCGCAGCGTCGAGCTCGCGCGCCGGTACCTGGAGGGTCGCGCCGAGCCCACCACGGTGCGGTGGGTGCCGACGATGAGCACCCGTTGGGCGTCCTGCACCCCGGCGGACGGCACGATCCGGGTCAGTGAGCGCCTGCGCGACGCCCCGGGCTGGGTCGTGGACTACGTGCTCGTCCACGAGCTGGCCCACCTGCTCGAACCGGGCCACGACAAGGCGTTCTGGGCCTGGGTGCGCCGCTACCCCCGCACCGAACGGGCGATGGGCTACTTGGAGGGGCTGTCGGCCGCGGCCGGGCTGGGCCTGGTCGGCACGGACGGTGACGTCGATGAACAGACGAGCGGCGCCTCCGTCGGATAGTCCGATGGACGCGCCGCTCGTCAGCGCGGGTTCAGGACTTCGGCGCGGCGCCGGGCTCCTCGCCGTCGGTCTTGTCGTCCGGGTTCTGCTCGGCCTGGTCCTCGGCCCGCATCGTCTTCTCCAGCTCGGCGATCGGGTCGTCGAGCTCCTCGCGGGCGACGAATGCCGCCGGGTCCTCGAGGTCGTCCGCCGACGGGATCAGGTCCGGGTGCGCCCACAGCGCGTCCCGCCCCGCGGTCCCGCGCTGCGCACCGAGGCGCCGCCACAGCTCGGCGGCGTTGCGCAGCTGCCGCGGACGCAGCTCCAGCCCGACGATCGTCGCGAACGTCTGCTCGGCGGGTCCGCCTGCGGCGCGCCGTCGGCGCAGCGTCTCGCGCAGCGCCGCCGCCCCGGGCAGCCGGTCGCCGACGGCGTCCGCCACCACGGCGTCCACCCAGCCCTCGATCAGTGCGAGCAGCGATTCCAGCCGGGCGAGCGCCACCTGCTGCGCCGGGGTGGTCTGCTGCTCGAACATCCCCGAGCGCATGGCTTCCTCGATCGCACCGGGGTTCGACGGGTCGATGCCGCGGGCCAGCTCCTCGATCCGGGATGTGTCGACAGTGATGCCCCGTGCGTACTCCTCGACCGTACCGAGCAGGCGCTCCCGCAGCCAACCGACGTGGGCGAACAGCCGCTGGTGCGCCGCCTCCCGGGCGGCGAGGTAGATCATCACCTCGCTGGCGGGCCGGTCGAGGCCCGCGGTGAACTTCTCGATGTTCTCCGGCAGCAGTGCGGCGGTGCCGGCCGGCCCCACGGGCACGCCGACGTCCGTGGAGCTCAGCACCTCCGCGGCGAGCTGGCCCAGGCCGCCTCCGAGCTGGCTGCCGAACGCGAGACCGCCCATCTGGCCGAGCATCGCCAGCATCGGGCCGGCGCCGGCGCGCACCTCCTCGGGCAGGGCCTCCACCCAGGCCACCGACACGCGCTGGGCGACCGGGTCGCACAGCCGCTTCCAGGTGGGAAGGCTGGCGTTCACCCACTCGCTCGCCGACCACGCCGCGACCTCCGTCGCCCCCGCCGGGAACGTGGTGGCCGGGTCCAGCCACAGTTCGGCCAGTCGCACGGCGTCCCGCACGGCATTGCGCTGGGCATCCGTCAGGGACGAGCTGGTGCCCGCCAGGCGCTGCTTTGCGATGTTCGCCGCGAGGTCGTAGTTCACCGGGCCGCCGCCGGTGTTCTGCGCCTGGCTGAGCATCTGCCCGAGCTGGGTGAGCATCTGCCCGAGCTGGCTCATGTCGAACCCGCCCGGCGGCATCCCGGGCATCCCTCCGGGCAGGCCGGGAAATCCGGCACCGAGGCCGAAGGGGTCCTGCGGTCCGGGCTCGCGTTCGGGGTCACGGTCGGGGTCGCGGTCCGAGGGCCCGAACCCGAACGGCGGCTCGTTCGTCATGGCCCCACGGTACGCGGACTGCACTCGCGCATGCCCAGATCGTGTCCTGTGGATCAGCGCCGCAGCGGAGCAAGGCGGAGATCCACAGGTGGAGACTAGGCTGAGTCCTCGTGGCAGGCCGGTCGAGCACGTTCCTGTCCGCCGCCCTGCTGGCGGCGGTGCTGGGCGTCCTCGGCGCGAGCATGCCCGTCCCCCTGGTGGCGCTGGGCCCGGGCCCGACCTTCGACACGCTCGGTGATGTCAACGGGGCGCCGGTCGTCACCGTCGTCGGGCTGTCGACCTTCCCCACGTCCGGGCATCTCAACATGACGACGGTGGCGGTGTCGGACCGCCTGACCTTCGTGCAGATGCTGCACGCCTGGGCGTCGGGCACTCGCCAGGTCGTGCCCCGTGGTGAGATCTTCCCGCCCGGCAAGACCGACGATCAGGTGCGCGAGGAGAACACCCAGCAGTTCGCCACGTCCGAGTCGAACGCCGAGCTCGCCGCGATGACGCAGCTGGCGATTCCGACTCGGGTCGTCGTCGGCGCGGTCGTCCCGGACTCGCCGGCCGCGTCGGCGCTGCGGGTCGGCGACGAGCTCGTCGCCGTCTCCGGACGCACGGTCGGCACGCCTGCGTCGGTGTCCGAGGCGCTGTCCGGCACCGCGCCCGGCCAGAGCGTGACGGTGACCTACCGTCGCGACGGGCGGGAGCAGACGGCGGACGTCGCGCTGGCCGCGAGTCCCGACCGCGCCCAGGGCCTGCTCGGTGTGCGGCCGACCGTCGAGCCCCGGACCGGTGACATCCGGATCAGCCTGGGCGACATCGGGGGACCGTCGGCGGGGCTGATGTTCGCACTCGCGGTCGTCGACAAGCTCTCGCCGGGGGACCTGACCGGCGGCCGGTTCATCGCCGGCACCGGCGCGATCGACGGGACGGGCGACGTCTCACCCATCGGGGGCATCCCGTTCAAGATGCGGGCCGCCCACGACGCCGGGGCCACGGTGTTCCTCGTTCCCGACGAGAACTGCGCCGAGGCCGTGGCCACCGCTCCGCAGGGTCTGCAGCTGGTCCGCGTGACCGGCCTGGGCGATGCGGTCACGCAGTTGGAGGCACTCGACAGCGGGGCCCCACCCGCCTCCTGTTGAGCCCGCCGCCGACCGACGGTTCCTCCCGTTTGCCCATCTCAGCCCAGCCCACGGGAACTCCACACGCCGTCCGTAGAGTTGGCACAGCAGGGTGTGACCCACGTCGGCATGTCGGCGTGGCGTGGAACAGCCCGCACGAGAAGTCACCGATCACTGGAGCGTGTCCCGTGGCCATGCGGCCCCCGGTGGGAGCCCCGACGCTGAACCGCCGTACCCGGATCCTGCTCATCGCCGCGGGCGTCCTCGTGCTGCTGCTGCTGGGCGGGTCCCGCCTGATCACCCTTTACGTCGACTGGCTGTGGTTCGGCGAAGTCGGCTACCGCAACGTCTTCACCACGATCATCTTCACGCGGATCCTGCAGTTCCTGCTCGGCGCGGTGCTGATCGGAGGGGCTGTCGCCCTCTCGCTGTGGATCGCGTACCGGTTCCGCCCCGTCTTCGTTCCCGTCTCGGGTCCCGAAGACCCGATCGCCCGGTACCGAACCGTGATCATCTCGCGGTTGCGGGTCTTCGGGATCGGCATCCCGGTGCTCGTCGGCGTGATCGCGGGCCTCGCGGCGCAGGGCGACTGGCAGACCGTGCAGCAGTTCCTGCACTCCACGGCCTTCGGGGTGACGGACCCCGAGTTCGGCATCGACATCAGCTTCTACGCCTTCGAGCTGCCCTTCTACCGCTGGGTGCTGGACTGGCTGTTCATCGCCGTCACGATCAGCTTCATCGTGGCGATGGTCGCCCACTACATGTTCGGCGGCATCCGCCTGACGGGTCGCGCCGGGCAGGTGTCGGCCGCCGCGCGCGCCCACCTTGCCGTGCTCGCCGGGGTGTTCGTGCTGCTCAAGGCCGTCGCGTACTACCTCGACCGCTACGAGTTGCTGTACTCGACGCGCAACCCGACGTTCACCGGTGCCACGTACACGGACCTGAACGCCGTGATGCCCGCCAAGCTGATCCTGCTCTTCATCTCGATCATCTGTGCGGCCGCGTTCTTCGTCGCGGTCTTCCGGCGCAACCTGCAGCTGCCGGCGATCGCGGTCGTCCTGCTGGTGCTGTCGAGCGTGCTGGTCGGTGCGGCGTGGCCCGCGGTGCTGCAGCAGTTCGTCGTCGCGCCGAACGCGAACGAGCGTGAGGCCCCGTCGATCCAGCGCAACATCGACGCCACGCGCCAGGCGTTCGGCCTGACGCAGGACAAGGTCGACATCCAGGCCTACCCCGGAACGTCGGAGGCGACGCCCACCGAGGTCTCGAACGACAAAAACACCATCCCCAACATCCGCCTGCTCGATCCCAGCAAGCTCGGCGACACCTTCACCCAGTTCCAGCAGCGCCGGAACTTCTACGGCTTCCCCGAGAACCTCGACATCGACCGGTACACCGTCGGCGGCCGCACCCAGGACTACATCGTCGCCGCGCGCGAGCTCAACAGCGAGGGACTGGTCAACAACCAGCAGGACTGGATCAACCGCCACCTCGTCTACACGCATGGCAACGGCATCGTCGTGGCCCCGGCGAACGAGGTGAACGCCCAGCTGCAGGACGCAGGCGGGCAGGGCGGTCTGCCCCGATTCACGAGCATCGACACCGGCAACGCCGCGTCCGCGCCCGAGGGCCTGCGGGTCACGGACCCGCGGATCTACTACGGCGAGCTGATCACGGACTACTCGATCGTCGGCGCCGAGGAGGGCGGGGCCCCGCGCGAGTACGACTCCGACACGCAGAGCTACACCTACGCCGGACGCGGCGGCGTGCCGCTCGGCAGCTTCTTCAACCGGCTGGTGTTCTCGCTGGTGCACGGTGAGCGGAACATCCTGTTCAACGCCTCGATCAACGACAACTCGAAGATCATGTACGTCCGGAACCCGTCGGACCGGGTGAAGGCGGTGGCCCCGTTCCTGACGTTGGACACCGATCCGTACCCGGCGGTGGTCGACGGGCGCATCACCTGGATCGTCGACGGCTACACGACGCTGGCGAACTACCCCTACGCCAAGCAGATGTCGCTGGGCGACGCCACCGCCACGGCGCTGCAGGGCGTGCCGCGGCTGCCGGACGAGGAGATCAGCTACATCCGCAACTCGGTGAAGGCCACCGTCGACGCGTACGACGGCACCGTCACGATCTACGGCTTCGACGAGACCGACCCCGTACTGCGGACCTGGGCGGCCGCGTTCCCGGGCGTCGTGAAGCCGGCCTCGGCGATCTCGGACAGCCTCCGCTCGCACTTCCGCTACCCGGAGGACCTGTTCAAGGTCCAGCGTGAGCTGCTCACCGAGTACCACGTCGACACGCCCGGTGAGTTCTTCTCCACGGTCTCGTTCTGGGACGTCCCGTCCGACCCGACCGTGCAGGGCGCGGCCGGCACGGCGGGGTCGGCGCAACCGCCGTACTACCTGCTCGCCGGGCTGCCGAACCAGAGCGGCGCGACGTTCCAGCTGACCAGCGGGCTGGTCAGTCGAGCTCGGCAGTTCCTCTCGGCGTACGTGAGCGCGAGCTCGGACCCCGCCACGTACGGGAAGATCACCGTGCTCGAGTTGCCTGCGGAGACACAGACGCTCGGCCCGCAACAGGTGCAGGCGCAGTTCCTCGGCTCACCGGAAGTCAGCTCGCAGCTGAACCTGCTGAGACAGAACCAGACCACGATCGAGTACGGGAACCTGCTCACCCTCCCGGTGGCGGGCGGCCTGCTCTACGTGGAACCGGTGTACATCGAACGGGCCGGCCAGAGCGCTTCGTACCCGGTGCTGGCCCGCGTGCTGGTGAGCTACAACGGTCGGGTCGGGTACGACGCGAGCCTGCAGGGAGCGCTGGAGGACATCTTCGGCCCGGGTGCGGGCAGCGCTGTCGCCCAGCCCGGGCAGCAACCGCAACAGCCCGCGCCGGGCACGGCGATCCCGGTCCCGAATCCGGCGAACCCGGACCAGGCGGCGGCCGCGACGTCGATCCAGCAGGCCATCAGTCAACTGAAGGCAGCTCAGCAGAGCGGTGACTTCGCCGCCCAGGGCCAGGCCCTGGCCGCCCTGGACGCCGCGGTCCAGCGCTACCAGCAGGTCGCCGGCGCCCCGCCGACGTCGGCTGCGGCGCCCGGTCCGGGGGGCTGACCGGCCGACCCTGCACGATCGACGAAGGGGGCACGGGGCTCGACCGCGAGCCTCGTGCCCCCTCTCGTCGATCCACACCCGCCTGCAGGGGCCTCGGAGGGGGGTGTAGAGTAGTTCTCACAACAGCAAGACGGCGTTAATGCGCCAGCGCGGGGTGGAGCAGCTCGGTAGCTCGCTGGGCTCATAACCCAGAGGTCGTAGGTTCGAATCCTACCCCCGCTACCAGCTGAAACGGCCCTCCGGAGATCATCCGGAGGGCCGTTTCGCGTACACCCCTGGGCTCTACTGGCCGGGTGCGGACTCACGGCCGCGCCGGACGTTCGGTCCGGGCGGTCGGGATCCGACTGCCTCAGCCCGATCGGGGCACCCCACGACGACGCTGTCGAATCCACCCCTTCCCTGTTCAACAAGGAGCTCGTCGAGGCGGGCGTCATGCTGGCCGCCGACGGACTCCAGCCGAGCAGCAAGGGCAAGCGGTTGCCTTCAACGCCGACGGCAGTACCACCGTGATCGACGGCCCGTTCGCCGAGACGAAGGAACTGGTCGCCGGCTTCATGATCTGGGAGGTCGCCTCGATGGACGAGGCCGTCGAGTGGGTCAAGCGCTCACCGTTGCCCGACGGCGAGGTCGAGCTCCGCAAGGTGCCTCGATGCTGAGGACTTCGCGACTCCTTCCCGGCCGAGATCGCGTCGGCCAAGGAGCGGATGCGCGCAGAGCCCGTCGCCAAGCAATAGTGACCCCAGCGACCCAGCGGGCGATCGACGCGGTCTGGCGGATCGAGTCCGCCAGGCTGATCGCCGGCCTGGCCCGTGTCGTTCGCGACGTCGGGCTGGCCGAAGACCCTGCTCAGGACGCGCTTGTCGCGGCGCTCGAACAGTGGCCCGAGTCGTCTGTCCCCGACAACCCGGGCGCCTGGCTCATGGCCGTGGCGCGCCGCCGCGGCGTCGACACGATCCGCCGCGCTGTGACACTGCAGAGCAAGGTCGAACTGCTCGGTCGCGAGCTCAGCGATCACGAGACTCCGATGGACGAGATCGAGTTCGACGCCCGTGTCGAGGACGACGTGCTGCGGCTGATGCCACCGGGGCCACCCCGTGCTGTCGGTCGAAGCCCGCGTGACCCCCTCACCTGAAGATGGTCGCCGGGCTGTCGACCGAGGAGATTGCCCGCGCGTTCCTGGTGCAGACGACCACGATGCCGCCACCGCAGGCCAGCAGTGGGCGCGCGCCGAACTGTGCCACGAGGCGATGCGCCTCGGCCGCATGGTGGCCGCGTTGGCCCCGAGCGAATCGAGGCGTTTGCGCTGGTGGCGCTGATGGAGATCCAGGCGTCCCGCCTCCGCGCCCGCACCGGGCCGGACGGCGAGATCATCACACTCGACAAGCAGGACCGCGCTCGCTGGAACCGGTTGCTGATCACGCATGGCCTGACCGCGCTGGAACGGGCTGAGGAACTCGGCGGCACCGGCTCCTATTCCGCAGCTACCACCTGTTGCCGAGCGTGCGTGGTGACCTGCTGGCCAAGCTCAGCCGCTCGGAGGAGGCGCGCGCCGAGTTCGAACGTGCCGCCGAGCTCACGTCGAACGAGGCCGAGCGCTCGCATCTGCTCGCCCGGGCCAGCACAACGCGCAGGTAGCCGGTGCACCCCCCGGACCCCAGGCTCGCGGTATGAAGGAGTTGTTGCGAACGGTCTGGCAGCGAGGGATCGCGTTCGCCATGCTCGACCCCGAACTGCCAGAGAAGCTGCCGGTCCCCTCGCGCACTGTCATCGACGACAACGTCGGCTTCCTGCGAGCGAACGGAGGAGCGGCCCGACATGTATCCCCAGGAAACCGTTCATCGCGTGGCGATCATCGTCACCGGCACGATCGGCGCAAGCTGGGCGACGCACTACCTGGCTCGAGGGTTTCACGTCACGGCAAGCGACCCGGCTCCCCAGGCAGAGGAAGCCCTGCGCTCCTTCATCGCCGCAGCGTGGGACACGGTGACCAGGCTCGGGCTCTCGGCCGCAGCCTCGCCCGATCGGCTGAGGTTCACCCGCGACGTGAGGCCTGAGGTTCACCCGCGACGTGAGGCAGGCCGTTGCGGACGCTGACTTCATGCAGGAGAACGCGCCGGAGCGCCCGGAACTCAAGATCAAGCTGTTCGCCGAGATCGACGACGCCACACGCCCGGACGTGATCGTCGAGCTCGTCGGGCATCGGGATGAGCGTCATACAGGCCGAGTGCCGGCATCCGGAGCGGACGGTCATCGCCCATCCCTTCAACCCGCCGCATATCATTTCGCTGGTGGAGGTCGTCGGCGGGACAAAGACCGCCCCGCAGACGATCCGGGACGCGATTGCGTTCTACAGATCGATCGGCAAGAGGCCCATCCATATCAAGAAGGAGATCCCCGGGCACGCCGCCAACCGCATCCAGGCCGCGCTCTATCGCGAGATCGTCCACCTGATAGACCAAGAAGTGCTTGATGTCGCAGACTCCGACGACGCGGTGTCCTGGGGTCCCGGGCTCCGGTGGGGCATCATGGGACAAAATGTGGTGTGGCACCTCGGTGGCGGGCCGCAGCGGCATCCGATATTTCATGAACCATCTGATGCCGCTGGTGGCCAAGATCCTCTGGTCGGATCTCGGCAATCCTGAACTCACGCCCGAACTCCAGGAGACGATCGTCAACGGCATCCTTGAGGAGGTCGACGGCCAATCGATCGACGAGCCGGCCGCCCAACGTGACGCGATACTGTGCGCTCTGCTGAGCGCGCGGGCCCAGGACGCAGCATCCGGCTCGTAGGACGCAATAGTCAGACAGGATCCAGTGGGCCCGCTCTACCGGTTGCCCGAAAGGGTGGTGTTGGCTGCCCGATCTGACGTCCGTTTCGACCTGTGTGCGGAGGGTGTCCGCGCGGGACCGTGATGCGCATGCGGGCCCGTGACGGCGAACCGGGGCCGACCACGGTCGGCGCGCGCATGCCGTCGGGCCGGCCGTCGGCGGTCGTGGACGTGACCCCGTTGGTACAGCGGACCGTCGCGGTGCAGCGTGAGGTCACGGACGACAAGGACTTCGCCGCTGCGGCCGGTGACCCGGCTCGACGCCGCGAGGCCATCGCCTATCTGGGCACGCACCCGGGCGCGGCGATGAACGCCAAGCTAGACCTGGGAACCGTGGAGGCCCTGCTGCCGCTGGTCGGGCCCACCGAGCACACCGCTCGAGGCGCGCTTGCAGAGCGCGGATTCGCCGTGACCACCAAGGAGAGCCCGAACTGGGAGAAGGCTTCCGGCTTCATCCTGATCCTCGACGACCCAGGAGTCGCACGGAACCTGTCGCTGCTCACTGAAACCGAAGCCAAACTGCTGGGGAAGGGCGCACGCCTCGCCGGGCGCGGGACCGATGAGCGCCTGATGACCCCGATCCGGCTGAAGATCCGCCGCGGTCCCGGCCAGCTGTTCGGCACGGTTACGGTCGACGTGTCCGCCATCAGGCACGGCAAGTACAACAGGTACAGCGCCAACGAGTCCTTCCAGGCCCAGGCGAAAATCACGTTCATGCCCGATCCCGATATCTGTGAAGCGTCTGCGATCGCGTTCGTTCAGACGGTGAGCATGCTGACGAACAAGGGCGCCGACTCCGTCGACAATCGGGAAGGAGTGGACAAGCGGCTCAACTCCAAGAATCAGGCCGTGGACCGACAGGAGAAGATGAAGTACGGCTATTTCGGCCAGGGCAATGACCAAGCCTTCACGATGACCGACCAGGGCGGCGTCACGCCGGGTGTGGCGAGCGCCGGCACTGTCAGCCCGGCGGTACTGCTCGACAAGCCGGACGGCAAGACCGAGGACGTCACCTACAACTACGAGGCCGCCATCGTGGCCAAGGAGGGCACGGACGAGGGCATCGTCTACGCCAGCGTGTTGTGGAGCTTCCTGGTCGACGAACAGATGAAGGTCCACCCGAACGAGTACGTGATCCGGCAGACACCCACCGCAGACTTCGGTACCGCGGTGACGGCATGGAACAAGCAGGTCGACAAGAAGTCAGGGCCCAGCGGCCAGCAGGCTCTCCCTGTCCAGCGGCTCGCCGTCACGGCCGAGCAGTCGGCCCCGGCCCGGCCGCAGGAGTGCGTGCACCTGGCCGACCCGGCTTCCCGAGGACGGTGGGCAGCGACGCTGCAGCGCTCGGTCGGCAACCGGGCCGCATGCCAGTTGATCGGCACCGACAACGCGGACCTGGTCCAGCGCCAGGAGTCCCCATCGCGCAGCGCCGACCACGGAGAGGGGACCGAGCACGGGGAGGGGATTGCCCTACCTCAGGGGTAGGGCGTAGGGGGTGCAGCCCGGGGGTCTGCCTCATGCCGTGCCAGCTCAGCGGTCGCCACCCTGAACGGCACCACCAGGAACTGACCGTAGGGAGCTGCAGATGACTCGGCCCGACAGCGTGAACGGACCCTCGGGCAGCCCGACCCAGCAATGGGCCTGGCCCGCGTCCAGCCCCGGTCAGCAGTTCCCGAGCCCCGCCCCGGCTGCGCAGCCGCCGCACCCGGCCTACCCGCAGACCTACCAGCAGCCCTACCCGCCCCACCAGCAGCCCTACCCGCAGCACCCGGCCTATGCGAACTCCTGGGGCCAGCAGGGCGGGCCGTTCCCCCCGGCACCGCTGCCTGCTGCCCCGCGGCCCCGAACCGGATCCTCCACCGGCAAGATCGTCGCGTTCGCTCTGGCCGGGATCCTGATGGTCGGGCTCCTCGGTGCCGCCGTGCTGCTGGCCACGGGAACCCGCACCATCCCGGGCCTGACCCCGTCCGCCGCGCCGGCCGCCAAGGCGGTGACCATGTCCCTGCCGCCGGTGGTCGACGGGCATCCCCTGATCGACAACGAGGCCTCCCGGCAGCTGGTCGACGCGGCGCGGCAGCAGCTGGCGGCCGTGACCTCGGACTCCGTGGTGGGGATGTACGGCGATGCCGGGCAGCTGCCGGCGTTCGTGATCATCGCCGGTACGACGACCGCCGGGAACCCCGATGCCGTGCTGACCGGGATGGCGTCCGGGTTCCAGCAGTCGCTGGGCTCCGAGGAGCTCAACTTCGTGGACCAGCCGGCCGGGCCGCTCGGCGGCACGATGCGCTGCGCCGAGCACGCACCGATGACCACCTGCATGTGGACCGTCGACGGTGCGTTCGGCATGAACATGGTGTTCCAGCAGGATCTGGCGCAGGCGGCCGCGACGACGCTGCGGGTACGCGAGGCGATCGAGACCCACGCAAGCTGAGCCGTCGGTACAACGGCCCCCGGAGCCCGCTCCGGGGGCCGTTTGCGCATGACGGATCGACGCATCAGCCCGCAGCGATGCGGTCGAGCCACTCCTGCATCAGGGCGTGCTCGCCGGTGGTCAGGACGGTGACGTCACCCAACGCCGCCCCGAGGGCGCCCGGGTTTGGCCAGCCCGAAACCGACGTGCAGGTCCCAGCCGGTGTGCAGGTCGTCGACCGGGTCGCCGGAAGGGCGGACGGTCTTCTGCGCGAGGTAGGTGTCGAAGCCGTGCTCGGCGACCGCTACACCTACGACGCCCTGCTGCCGATCACCGGCTCGTGGCGCTCGCTGAAGCGGCCCTACTTCTGGGTGCTCGCCCACCTGGCCCCGCCGCCGGACCTCGTGCTGGTCCTGGACCTGCCCGGCGAGGTCGCGTTCGCCCGCAAGGGCGAGTTCACCCTGAGGGGCTGGAGGCCGTCCGGCAGGGATTCCTCGCGCTGGTGCCCCGGCTCGGCGCGGAGGTCGTCGACGCCTCCGCCCCGGCCGACCCGGATCCGGGCGACGACGTCGTCGCCCGGATCCGGCCGCACCACCGCACGCTCACGGGTCGACCGGCAGCGCCGCCCGCAGCCCGGTCAGGTCCAGCACCCGCGCCACCGGCGACCCTGCGCTGAACCGCAGCACGATCGGCGCGCCTTGCGCGGCGACCTGCGTCGACAGCTCCACCAGCAGCGCCACCCCGGCGCTGCTGACGTAGCCAGTGTCCTGCAGGTCGACGACGAGACCGGCGGGCCCCGCCGCGGCCAGCAGCGCGCCGCGCACGGCGTCGACGCCGTCGAGGTCGAGGTCGCCGGCCACCCGCAGCACCGGTGGGTCCGTGCCGGGAACGGCGGTGACGGACGTCGGGCCGGCGGGCCGGGCCTGCGCCGCGAGGCGGGGTCGGCGAGGTGCTTCGGTAGGCGGCACGGGCACCCGGAAGGTGACGGTCGTGCCGCCGTCGCCGGAGTCGATGCGCACGTCCTTTCCGACGGCGTGCAGCACCGCCACGCCCCGCCCACGGTGCCCGGAGTCGGCCGGCACGGGACGCCACCGGCCGGTGTCGCGCACCTCGACGGCGACGCCGCCGTCCGGCCCGGGGCGGTGTTCGAGCGTGTAGCGGAACTCGCCTTCGCCGGTGTTGCCGTAGGCGTGCTCGACGGCGTTCGCCGCGGCCTCGCCCAGCGCGTACTGCAGGTCGTCGAGCACCTCGTCCGGCAGCCCCAGCGCCGCCGCCCAGTCCTCGACCCCGCGGCGCATCACCCGCAGCCGGCGCGGCTGGGCGGGCTGCACCCCGTGCAGCGGGCCGGGCACCAGGCGGACCGCGACGACGGCGATGTCGTCGGGCGCCGCCGCGTCCCCCAGCGCGCCGTCGGCCAGCGCGGTGTCGACGACGGCACTCACCAGCTCGTCGGGGGGAAGGTCGCGGACCTGGGCGGCCGCCCGGGCGAGCCGATCCTGGCCCTCGTCGAGGACCTCCCCCCGCCGCTCGACGAGCCCGTCGGTGTAGAGCAGCACCGAGCTACCCGGCTCGATCACGGCGTCTGCCTGGCGGTAAGGCGGTCGGCCCATGACCCCGAGCACCGTCCCGCAGCCCTCCTCGAGGTAGCGCGGGCCGCCGGGTTCGAGCAGCAGCACCGGCGGATGCCCGGCGCTGGCCCAGCACAGCGCGCCCGTCGCGCAGTCGACCACGAGGCAGACGCACGTGCTGCCGGCCGACCCCGGGACCCGGCGGGCGAACCGGTCGAGCCGCTCCAGCGCGGCGGCGGGGGAGTGGCCGTCGAGCAGGTAGGCCGCCAGCGCGCTGCGCAGCTGACCCATCACGGCGGCCGCGGTCGCCCCGTGCCCGACGACGTCGCCGACGACGACCGCGACCCGGTTGTCGTCGATCGGCAGCAGGTCGTACCAGTCACCGCCCGCGGCGATACCGACGGCGCTGGGGAGGTAACGCGCGGCGACCCGGAGCCGGGGCAACGGCGGCAGCGCCGGGGGGAGCAGGCTGCGCTGCAGGACGTCCGCCACGTCGTGCTCGGCCTGGTGCAGCCGCGCCCGGTCCAGCGCCTGGGCGCACTGCCCGGCCAGCGTCAGCACCGCGGCGCGCTCCTGTGCCGAGAAGGTCGGCCGCCCGTCGGCGAACCGCAGCACGATCGCGCCGGTGGGGCGGGTCGGGCCGCCGAGCGCGAGCGGCACGGCGACGAGCGTGCCGGCGTCCGGTCCGCGGCCGTCCCACCCGCTGCCCTCCCACAGGGGCTCGCCGGTGCGGGCCGCGTGCGCTGCGGGGTGACGGGAGCCCAGCGGCAGCCGGCGGGCCGTCGCCGGGACCGCGCCCGTGCCGCGGGCGGCCAGCACGTCGAGGTGCTCCCCGGCGCGCAGCAGGACCGCGGCGGAGCTCGCGCCCAGCCGGACGGTGTGGTCCAGGACGACCTCGGCGACGTCGACGAGCCGGGTCGCGCCGGACAGCGCCCCGACGACCTCGCCGAACTCCTCCGCAGTCCGCCGTGCGGAGCTCTCCGCGGCGAGCAGCCCGGCGCGCTGCAGCGCCTGCGCGCACAGCTTCGCCAGCACCGTCAGCGCGGCGCGGGCGGCGCCGGTGCGCACGTCGCGCGGTTGCCCGCCGAGCCCGACGACGCCGACGCACGTGCCGGCGGCGACCAGCGGGATGCAGTCGACCGCGCCGGGATCGCCGTCCTCGGCCCACACCGGGCCGCGGGTGCGGGCCGCCTCGGCGGGGGGTACCGGCTCGCCGACCGCGATCCGCCTGCCGGGAGCCGAGGCCGGGGGTTCGACGGGCTCGAGCACCGCGTCCCTGCCGACACCCGTCAGCAGCCACAGCGTGACCACGGTCGCGCGCGCCAGGCCGGCGAACTGCTGGACGGCGGCCGCGGCGACCTGTTCGGGGGTGGCCGCGGCGGACAGGGCGGCGGTCGCCCGCTGCAGCACCTCCAGCCGCGCCCGGTTGGCCTGCTCCCGCTCCAGCAGCAGCGCGTTGTCCAGGGCCGTGGCCGCGCGCTCGGCGAGGTCGGCGAGCAGCGCGGTGTCGCCGTCGTCGAACGGGATGGAGTCCCGGGTCCGCGCCACCGCGAGCAGCCCCGAGGTCTGTCCGCGGGCGCTGAGCGGGACGAGCGCGATCGTGCCGAAACGCATGCTGCGCCGCAGCTCCCGCTGCCGCTCGTCCGTGCTGCTGGCCAGGATGAAGGCCTCGTCGACGTCGTACTGCCGCACCTCGCCCGCGGTGACGGTCCGGCCCACCTGCATCCAGTCGACGTCGAGCCCGCGCAGCGCCGCCTCCTGCTCCGGGGTGTGCGCCGCGATGGCCAGGCCGTCGGTCGCCTGCCCGTCGGTGATCTCGACGAACCGCGCCATGTCGGCGAGGCCCTCGTCGACGAGCGTGCGCACGAGCGTCTGCCTGCGCCCGATGACCGTCGTCTCCCGGTCCAGCGCCGCGCCGATCACCGCGAGCAGGCGTTGGCGCTCCCGCTCGCCGACGCGGCTGTCGATGTCCAGGCAGCCGCCCACGTAGCCGCCGACGTACCCCTCCGCGGGCGCCCCGCGGTCGAGCACCCAGCGGTAGTGGCCGTCCGCGGCGCGCAGCCGGTACTCGACCTCGAACGGCCCGCCGTCCGCTGCGCCGCGCACGGTGCTGTAGTGCGCCCGGTCGGCCGGGTGGATCCGGTCCTGCCAGGCGAGCCCCAGGTCGGCGTCGGGCTCGGCGCCGGTGAACTCCAGCCAGCCGCGGTTGACGAAGAGCCGCTTCCCGCCCGGCCCGTCCGCCCAGATGAGCGCGGGGGTCGAGTCGGCCATCGCCCGGAAGCGGCGCTCGGCCTCGCGGCGCGCCCGGCCGAGCGCGACCCGGCCGTCGACGCGCGCCCGCAGCTCGCGGGCCGAGAACGGGGTGACGAGGTAGTCGTCGGCGCCGGCGCCCAGACCCTCGACCGCGGCCTCCGGTCCGGCCCGCGCCGACATGAGCACCACCGGCACCAGGGAGGTGCGCGGGTCGCCGCGCAGCGCGGTAAGCAGGTCCAGGCCGCTCAGCCCCGGCAGCGAGACGTCGGCGAGCACGAGGTCGGGCGGGTCGGCCAGGGCCGCGACCAGTGCGGCCGCCCCGTCCGTCGCGGCCTCGACGCGGTGCGTGCGGCCGAGGAGCCGCATGAGGTAGGCGCGCATGTCCGCGTGGTCGTCGACCACCAGGATGCGGCCCGCGTCGGGGTTGTCCGGCGGGACGGCGGACGGCGAATCCCCGACGTCGGGCTCCGGGAGCCACCACAGCGCCTCGGTGACGGACGCGACTCGCAGCGGCCCGGAGTCGTCCGCCGCGCCTCCCGGGGCGCCCGGTGGCACGTGGTGGCGGCCGAGCGGCACCGCCACGGTCACGGTCGACCCGGTGTCTGCCGCCTCGGTGGTCACCGGATCGGTGGTCACCGAACCGCCGAGCAACCCCACCAGCTCGGCGACCAGTGCCGGCCCGACGCCGTCATCCGGCGGCGTCGCAGCCGTACCGGTGGTCGCGACGCGCAGCACCGCGGAACCGCCCTCGCGGCCCAGGGCGACCGTGATCCGCCCGGTGGTGGCGACGGCGACGGCCCGCGCGAGCAGGGTGACCACGACCTGCTCCCACATCGACCGGTCGACGAAGACGGCCTCACCGAGGTCCGGGCAGTCCAGCTCGAGGGTGAGCCCGGCGTGGTCGGCCGCGGCCCGGAACATCCCGGCGAGGCCGGCCGTGAGCGCCGCGAGGTCGACCGGCTCGAAGTGCGGGTCGACCTGCCCCGCGTACAGCCGCGAGAGCTCCAGCAGCCGGTCGACCATCCGCCGCAGGCGCTGCGCGTTGCGGTGCACGAGCTCGAGATCGGTGCGCAGGCCCGAACCGGGCGGCGCGGCGTCGCGCAGCTCGGCGACCGGCCCGAGCACGAGCGTGAGCGGCGTGCGGAACTCGTCGCTGATCCGGGCGAAGAACGCCGTCTTGGCCCGGTCCAGCTCGGCCAGGTGTTCGGCGCGCCGCTGCTGGGCCGCGAAGGCGTCCGCCGCCGTCGCCGCCGTGGACAGGTGATGGCCGACCAGCTCGAGGAACGCCCGGTACTCCTCGTCCAGCGGCAGGTACGGGCTCACGCCGGCGACCAGCACGGCGGCGGGCCCGCCGGTGCCGATGCGGACGGGCAGGACGACGGCCGCGTCGAACGGACTCTCGTCGTGCCGCTCGCCGCCGAGCAGCCCGGGATGCAGCGGGCCCGCGCCGGGCAGCCGCCCCTCGGGCAGGGTCGCGGCGAGTCCCTCGACGACCGTGCTGTGCTCGCTCGCCACCACCTCGCGGAGCGCCGGCGCCCAGAACCCGTCGTCGTCGACGGTCTCCGGGGCCAGCGCGCCGCCCGGCTCGACGCCCTCGGCAGCCACCAGGCGCGCGCCGTCGTCGCCGAGCAGGTAGAGCAGTGCGGCCGGGACGTCTGCGCGGTAGCGCGACAGGACCTCGACGGCGGCCGCCCCCGCCGCCTCCACGTCCGTCGCGCTGCCCAGCTCGGCGAGCTCGCCCAGCGCCCGCAGCCGCCGCTCGCCGACGACCTGCGCGGTGGTCTCGGTGCAGGCGCAGAAGACCCCGTCCGCGCCCGGCTCCTCGCCGCCGATCGCGCTCAACGAGTAGGTGAACCACGCCTCCTCCGGCCAGCCGCGGCGGGCCAGCAGCATCGGCATGTCCTCCTGGAAGACCGCCTTGCCGGCCAGCGCGTCCGCCAGCACGGGCTGCAGACCCGGCCACACCTCGGGCCAGGCGTCCGCGAACGCCGCCGCCAGCGCGTCCGGGTGCCGCGCCCCGAGCATCGGGGCGTAGGCGTCGTTGTAGAGCAGCGACCACCGCGGGCCCGCCGCGACGTACATCGGCAGCTGCGAGCGCAGCAGCAGCTCGACGGCCGTGCGCAGCGCGGGCGGCCAACCCGCCGGCAGCCCGAGGGGTGTACCGGCCCAGTCGACCTCGCGCATGCGCCGCGCCATCTCGCTGTCCCCGACGAACGGCGACTCCACGCCCTTACCTCCCGGGTCCGCGCCGGTGCCAGCATGTCCGGCGCCCCTGACCGGCGCAACCGGTCCGCGACGCGCACCCCACCATTCTCGGGCAGGCTGCGCGCGTGGACGTCCTCGGCTGGCCGGCGCACCTGCCGCCGCTCACCGGTGCCGAGCCGCTGCCCGGCGGGCTCGTCTGCACCGTGGTCGGTGGGACGCTCGCCGACGGCCGCCGGGTGGTGGTCAAGCGTTGCCCGTACCCGGCGGAGGTCGAGGCCGACGGGCTCGCGGCGTTGGCCGGGGCCGGGGCCCCGGTCCCGTCGGTGCTGGCCGCCACGGGCGACCTGCTCGTCCTCGAGCGCGTGGCCGGGTCGCCGGACTGGGCGGGCCTGGGCCGGGCCGTCGCGCGGCTGCACCGCACCACCGGCCCGCGGTTCGGCTGGCACCGTGACAACTCCGGCGGCCGCATCATCCAGCGCAACGGATGGCACGACAGGTGGAACGACTTCTACGTCGCGAACCGGGTGCGGGTGCACCTGGCCGACCCGGCCGTCCCCGACGCGTTGCGCCGTCGCCTGGAGCGCGCCTGCGCCGGGCCGCTGCCGGCGTTGCTCCCCGAGCACCCGCCCGCGTCGCTGACCCACGGCGACCTGTGGACCGGCAACGTCGTCGGCGGTCGCTGGCTCGTCGACCCGGCGGTGGCCTACGTCGACCGTGAGCTGGAGCTGGCGTTCATGGACATGGCCGATATGCCCGCGGAGTTCCACGAGGCCTACCGGCAGGAGTGGCCGCCGGACGTGGGTTACCCACACCGCCGCCCGGCCCTGCAACTGCACAAGCTGCTGGTGAACCTGCGCCACTTCGGCGAGCGCTACGTCCCTCGGATCGAGGCCGTGCTCGACGGCTACGGGTGGTGACCCCAGGCGCTTGGGCGCGTCAGGCCGAGGAAGGGGATGGGTGCGACACTGCCTCGCAGCGGGCGACACCCATGCGAGCAGGGGGATGCCGTGAGGAAACGCGGGCGATGACGGGTCTTCGACCCGGTAGGGGCCGAAGGCGGCCACCGACGCGCCTGCGCGTGCGCAGGCCCGGAGTGCCGCGGCCCGGTCCGCAGCCGCCATCGGGCAGGCCGATCGCGAACGGTGCCGCCCGACCCGCCTCCCGCAGGCCCGACCCGGACGAGGCGGTGCGCTACGGGCTGCGCGTCGCGGCCGGGTACGCCTGGCGGTCCGTCGCCGTCGCCGTCGCGGTCTACCTGGTGTTCGTGGCGCTGGGGCGGCTGCACTTCGTCGCGATCTCGGTGTTCGTCGGCCTGCTGATCACCGCCCTGCTCCGCCCGCTGACCGACCAGCTCGCCCGGTGGATGCCCCGCGTGGCGGCGGTGGCGGTCGCCGTCATCCAGGCGATCATCGTGGTCGGGGCGGTCGTCACCTTCGTCGCGACGTCCGCGGTCGGGCAGTTCGGCCGGCTGATCGGGCAGTTCGCCACCGGCATCCGCGAGATCGAGAGGTTGTTGTCGGGGCCGCCGCTGGGGCTGCCGGCGGGTGAGCTCCGGCGGCTGACCGACCAGGCGTTCGCGTGGCTGGCGGCGAACCGTGGCGCGCTCGCGGCGCAGGCCGCCGGGGAGGCGGGCGTCGTCGCGGAGCTGTTCGCCGGCCTCGCGCTCGCGGTGTTCTGCTCGCTGTTCTTCCTGCACTCCGGTGAGCGGCTGTGGGGCTGGGTGCTGGGCCAGCTCCCGCTGCGGCGCCCGCGGTGGGACGCCGCCGGTCGGGCCGGGTGGACGGCCTTCGCCGGCTACACCCGGGGCGTCGTGATCGTCGCGGTGTCGAACGCGACCCTGGTGGGGATCGCGCTGTTCCTGCTGAAGGTGCCCCTGGCGCTGCCGCTGACCCTGCTCGTCCTGCTCGGCGCGTTCATCCCGCTGATCGGTGCCCCGATCGCGCTGTCGATCGCGACGCTCGTGGCGCTGGCCGGCCGCGGCCCGCTGACGGCGCTGGCCGTGCTCGTGCTGATCGTGGTGATCGGGCAGATCGAGGGCCACGTGCTGCACCCGGTGATCATGAGCCGGGCGGTGAAGCTGCATCCGGTGGTCGTCGCGGTGTCAGTCGCGTCCGGCACCGTGCTGGCCGGGATCATCGGGGCCGTGGTGGCGGTGCCGATGGTGGCCGTGGCGTGGGCGACCTTCGCGCAGCTACGGGCGACCGCCGATAACGACGACGTGGGCCCGGATCCGCGGGCACCCGACCCGCGCGAGCCCGACCCGCCCCCACCGAGCGCCCCGGCGACCCCGCCGGTCGTGCCCTGACGCGTGTCCTTGATCACGCGCAGCGAAAGGCGAGACCACAGGTGGAATGACTGATACCCGACGGAGCTAGTACCCGACGTAGCTGCCGAGGCCGTCGCTGCGGCCGCCCGCCGCGACCGTCTCCATCCCGTAGCGGTCGATCATGTAGCGGACGCCCGCGGTGATGTTGGCCACCGGGTCCGTGATGGGACGGTCGGCGAGCTCGGGGTGCACGTACGTGCGGAACGTCGACGGGATCGTCTGCATCAGCCCGCGCGAGGGAGTGCCGCGCACGGCGTTGCTGTCCCACGTGTTGATCGCATGCGGGTTGCCGCCCGACTCCGCCAGGATGATCTTCTTGACGCCCGGGGCGAGTCGCTGCGGAAGGCCCATCACCTGCAGCGCCTCCGCGATCCAGCCGTCCAGGCCGCCCGCCCGGATCAGCCCCTGGACCCGGGCCTGCTCGGCGTGCATGCCGGCGAGCTGCTCCGCAAGGCGGGTCGCCTTCTGCACCGACGCCACCCGCTGCTCGGTGGCGTCGTCGCCGTCGAAGCGGTACGCGACGGGCAGCATCGGGGACGGTGCGGTCAGCGTCCGGATCCGCTCCGCGGGCTGCAGCACGCCGGCGCTCGCGGCGAGCATGGCGTTCGGTGTCGGGTCGGCCACCTCCGCCACGGCCGGGGTCGGGTCCGCGGCGGCCGGGCTGCCGGACAGGAACGTCGTGGCCGTGCCGGCGGCGACCGCACCGAGCGTGGCGGCCGCGGCGACGACCTGCACGCGGCGCTGGCCGTCCGACGGGGCCCGGTGCGCGGCGCGATCACGCTCCACGGCGGCGGCCGAATGCGCACGGCGACCACTCGGGGAGCGGTGACCAGCCACGAGACCTGCCTTCCAGCGCGGGGAGCAACCCGGCCACGCGCGCACCGGGTGGGGAGGGCCCGGGGGAGCCGGTGGGGAGTCCGGCTCCGCTGCATACGTGGTCGGGATGTGACGCTCGGTACAGGACTGTAGGGAAGTGGTGGAGCCGGAACAAGGAGACGTTACGTCGTTCGGCGCAACGTGTTCACCGCTCGTCCGATCGAACCGGGCCGGGTTCGGGCCGCTCGAACAGCGCCGAACGGTCGTCGTGCGCGACCGGTGGTGTTCGCGCTGGTCGACGCGCTCAGCGCCGGATTGTCACGCTGTGCGACGGGTTCCGCGCCGCGACCGAGGTCGGTGGAGCGACCCAGCAGCTAGTGTCGTGTCGTGGGCGACGCCGTGCAGGAGACCGTGGACGCCGTGCAGGACACCGAGCTGGACCGCTGGCTGCAACTCGAGGGGCTGGACAACGTCCGCGACGCCGGTGGCCTGCCCCTGCGCGACGGGGGTCGCACCCGGTTCGGCGAGCTGCTGCGCAGCGCGAGCCTGCGCTACCTCACCGACGACGACGTGGCGCACCTCGTCGACGTGGTCGGTCTGCGCCTGGTGATCGACCTGCGGACCGCCCGGGAGATCGACCGCGACGGCCCGACGGCGGTGGCGGCGCGCGGCGTCGAGACCGTTTCCCTGAGCTTCATCCCCGAGGAGGGCACCGAGCTGCCCGAGACCGGTGACGACACCGATCCGCTGCTGCGCGCCTACCTCGGCTACCTGGTCGACCGGACGGAGAACGTTGTGCACGCCGTGCGCCTGCTCGGCCGGCCCGATACCGGCCCGACGCTCGTGCACTGCGCCGCGGGCAAGGACCGGACCGGCGTGCTGCTCGCCCTCGTGCTCGACGCGGTCGGGGTCGAGCGCGAGGCGGTGATCGCCGACTACGCACTGTCGGCGCAGCACGTCGAGGCGATGTTCCTGCGGTGGACCACGGCGTTGGGTCGGGAGATGCCCGCCGACCTCACCCCGCACCTGCCCCGCGCCGAGGTGATCGCCGCGGTTCTGTCCAGGTTGGACGACGAGCACGGCCGCGACGGGTCCGACGGCGCCCTCGGCTGGCTGCGGGCGAACGGGCTCGACGACGCCTCGGTGGAGCGATTGCGGGCGCGCCTCACGGGCCGGTGAACCCGGGGAGTGTCATCGGGCGAACCACGCGGTCCCGTGTCACCGTTATGGAATGACGCCCCGGGGGAGAGCGCCAGTAATCAACGCGACCGCCGCCGCCCTGCTCGGTCTCCTGCACGACGGCCCGATGTCCGGCGGCCGGCTCGTCTCGGCTGCGGACGGCCGGTTCGGCTCCTTCTTCTCCGTCACCCGCAGTCAGGTGTACCGCGAGCTTCCGGCGCTGACCGAGGCGGGGCTGCTCAAGCTGGGCGAGCAGGGGCCGCGGGCGTCGCAGCAGTACGTGATCACGGCGGCGGGCCGGCGCGCCTTCGCGGCGTGGCTGGCGTCCGGTGGGGGGTCGGAGTCCCTGCGCAGCCCGCTCGTCCTGCGGCTGCTGCACGCCGGGGCGATCCCCCCGGATCAGCGCGCGGAGCTCGTCCGCTGCAACCGCGACACGTTCGGCGCCCGGCTGGCCTCGGCCCGGGCCGCCGCGCGCGGCGAGGACGATCCGTACCGCCGGGCCGTCGCCGACTTCGCGGTCGCCCACAACCGGGCCATGGTCAAGCTGCTCGACGCCATCCCGCTCGACTGACGTCCTGCGCTCCGCTGCATCCCCACCGGGGAGCCGCCGCCCAGGCGTGTCCTGTAGATCAACGCCGCAGCGGAGCAAGGCGGAGATCGACAGGTGGAATGACGAGCGGCGTCGGCTCCCCGGACACACGTAGGTACCCTGGACAGTTGTGAACCCCGACGTCGCAGCCGAGCTGAAGGACCTCTCCACCACGCTGGAGAGCATCGAGGCGGTCACGGACCTGCCCGCGCTGCGCGCCGAGATCGCGGACCTGTCGGAGCAGGCGGGCCGCCCGGACCTGTGGAACGACCCCGAGGCCGCGCAGAAGGTCAACAGCCGGCTGTCGCACGCCCAGGGCGACCTGCGGCGCGTCGACGAGCTGCGCCGCCGGCTCGACGACCTCCCGGTGCTCTACGAGCTCGCGGAGGAGGAGGCCGACGCGGGCTCGCTCGCCGACGCCGACGCCGAGCGCCTGAAGCTGCGCGACGACATCCAGAGCCTGGAGGTCCGCACGCTCCTCTCGGGTGAGTACGACGCCCGCGAGGCGCTGGTCACGATCCGCTCGGAGGCAGGCGGGGTGGACGCCGCCGACTTCGCCGAGATGCTCATGCGCATGTACCTGCGCTGGGCCGAGCGCCACGGCTACGCCATCGACGTCTACGACACCTCCTACGCGGAGGAGGCGGGCATCAAGTCGGCGACGTTCCAGGTCCACGCCCCGTTCGCCTACGGGACGCTGTCGGTCGAGCAGGGCACGCACCGGCTGGTGCGCATCTCGCCGTTCGACAACCAGGGCCGCCGGCAGACCTCGTTCGCCGGCGTCGAGGTCGCCCCGGTCGTGGCGACGAGCGACCACGTCGACATCGACGAGAAGGACCTGCGCGTCGACGTCTACCGCTCGTCCGGCCCCGGGGGCCAGGGCGTGAACACCACCGACTCCGCCGTGCGACTGACCCACCTGCCCACCGGCATCGTCGTGTCCTGCCAGAACGAGCGCAGCCAGCTGCAGAACAAGGCCTCGGCGATGATGGTGCTGCAGGCCAAGCTGCTCGAGCGCCGCCGCCAGGAGGAGCAGGCCCGCATGGACGCCCTCAAGGACACCGGCTCGTCCTGGGGCAACCAGATGCGCTCGTACGTGCTGCACCCGTACCAGATGGTCAAGGACCTGCGCACCGAGCACGAGGTCGGCAACCCGAGCGCGGTGCTCGACGGCGACATCGACGGCTTCATCGAGGCCGGTATCCGCTGGCGGCGGAGCCAGGAGACGGCCGCCCGGTAGGCCCGACACCGCACTTACTACGCTGCGGGGTCGTGATCCGCCTGGAACGCGTCACCAAGATGTACAAGACGTCGACGCGCCCGGCGCTCGACCGCGTCTCGGTCGACATCGAGCGGGGGGAGTTCGTCTTCCTCATCGGGCCGTCGGGCTCCGGCAAGTCGACGTTCCTGCGGCTCCTGCTGCGCGAGGACGTCCCGACCAGGGGCACGATCACGGTCGCGGACCTCGACGTCGCGAAGCTGCCGCGCCGCCGCGTCCCCCGGCTGCGCCAGCGCATCGGCTGCGTGTTCCAGGACTTCCGCCTGCTGCCGAACAAGACCGTCGGCGGCAACGTCGCCTTCGCCCTCGAGGTGATCGGCAAGCCGCCGCAGACCGTCCGCAAGATCGTCCCCGAGGTCCTGGAGCTGGTCGGCCTGGACGGCAAGTCCGAGCGGATGCCGCACGAGCTCTCCGGCGGCGAGCAGCAGCGCGTCGCGATCGCCCGCGCGTTCGCGAACCGGCCGATGGTGCTGCTGGCCGACGAGCCGACCGGCAACCTGGACCCGGACACCAGCCAGGACATCATGCTGCTGCTGGAGCGGATCAACCGCACCGGCACGACCGTCCTCATGGCCACCCACGACCACTCGATCGTCGACTCGATGCGCCGGCGCGTGGTGGAGCTGAGCATGGGCAAGCTGGTCCGCGACGACGTCCGGGGCGTCTACGGGGTCGGCCGCTGATGAGAACCGCCGACGTACTTCTTCCCGCGGAGGCGGCATGAGGACCGACTTCGTCGTCCGCGAGGTCGTCACCGGCCTGCGCCGCAACGTCACGATGACCGTCGCCATGGTGCTGACCACGGCGATCTCGCTGGCCCTGGTCGGCACGGGCCTGCTCGCCGTGCGCACGATCGACCGCACCGAGCAGCTCTACAGCGACCGCGTCGAGGTGCAGGTCGCGCTCACCGCAGACATTTCGGCCGCTGACGCCGACTGCAGCCAGCCCGTCTGCTCCGGGCTCAAGTCGACGTTGGTGAACTCCCCGCTGGTGGCGTCGGTGCACTTCGAGAGCCAGCAGCAGGCCTACGAGCGCTACCTGCAGCTGTTCAAGGGCCAGTCGCTGGCCGAGGTGGTGCGCCCGCAGTCGCTGCCCGCGACACTGCGCGTGAAGCTGAACGACCCCGAGGCCGGAGCGCAGGCCGTCCGCGAGGCGATGGCCGGCCAGGTCGGCGTGCGCACCGTCATCGACCAGCGCGACGTCGTCGCCAAGCTCTTCGACTTCCTCTCCGGCGTGCGGAACCTGACCTTCGCCGTCGCGGTCGTGCAGGCCATCGCCGCGTTGCTGCTGATCAGCAATACCGTGCAGGTCTCGGCGTTCACCCGGCGGGTGGAGGTCGGCGTCATGCGGCTGGTCGGCGCGACGCGCTGGTACACGCAGTTCCCGTTCCTCATCGAGGCCGTGGTCACCGGGGTGGTGGGCGCGGTGATCGCGTCGCTGGGGATCATGGTGGGCAAGTTCCTGTTCATCGACGACCTCCTCTCCGGGATCGTCAGCAACGGCGTGATCCCGCCGATCGAGGTCGGCGACGTCCTGTGGGTCTCGCCGATCCTGCTGATGATCGGCGCGGGGGTGGCGGCGGTGACGGGCTACGTGACGTTGCGGCTGTACGTGCGGCTCTGATCCGCTCTACAGCGCGGACGTGATGTCGGTGTGGCCGAAGTCGTCGCCCTTGAAGAGCAGCGGTTGTCCGGTGACGCTGGACAGGGCGTAGGAGAAGCAGTCGCCGAAGTTCAGCCGGGCCGGGTGGCCGCTGCCCTTGCCGTAGTCGCGGAACGCCTGACGGGCGACGATGGCCTGCGCCTCGTCGACGGACCGGATGCGGATCCCGGCATGAGTCATCAGATTGTCGAGCTGGTGGCTCGCCACCGCGTCGCGACGCCCGTCGATCACCATGGCGACTTCGACGAAGCTCGCTGCCGACATCTGCGCGACGTCGGCGACCAGCAATGCCCGTATGAAGAGGTCGGCGTCCGGCTCGGCCTTGAGGATCGCGACGAGGGCTGAGGTGTCAACGATCAATGCGGCAGCCCGTTCTCGTCGTAGAGCCAGTCGTCGACGTCCATCGCGCGCCACTCGGGGCCGAGGCGCTCTGCGACGTCCCGGCCGATCGCAGCGAGCACCTCTGTGCGTTCCCGGAGCCGCTCCTCGCTGTTGCGCTCACGCGCCAGCCGTTCTTTCAGCGCGATGAGCACGGCCTCGGTCATCGTCTCGCCCGTCAGCTCGGCCAGCTCCTTGGCCAGCGCGTGCACCTCGGGATTCTTGATGTTGATGCTCATGGCCGGCCTCAGGGTAGACAGCTGTTGCTGTCAGGGTAGACGACGTGAGCCGCGTTTCGGGTACGGCTGCGCAGCCGGAATCGAGGGGCGGCCGGCCGCCGCGCAGCATTGCGGCGAGGACGCGAGCGTAAACTGGACCGGTGAAGGAGCAGGGCCGCAAGACCATCGCGCAGAACCGCAAGGCGCGCCACGACTACACCGTCCTCGACATCTACGAGGCAGGGGTCGCGCTGGTCGGCACCGAGGTCAAGAGCCTGCGGCTGGGGCGGGCGTCGCTGGTCGACTCCTTCGCGACGATCGACGACGGCGAGGTCTGGCTGCGCGGCCTGCACATCCCCGAGTACACGCACGGCAGCTGGACGAACCACGAGCCGCGGCGCAACCGCAAGCTGCTGCTGCATCGCGACGAGATCGAGCGGCTGATCGGCAAGACCCGCGAGGGCGGGCTGACGCTGGTGCCGCTGTCGCTGTACTTCCGCGACGGCAAGGTCAAGCTGGAACTTGCGCTGGCCCGCGGCAAGCGCGACTACGACAAGCGCCAGGACCTGGCCAAGCGCGACTCGGACCGGGAGATCGCGCGGGCCTACGGGCGCGCGGCGAAGGGGCGGGTGCGGGAGATGCGGTGACGGTGCCCGCACCGCAGGCCGCATCCGACGTTCCGGCTCCGCTGGAGGTGTCCGACGTTCCGGCCCCGCCGGTCGGTGACGCGGACGTCCCGCGGTTCCTCGCCGACCTCGGCGTCCCCGGAATCGTCGACGTCCACGTGCACTTCCTGCCCGAGAACGTCCTGCGCAAGGTGTGGGGTTTCTTCGACCTGGCGCAGGAGCACTACGGGATGCCCTGGCCGGTGCACTACCGGCTGCCCGAGGCCGAGCGTCTGGTGATCCTGGAGAAGCTCGGCGTCGTGACGTTCGCGCCGCTGGCCTACCCGCACCGCGCGGGTATGGCGCGCTGGCTCAACAGCTGGATCACGGAGTTCGTCGTGGCGACCCCCGGCGCGGTGCCGACCGCCACGCTGTTCCCCGAGCCGGACGTCGTCGACTACCTCGACGCCGCGATCGAGGCCGGCGCGCGGATCGTGAAGGTGCACGTGCAGGTCGGCGGCTTCGACCCGCGCGACCCGCTGCTGACCCCCGCCTGGGGCCTCCTCGCCGACGCCGGCGTCCCGGTCGTCGTGCACTGCGGCCACGGTCCGCGCTGGGGCGTGCACACCGGGCTCGACGTCTTCGGCGAGGTCCTCGCGGCGCACCCCCGCCTGCGGGCCGTGCTCGCGCACGCGGGGTTGCCCGACTTCGCCGACGCCCTCGACCTGCTGGCCCGCCATCCGGGCTGTCTCCTCGACACGACGATGGTCGGCACGCCGTTCACCGAGGCGTTCGCCCCGCTACCGCCCGACTGGGCCGCGCGACTCGTGGACGTCGCGGACCGCGTCGTCTTCGGTTCGGACTTCCCGAACATCCCTTATGCCTACGCCGAGCAGGTGCGCGCCGTCGCATCGTGGGCAGCGGCGGACGACCGGCTCGGCCACGCGTTCCTCCGGTCGGTGCTGCACGACGCGCCGGCTCGCCTCCTGGGCCGGTGACCCGGTCCACACACAGGCTTCTCGTGGGGCTGCCACCGGGGGATGATCCGCCGGGCCGCAGGCGTTACCCTGGTGCAGCCGCCGCACGGGCGGCGCAAGGGGGTGAACGGTTTCGACTCCGGAATCGGATCGAGGGGAAGCGTGCCGAGGAAGGCGACGATGATCTCGAAAACCAGACGTCGCAAAAAAACAAGTGCCGACGACAGTCGCACTGCTGCCCGCCCGGTGCAGCGAGCCTTCGCGCTCGCCGCCTGAGATAGGTAGCTGTCGGACCGGGGGTGTCTCCGCCCCGGACCCCGGCATCAGCTAGGAGACTTACCCGTCCGCCCGGTCGCGGGGTGGACGGGAACACCACACAGCGGCTGGGATCGTCACACCGGCTCGTCCGCGCGACCGGTGGATCCGAGTAGAGGCACAGCGGACTGCGCACGGAGAAGCCCTCGTGAAGCGACGGAGGACCCGGGTTCGATTCCCGGCACCTCCACAGACGAAGCCCAGGTCCCTGACCTGGGCTTCGTCATCTAGGCGACCTGATCGCCCGGAGCGCAGCGCGACTATGTGGTCGGCCCGGGATGGGTCAGGTGGTGGGTTGGGTGCGGTTGCGGGCCATCAGCGCGGCGGCGGCGACGATCCACAAGAGGGCGCCGAAGCGGCCGATGGGCAGCAGCGGGTCCAGGGCCGGGGCCAGCAGGGTCAAGGTGGACAGCATCGCCAAGACCGAGATGATCACGCCGGCCCAGGCCACCGGGCGAGGTAGCAGGCCGAGGATCAGCGTCGGCACCGCGATGCCGGCGACCAGCAGCCCGAGGGGAACGACGAAGCCGGCTGCGCCGGCAGCGAACGCTGCGGTGGCGAGCGTGCTGGCGATCCCCGGGTCGGCGACGCAGAATCATTCATAGTCTGAACGATATAGCTGTCGAGGAGCTTGTCAAATGCTATCGTTCTTCTCATGAACGATGAGGGGGACGTGGCCCGGGGAGGTTCGGCGGCGTTCCTGCTGGCCCAGCTGGGTGCGCACGCGGCAATGCGGTTCGCCGAGCGGATCGCGGAGCTGGAGCTGACGGCGCCGCAGGCCGGGGTGCTGCGTGCTGTCGCCGCGGACCCCGGGCGGACCCAGCAGGCGATCGCCGTGCAACTGGGGATGGCGCCGAGTGGGCTGCTGGTCCTGCTCGATGAGCTGGAGCGGCGGGGGCTGCTGGCGCGGCGGCGTAACCCGCAGGACCGCCGCCAGCACGCCGTTGACCTCACCGGTCCGGGCCGGGACCTGCTGGCCCGAGTCGCCCTCGTGGCCCGCGCCCACGACGACGCCCTGCTCACCGCCCTCGACCCCGGCGAGCGTCAACAGCTGCGTGGCCTGCTCGGGCGGATCGCCGCCCAACAGCAGCTCACTGACACACACCCCGGGTTCCGCCGCATGGGTGGTGGCGCTGAACACGGGCGCGTTACGACCGTCGTGGTCGACTGACCGGCCCGCGTCAATCCAAACAGCGGGGGACGCGCTGCCTGGCGTCGGCCCGCGCGCCGTGCCCGCCCCCGCCCGGCTTGCAGGTACGAGCCCGAGCCGCCTCCCTGCCTACCGATTGGAGGTCGTCATGCTGGATGTCAGTCACCGGCGAGACGTCTACCGCTGATGGCGGTCCAGGCGCTCAGTAGCGATATCGGGCCTGCACGATGATGAGCTCCTCGTCACGGAGCAGGTAGACGAGGCGGTGTTCGTCGGTGATCCGACGGGACCAATAGCCGGCCAGGTTGTTCGACAGTCGCTCGGGTTTGCCGATTCCGGTGCCGGGGTCGCGGGCCGCTTCCTCGATCATGCGGTTGATCCGTTTGAGGATCGACCGCTCGTTGACCCAGGAGGTGTAGTCCTCCCAGCCGTCGCGGGCGAAGCTGATCTTCATGCGACGTCGTGGGGGGGATCGATCAGCTCTTGGACGTCGGTGCGTCCGGCCTCCGCGTCGGCGATGCTGCGGAGCAGTCGGTCGGCATTGGCGGGCGAGCGGAGGAGGTAGGCGGTCTCCATGAGCGACCGCCACTGGTCAGCAGAGACCAGATAGGCGGTGCCGTTCTTGGAGACGATCTCGACGGGCTCCTGGTCGTCGTTGACCTGTTCGATGAGCGGGAACAGGCGCTTGCGGGCTTCGCTGGCTGACATTGCCATGATCTCTCACCTCATCGGTACCAGGAGATGGTACCACCGTGTTCGACGCGAAGTTTGACACCGGCCCAACCTGATCGGTCCACCACGCACTTGATTGCGGTGGCTGGTCAGGTTCGAGCGACAGTGATGCGACGTCGGGCATGTGCGGCGAGTGCGGTCAGATCGGCAGGATCGCTGGTGAGGACCATCGGCTCGGGGCAAGTGTCCGCGTACGCGATCACGATCGCGTCGGCCGCGGAGATGGTGCCGGCTCGGCCGGTGGCTGTCCGCAGCTGGGCAGCCGCGCGGGCCAGAGGTTCGCCGACCTCTCGGATCTGACAGGCACGCAGGAGGCGGTTGGTGTGGAAGTCGCGTCGGTGGTCGCCGGTGAGCGCTTCGGTCAGGACGACTGCCGGGACCTGCGCCGGCCACAGGCCGCGCCGTCTCAGCTCGGTCAAGCGGGCTCGTTGGCCGGCCAGGCCGCTGATTCCGCCGGCGTCCAGGACGAGGGTCATGCCGCCCCGGATCGCGTGCCGGTGTGCGGGTCGGATCCGGTGCTGAGCTGGTCCGCCCACTTCCGGGCTGCCGCCACTTCCTGATCTCCCATGGGGCCGAGTTCAGCCTCCAACTCGGCCAAGTAGGAATCGAGCTCGGCGATCTTGGCGAGCCGATCCAGTTCCTCGGCCACGGCCGACGCCGCCAGTCGAGACACGTTGAGCCCGGCCGCTCGGGCTTGTGACAGCAGCTCGTCGGGAACGGTGATGTTGACCCTGGCCATGCGCATAGTATACACACTGCTTGACGTGGTGCCCGATGCCGCTGCTCGATCCGTCGAAGCGTGCTGTTGACCATGGATGGAGGGCGATCGAACGAACGCCCCGGGTGGGTCGCCCGCGTCGATGCGGGGATCGGCCGCTAGGTTCGCGAGATGGCCCAGCCGACCACATCGGCCCACCGCGCTCGGACGGCCGGTTGCCTCCCCGAGGACGGAGGCCGGTTGCCCGAGGAGTTGCTGGACGCCGACAGCGTCGCGCAGGTCTACGACGAGATCGAAGGACTCGGCTACTACCGCGACTTCGGCCGCCTCGATGCGTTGTTCGCCGATCCGACTCAGGTTCGCGACCGCGCTGATCTGGCACAGCTGCGCGCGTACTTGGACGACGAGTCGGTCCCGCCGCTGGTGATCCGCCGCCTCGTCGAGCGCCATCCCGGCGGGGCCGACCAGATCTTTCGCACCTTGCTGCGGAAGCCCGGTTTCACGTGGTCGCGGGACGGCGAGAAGCTGCTCCGACGCGAGAAGAAGTCCTACTTTGACCGCGAGCCCGTCCCGAGTGTCTCGATCATCGGTCAGCGCCTCGTCGAGCTTCTCGGTTGACATGCTCGTGATCTGCACATCGATGCAGCTCAACGGCCTGTGAGGGGTGTGTGAGTGAGCAACAAGGACCTCCACGGCAAGATCGCCGGCGGCGCCACCTTCTGGGTGGCGCCGCTGCCTTGTTCCGGCACGAGGGCGCCCCGGTCCGCGGTCGTCGCGGTCTGTGACGGGCGGCCCGGCGCAAGTAGTGACACGGTGACATGACCCGCCCCGCTTCGCCGCAGGTAAGCGGGCAGCGTCCTGAACGAGGACTCGGCTGGTACGAGGACTCGGGCGACGAGATCTACGTCAACGCCAAGTTCGTCGACGGCGGAGGCGGGGTCCGGCAGAAGAACACGAACGGCGTGTGCGGCGACTTCTGACGCGGGGTGTCCACGAGCAGGCTCACGGCGGGCGAGGCCGAAGTCGCGGGTGATCCTCTGCGGGCGCGCCCGCCGGAGCCGACACTTCCACCTGCCGACACGCGACCAGCCGCACCACCCCCCGCCCCTCCCCCTGCCACCGCGAAAATCACCCGCGACTGCGCCGTCACCTCGGTGTTCAAGTGCCGTGACAACCTGCTCGGGGTGATAGACCGCGCCTTATCGGGATGGCGGAACCGGGTCGCTGGGCGGGCCGGTTCCGCCCGCGTCGCCGCGGAGTTCATTGCGGCGCTGGACGCCGCGTTGCGCCGCCGAGGTCAGCAGTCTGATGACCAAGCCCAGTACCACCAGGTCGAGCAGCATCTGCAGGGTCACCAACAGCCTCATCCCGTTCGTCTGCGCTACTATGTCTCCGAAGCCGACGGTGGCGAAGACCGTCACGGTGAAATACAGCGCCGTCGTGTTGTCCAACGGATGGGTGAATACTGCGGGATCGGTCAGGGAGTTCGACAAATAGATCCTGGAGAAGATCAGCAGGAACAGTGGGACCGTCACCGCAAGTGCCTCGATGGCCCGCAGTTTCGGATATTTCGCCTTGATGATTGCCGGTACCTGGATGGCAACCACTACCCCGAAGATCACCAGGTCCAGTATCAGCCAAGGCAGGTCCGAATCTTCGCCGCTGCCCTTGGTCGGGACGAGGTAGTAGGCGGCGAACAGGATTGTCACCGAGATGGTGAACCTGATCAACATGCCGACGACCAGCTTCCACATGCTCCGCCCAATAGGAGCAGATTGCGGCAATTGCGTCATGATCCCGATCCCTCTCGCGTCGTACCCGGTGCCGCCGAAGCGCAGTACGCTGCGAGGCCATCGCCGACCTCGCCACCACCCGCACCGACCAGAACGGACACGACTACACTCCACTGAGGACAGCGGTCGACGACGGCCGGGCCGCTGGCCAAAGCCGGGAGTGTGACGCCGACCGGGCACCCCGGCCCTGCCGACGCAGGATGGTGTGCACGGCTCCGCGGCATCCTCAGACTCAGGGACCGACGGAGCGTCCCGGAGCCCGCCGTCGGGAGCGGCCCGCGCCGTTGATCTAGCGATGTCTTCATGATCCCGAGTAGGGTTGGGCCGGTACAGGCCGTTCGGACACTTCCGGGTGGCGGACTTACCGAGGAGACGCCATGGCCGTCGCACCTGTCGATGTTTTCCTCATCGGTTTCCCGGGCAACAAGTTCAACGGGCGGATCACTCCCGCGATCCTGGATCTGGTGGACAGCGGCACGATCCGGGTGATCGATGCGCTGTTCGTCAGCAAGAACTCCGATGGTGTCGTCACGACGCTTGAGATCTCGGATCTCGACGCCGAGACCGGGGCCGCTTTCGCGGCGGTCACCGTCGCGCAGCCGGGCGCACTGGGGTCCGAGGATGCCGAGGAGGTCAATGACGACCTGCCGCCGAACACCTCCGCACTCCTGATCGCGATCGAGAACCTGTGGGCGGCCAAGGTCGTGGAGGCATGCCAGGCGGCCGACGCCGTGATGATCGACCAGATCCGCATCCCTGTCGACGTCGTCCAGGCCGTCCTGACCGCAGGCTAGACGCTGGCCCCCTTGATCCACTGAGAGGAACGAGCATGGGACTTCTCCGCATGGCCGCGCGCACTGCCGTGGTCGCAGGTACCGCCACCGCAGTGTCCGGGCGCGTCGCCCGTAGGCAGGCCCGCAAGTATCAAGAAGACCAAGCACAGGCGTACCCGGAGCCGGAGCGTGCCCCTCAGGCCCCGCCGCCCGAATACGAACCAGCCCCGGAAGCCCCGCCCGAGGACGATCTGACCGCCAAGCTGCAGCAGTTGGCAGCGCTGCACTCGCAGGGCGTGCTCTCCGACGAGGAGTTCTCCGCGGCCAAGGCCAAGGTACTGGGGATCTGACCCGACCACCGTCGCGGTGAGTGTGAACGAGGCCGAGCCGTACGCCCGCCTGGCCGGGGTGTACGACGAGATCGTTGTCGATCCCTGCCACCGGGCGTGGGCGTCTCACATGCACGACCTGTGGACCGGCGACCCGGCGGAGGTCCACAGCGTGCTGGATCTCGGCTGTGGGACCGGCCTGATGGCGGCCGCCCTCACCGCTTACGGGTATCGGGTGACCGGCGTGGATTCCTCGCAGGCGATGCTGGCGCGCGCCCGTCGACTTCTCGGCCCCGAGGCCGTGCTCATCCAGCGCGCGATGCCCGGTTTGGGGATCGGCGGTGTCTTCGACGCCGTCATCTCCACCTTCGACGCGTTGAACTATCTGCCCACACCCGAGTTCAACGCGACTGTGGCCGCGGTGGCCTGCCTGCTGCGGCCCGGCGGCTGGCTGGTCTTCGATCTGCACACCACGGCGATGTTGAACTTCACGATGGCGAACCCGGTCGTCGCCGGGACCGCGGACGGGCAGGACTTCACCATCAGCAGCGTCGTGGATCCAGCCGCCCGAACATGTGACACCCGCATCCTGGTCATTCGCGCCGCCGACGGCGACACCTTCGTCGAGCAGCACCGCCAGTACTTCCACACTGCCGCGGAGGTCCTCGATGCCCTTCTGGACGCAGGCTTCGCGTTGACCGCCGTCACCGAGGAGTACTCGCACCGACCTGCCGATGCCTCAACCCTGCGCGCGACCTGGACCGCCCGGCGTGGATCGGCGTGACGCTGCTCGGCGCAGGAGGGCCCGCGGGCCGCTCGGACACGGGCCGCGTCCAGGCCGGGAGAGGGACGGCGGACTGTCGGGGAGCGGCAGTCCGCCGCGCAGATCCGCCGGGACGCCCGGTTGAGCGGTGAGCGGATCCCGTGAGGCCGGCCAGGTTGTTCGACAGTCGCTCGGGTTTGCCGATTCCGGTGCCGGGGTCGCGGGCCGCTTCCTCGATCATGCGGTTGATCCGTTTGAGGATCGACCGCTCGTTGACCCAGGAGGTGTAGTCCTCCCAGCCGTCGCGGGCGAAGCTGATCTTCATGCGACGTCGTGGGGGGGATCGATCAGCTCTTGGACGTCGGTGCGTCCGGCCTCCGCGTCGGCGATGCTGCGGAGCAGTCGGTCGGCATTGGCGGGCGAGCGGAGGAGGTAGGCGGTCTCCATGAGCGACCGCCACTGGTCAGCAGAGACCAGATAGGCGGTGCCGTTCTTGGAGACGATCTCGACGGGCTCCTGGTCGTCGTTGACCTGTTCGATGAGCGGGAACAGGCGCTTGCGGGCTTCGCTGGCTGACATTGCCATGATCTCTCACCTCACCGGTACCAGGAGATGGTACCACAATGCTCGTCGCGATCAAGCGTCCGCGTACGCGGACACAATCGGCCAGGACGACCACACGGGGTACACGCTGCCGCCGCATGGTTCGACGGTGCGCGACGGCCTTGACAACCTACAACTAATTAGTTGTATGTTGGTCCCGTGACCGAGACGGACGAGGACCGGGCAGACGCCCTGTTCCACGCGCTCGCCGACCGGACCCGGCGCGACATCATGCGCCGGGTGTTGGCCGGGGAGCACTCGGTCTCCACGCTCGCAGCGAAGTACGACATGAGCTTCGCCGCGGTGCAGAAGCACGTGGCCGTGCTGGAGAAGGCGGGCCTGCTCTCGAAGCGACGCAGCGGTCGCGAGCAGCTGGCCAGCGGCGACGTGCAGGCGGTGCGGTCGGTGGCGTCGCTGCTCACCGACCTGGAGCAGGTTTGGCGCGGCCGCATCGCCCGCATCGACGACCTCATCGCATGTGACACCACACAGCAGGAAAACAGCGACCAGGAGGGCTGAACCATGCCTGTCACCGACGTCCGCCATGACCTCGACAAGCTGACCCTGACCATCACCGCCGATTTCGCCGCGCCCGTGGAGCGGATCTGGCAGGTCTACGCCGACCCGCGCCAGCTCGAGAAGGTGTGGGGCCCGCCGTCCTACCCGGCGACCGTGGTCGACCACGACCTGCGCCCCGGCGGCCGCGTCACCTACTTCATGACCGGCCCGGAGGGCGACAAGCACGCGGGATACTGGCTGATCACGACGGTCGACGAGCCGCGGGGCTTCTCGTTCGACGACGGCTTCGCCGACCTGGACTTCAACCCGGACCCGGCGCTGCCGGTCGCCACGAACGTCTACTCGTTCACCGAGCACGACGGCGGCACCCGCGCGACCTACGTGAGCACCTTCGCGTCCGCCGAAGGGCTGCAGCAGGTGCTGGACATGGGCATCGTCGAGGGCGCGTCCTCCGCGATCAACCAGATCGACGAGCTGATCGCCTGATGGAACCAGCCGGGCCGCCCGGACGTCGACGTCACCGTCGGCAGCGGGCGGCTCGGTTGATCATCCAGATTGATGAACTTGACCTGCTGAGGATAACGCGCGCGGCATCCGTGGGGAGATCTCTCTGACGGCGGCGCCTCCGGCCAGCCCGCCCGGCTCCATGGATGCGCCGGATCGTTCGCGTGTCCACGGGGGTGGCGCGCCGCAGTCGGAGGCCGATCCGTGCAGCACCGCCGCAGCATCCGGTTCCCCAGCATCCGGTTCCCCAGCATCCGAATTCGCAGCGCCGTCCTGGCGTTCGCGGTCGCGATCATGGGCGTCGTCACCGGCCTCGGGGCGAGCCCGGCGTACGCGGCGACGAACTACTGGGTCGCCCCGTCCGGCCTCGACACCAACCCCGGCACGGATACCGCGCCGTTCAGGACGCTGCAGAAGGCCCTCGACGTGGCCACGGCAGGCACGACGATCACCCTCAAGGCCGGCGAGTACCACGAGGCCGTCGCCACCAAGACCGCCGGCACCGCCGCCGCGCCGATCACGATCAAGGGGCCCATCGAGGGCCGCGACAAGGCCGTGCTGTACGGGCTCGGCGGGCGCGTGTTCAGCATCAACCACAGCTACTACACGCTGACCGGCTTCACGATCGACGGCCAGCAGAATATCGCCCGTACCGAGTACCCCGCCGTCTCCTCGTTGTCGCAGATCCGCGACTTCAAGGAGAAGGTGCAGGGGAGGGCCGTCAACAGCAAACTGATCTACGTCGGGGCTTCCACCACACTGTTCGACATCGTCGGCACGACGATCTCGAACATGTTCCTCAACGGCTCCGGCGGGGAGTGCGTCCGCTTCCGCGACCGCGCCGCGAACAGCCTCATCGACAACTCCGTCATCCAGTGGTGCGGGATGCTCGGCCAGGGCAACGACGTCGACCAGTACAAGTACCACAATGCCGAGGGCGTCTACATCGGCACGAGCCCGAAGTCGACTGACCAGCCCCTGTACGCCAACGACACCAGCAACAACATCGTCGTGCGCAACTCCACGATCAACACCTACGGCTCCGAGTGCTTCGACGTGAAGGAGAACGCGCACCACAACCGCATGGAGAGCAGCACGTGCGGGTGGAACGACGAGCCGTCGACGTTCCAGGGCAGCAACGTCGAGTTCCGCGGTGACCACAACACGGTGCTGAGCAGCACCGTGAGCAACAGCCGCAGCTGGAACATGAAGCTGGCGTCGGACTCGTCCGCCTACGACAAGGGTGGCAACACCGCCCAGGGGACCTCGTTCAGCGGTGCGGCAACCTACGGGATCATCAACCGGCAGACGGGCTCGGGGCCCTTCTGCGGCGACACCTTCAGCGGCTCGGTCAGCGATCCCAGCGGCAACGGCGTCGGCACCCCGACCGCGAACTGCGCCGGCTCCACCACGCCGACGGTGACGGCGAAGACCCCGGTGGCCGGCGCGACCGGCGTCGCGGCCACGACCACAGTCACCGCGACATTCTCCGAGACCGTGCAGAACGTGAGCGGCTCGACGTTCACGCTCATGGCCGGTTCTGCCTCCGTCCCCGCGACGGCCGGCTACGAGGCCACCGGCCGGGTCGCGACGTTGACGCCGTCGGCTCCCTTGGCTGCGAACACGCAGTACACGGCCACGCTGACCGGCGGTGCGTCCGCGATCAAGAGCGCGACTGGCACCCCGCTGGCGACCGTGTCCTGGACCTTCACCACGGCCGCACCCACCGACACCATTGCGCCGAAGGTGACCGCTCAGACGCCGGCGGTCAACGCCACAGGAGTCGGGACCGCGACCGGCGTCACGGCGACGTTCTCGGAGACCGTGCTGGGGGTCAGCGGCTTGACGTTCACGCTCAAGCCCGGTAAGGCCACCAGCACTGCTACCCCCGTCACCGCGACCGTGACTTACGCCGACACCAACCACGTCGCTTCCCTGACGCCGTCGGCCGGCCTGGTCGCGAACAGCCAGTACACGGCCACCCTGAGCGGCGGTGCGTCCGCCATCCGGGACGCCGCCAACAACCCACTGGCGACGATGTCCTGGACCTTCACCACGGCGGCTGCCGCCCCACCGGCGGACACCACCGCGCCGACGGTGACCACGCGGTCCCCGAGCTCGAACGCCACCTCGGTCAGCCGCACGGCGAACATCACGGCCACCTTCAGCGAGGCCGTCATCGGTGTGAGTGGCACCACATTCGTCCTCAGGACCGGCAGCGGCACCAATGGCTCCATCGTCGCGGCCACCGTGACCCGCAACGGCACCAGCAACCAGTGGATCCTCAACCCGAACCCGACCCTCGCATCGAGGACGACGTACCGGGTCACCGTCACCGGCGGAACCGGCGCGATCCGGGATGCAGCGGGCAACCCGCTGACCACCGTCAGCTGGACCTTCACCACCGGGCGGTGATCGGAATGAGTCGCTCCGTGATCGGAGTGTGACCGTGCCTGCGGTTGCCGGACCGCCACCCGCTTGCCAGGCTGCCCGGACGAGTGATCGGGCGGACGGGGACGGGGGTAGCGGTGGTGCGATCGCAGCGGTGGCGGGTCCGGTTCGTGGCGGCGGTAGCGACGGCGGCCGCACTCGTCCTCGCCGGCTGCGCCGACTCGGGCAGCGCACCGCCGCCGCCCGTCCCCGGCCAGGCCGACACCAGCGGCTACGACCAGATCATCGCCGGTTCCCCGGTCGCGGATGCCGCCGCGATCCCCGCAGGTTCGTGGGCTGACAAGATCAAGCAGCGGGGCAAGCTGGTCCGCGGCGGCACCGACCAGGGCGCGATCTTCTCGCTGAAGGACCCGGCGACCGGCAAGGTCACCGGCTTCGACGCGGGCCTCGCGGCCATGCTCGCCCACTACATCACGGGCAAGACGAGCGACGACGCCGTCGAGCTGGTGCTCACGAGCGTCGACACCCGCGAGACGCTGATCCAGAACAAGACGGTCGACGCGGTTGTCGCGACCTACACGATCACGGAGCCACGGGCCCAGAAGGTGGCGTTCGCCGGGCCCTACTACTCGTCCGGCACGTCGATCATGGTGAAGAAGGAGAACACCGCGATCAACAGCGTCGCCGACCTCGGGGGCAAGAACGTCGCCACCGAGGCCAACTCCACCGCGGTCCTCGCGCTGCAGCAGTTCGCGCCGCAGGCCAACGTGCTGCTGTTCCAGGACGACGCGTCGTGCGTCGCGGCGTTGCAGGGCGGCCGCGCCGACGCCTACGTCCTCGACGAGAGCATCCTGCTCTCCGACGCGAGCACGAACCCGGCGTTCAAGCTCGTCGGCCAGCCGTTCACGAAGGAGCCCTACGGCGTCGGGCTGCCGCTGGACGATCCGTCAGCCAAGCAGTTCGTCAACGACTGGCTCACCAAGATCTACGCGGACGGCAGCTGGGCGAAGCTGTGGAAGGCGACCGTCGGCAAGGTCGTCGCCGGTGACCCGCCGGCCCCACCGGCGATCGGCTCCGTTCCGGGCTCCTGAGGGCTCTCGCCGGTGCGTGTCGTCACCGACAACCTCGGTTTCCTGCTGGGCGGGCTGCTGGTCACGCTCGAGCTGACGGCGCTGGGCTTCATCGGGGCGCTGCTGCTCGGCACGGTGCTCGCCGTGTTCCGGGTCAGCCCCGTCGCCCCGCTGCGCTGGGTCGGGGCGGTCTACGTCGAGGTGCTCCGGAACATGCCCCTGCTCACGTTGCTGATCCTCGTGGTCTTCGGCCTGCCCGACATCGGGATCACGTTCTCGCTGTTCAGCTCCGCCGCGCTCTGCATGGCGGCGTTCGGGGCCGCGTTCGTCTGCGAGGCGGTCCGCGGCGGGATCAACACGGTGCCGGTCGGGCAGGCGGAGGCGGCGCGCTCGCTGGGCTTCACGTTCACGCAGTCGCTGCGGTACGTGATCCTCCCGCCCGCGTTCCGGACGATGGTGCAGCCGCTGGTGAACATCTTCATCGGCGTCGTGCTCGGGTCGTCGCTGGCGTCGGCGGTCGGGGTGAGCGAGCTGACCAACCGGACCCAGGTGCTGAACCTGCAGTCGGCGGAGGCCGTGGTGCTGTTCCTGGTCAGCGGCGCGATCTACCTGGCGATCGCGCTGCTGGGCGGCGCCGCGGGCGGGGCGCTGGAGCGGCGCGTGTCGGGTGGGCGGCTCCCCCGATGACGTCGGCGGCCGCGCGGGACGCGGGCGACGGCGGGGAGGCAACGGTGAGGGGGAAGACACAGTGACGGCGGCGGCCACCCGCGTCCTCTTCGACGAGCCGGGACCACGCGGGCGGGCCCGCGTCCGGATCGTCACGGTGATCGGCCTGCTGCTCGTGGCCGGGCTCGTCGCGCTGGCGCTGTACCAGTTCTACCGCAACGGCCAGCTCGGCCGGAGCCGCTGGCTGGTCTTCGGGCAGCCCGCCTACCTGCGGTTCCTCGCCGAGGGAATCCGCGGGACGATCATCGCGACGGTGCTGGCGGCCGTCCTGTCGTTCCCGCTCGGGGTCGTCCTCGCGCTCGGGCGGCTGTCGCGCAACGGGTTGCTGCGCCGGGTCTCGACCGGGTACATCGAGCTGTTCCGCAGCATCCCGCTGCTGCTGCTGATCTACGCGTTCCTGCTGGCCCTGCCCCGTTACGGGATCAACCTGCCGATCCTCTGGAAGCTCGTCGTCCCGATCGTCATGGTCAACGTCGCGGTGCTCGCCGAGATCTTCCGGGCCGGGATCCTCGCGGTCGACCGCGGGCAGGCAGAGGCCGCCGCCGCGCTGGGCCTGCGCGAGGGCACGGCGATGCGAGCGGTGATCCTGCCGCAGGCGATCCGGCTGGTGGTCCCGACGCTGGTGACTCAGCTCGTCGCGCTGCTCAAGGACTCGACCGCAGGGTAGGCCGCCGGCGAGGTTTCCGCGGACGCGGACCCTTTTCCGGCGACCCCCCACCGAACGACGCATGCGACTTTCACCGCACGTCGCTCTCCAGTGCCGCATTCCGCAAAGCCTGCCGCTCCGGAAATCCGTTATGGATTCCGTCGTGGCAGTCACGGGATGATCTCCAGCAAGGCTTCGGCTGTCTGCATTACGCGTACCCCGCCTTTCCTGGTCGATCCGTGGACACCTGTGCCAGCAGGGTAGGCCGCCGGCGAGGTTTCCGCGGACGCGGACCCTTTTCCGGCGACCCCCCACCGAACGACGCATGCGACTTTCACCGCACGTCGCTCTCCAGTGCCGCATTCCGCAAAGCCTGCCGCTCCGGAAATCCGTTATGGATTCCGTCGTGGCAGTCACGGATGATCTCCAGCAAGGCTTCGGCTGTCTGCATTACGCGTACCCCGCCTTTCCTGGTCGATCCGTGGACACCTGTGCCAGCAGGGTAGGCCGCCGGCGAGGTTTCCGCGGACGCGGACCCTTTTCCGGCGACCCCCCACCGAACGACGCATGCGACTTTCACCGCACGTCGCTCTCCAGTGCCGCATTCCGCAAAGCCTGCCGCTCCGGAAATCCGTTATGGATTCCGTCGTGGCAGTCACGGATGATCTCCAGCAAGGCTTCGGCTGTCTGCATTACGCGTACCCCGCCTTTCCTGGTCGATCCGTGGACACCTGTGCCACTTCGCCCTGTGAGCGGCCTTCCCGCTCTCCTCGGTGGGGCGTTACTCCCACGACTACTACTGGCACGCCGTCACCGTAGGGCTCGCGCCCCTTAGGCGATCCCGAATTCCCCTTGCGTTGGACGTATCGAGCGTGACGTAGGCGGCCTGTCCGTTCCCTTGAGTGAGCTCGTTGCTCACCGTCCACCAGCCGGAAGGTTGGGGCGAAGCAAAGGGGATTCGCCTGATACTGGTGGCTCCGCTCCGGGCGTTGTATGTCGGAGGATGCACATTTCCATCCCCGGGAACTGGGCTTCAAACAATCCGGTCTTCGCCATATCACACGGGTCTTGCACGGCAGCGCCATCAACGCCTTCACAACGCTCCATGCGTTCCCGCCATGCTGTTGTCCCCTCGCGGTTTCCCGTCCAGGTCAGGCGGGTGACCCAGAGGCCTCCTCCTTCCGAACCTCTACCCTCTGTGAGGGTGATCCAACGCCGAGTTAGACGGCCTTTCCGAACCTCTACCCTCTGCGAGGGTGATCCAACGCCGAGTTAGACGGCGCAACTTCGCCCTGTGAGCGGCCTTCCCGCTCTCCTCGGTGGGGCGTTACTCCCACGACTACTACTGGCACGCCGTCACCGTAGGGCTCGCGCCCCTTAGGCGATCCCGAATTCCCCTTGCGTTGGACGTATCGAGCGTGACGTAGGCGGCCTGTCCGTTCCCTTGAGTAAGCTCGTTGCTCACCGTCCACCAGCCGGAAGGTTGGGGCGAAGCAAAGGGGATTCGCCTGATACTGGTGGCTCCGCTCCGGGCGTTGTATGTCGGAGGATGCACATTTCCATCCCCGGGAACTGGGCTTCAAACAATCCGGTCTTCGCCATATCACACGGGTCTTGCACGGCAGCGCCATCAACGCCTTCACAACGCTCCATGCGTTCCCGCCATGCTGTTGTCCCCTCGCGGTTTCCCGTCCAGGTCAGGCGGGGTGCGGCTCCATCAGAGGTACCAGATTCCGGTTGAAATCGGGTATTTCGGTCTCTACCGGAGTGTCTTGACATATCGGCACATACCGCCATGGCTGATTTTGCGTTTGTGCAGGCAGCCAGGTTGCCGGGCTTCGGGGGCGGGCGGATGGGCTCACCCGGGCTGCCCGGGTGCGTGTGCGGGAAGGCCACCGCCTCGATTCTTCGTGGCGTCTTGGACCTCGAAGAACGGAGACGGTGGCCGTGGACGCCAGCATTGCACACGATCGTGTCGCGGGTAGGGACGACGGGGACGCGGGGGCGGCGGACAGCGAAGAAGCGCTGTTCGCGGGGGTACGCGGGCACGCGGAGGCGATGATCGCGTGGGCGGGGAGCGCGGAGGCGCTGGCGCTGGACAACGGGCAGCTGGAGAACCGGGCGATGCGGGACGGGCTGGAGTTCATGCGGCTGCTGACGCAGGCGCACCTGGACCTGCGCGCGGCCCGGGAGCAGCCCCGCCCCGATGTCACGGACGCGGGCGGGGATGCGCGCACGAGCTGCGAGGACGGGCACGAGCGGACCCGGGTGATGATCTACGGGCCGGTGCGCACGACCCGGATCGCCTACCGCAGGCGGGGCAAGGAGAACCTGTACCCGCAGGACGCGGAGCTGAACTGGGGTGAGCACGCGTACTCGGCGGGGATCGTCGCCCGCAACGCCGGGGCAGTGGCCGCGGGTCCCTTCGAGCAGGCGGCCGAGCAGGTCAGCGCGCAGGGCGCGATCCGGCTCGGCAAGCGGCAGTGCGAACAACTCGCGATCGCCGCGGCCGGCGATTTCGACGCGTTCTATGCTTCCCGGCTGCCGCAGCCGTGCCAGGCGGGCACCGGGCTGCTGCTGACCGCCGACGGGTCGGCGTTCCCGGTCCTGCCCGGCGCGCTGCGCGCGGCCACCGCGAAGGCCGCGGCGGCCCGCGCCCGGCAGGCGGCGGAGTCCGGGTGGCCCGATAACCCCTCAGAGCTGCGTAAGTCCCGCAAGCGGATGGCCGAGCTGGCCGCCGTCGCCGACATCCCGCCCGCCCCGCGCACCGCCGGCGACATCATCACCGCCCTGTTCGGCCCCGCCCGCAGCAGCAGCGCAGCGGCGGCGGTCCCGCCCCGGAACCCGGGCCGCACGCGCACGGCAAGACGCTGTTCGCCTCCGTCCGCCGCCCGGCCGGGGAGGTGATCGCGGACGCGTTCGCCGAGGCGCACCGCCGCGACCCCGGCCACCAGCGGCCCTGGTTCGCGGTCGTGGATGGCAACAACCACCAGATCGAGACCATCACGGCCCTCGCCGCGAAGCACGACGTCCAGGTGCCGATCCTGATCGACCTGATCCACGTCACCCAGTACTTGTGGAAGGCCGCGAACAGCTTCTTCTACCCCGGCGACCCCGCCGCCCGGGCCTGGGTGAAACAACAGACCGCCAAGATCCTCACCGGCCGCCACCGCGACGTCCGCGCCGGCATCCGCCGCCGCGCCACCACCTACGGCTACAGCCCCGCCGAGCGCGCCGGCGCCGACGAATGCGCCGCCTACCTCGAAAACAAGCAGGACTACCTCGACTACCCCGCGTTCCTCGCCGCCGGCTGGCCCGTCGCCAGCGGCCTCATCGAAGGAGCCGCCAGATGGCTGATCAAGGACCGCATGGAAGTCACCGGCGCCCGCTGGGGCCTCGACAGCGCCGAAGCCGTCCTCCGCCTCCGCGCCCTGCGCGGAAACGGCGACCTCGATGACTACCTCGGCTACCACTTCCAGCAGGAAAAACACCGCAACCACGACAGCCGCTACCAGCAGACCTGCGATCTCGCGGCATGACCACCCGAAACATCACCCAACGACCGGAATGTCATACCTGTGGAAGAGCCGCACCCGGCCAGGCGGGTGACCCAGAGGCCTCCTCCTTCCGAACCTCGGCACTTCTGCTGTTTCTGTGGGTCCGGTTCGGGGGTGCTGCGCAGGGTGCGGGGCCGCTCCTCCCAGGTCAAGGGCGCCTGCGGCGTCGCTGCGCGAGGGCGCTTCGCGCTCCCCTGGACCTGCGAGCCTCTGCGACCCCTTCGGGCAGGGCTTGCGGGCAGGCCGGGGGCCTGCCCGGCTGGTGCGCAGCGCCCCCGAACCTCGGTTGCTCGGTGGCCGCGGTGAAGATCGTGGAATGACGGGCGCACGCCGCCGCGTCGGAGGTTTCTGGCTTTCCACAGTCAGAACAACGACGGGGACGACGTGCGCACGAGCAGGGTATGGCGGCGGGTGCTCGGGGTCGAGCAGACGGTGATCGAGTCGGTGGAGTTGGAGACCGACGGGCGCGGCCGGGAAGTGCTGGTGGCCCGGGTGCGGGTCAAGGCCGGTGCGGCGCGGCGCTGCTCGCGCTGCCGGCGGCGCTGCCCAGGCTATGACACCAGCCCGGCGCCGCGGCGCTGGCGGGGCCTGGACCTGGGCACCACCCAGGTGTTCCTGCAGGCCACCACGTCACGGGTGTCGTGTCGCGAGCACGGGGTGGTGGTCGCCGCGGTGCCCTGGGCCCGACCGGGATCGCGGTTCACCACCGCGTTCGAGGACACCGCCGCCTGGCTGGTCTGCCACGCCACCCTGTCGGTGGTCGCGATGCTGCTGCGGGTCGCCTGGCGCAGCGTGGCCGACATCGTCACCCGGGTCGTGGCCGACCGGGCCGCCGCAACCGATCGGCTGGCCGGGCTGCGCCGGATCGGGATCGACGAGATCAGCTACCGCAAGGGCCAGCGCTACCTGCTGTGCGTGGTCGACCACGACACCGGCCGGCGGGTGTGGGCCGGGAAGAACCGGACGAAGCAGACCCTGAACCGGTTCTTCGACGACCTCGGCGCCGACCGCGCCGCCCAGCTCACCCACGTCTCCGCCGACGGCGCCGGGTGGATCCACGACGTCGTCGCCGTACGCGCCCCGAAAGCGGTGTTGTGCCTGGATGCGTTCCACGTGGTGGCCTGGGCCACCGAGGCCCTCGACCAGGTCCGCCGCACCATGGTCAACCGGCTACGCGCCGGCGGGCACCACGACGAAGCCACCGCGCTCAAGGGCAGCCGGTGGGCGCTGTTGAAGAACCCGCCGAACCTGACCGGTGACCAACGCGCCACGCTCGCCGGGATCGCCAAAGCCAACGGTGGGCTCTACCGCGCCTACCTGCTGAAAGAACAACTACGGGCGATCTTCCAAGCCGTCGAACTGACGGACGCCCGAGCGCTGCTGGGCGGCTGGATCGCCTGGGCCCGACGGTGCCGCCTCGAACCGTTCGTCAAGCTCGCCAAGACCATCAAGAACTACCATAAACTGATCTTGAACGCCGTCGAACACGGCCTGTCCAACGCCCGCTCCGAAGCCACCAACACCCACCTACGGCTACTCCCGCCGCGCCTACGGCTACCACAGCCCCGAAGCACTGATCGCCATGGCCGACCTCACCCGCGGCGGCCTCTGCCCACCACTCCCTGGACGATCATGAAAAGGAACCCACAGAAACGTCAGGAGGGCCCGAACCTCTACCCTCTGCGAGGGTGATCCAACGCCGAGTTAGACGGCGCAACTTCGCCCTGTGAGCGGCCTTCCCGCTCTCCCCGGTGGGGCGTTACTCCCACGACTACTACTGGCACGCCGTCACCGAGGCTCGCGCCCCTTAGGCGATCCCGAATTCCCCTTGCGTTGGACGTATCGAGCGTGACTTAGGCGGCCTGTCCGTTCCCTTGAGTAAGCTCGTTGCTCACCGTCCACCAGCCGGAAGGTTGGGGCGAAGCAAAGGGGATTCGCCTGATACTGGTGGCTCCGCTCCGGGCGTTGTATGCGGAGCACGCACATTTCCATCCCTGGGAACTGGGCTTCAAACAATCCGGTCTTCGCCATATCACACGGGTCTTGCACGGCAGCGCCATCAACGCCTTCACAACGCTCCATGCGTTCCCGCCATGCTGTTGTCCCCTCGCGGTTTCCCGTCCAGGGTCAGGCGGGTGACCCGAGGCCTCCTCCTTCCGAACCTCTACCCTCTGTGAGGGTGATCCAACGCCGAGTTAGACGGCGCAACTTCGCCCTGCGGACGGCCTTCCCGTCCTCCCTGGGCGGGCGCAGGGACCTGACCAAAGTCGTTGAATCTGCTGGTTGACCTGGGCTAACCCGCCCGGCTGGACAAATCCATGTTGGACTGCTACACAGACGGTCATGGTGTCGGCGTGGCGGGCTTCATTGGTCATCCGGCCGGTCGCGCCGGACGAGCTGGAGCGGTTCGACGCGCAGCTGGGCATCCATCATTGGCTGGGGCATCGGCTGTCCGGGCGGGTGCTGCGCTACCTGGCCACGATCGATGACCAGTGGGTGGCGTTGGCCGGTTTCGGGTCCGCGGCCCTGTCCTGTGCGACGCGGGAGGAATTCCTCGGTTGGGACCGGGAGTTGCGGCTGCGCCGGCTCGGGCTGATCACCGCCAACCAGCGGTTGTGTGTACTGCCCGCGGGACGTCGCCCGCATCTGGCCTCGGCGGTGCTGGGCGGGTGCCTGCGCCGGCTGCCCGCCGACCACCTGGGGGTGTGGGGCCAGCCGGTGCTGGCGGTGGAGACCTTCACCGACCCGGCCCGGCACGCCGGCTCCTGCTACGCCGCGGCCGGGTTCAGGCCGGTCGGGACCAGCGCCGGGTACGCCCGCAACCGCGGCACGAAGCTCCGTCACGGCCGGCCGAAGGTGTACTGGCTGCGCCCGCTGCACCGCCACGGCCTCACCGTGCTGGCCGCCGCGTTCGACTCCCCCCTCATCCATCCCCACCGAGGCAGGCCCGTTGTGGACATGAACACCCTGGATGTCGACGGGCCCGGCGGGCTGCTGGCGGTGCTGGGTCAGGTGCCCGAGCACCGCCAGGCCCGCGGCATCCGCCACGACCTGGCGGCGCTGCTCGCGGTCGCCACCGCAGCGGTGCTCTCGGGGGCGAACTCCACCAGCGCGATCGCCCAGTACGCCCGCACCCTGACCCAGCCCGCCCTGGCCACCCTCGGGGTCCGGCGCAACAAACGCACCGGCACCTACCTGGCCCCGTCCTACCAGACCCTGCGCCGGGCGATCCGCTCGGTCGACGCCCACGCCCTGGACACCGCGGTCACCGGATGGCTGCACGCCCAGGTCAGCGCCGGGCGCCTGTCGACCGGCCAGTTCACCGCCCTGGTGCTCGCCCTGGACGGCAAGACCGTCCGCGGCGCCCGCGACACCGACGGCAACCAGCTGCACCTGTTCGCCGCCCTGGTCCACGACGAGGCCACCGTCATCGCCCAACACCCCGTCGACTCCAAGACCAACGAGCTCAGCGGGTTCGTCCCACTACTCGACCAGATCGCCGAGCGAGACCACACACCACCCAACCCACCCCACAACCCCGACGACCCCCCAGACCCCGACGACCCCGACGACAGCAGCGGCGCCAGCGGCCCCGACGACAGCAGCGGCGCCAGCGGCCCCGACGACAGCAGCGGCGCCAGCGGCCCCGACGACAGCAGCGGCGGCGCCGGCGGCCCCAGCCCCAGCAACACCGGCACCGATGCCGCGACCAATGGTGCAGACCCCGCGCCCGGAAAGCTCCGCGGCGTCATCGTGACCGCCGACGCACTCCACACCCAACGCGATCACGCCCGCTACCTGCGCGAACACGACGGCCACTACGTGCTCATCGCGAAAGGCAACCAGCCCAAGCTCTACGCTGCGCTCGACGAACTGCCCTGGACCACCACCGAGGTCGGCCACACCGAGCAGGACAACGGACACGGCCGCCGCGACGTGCGCGTCCTGAAGGTCATCGACCTCGATGACCCCGCCCATGCACACCACCGGGTCCGCTTCCCCGGCGCCCGACAGGCCTTCCTGATCGAGCGCTACCGACACTTCCCCGACGGCACCATGACCGCCGCCGCCATCCTCGGCATCACCAGCCTGCCCCCCGACCAGGCCGGACCCGCCGAACTCGCCGATATCATCCGCGGCCACTGGCACATCGAGGTGCTCCACCACATCCGTTCTCCGGGGGCGGCCGACCTGGTGCGTGACGTCGCTCGATCCGGGTGATCTTCCCGGTGGTGCGGTGGTTCTCCGTGGGTGTCGTGCTCGTGGCTGGTAGTCGTAGCCGACTATCGACCTGAGAGCGAGAAGATCATGCGGGCGTTCCCGGTGAGGTTG
>CAVRHG010000055.1:0-24780 GCA_963720845.1 uncultured Actinomycetota bacterium | reverse complement strand
ACGGACGTTCGGGCACTTCGGGCAGTCGGGCACGTTCCTGTGGGTGGACCCGGAGGCGGGGGCGGCCTGTATTGCGCTGACCGACCGCGACTTCGGTCCGTGGGCGATCGAGGCGTGGCCGCCCTTCACGGACCGGGTACTGGCGGCGCTGTAGGAGCGACGCCTCGCGCACTCAGGCAGGCGCGGTTAGATCTATCGGCGGGAGTCGGAGGACGGGTGCGTTTTCGGGCCCGAACCACATCGACACCGTGTTTGCCTCGACTCTGGCGTCAGGGTTCGGCTGCCTCCCGCCGGTCCCCGGCCAAGGTTCGGTCGTGGCGTCGGCGATGTAGTCCTGTACGGAACTGAGCGCGGCGCGGACGGCCGTCTCCAGGTTCTCGGCGGGCTCCTGGAGTGCCTCGACGGTCTCGAGGATGGCCGGAGCTCCCGAAATCCCGACCACGCGGCCTGCGTGCAGAACCGCCAGATCTGAGGCCTGTGCACGTACCGTGACCCCCGCCGGCGCCACGTCGTCGAGCCGACGTGCGAGCGCCTCGGCGAGGTCATGGGAGGAGACACGCAGCATCTGGCCTGCTCACGCTCTTATTGCCGTTGGTATCGACGTGGTAGACGAGGAACCTGAGGACCTGCCCTGAGCGGAGATCCTTCGGGTTGACGCTACCGTGAGGCGGATAGCCCTGTTCCTTGCGGTCGACGGTGCGTCTGCCGACCAGGACGAACGCCAGCCACAGGCCGCCACTGTCAACGTAGCTCCTCGCCCCCCATGGGACGAAGCCGTTCGGGGTGAGGCTGGCGTTGACCTCGCCGACCCTGCCGGCCCACACCATGTTCAGCCGGCACGGCTCCATCGCCGATGCTGTGCCAGCCGCCAGAGCTGTCGCGATGAGGCTCACCACGACCGCAACCACCACAGTGCCCGCGCGCAGCGCGTTTCTCCTCATCACGTGCTCCCGTCCTCAGGCCGGGCAGTCCGCCCGGTATCGGGAGCAGTTCTAGGGTCTGGACAGGCGACCGCAGGGCGGAACCGCACATCCCTTCACCACTGCGAACGGGTTCGTCGGCATCCCCGGTCGCCCCGCCGGGAACATCCGGGCACCCTCGCTCGTTGAGCAACCTGTCCGAGCCGGGCGATCTGTGTCCCCGGGTCTCAGTATTGAAGAGCCTGCACGGAATACCGTTCGGCTGGAGCCGTGTTGTGCCTGGCGCCGCGAGGCGACCAGCGCTCGGCTCGGACGCCTCCCCCCGGGGAATGTTCCTCGGATGGCGGTGGTTGAAGGAGACGTCCGGGCCGGGCGACCTGTGTCCCCGGGTCTCACATATCAAGCGCCTTCACGGATTACCGTTCGGCTGGAACCGTGTCGTGCCACTCGCCGCGAGGCGACCAGCGCTCGGTCCGGACATCTTTCCTTCTACCAGCGGAGACATGTCATGAAGGGCGACCGCGTCGAGATCGTCATCGATGCCGGCAGCGGGACGACACGCACATACGAGGTGACGGCCACCCGCGCCGGACGTCGCGTCAACGTCACGCACGGCCGCGGGGTCGTCGAGGTCAGCGAAGTCACACGGGGCGGGTCGACGGTCCGGACCGCGCGGTTCCTGGCCAACCGCGTGCTCGCGCTGGTCGAACATCCCGCCGCGGACGATCCCGTCGCCGACGAGATCACGCCCAGCCTGCGTTCCGTATAGCGACCGACCCTGCACACTGCGCTTCCGATGACCTCCCCCGCCGCTCGCGCGCGCCCCGACGACGACCGCCGCACCGGGCCCACCACCCCGACCGACGGTGCCCCGCGTCGCCCGAGCCAACGCTTGTCCGAGGAGTCGACGCCGCCAGGCGGGGGCTCCTCGGTGAGGTCACGGCGCCGCGGCGGCCGGGGGCGCATAGGTCAGGACACCCCGAGCCAGGCCGCGTCCGGCGTTCCCGCCGCCGACGCCCCTTGCATGTCCGAGGAGCCGACGCCGTCAGGCGGGGGCTCCTCGGTGAAGTCACAGCCCTCCCCGGGCGGCGCGACCCCCGACAGCGCCGCCCCGGGCGGCGCCGCTGTCGACCCGGCCGGCGGCGCCGCCCCCTCCGTCCATGTCGATGCAATCCAGGTCGACGTGCCGGCTCTGCGCGAGCGGATCGCCGCGCTGGGCCTGCACGACGTCCATCGCCTGCGCCGCCGCCTCGACGCGGCCCTACGTATGTCCGCGAAGCCCACGCCGCCAGGCGGGGGCTCCGCGATGGAATCACAGCGCATGCGCGCCGACCGCACCGGGGCGCTCACCACCCTGATCGCCGCGGTCGACACCGCCGAGGCCCGGCTGGCGGCCCGGCGTGCCGCCGTCCCGCGCGTCACCTATCCCCCCGCCCTGCCCGTCACTGCCCGCCGCGACGACATCGCCGCCGCGATCCGCGACCACCAGGTCGTGATCGTCGCCGGCGAGACCGGCTCCGGGAAGACCACGCAGATCCCCAAGATCTGTCTCGACCTGGGCCGCGGCGTCACCGGCATGATCGGGCACACCCAGCCGCGGCGGCTGGCCGCGCGCACGGTCGCGGACCGGATCGCCGAGGAGCTGGGCACCGAGCTGGGCGACGTCGTCGGGTACAAGGTCCGGTTCACCGACCAGGTCGGCGAGAACACCCTGGTCAAGCTCATGACCGACGGCATCCTGCTGGCCGAGCTGGCCGGCGACCGCACCCTCTCGCGGTACGACACGCTGATCATCGATGAGGCGCACGAGCGCAGCCTCAACATCGACTTCATCCTCGGCTACCTCACGCAACTCCTCCCTCGCCGCCCCGACCTCAAGGTCGTCATCACCTCGGCGACGATCGACACGGAGCGGTTCGCCGCGCACTTCGACGCTCCCGTGGTCGAGGTGAGCGGCCGGTCGTACCCCGTCGAGGTCCGCTACCGGCCCGTCGTCGACCCCGACGACCCCGACTCGGACCCGGACCGCGACGAGATCGAGGCCATCGGCGACGCGGTCGCCGAGCTGCAGCGCGAGGGGGCCCGGGCGACGTCCTGGTGTTCCTCCCCGGCGAGCGGGAGATCCGCGACACCGCGGACGGGCTCGCCAAGCGGAACTTCCGGAACACCGAGATCCTCCCGCTCTACGCCCGGCTCTCGACCGCCGAGCAGCACCGCGTCTTCGCCGCGCACCCCGGTAGCCGGATCGTGCTCGCCACGAACGTCGCCGAGACGTCGCTGACCGTGCCGGGCATCCGCTACGTCGTCGACACCGGCCTCGCCCGCGTCTCCCGCTACTCCCGGCGGCTCAAGGTGCAGCGGCTGCCGATCGAGAAGGTCTCGCAGGCCAGCGCGAACCAGCGCGCGGGCCGGTGCGGGCGCGTCGCGGACGGCATCTGCATTCGCCTGTACGCCGAGGACGACTTCGACGCGCGGCCGGAGTTCACCGACCCCGAGATCCTGCGCACCAACCTCGCGTCGGTGATCCTACAGATGATCGCGCTGGACCTGGGCGATCTCGCCGCGTTCCCGTTCGTCGACAAGCCCGACCTGCGCGCCGTCGGAGACGGCCTGGCCCTGCTCAACGAGCTCGGCGCGCTCGAACACGGCCAGCGCACGCTCACGGCCGTCGGCCGGGCCCTGGCGTCCCTGCCCGTCGACCCGCGCCTGGGCCGCATGCTCGTCGAGGCCGACCGCACCGGTTGCTTGCGCGAGGTGCTGGTCATCACCGCGGCGCTGTCGGTCCAGGACCCGCGGGAACGCCCGGCAGAGCAGCGGCAGGCGGCGGACGCCAAGCACGCGCGGTTCGATCAGGACGGCTCGGACTTCGTCGCGTTCCTCAAGCTCTGGGAGTACGTCCAGGAGAAGCGAGACGCGCTCACCGGCAACCGGTTCCGCAAGCTGCTGCGCGAGGAGTTCCTCCACTTCCTGCGCATCCGCGAGTGGCAGGACCTGCACGGTCAGCTGCGGTCGGCCGCGCGCAACGCGGGGATGACGCTCAACGACGTCCCGGCGGGCCCGGACCGCATCCACGTCGCGGTGCTCTCCGGCCTGCTCAGCCAGGTGGGCCTGCGCGAGGCGGAGACACGCGAGTTCCTCGGCGCCCGGGGCGCCAAATTCATGATCTTCCCAGGCTCGCCGCTGGCGAAGAAGCCTCCGCGCTGGGTGATGGCCGCCGAGCTGGTGGAGACCTCCCGGCTGTGGGCCCGGACCATCGCGAAGATCCAGCCGGAGTGGGTCGAGCCGCTCGCGGAGCACCTTGTCAAGCGCACGTACTCCGAGCCGCACTGGTCGCGCAAGCGCGCCGGGGCCGTCGCGACCGAGCGCGTGACGTTGCACGGCGTCCCGATCGTGGTCGGCCGCACCGTCGACCTTGGCCGGATCGACCCGGAGCAGGCCCGCGAGCTGTTCCTGCGGCACGCCCTGGTGGAGGGCGACTGGGACACCCGCCATGCCTTCTTCGCCGCGAACCGTGCGCTGCTCGACGACGTCGAGGAGCTGGAGACGCGGACGCGGCGGCGCGACCTGGTGGTCGACGAGGACACGCTCTTCGCCTTCTACGAGGCGCGAGTGCCCGCCGAGGTCGTCTCCGGGCGGCACTTCGACGCGTGGTGGAAGCGTGAGCGCCGCCGGCACCCGGACCTCCTCGACCTCACGCACGAGTTCCTGACGACAGCCGCAGCCGCCGAGATCCGACCGGACGCGTACCCCGACGCCGTCGAGGCCGGCGGCCTCACGCTCCCGCTGTCGTACGCGTTCGAGCCCGGTAAGGAGACCGACGGGATCACCGTCGACGTGCCGGTCGCCGCGCTGCACCAGGTCGACCCCACGCCGTTCACGTGGCAGGTGCCCGGGCTGCGTGAGGAGCTGGTCACCGCGCTGATCAAGACGCTGCCGAAGCAGCTGCGCCGGCTGTTCGCCCCCGCGCCGGACCACGCCCGGGCAGTGCTCACCCGGCTGCAGGCCGGCTCGGAGCCGCTGCTCGACGGGCTGGAGCGCGAGCTGGGCCGGATGCGCAACGTCACGATCCCGCGCGACGCGTGGGAACTCGATCGGCTGCCCGAGCACCTGACGGTCACGTTCCGCGTGATCGACGAGCGCGGCCGCGAGGTCGCGCGCGGCACGGACCTGGAGAAGCTCCGGCACGAGCTGGCGCCGAAGGTTCGCGCGGAGCTTGCCACGGCCGGTGCCGGCATCGAGGCGACCGGCCTGACCACGTGGTCAATCGGCTCCCTCCCGCGGGAGATCGGCGTCCGGCGTGGCCCGCACGTGGTCACCGGCTACCCCGGGCTCGTCGACCGCGGCACGTCGGTGGACGTGCGCGTCTTCCCGACGGCGGCCGAACGCGATCCGGCGCACCGGCGCGGCATCCGGCGGCTTCTGCTGCTCGAGACCCCGTCGCCGGCCCGCACCGTCGTCAGGAACCTGGACAACGCCGCGCGGCTGGCCCTGTCCCGGACCCCCCACGGCTCCCTCGACACGCTGCTCGACGACTGCGTGACGGCGTCGGTGGACGCGCTGATCACCGCCGCGGGCGGTCCGGCATGGGACGAGGCGGCGTACGCGAAGCTGCGTGCCGTCACCCGGGCGAAGCTGGAGTCGACGACGGTGCGCGTGCTCGATGCCGTCCGAGCCGTACTCACGGCCTGGCACCGGGTGCAGGCGCGGATCGCCGAGCTCACCACCCCGGTGCTGGTCGCGGCCCGGCGCGACCTCACCGCGCAGGTGGACGCCATGGTCGCCCCCGGGTTCGTCACCGCAGCGGGCACCCCTCGGCTCGGTGACCTCGCCCGCTACCTGCAGGCCGCCGAGCTGCGGATCGACAAGCTGCGCGCCGATCCGGTCCGCGACGCACGGTGGACGGCCGAGGTCCGGACGGTCGCCGACGAGTACGCGGCCGAACTGGCGGCGCTGCCCGTGGGCGTCGAGCCGCCGCCGGAGCTGCAGGAGATCCGCTGGATGATCGAGGAGCTGAGGGTGGCCCTCTACGCGCACCCGATGCGGACCCGGTACCCGGTATCGGTGAAGCGGATCCAGAAGGCACTGGACGAGCTGCCGCGGTAGCTACCGAAGTAGCAACACGGGTAGCATTTAGTGGTGTGAAACTCAGCGTGAGTCTGTCGGACGCCGACGTGGCGTTCCTCGACGAGTACGCGCGCGTCCACGGCATCCCCTCACGCTCTGGCGTGCTGCACGAGGCACTCGCACTGCTCCGGGAGCGGCGGCTCGGAGCCGACTACGCCGCTGCATGGGCCGAATGGGCGGCCGACGACGACAACGCCGCATGGGACCAGGCTTCGGTGGACGGCCTGGATGCGGCGAGGTGAGGTGCGGCTCGTCGAGTTCGAGCCGGCCCGTGGCGCCGAGGCGAACAAGACCCGGCCGGCTGTGATCGTCAGCAACGACGGAGCCAATGCGACGGCCGATCGCCTGGGCCGTGGCATCGTGACGGTCCTTCCCCTGACCTCGAACACCGAGCGCGTCTACGCGTTCCAGGTGCTGTTGCGAGCCGTGGACACCGACCTACCGCGTGACTCGAAGGTGCAGGCCGAGCAGGTGCACTCGATCGCCGTCGAACGGATCGGGCGCCGCGTGGGCGCCGTACCTCCTCGCCTCATGGCCGACGTGGACGCGGCCCTGCGCCTGCACCTCGGCCTCTGAAGAGGACAAGCTGTGCAAGTCAGAGGCGCGTCATTGCTGTCCGATCATGCAGCGACAGCGATGACGCGCCTTTCACCCGTGGTTCGGGCGGCCTACGCGATCGGGAGCCCCGCCGCCTTCCACGCGCGGAAGCCGCCGTCCAGGTCCGTCGCGTTGCGCAGACCCAGGTCCTGGAGCGACGCCGCGGCGAGGCTCGAGCTGTAGCCCTCCGAGCAGAACACGATCCACGTGACGGCCTGGCCGGTCGCCTGCGGGATGTCGGCGTCGCTGGCCGGGTCCAGCCGCCACTCCAGGTGGTTGCGCTCGATCACCAGCGCGCCGGGCAGCGCGCCCTCGTCGTCGCGCTGCCACTGCGGGCGGGTGTCGACGAGCAGCGCGCCGTCGGCGGCCAGCTTCGCTACCTCGGACGGGGACACCCGGTCCAGCCGGGCGCGGGCCGCGGCGAGCAGGTCGTCCACCGTGGTCACTGGTGGACCCTTCTTGTGGGCACCGGCACGGTGCTCGTTGTTGGGATCCGGCGAGAGCCGGGGTGACGGCCCGTGGTGGTCGCCCGTTGAGGGCCCGCATGACACCGCCGCCCCCGGTTCTTGCGGGGCCGCGGACCGGCGACAGAGGGACGCGCCGCAGAGCGCCAGTCAGTGACCGCCCGGTGATCGGCCTCCTCGCCGGGTCGTCGCTGCCACTGTGAGGAGTTCTGATGTTCCTGACCGAATGCCGGTTCTACATCGGTGTCGACTGGGCCGCCGAGACGCATGCGGTGTGTGTCCTCGACGGAGCTGGGAAGATCACCGTCGAGTTCACCATCGCGCACACCGCCGAGGGCTTCGCCGAGCTGCTGACCCGGCTGGGCCGGCTCGACCCCGATCGCGCTGAGGTGCCGGTGGGGATCGAACGCCCGGACGGGCGGCTGGTCGATGCGCTGCTGCAGGCCGGGCATCCGGTGGTGCCGGTCAGCCCGAACGCGATCAAGACCTGGCGCGAGGGTGAAGTCCTCTCCGGCGCGAAGTCCGATGCCGGGGACGCCGCGGTGATCGCGGAGTACCTGCGGCTGCGCGCGCACCGGCTGCGCCCCGCGACCCCCTACACCGCCGAGACCAAGGCGCTGCGCACCGTGGTCCGCACCCGCGACGACATCGTCGAGATGCGCACCGCGGCGACCAACCAGCTGTCCGCGCTGCTGGACGCACACTGGCCCGGCGCCAAGGAGATCTTCGCCGACGTCGAGTCGCCGATCGCGCTGGCATTCCTGACCCGCTACCCCACCGCCGCGCACGCTCAGCGGCTGGGCGAGAAGCGGATGCGCGCGTTCTGCACCAAGCACGGCTACAGCGGGCGGCGCACCCCGGCCGAGCTGCTGGCCCGGCTGCGCGCCGCACCCGCCGGCACGACCGACGAGCCCCTCGTCGAGGCCGTACGTGACGCCGTGCTGGCCCTGGTCGCGGTCCTGACCGCGCTCGGCACCGCCCGCAAGGACCTCGACCGGTCCGTGGTCGCCCACCTCGGGGAGCACCCGGACGCCGAGATCTTCACGTCGCTGCCAAGGTCGGGTCGGATCAACGCCGCCCAGGTACTCGCCGAGTGGGGCGACTCCCGGCAAGCCTACGACGGCCCGGACGCCATCGCGGCCCTCGCCGGAGCCTGCCCGGTGACCACCCAGTCCGGCAAGCACCGCGCCGTGCACTTCCGCTGGGCCTGCAGCACCCGCTTCCGCAAAGCGATCACCTGCTTCGCCGACAACAGCCGCCACGCCAGCCCGTGGGCGGCGAAGATCTACACCGATGCGCTGGCCCGCGGCCATGACCACCCCCACGCCGTGCGGGTACTGGCTCGCGCCTGGATCCGGGTGATCTACCGCTGCTGGGTCGACGGTGTGCCCTACGACCCCGTCCGACACGGCAATGCCGCCGAGCTCGCCAAGCACCAGACGGCCGCCTGAGCAGCGACCCACCGCGACCCGAGCACCGCGATGGCCGCCTCCCAGCGGGCAGGGCACCGCCCTGCCCGCGACTTCGCGCTGCCCAGGACCGGCAGGGGCCCGCGGGTCCAGGACCGGCGCAGCCGGCCCCGCAGGGGCGCGCAGCGTCCTTGACGCGTGGGGGGCCGGGCCGTACACGCGGCCACCGCGAACCCGACCACAACGAAGGCGACCAGCTGGGGTTGACACAGAGGGTGTCATGCCCAAGTCCTCATCAAGCCGAGCCTCCTGTGGTGAGCACCGTGCGGGTGCGGCGCAGGTCGCCCGCCGCGTCCACGGCGTAGTACGACATCGCGGTCAGCGGTGGAGAATATGCGTGCACGCTGACGGCGTGCCGCGGTTCGCTGTTGATGACGTCGTGCACGTGGCCCAGCGCGAAGGTCGCGCCCTTGCCTGCCCGCAGCCGTCGGGTGCGCAGGCCACGCTCGGCCGGCACCCAGCGCTGCTCCTGCAGCACACCTGCGACGACGGTCAGCGCGCCCAGTAAGCCCGCGTGGTCGTGCATCTCGGTGGCTTGCTCGACGGCCCAGCTGATCAGCCAGACGTCGACGAACGGGTCGGCGTAGAGGCGCCGGTACCAGCGCTGTTGCGGGTCGAGGACGACGTCGTGGGCTCCGGTGCGCACCTGCTCGGCGATGCTGCGGGTGAGCTCGGACAGGTCGTGCAGCCCCAGCGGGGTCGGGGCAGTGCCGGAACGGGTGCGGGCAGGGCGAGGGGCGTGCAGCAGCACGGGGGACTCCGAGAAGTGTCGTGGGGCCGAGCGGGACGCGAGAAGTCAGCTCGGACGACAGCACCGGTCGAAGTGGTGGGCACGCCGCGTTCCCCAGATCTCCCCGAGGATGGCGGCCCGCACGGACAGATGTGACCACATCACCCGGTGCCGTGCCCAATCCCTCCCAGAGATCGACCAGCGCCCGAGATGTCCGGACAGCTCGTCACTCCACGCTCAGCGGCGCGCGTCGAGAGCCACTCCCGCAGGTCCCCGAGCGGCCGCGCGCGGTCGGGCTCGTGGTAGATCTCGTGCCAGAGCCCGTCGTACCAGCGCACGGTGAGGTCGTCGGTGCCCACCGCCTGCTCCAGCGCGCGGCTGCCGTCGATGTGGCAGATCCGGTCCGCGGTGCCGTGCTGCACCAAGTAGGGGGATCTGCAGGTCGCGGGCACGCGCCGCGAGCAGCGTCATCTGGTCCAGCATGGCCAGGGAGAGCGAGATCGTGGGATGTCCCTGGTGGACCAGCGCGTCGGCCCGGTAGTCGGCGACGACGGCCTCGTCGCGGCTGATCGTCGAGAGGTCGACGACGGACCGGCGCATCGTCGGCGCCACCCGGGCGAGCAGGGACACCGCCGCCCGCGTCGCGCGAGACACCGGCGGGGCCTGCAGCGCCGGTGCGGACAGCACCAGACCGGCGAGGTCGGCCTGGTGGTCCAGCGCATAGGCAAGCGCGATCTGGCCGCCCATGCTGTGCCCGAGCAGGAACGGGCGCAGCCCCGGATGACGTGCGGCGACGGCGCACCGGAACGTGTCGAAGTCTGCGAGGAAGTCCGCGTAGTGTCGCACGTGCACGCGGGTCCCGGCAGAGCGTCCGTGGCCGCGGTGATCCATCCCGTACACGGCCCAGCCGTCGGGCACCAGCGTGTCGACGACCGTCTTGTAGCGACCGGAGTGCTCCCCCATCCCGGGGCAGATCAACAGCACCCCGCGCGCGCCGCCGCCAGGCAGCCACCCCTGCCAGTAGAGCTCGACACCCTCGACGCCGGCGAGCCGCCCGGCGACGTGCTCCATGCGGTCAGCCTGCGTGATCCGGCCCCCCGAGGTCCAGATCCACGTCCATCTCTGCGCCCTCGGCGAGGCTCAACCGCGCCACGGCGGACCCGGAGGCACCCGACACGGCCACGGTGTAGGTGCCCTCGGCGAGGTCGTCGAACCGGTAGCGGCCGTCGCCGCCCGTGAGGGCCTCGTCGACGGCGTCGTGGTCCTGCCGGACGGCGACCCGGGCGTCGCGGACCGGCTCACCTCCGGAGCGCACCGTGCCACCGACCACGGCCGACCGGGGCAACAGCATTGCCAACTCGACCGGCTGGTTGTCGACGGTGAGGATGACCGCGCGCGGCTGGTAGCCGTCCGCGCTGACGATCATCAGGAACCGGCCGGCGTGCGGGCTGTGCAGCTCTCCCCCGCCGTCGACGGCGGTCTTGGCGGTGTCGACCTCCCGGCCGTGGCCGTCGAGCAAGGCGACGACGGCGGCGGGCACCGGCTCACCGTCGCGGCGGACCACCCGGAACCACACGGGCTGCGGACTGCCGGAGACGGTCTCCGGCGCGACGACCGGGAACGTCCCGGTCGGGGTCGACTGCTGGAGGAAGACCACGTCGTCGTCCGCCACGAGAGTGTCGGTGACGCGCGGCAAGGGGGCCGGGAACTCGACGACCGGCGGGGCGTCGGGCACCGCGGGCTCCGGGAGCGTCTCGGGGACGGCGACCGGGACCCGTACCGGTACTGGGACCGCGTCGACCGCGACCGGCCGGATGATCGGGATACCCATGAGCGGGGTGAGGTCCGGGTCGCTCAGCGGGCGGGAGACCGGCGCGGCCGGTTCCGCCGCCGGCGTACGCTCCGCGGCCGTGTCGGGGTCGGCCTGGGCCGGGCTCGCGTGATCAGCCGGCGGGGCGTCGTCGTCCGCAGTATGCACGGCAGAGACGGATTCGGCGGACGCCGCGTCGTCGCCCGATTCGGGCGCCGGTGCGCCGAGGGCCGGCCCCTCCGGCCCGGGCGGGGCCGGCTCGGACTCCGTCCACGGCGATGAGGGCGTGACCGGAGCCACCGGGGCGGCGGCCCGGGACACGATCACGACGGACGGCGAGGTAGCGGTCGGCGCGCCCGTTCTCGGCGCCGCCGCCGGCATCTCGTCGGTCCGGACCTCGGGCGCGACCCGCGCGGCCTGCCGCGCTCCGACCGGCGACTCGTTCGCGCCGGCCTCGGCGACGACCGGGAGCGGCGCGGTCTCCCACGCTCCGCCCGGCTCGGCACCCGTCATCCGGGCGGCGCGCCGCCACGGGGCGTCACCGACCTCGATGCCACCTGCGGGCGTCACCGGCTGGGGGGACGCCGGCGCGGGGGGAGCCGCTTCCGGAGCCTCGGGCACGTCCGGCACCGCGATGCCGTCCTGACGTGGCACGACCGGGGCGAACAGCTCCGGGCCGGACAGGTCGTCCGCCGGGTCGGTCCGGCGCCGGACCAGGTCGGCGACCGTCCGCGGGCGTGCGCCCTCGGATTCCGATGCGACCGGCGCGGAGCGCGTGCGACGCAGGAGGAGCATGCCGACGTACGCCGCCGCGGCGAGCAGGACGACGATCAGCCCGACCAGGATCACGGTGGTCAGCGCGCTCATCGCTCTCCCCCGCTGAGCTCGGTCGGGCCCCAAGGAATCCGACTCAGCGCGGAGGCGCTGTGACACCGGTTCGCTCGCAAGCTCGCTTCTCGCTCTTCCTCGCTGCGCTCGGTCGGGCGCTTCGCGAAGGCGCTGTAACACCGGTTCGCTCGCAAGCTCGCTCACTCCTTGCCCACCCCGGACGAAACGAACACGCGCCACCCCACGTGTTCACCCGGCCGGAACCGGCCGACGGGATGCCCGGGGAGCGCATCGGGCCGCCGTGGCCCGTCGCGGTGACCGTAGCACCCGGTCGGGCGTAACCCACCTGTGGCGAGTCGGCGTGTTTGCGCTGGTCAACAAGAGATGTCAAGCCCGGTCACCGATTAGGGGATGTGATGTTGGGCGGAGGCCGTCTCGGCGTGCCGACTTCCGATCAAGCCACGCACCCGTCCATCCTGGGCCCGCCAACGCATGTCCTGTGGGTCGGCGCCGGAGCGAGACACGGAGCCGACCCACAGGTGAACAACAAGCCTCCGAGTCTCAGGGAGACGCCCGTGATCCGTATGTCCCGTTCCGCCGACCGCGTCAAGGTGACCTTCGCGCTGCCATTGGAGGGCTCCGCGGGGCGCTGCAGTGTCGTCGGCGACTTCAATGAGTGGATCCCGGGCAGCCACGAGCTGCGCAAGCGGGCCAACGGCACCCGGTCGGCGACGGTGACCGTGCCGCGCGGGACCCGGTTCCGCTTTCGCTACCTGGGCGAGAACGGCACGTGGTTCAACGACCCCGACGTGGAGCACCGCGACGGCGCGGACAACGTGGTGGTCGTCTGAGCGGGTGTCGCGACGCCCCCGGGCCCCGGTTCCGCAACGCGCTCTGAGAGATCTCCCGCACCCCGTCGCGCCGTGACTCGGTCGACCAGGAACGATCGGGCCGTGGACTCCGACCTGATCGAGCTGGCGGCCGCGCACGGCGTCGCCACGTCCTACCGCGACGGTCAACGCAAGATCGTCGAGGTCGATGAGGACGTCGTCGTCCGGATCCTCGGGCTTCTCGACGTCGATGCGGCCGAACCGGAGGCGCGGACGGCGGCACTGGCCCTCGCCCGCGAGAAGGCGGCGCTGGGTGCCCTGCCGGGCACGATCGGACACCGGGTCGGCGCGGTCCGGCCGCTGCCCGGTCCCGGCGTGCTGATCGACGCCGAGGGCACCCGGACCGACGTCACCGAGCTGCCCGACGACCTGGAGCCGGGCTACTACCGCCTCGAACTGGTCGACGAGCAGCTCGGCCGCGAGGTCACGGTGGTCGTGGCGCCGGCCACGCTGCCGGAGACGCCGCGGTCGTGGGGCTGGATGCTGCAGCTCTACGCCCTGCACTCGGGTGGCTCGTGGGGGATCGGCGACCTCGGCGACCTGCGCGAGTTCGTCGAGTGGACCGGACGCGAGCACGGCGCCGAGGCGGTGCTGCTCAACCCGCTGCACGCCATCACCCCGGTGCCGCCGGTGCAGGCGTCGCCCTACACGCCGTCGAGCAGGCGGTTCGCGACACCGCTGGTGCTGCGGGTCACCGACCTGGACGCCTACCGCACCGCCGACGACGACACGCGCGCCCAGGTGGACGTCCTGCGTCCCGACACCGCAGGCGACCGGATCGAGCACGACCGGGTGTGGGCGGCCAAGCGCTCGGCCTGCGAGCTGCTGTGGCACTCGGCGGGGCGACCCGAGCCCATCGGCGCACCGGACGACCTGTGGCAGTTCGCGATCTTCTGCGCGTTCGCCGAGCGCTACGGGAGCCGGTGGACCCTGTGGCCCGAAGGGCTGCGGCATCCCGCGGCACCGGACGTCGACCGCGCGCGCGTCGAGCTGGCCCCGCGGGTGGCGTTCCACGCGTGGCTGCAGGACCAGGTGCAGCGTCAGCTGTCCGAGGTGCGCGGCGTGGCACAGGAGGTCGGGGTGCGGGTCGTGCACGACATCGCCGTCGGCTGCGACCCGGACGGCGCCGACGGCTGGGCCCTGCAGGACGTCCTCGCGATGGGCGTGCACGCCGGTGCCCCGCCGGACGCCTTCAGCCAGCAGGGCCAGGACTGGGGGCTGCCGCCCTGGCGCCCCGACCGGCTGGATGCCACCGGTTACGCCGCCTACCGCGACCTGCTGCAGGCCACTCTGCGGGCCGCGGACGGGCTGCGGATCGACCACGTCGCCGGGCTGTGGCGGCTGTGGTGGGTGCCGCCGGGCGAGTCGCCGGACCGGGGCACCTACGTGCACTACGACTCCGACGTCATGCTCGCCGTGCTGACGCTGGAGGCGTGGCGGGCCGGGGCGATGGTGATCGGCGAGGACCTCGGGACGGTGGAGCGGGAGGTGACCGAGGGGCTGGCGGAGCGCAACATCCTCGGATCGTCCGTGCTCTGGTTCACCCGCGACATCGACTCGCCGGGGTTCCCGCTGCTGCCGCCGGACCGGTGGAACCCGGAGTCGGTCGCGACGGTCTCGACCCACGACCTGCCGACGGCGGCGGGCTTCCTGTGTGGCGAGCACGTGCGCGTCCGGGAAGAGCTCAGCCTGCTCGACGACCCGACCGCGGAGCGGGCGCGCGCCGCGCTCGACCGCCTGGAGCTGGTGGAGCTGCTGCGCGAGGAGGGCCTGGTCTCCGGGGACCACCCGGGTGACGACCAGCTCGTGGTCGCCATGCACGCGCTGCTCGCCCGCAGCCGGTCGCGGCTGGTGCTGATCTCGCCGTACGACGTGATCGCCGAGGTGCGTCAGCCGAACCTGCCGGGCACAGTCGACCAGTACCCGAACTGGCGGCTGCCCCTGCCCGAGAGCCTGGAGGAGCTGCGCGACGACCCGCGGGTGCGGGTGGTGGTCGACGAGCTGCGCCTGGCCCGGCCGAGGAGCAACGCTTGACTTGCAGGTCGCCTAGTGAAAGTCCCGGCTTGCACATGATGGAGCGTCGAGTAGTGGCCGTGGTGGAAGACAGCATCGTCCGGGAGACCGAGATCGCCGCCCCGCCGGAGCGGGTGTGGGAGGTGCTGACGCGGGCGGAGTACGTCGGACGCTGGTTCGGGGCGGACACAGCGGAGATCGACTGCGGCCGGGCGGGTCCTTCGTGATGATCTCCAAGCTCGACCGTCCCGAGGAGAAGCAGGAGTGGCACCGCCAGCGCAACGTGGACGGCTGGCGCCAGGTGCTGGAAGCGGTCGTGGCGCACTTCTCGTGACCACCCTCGCCGACCCGGGCCCCGTCTTCGCCGCCCTGGCCGACCCGACACGACGGTCGGTGCTCACCCGGCTGGCGGCTCGGGGGTCGGCGAGCGCGACAGCAGTGGGACGATCGCCTGGCCGCGATCGCCGCCCTCGCCGAGGCGCCGGTGCCGCCGTAAGGCCCGTCAGCGGACCGTCCGCAGTGCGCTCGGCACGATCTGCACCGTCACCGCCACCCCGCGGTCGAACTCCGACACCTCGCCGTCGATCTGGACCGGCATCGGGTCCACGGTCTTGAAGCGGTACTCGCGGGCCGTCGGCTGCGGGCCCAGCCCGCGGATCGCCGCCCGCACGGCGGTCACCAGGATCCGCCACTTCGCGGTGTGCCGCAGCACGATCACCTCGAACTCGCCGTCGTCCGGAGTGCCCTCGTCGCTGAGCACCGCGAACTTCGCCATCTCGCGGATGTTGGCGAAGATGACACTGTCGAAGCTCTCTCGGCCGGCGTCCGTCTCGATCTGGAACGGGCGGAACCGGGAGAAGGTGCGGATCGTGGAGATGATCTCCCTGATCGACCCCTTGCCGCCCTTCTCCAGCTCCAGCGCCACGGTCGGGGTGATGCCCAGCCCGATGTAGGAGTGCGCGTAGCTGGCCTCGCGGTCGTCGTCCGTGGTCAGCTTCAGCAGGTCCAGCCGCGACATGTCGCCCTCGATGATCGCCTCCGCGAGCGGGCGTTCCCGGGTGACGCGGCGGTGGTCGTTGGCGTTGCCCGCGGCGAGCACCGCAGCGTAGGCGGTGTCCCCGCCGGCCTCCATGAGGCCGTTCACGACGTCGTTGTAGCCGCCGTCCCCGCTGACCGACACCACCAGCGGCCGGCCGGCCCGGGCTGCGTCGCGGGCGATCTCCCGGCCGTGGCCGGCACGCTCGGTCGGCCGCAGCTCCACCGCCAGGTCGGGGGCACGTTCGGCGAGCTCGTCGGCCAGCTCCTGCGCCCGCTCCTTCGCGTCGCCGGTGCTGTTCGGATTGAAGACGATCTCGACGGCGTCGAAGGGCCTGCTCACCTGGTCACTCTAGTCATTGCAACTGTGGATCACGTATTGGCGCCGCAGAGCACCAGGCACGCGCGCTCACCCGGCACCCGCCCGGCCAGCCAGGCTGCGAACGGCACCGCGGCCGCGGGCTCGACGGCCAGCCGGAACTCCTCCCAGAGCCGGTCCTGCGCGGCGAGCAGCTCCGCGTCCGTGACGAGCACGGACACCACATCCGCCGACGACAGCACCGCGAACGGCACCTCTCCCACCCGCGTCGCTCCCAGCGCCGAGGCCGCGACCGAGTCGACCGCCGAGTCGACGGGCCGTCCCGCCTCGAGCGCCCGGTGCACGCAGCAGCAGTTCTCCGGCTCGACGACGACCACGGTCCGGCCCCCCGCGCCGAGCACTGCCCCGGCCGAGAGCCCGCCCCCACCGGCCGCGACCACCACCGCGTCGACGTCCGGCGCGTCGACCACCGCCTCGGCCGTGGCGGTGCCCTGCCCGGCGACGACGGCCGGGTCGTCGTAAGCCGGCACGTACCGCACACCGGGTGCCCGCGCCTCGGCGAGCGCGGCCTCGGCGGCCTCGCCGTAGGTCGCTCCGTGCCGGATGAGCCGTGCCCCCGCGGACTCGATCCGGCGGGTCTTGCCCTCGGGCGCCGTGACCGGCACGTACACCGTGGCGGGCAGGCCGAGCGACGCGGCGGCGGTGGCGACCGCGATGCCGTGGTTGCCCCCCGACGCGGTGACCACCTGCACCGGCCTCGGCCCCGCCGCCAGCGCGTTGACCGCACCGCGCAGCTTGAACGACCCGCCGCGCTGCAGGTGCTCGAGCTTGAGCACCAGAGGCCGCCCGTCGACCTCGGCCCGCAGCACCGGTGTCCGCCGGACGTGCGGGGCGACGGCCACTGCCGCCTCGGCGACGGAGTCGACGGTCGGGAGACGCAGTGTGGCGGTCATGTCTCCGGTATACGCCCACTCATGATCGCGGGAACACGCAGAACTCGTTGCCCGCGACGAGAATTTCCTTGGTAGAGAGTCCCCTTCGGCGGGTGTGTCGATCCGCCGGGATGCCGCTCGTGTAGGTGGTGAAGGCCGGACCGACGGCCCAGACCCAGGAGGATCCGATGACCCACTACCTGCTCAGCGTCTACACCCCCGCCGACGGCACCCCACCCGCGCCCGAGGAGCTGGACGCCATCATGAAGAACGTGGAGGCCTACCACCAGGAGCTCCGCGACGCCGGGGCCTGGGTGTTCTCCGGCGGCCTCGAGGCGCCGGACACCGCGACCGTCGTCCGTCTCCACGGCGCCGAGGTCCTGATGACCGACGGACCGTTCGCCGAGGCCAAGGAGTACCTAGGGGGTCTCAGCATCGTCGACGCACCCGACCTGGACGCCGCGCTGGAGTGGGGCCGCAGGGGGACACGGGCGACCGGGCTGCCCGTCGAGGTCCGGCCGTTCCACTGGTCATGAGGCTCGGCCAGGGCGACGTCGCGCGGGTCTTCCGCGAGGAGTACGGCCGCGCCGTCGCCGTCCTGGTCCGCCTGCTCGGCGACATCGACCTCGCCGAGGAGGCGGTACAGGAGGCCTTCGAGGCGGCGGTGCGGCGGTGGCCCGAGACCGGGCTGCCGCCGTCCCCGACCGGCTGGATCATCACGACGGCCCGCAACCGGGCGATCGACCGGCACCGCCGCGAGTCGTCCCGCGACTCCCGGCACACCGAGGCCGCCGCATTGCACGCCCCGGACGCGCCGGAGGAGGAGGGTGTCGTGCGCGACGACCGGCTCCGCCTGATCTTCACCTGCTGCCACCCTGCCCTCGCGACGCCCGCTCAGGTCGCGCTGACCCTGCGGCTGCTGGGCGGCCTCACGACGGCCGAGATCGCCCGCCTGTTCCTCGTCCCCGAGCCGACGGTCGGGCAGCGGGTCGTCCGGGCCAAGAACAAGATCCGGAAAGCGCGGATCCCGTACCGTGTCCCGCACGAGGCCGACCTGCCGGACCGGCTGCCTGCCGTCCTCGCGGTGCTCTACCTGATCTTCACCGAGGGCCACACCGCGTCGGCGGGCGACACGCTCGTCCGCGGCGACCTGTGCGCCGAGGGGATCCGGCTGGGCCGCCAGCTCGCCGAGCTGATGCCCGACGAGCCCGAGGTGCTCGGCCTGCTGGCGCTCATGCTGCTCGTCGAGTCGCGCCGGCCGGCCCGCACGGCACCGGACGGCACGCTGGTCCCGCTCGCGGAGCAGGACCCGAGCCACTGGGACGGCGACCTGGCAGAGGAGGGGCGCACCCTCGTCCGGCGATGTCTCCGTCGCGGCCGGCCCGGTCCGTACCAGGTGCAGGCCGCGATACAGGCGGTGCACAGTGAACCGCCGACCGACTGGCGCCAGGTCGTGGCGCTCTACGACCACCTGCTCGCGCTCACCCCGACGCCGATGGTCGCGCTGAACCGCGCCGTCGCGGTCGCCGAGCTGTCCGGACCGGGAACGGCGCTGCCGCTGGTCGACGCGCTGCGCGGCGCCCTCGGGGAACACCACCTGTTCCACGCGACCCGCGCCGCCCTGCTGCGCCGCCTGAACCGGCCCGACGAGGCGGCGGCGGCCTACGCCGAGGCGGCCGCCCACACCCGCAACGCGGTCGAGCGCGCCTTCCTCGACCGGCGCCGTGAAGAGCTCTGACCGCCAGTCCTTCGTGCCCTGCGCCTCGACCGACACCGGTTCCCACTTCCGCCACTCCGCGAGCCGCGACTCGTAGTCCCTGGTGGCGATCCTCAGCGGCGCCTCACCGAAGAAGATCCGCAGCGGCGGGTGCTCGGCGTCCACGATCTTCAGCACGGCGTCCCTGGTAGCGACCGGGTCGCCCGGCGAGCCGACCCGCACCTTGCGGGCCTCGGCGGCCTGCGCGTGGAACTCCTCGTAGGCGGGCAGCGGCGTGGCGTGCTGGGCCGACGAGCCGCCCCAGTCCGTGGCGTAGCCGCCCGGCTCGATGAGGGTCACCTTGATCCCGAAGCCGGCCACCTCCTGCGCCAGCGATTGGCTGAACGCCTCGAGCGCCCACTTGGACGCGTTGTAGATCCCGATGTTGGGGAAGGCGCTGATCCCGCCGATCGACGACACCTGCAGGATGTGGCCCGACTCCTGCTCCCGCAGGATCGGCAGCGCGGCCTGGGTGACCCACAGCGCGCCGAAGACGTTCGTCTCGAACTGCGCCCTCGCCTCGGCCTCGCTGATCTCCTCGATCAGCCCGAACTGGCCGTAGCCCGCGTTGTTGACCACGACGTCGAGCCTGCCGAACCGATCGTGCGCTGCGGAGACGGCCGCGAACACCGCGTCGCGCTGCGTGGTGAGCACCGTCGGTCGCCGCTGCTGTACGAGCCGTCGGACGACGCGCCCACCGGCGGGCCGCCGGGTCGCTCGCCCCCGCGCCGGTTCGGCCTGCCCGGTGGGGGCTCGCGGGTCGCCGCCGTCGCGAAGCCGGCGGCCCTCGCGGATGTCGGTACGGATGCTGTCGACGTCGAACCAGTAGGGACGTCGAACCAGTAGGGACGTCGAACCAGTAGGGACGTCGAACCAGCAGGGACGTCGAACCAGTAGGGGGTCGCCCGGTGCTTCGTCGCCCGGTGCGGGCGGGAGTGCCGGACGGCAGCGCGTTCCCGCTCGCCGGAAGCGCCCCCGTTAGGCTGCGCGCTCCGACCTCAGGAACGGCACGTGGGAGGCCGCAGTGGCTGTGGACTGGTCGACCGAGTGGTTCACGAGCATCGTGTGGATCATCGGCGTCACGATCGCCTCCGCGGCGGGGTGCGGCCTGATCGGCTGGTTCCTGGCGCGCACCACGGTGTGGGGACGGCAGTTCGCTCGCCTGTCCGTCCCGTACTTCACACCGCGGGGCCCTGAGGGTTGGCAGCCGCTGGTCACAGCCGGGTTGCTGCTCCTGCTGACGATCGTCCTCGTGCGGCTCAACGTGCTGCTCTCCTACTCGAACAACGGCCTGTTGACCGCGCTGCAACAGCTCGACACCACGGCGTTCACCCGCTATCTCGCCATCTTCGGGGTCCTCGCGACGATCTACGTAGTGATCACGCTGGTGGAGTACTACGTCCAGCAACGGCTGGTGATCCGGTGGTGGTCGTGGCTGACCGACCACATCGTCGACGACTGGCTCGGCGACACCGCCTACCACCGCGGCCGGTTCACCCGCGCTCCCGTGGACAACCCGGACCAGCGCATCCAGGAAGACATCGCCAACTTCCCGGCGACGACGGTGACGCTCGCGGCGGGTGCCGTCAGCGCGCTGGTGTCGCTGGTGTCGTTCACGATCATCCTGTGGCAGCTGTCCGGGCCGCTCGCCCTGCTCGGCGTCGAGCTCCCCCGCGCGATGACGTTCGTCGCGTACCTCTTCGTCATCGTCGCCACCGTGATCGCCTTCCGGATCGGCCGCCCGCTGATCCGGCTGGACTTCCTGAACGAGCTCTTCCGCGCCTCGTTCCGCTACGCGCTGGTCCGGCTTCGGGACAGCTCCGAGGGCATCGCCTTCCACCGGGGCGAGCCGATCGAGCGGGCCACCCTGTCGACGCGGTTCTCCGCCGTCATCGGCAACGCCTGGGCCCTCGTCTTCCGGAACCTGAAGTTCATCGGCTTCAACCTGTCGGTGAGCCAGGCCGCGGTGGTCGTGCCCTACATCATCCAGGCGCCGCGGTACTTCTCCGGTGCCATCACCCTCGGCGACCTGACGCAGACCGCCACCGCCTTCGGCCAGGTCAGCGACTCCCTGTCGTTCTTCCGCAACGCCTACGACAACTTCGCGAGCTACCGCGCCGTCCTCATCCGGCTCAACGGCCTGCTCGACGCGGACGCCGACGCGCGGGCGCTGCCGTCGGTCACCCTCGAGCCGGGCGACGACCTGGACGTGCGCCATCTGACGGTTCGGCTGCCCGACGACCAGGTGCTGGTCCAGGACCTCGATCTGCACCTGACCGCTGGCGACAGCCTCTTCGTGACGGGCCGGTCGGGCGCCGGCAAGACCACCCTGCTGCGCAGCCTCGCCGACCTGTGGCCCTACGCGGACGGCACGGTGCGGCGCCCGCTCGGCGACGACGCGCTGTTCCTGTCCCAGCAGCCCTACGTCCCGCTGGGCAACCTGCGCACCGCGCTTGCCTACCCCGGCCCGGCCGCCGGCATCGACGACGCCCGGGCCGCCGCGGTGCTGCGGCAGGTGCAGCTTCCGCACCTCGTCGACCGGCTCGACGAGGAGACCGACTGGAGCCGCCGCCTGTCACCCGGCGAGCAGCAGCGGCTGGGCTTCGCGCGCGTGCTGCTCGTCCGCCCGCGGGTGGCGTTCCTCGACGAGGCCACCTCCGCGCTGGACGAGGGCATGGAGCACACGCTCTACACGCTGCTGCGCGAGGAGCTGCCGGACATGGTGATCGTCAGCGTCGGGCACCGGAGCACGCTCAACCGGTTCCACTCGGAGCGGCTGGAGCTGCTGGGCGAGGGCCGCTGGCAGGTCGCGGCGCTGAGCCACTGACGGTAGGGGTACTGCCGGTCCCAGGATGCACGGTCCCTCGCGCGATCCGCCGGGGCGGCGCATCGCGGAAGACATGATCGCTCCTGGAGGAAGCCTCACCCTCGCCGACGGCCTGGCCCTGAGCCGGCTGGGCTACGGCGCCATGCAGCCCGCCGGGCCCGGGGTCTGGGGTCCGCCGCGCGACCGCGCCGCCGCCGTCGCCGTGCTGCGCGCGGCCGTCGACGCCGGCGTCACTCACATCGACACCAGCGACTTCTACGGTCCGGTGAGGGTCAACGAGGTCATCCGCGAGGCCCTGCACCCCCTACCCGGACGACCTGCACCTCGTCACCAAGATCGGCTTCCGGCGCGGCCACGACCGGTCGTGGCTGCTTCACCCCGTACTTCCCGCTAGGCGGCTTCTCGCCACTCCAGTCGGGGGTGCTCGACGACGTCGCGGCGCAGGTCGGCGCGACACCGCGGCAGCTGGCGCTCTCCTGGCTGCTGCAACGCTCGCCGACGATGCTGCTCATCCCCGGGACGTCGTCGGTGGCCCACCTGCGGGAGAACCTCGCCGCGGTGGACGTCGTGCTGCCGCCCGCCGCCGTGGCGACGCTGGACCGGATCGCCGTCCGCTGACGGGTCGGACCTCGTCGACACGTCGGTGCAGGATCACCCTGTCTTCGGGCGGTTCCGGGTTCACCCGGGAGCTACGGTAGACGTCGACGCGACCCGGCAACCGCAACCGCCGGCCCCACGTCCCTCCTGGTGAGGACCGTGGGCCAGTCGTGGTCGGAGCCGGGAGGAGTTGAGCGCGGTTCACGCGGTGAAGGCGGGCTCGGACGAGCCGGCAGCGGATGTGGCGCGCTGCGCGCTGCTGAGCGATCCGGCCCGCGTGCTGTCCCTCGCCCGGTCCGGCCTCACGGCGGTCCCCGACGCGCAGATGGAGGCCCTGGCCGAGCGGGTGCGCCGGTGGGTCGGTGCGCCCGTCGCGCTGGTCTCGCTCGTGCAGCCGGACCGGCAGGTCTTCCCCGGTATGGCCGGGCTGCCCGAGCCCTGGGCCTCGACCCGGTCGACCCCGCTGACCCACTCGTTCTGCCAGTACGTCGTCACCTCGGCCGAGCCGCTGATCGTCCCCGACGCCCGCGAGCACCCGCTGCTGCGCGACAACCGCGCCGTCCACGACCTCGGCGTCGTCGCCTATGCCGGGATGCCGCTCACCGACGAGACCGGCAATGTCCTCGGGTCGCTCTGTGCCATCGACATCCGGCCGCGGCAGTGGACCGACGACGAGCTGACCGCCCTGCGCGACCTCGCCGACGCCTGCTCGACGGAGCTGCGGCTACGGCTGGTCCGGTACGAGGCGCAGGTGGAGCGCGCCCGGCGCGACCAGCTCGAGGAGCAGCTGCACCGCTCGGTCGAGCGGGCCCGGACGCTGCTGCACGCCTCGGAGGCCTTCACCGACACGGTGACGGTGGACGACGTGCGCGCCCGGGCCGGTGAGCTCGTCGCCAGCGAGCTCGCCCCGTCGTACGCGGTGCTGGTGTTGCCCGACGATCCCGCCCCGCCCGTCGTCGCCGCGCCGGCGGCCGCCGACACCGGCGGCGGCGCGTACCCGGACCGGCCGCACTTCGACGCCGACCGTCCCGAGCCCGACCGACAGTGGCTGCGCGACCACGGCCTGCACGCCGTCGTCGCGGCCCCGCTCCTGCACGGCGACACCTCGCTGGGCACCCTGCTGCTGGGCTGGGCCGCCCCGCACCCGCTGGAGCCGCCGGACCAGCTCACGATCACCACGCTCGCGGGCTTCGCCGCGCAGGCGATGGACCGGGCGCTGCGCCTGCAGTACCGGACCGGGGTCGCGCACCAGCTGCAGCAGGCGATGCTCACCAGCCTGCCCGAGGTCCCCGGGCTGGAGATGGCGGCGCGCTACCACCCGGCCGACTCCCGCGAGCACGTCGGCGGCGACTGGTACGACGCCGCGTTCATCCCGGACCCGCAGCGGCCCGAAGACGAGATCCTCGCGGTGTGCGTCGGCGACGTCGTCGGCCACACGCTGCGGGCGGCGACGCTGATGGGCCAGGTCCGCGCGATGCTGCGGCAGGCCGGGTGGGACCACCCGGGCGAGCCTCCGTCGCACGCCCTCACCGCACTGGAGCTGGCCACGACCGGGCTGGGGCTGGCGGCCACGGGCACCGCGGTGCTGGCGCACCTGCGCCGGACGGGGACCGGGCAGTGGTCGATGACCTGGTCGAACGCCGGCCATCCGCCGCCGGTGCTGCTGTGCCCGGACGGCAGCACGATGCTGCTCGAGGGCCACGACATCCTGTTCGGCTACCCCGAGCTGCGCACCGGGCCGCGCTGCGACCACGACCAGGTCCTCGAACCTGGCAGCACGCTGTTCCTCTACACCGACGGCCTCGTCGAATGCCGCGGCTGCGACGTCGACGAGCGCATCGACCGGTTGCGGCTCCTCCTCGCCGGGCTGAGCGGCCGGCCACCTGCGGAGATGGTCGACACCGCCGTCGAGGTCCTGGCCCCCGAGTCCCGGGACGACGTGGTCGCGTTCGCGATCCACCTGACGTCCTTCTGACGTCACTCTCCGCTACCGGGGATGGCCGTCATCTCACGGTCGTGTGGGGCTGGTTCGATCCGGGTAGTAGGGGTAGTTCGGTCGTTCTCGATCGCCATCGGAGCGGCACGGGGGCACAGGGAGGTGGCGTCGGGCGATGGTCGACACCGCGTGCCCGCCACGGTCGATGACCTCGACCCATGAGCCGGTGGCCACGGTCGCCGGGCAGATCCGGCGCCGGTTGCGCACGCTGCTGACCGGCTGGGGGCTGTCCGCGGACACCGTGGACGACGCGCTCCTGGTGGTCGAGGAGCTCGTCGCGAACGTGCTGGACCACGCCCGCACCCGCTTCCAGCTCATCGTGCGCCTCGCCGGCTCCGTGCTGCACCTCGCCGTGCACGACGGCTCCTCCGGCGCGCCGCAGGTCCAGCCCTTCGACCCGCACGCGGGCCGGGGCCGGGGCTTGCAACTCGTCTCGACGCTGGCCGCCCGCTGGGGCTGTGACACCGACACGG
>CAVRHG010000054.1:0-55722 GCA_963720845.1 uncultured Actinomycetota bacterium | reverse complement strand
GGCGAAGAGGCCCCGCACGTCGACGTGGGTGCCGTTGCGGCGGTGCAGGCGCAGGTCGGCCACCTGGCGGACGCCGAGCCGCCTGCGCCGCTGCACGGCGACGCGGTCCAGGTCGTCCTGGCCGGGGCCGAGGGTGACGCAGGCGCGGTCGGCGACGGCGAAGTTCTCGTCCAGGTTCGCGACGATCACCGCGGCCTCGCCCGCCACGACGATCCCGGACCCGGACGGCCGCCCGGGTGAGGCCCCAGCGCTGACGTGCCGCAGCCAGCCGGCGGATCCGAGCACCGTGACGCACGTGTCGACGAGCAACTTCCGGTTGCCCATGTGCTGCTGGGGGACGGGCACGACGTGCCGCAGCATGGCGTCGACGGCAATGGCGACCGTCCCCGGGTCGAGGTCGTCGCCGATCGGCGCCGCGCCCGGCCCCGGCGCCGGCACCCCGTCACGTCCGTCGAGGAGGGCGACCAGGCGCTCGGCGTCACCGCGCAGCGACCCCCGCCGGACGGCGACGCCCTGCCCGTCGAATGCACGGTGCAGCTCGTCCGGCACCCCGGTGCTGAGAACGCGCGAGCGGCGCACGAAGACCGGGATCACGGGCAGTCCTCGGCGGGCGGCCTCCCGCAGCTCCCAGGCGACCCAGTCGCGGGGCTCCGGGGCCGGCCGCCACCACTGTGCGGGGCCGGGCGGCGGCTGCCCGAAGCGGGCCTCCCATCTGCGTCCGATGAGGGCCAGGACCACAGCGCTGTCGTCGAGCCCCCGGCACAGCCCGGCCTCGGGGTCGGCGCGCCGGTTCAGCACCCAGGTGTCGAGGAAGACCGCGTCCTCGCCGAACCGGTCCCGCAGGACCGCCGCCACCAGGCCGGCGCCGAACGGGTCGTCCGCTCGGCGGTAGCTCACGAAGATTCGGCCCACGCCGCTCATCCTCGCGCGCGGGCGTGCAGGAGCAGCGGGCACACCTCGCCGTCGCCGATGAGCCGGGAGATCCGCGCCGACTGCTCCTCCGCCCGCTGCCACCGCGGGTCATCGCCGTGGCGGCGGGCGAGCAGGTCGTCCACCGCGTCCGCGCGCTCCTGCCACGCCGCCGGGGCCTGCGCCAACGCGGACTCCACGGTCTGGACGACGCGGAACCCGGCCTCCTCGACCAGCGCGGTCAGCTCGTCCTCGGTCGGGAAGTCGTTGCCCTCCGGGAGCGGACCGGGCAGCAGGCCGCGGGCGACGAAGACCAGCAGGCCGAGGCCGCCCTCGCGTCGGAGCACTCGACGCTCCCGCACGGCGTCCTCGGCGACGAAACGGGCGACCGCCGCCGGGCTGCCGGCATGATTCAGTACGCAGAGCCGGGCCCCGGCGCGCTGCTTGGCCGCGACCCGGGCGGGCCGCAGCTCCCGCGGGGCCGCCTCGGGCGCCTCCGGGACCGCCGCGACCAGCCCCGCAGCGGCGGCGAGCGCGGCGAGCCGGGTGCCGTCGAGGTCGAAGACCTGGGTGACGTCGGGACGCACCCCCGGCGCGCGGACGTCGCCGGTCGCGCACAGCACGCCCTCGACCCCGACCGCGGCGAGCCCCATGATCTCCTGCTCCAGCACCACCCGGTTGCGGTCGCGGCAGGTCAGCGTGGTCCACGGGCGGCCACCCGCGGCGATCACCTCGGCGGCGAAGTGGGTGGGCGGCAGGTCCGGTGTGCTCTGGTGCTCTCCGACGAGCAGCGCGTCCGACGAGGCGGCGAGCACCCCGACGACCCGGCGCACCGAGGCCGGGGCGTAGGGCGTGACGGAGAGGTCCGTGAGGACCACCGGCCGGGTCGCGGCGCGGTCGAGCAGCCCGTCGGGCCGCGGGGGCGGGGCGGGTGCCGGTTCGCCCCCGGTCCAGAGCGGAAGCGGAGCGACGGCGAACGGGCACGGCCGGTCGCCCAGCGCGCAGCGGAGGTCGTCGCGCACCCCGCCGCACGGCCCGTAGCGCATGCGCTTGGGGCAGATCTCTGCGCCGGGGACGGAGTCTCCTTCAGCCGACGCCAACCTACGGCGCGTTCTCCGGGAAGTGGCACGCCACCCGGTGCCTCCCCGGTCCTCCGTCCGACGCAGCCAGCTCGGCCAACGGGGGCTCGTCGGTCCGACACACCTCCTGCGCCTTCCAGCACCGGGTATGGAACCGGCAGGCGGCCGGCGGGTTCAACGGGCTGGGGACGTCACCCGTCAGCAGGATCCGCTCCCGCTTCCCCTTCCGCCGCGGGTCGGGGCGGGGCACCGCGGAGAGCAACGCGACGGTGTAGGGGTGCATCGGGGTGTCGTAGACCGCGTCCCGCTCGCCGAGCTCGACGATCTTGCCGAGGTACATCACCGCCACCCGGTCGCTGACGTGGCGCACCACCGACAGGTCGTGGGCGATGAGGACGTAGGTGAGGTCGAGTTCGGCCTGCAGGTCCTCCAGGAGGTTCACCACCTGCGCCTGGATCGAGACGTCCAGCGCGGACACCGGCTCGTCCGCCACGATCAGCTTGGGCCGCAGCGCCAGCGTGCGCGCGATCCCGATGCGCTGGCGCTGGCCGCCGGAGAACTCGTGCGGGTAGCGGTTGTAGTGCTCGGGGCTGAGCCCGACCCGGGAGAGCAGGTCCTGCACCGCGGCCCGGACGCCGCCGGGCGGCTCGATGCCCTGGATGCGGTACGGCGCGGCGACGATCGTGCCGATCGTGTGCCGGGGGTTGAGTGCCGAGTAGGGGTCCTGGAACACCATCGCGATGTCGCGGCGCAGCGGGCGCAGCTCGCGGGCGGAACTGTGCGTGATGTCGCGGCCCTCGAACTCGACGCGCCCGCCCGTCGGCTCCAGCAGCCGGGTGATCAACCGGCCGGTGGTGGTCTTGCCGCAGCCCGACTCCCCCACCAGCGACAGCGTCTCCCCGCGCAGCACCTCGAAGTCGAGACCGTCGACGGCGCGCACCGCCCCGACCTGGCGCTGCAGGAGCCCCCGGCGGACCGGGAAGTGCTTCTCCAGCCCGCTCGCGACGAGCAGCGGGCCACGCTCGGCGGGCGGTGCGGGTTCGGCCGGAGAAGGGTCGGTTACAGCCACGCCGAAACCTCCTCGTCCAGGATCCGGCGCCGCTGGGCGTCGTCGAGGTGGCAGGCGACCTGGTGGCCCGGCCCGACCTCGCGCAGCTCGGGACGCTCGGTCTCCGCCAGCCCGCCGGTCAGCTCCCGGTAGCGGCAGCGCGGGTGAAACGGGCAGCCCGGCGGCGGGGCGAGCAGGCTCGGCGGGCTGCCGGGGATCGGCACCAGCCGGCCCTCCCGCCCCCTGTCGAAGCGCGGCACCGACTCCAGCAGGCCCCACGTGTAGGGGTGCGCGGGGGCGGAGAACACCTCGGTCGCCGGGCCGTACTCGACGCCGCGCCCGGCGTACATCACCAGGATGTCGTCGGCGACCTCGGCGACCACGCCCAGGTCGTGGGTGATCAGCATGACGGCGGAGTCGAACTCGGTCTGCAGGTCCAGGATCAGGTCGAGGATCTGGGCCTGCACGGTGACGTCCAGTGCGGTGGTCGGCTCGTCCGCGATCAGCAGGTCCGGGTTGTTGGCCAGCGCCATCGCGATCATCGCGCGCTGCCGCATGCCGCCGGAGAAGTTGTGCGGGTAGTCGTCGACCCGCGACGACGGCTGCGGGATCCCGACCCGGCCGAGCAGGTCGACGGCGTGCGCGCGGGCCGCGCGCTTCGACACGTCCGGATGGTGCAGCCGGTAGCCCTCCACGATCTGAGCGCCCACCGTGTAGTACGGGTGTAGCGCCGACAGCGGGTCCTGGAAGATCATCGCCATCCGGCGGCCGCGCAGGCTCCGCACCCGTTCCGGGTCCGCCCCGACGAGCTGCTCGCCGCCGAGCCAGATCTCCCCGGTGATCTCCGCGCGCCGGTGCAGGCCCATGATCGCGAGGCTGCTCACGCTCTTGCCCGACCCCGACTCCCCCACGATCCCCAGCCGGGAGCCGCGCTCGAGGGAGTACGACAGCCCGTCGACGGCCTTGACCACGCCGTCGTCCGTGCGGAAGCGCACCCGCAGGTCGCGGACGTCGAGGAACGGGCGGGGGGTGTCGGTCACCGTCCGGGGCGCCTGCGACGGCTCGTCGCGGGCGCTCACGACGTCCGCACCCGCGGGTCGGCCACGGCGTAGAGCAGGTCGACCACGAGGTTGGCCAGGATGATGAACAGGCTGCCGACGATCACGACCCCCAGCACCTTGGGCAGGTCGTTGTTGACCACGGCGTCCACCGAGTACTTGCCGATGCCCGGCAGCGAGAACGTGCTCTCGGTGAGGATCGCCCCGCCCAGCAACAACCCGAGGTCCAGGCCGAACAGGGTGAGGATCGGGGTCAGCGCGGCCCGCAGCCCGTGCCGGACGACCACGGTCCGCTCGGGCAAACCCTTCGCACGTGCGGTACGGATGAAGTCCTCCCCCATCGTGTCGAGCATTCCGGCGCGGGTGAGCCGGGCGTAGGCCGCGGAGTAGAGGAACGCCAGAGTGATCCACGGCAGCAGCAGGTCGTAGGCCCACAGCAGCGGGTTGTCCTCGATCCGCGTGTAGCTGCCGCCCGGAGCGGTGATCCCCAGCCCGTAGCTGAAGATCGACAGCGAGAGCAGGCCGGTGAAGAAGATCGGCAACGAGACGCCGGCCAGGGCCACGCCCATCGCGGCCCGGTCGAACACGCTGCCGCGGCGCAGCGCCGACAGCACGCCGACCGCGACACCGCTGGTCAGCCACAACACCGCAGCGCCTGCCGCCAGCGACATCGTCACGGGCAGCCGGTCGAGGATCTCGGGCAGCACCGGGTTCTGGGTGAGGAACGAGTACCCGAGGCACGGCGCCGGGCAGTGCACGGTGGTCGGCCCGGTGCTGAAGTCGGCACCGAGCACGAGCTGGCGCAGGAACCGGCCGTACTGCACGTACACCGGGTCGAGGAAGCCGAGCTTCTGCGCGATGTCGTGCATCGTCGCCTCGTCCGCGGTGCGGCCGACGTAGCGCGACGCCAGGCCCTCCGGGGTCGCGCCTGCCAGCCGCGGGACGAGGAAGAAGATCGCGAACGTCGCCGCGGTGACGACGAGCAACAGGACCACCGCCGAGATCAGGCGGCGGACGACGTAGACGAGCATCGCTCTCGGCCCGGGCGGCCCCGAGCGGGGGCCGCCCCTGCCTCCACCTACTTTCTGGCCCTAGTCATTTTCTGGTCGTGCCCATGGCCAGGTAGTCATACATCTGGAAGCCGTTGGTGATGAACACGTTCGTCACCGCCGGCGGCCGGTAGAACAGGCCCTTGGCCCAGATCCCCGGGAGGATGAACGCGTCGTCCATCACCTTCTTGTCGACGTCGACCCACGCCTTCTGCCGCGCGGTGTCGTCCGTCGTGGTATCGGCCTTGTCGATCAGCTTGTCGACCTCGGGGTCGCGGACGGACAGGTTCGAGTTTCCGGTCCGGCAGCGGCTTCCGGTTCGGGTCGGTGGCCGGGTCCCAGTTGGGGTTGCGCGCCAGCACGAAGCTCTTGCCCAGGTCGTTGGTCTGGAACAGGTAGGGGCCCGTGGAGACCACGTGCTCCTTGTACTTGGTGCCGGTGTCCTTGGCCTGGGGCACCGGGATCGTCGCCGGGAGCTGGGCGAAGTAGTCGAACCCGCTGAACGGCTTGGCCAGCTTGAACACGATCGTGCGGTCGTCGGGGGTGTCGATCGCGGCCAGGCCCAGCTTGTCCGGGCTCGTGTCCTGGTAGGGCGAGGTGTAGCCCTGCAGGTCGAGGAAGTCGTTGAAGTACGTCGGCCCGTTGGGGAACGTGGCCTTGTCCAGCGACCGCTCGACGGCGTACTTGACGTCCTTGCTGGTGACCGGGGTGCCGTCCTCGAACTTGACGCCTGGGCGCAGGGTGTAGGTCCACTGCGTGGAGTCGGAGTTGTGCGAGCCGAGGTTCTCGGCGAGGTCCGGGACGAGGGTGGCGCCCTCGGCGCCGGGCGCGGATTTGAACATCACCAGCGAGCGCCCGTAGAGGCGGACGAAGTTCCAGGCGTAGGCGTAGTAGGTGTCGGCCGGGTCGAGGGAGTCCCAGTCGCCGGAGTTGGCCATGCGAATCGTGCCGCCGGTGGCGTCGGACGGATTGTGGACGCCGTTCGCGCCGGCTGCCTGCCCCGCCACCGCCGCCGCTCCCGGTGCCCGTGGTGCTCGGCCCGCCGCACGCGGAACAGGGCCACCGTGGCGACCGCACCCAGCGCGAGCGCCGTGAGCCGTCGAGTTCTCCTCATCTCCACCTTCCCTACTTCGACGTCAGCGCGACCGGGGGTCGAGGGCGTCGCGCAGCCCGTCGCCGAACAGGTTGAACGCGAGCACGGTCACGAAGATCGCGAGGCCCGGCCACAGCATGAAGTGCGGGGCGATCTGGTACCAGTGCGTGGCGTCGGACAGCATCCCGCCCCAGGTCGGGGTGGGCGGTCGCACGCCCACGCCGAGGAACGACAGCGCGGCCTCGAACAGGATGTTCGTCGGGATCAGCAGCGTGGTGTAGACCAGGATCGGCGCGAACAGGTTCGGCAGCATCTCGGTGAGCAGGATCCGCGGGGTGCTCGCGCCCATGCTGCGGGCGGCGTCGACGAACTCGCGCTCGCGCAGCGCCAGGGCCTGGCCGCGGACGATCCGCCCGATGTAGGGCCAGGTGACGAACGCCGTGATGAACACGATCAGCACGATTCGCAGCGTGTCCCCGCTGAGGCCGAACGCCTGGTCGGGCAAGACGCCGGCCAGCGCGATGGCGAACAGCAGGATCGGGAAGGCCAGGAACACGTCCATCGTGCGGCTGATCAGGGTGTCGACCCAGCCGCTGGAGTAGCCCGCTATCACGCCGAACACCGTGCCGAGCAGAGCCGAGAGCATCGTGGCCAGGAAGGCGATGAGCAGCGAGATCCGGGAACCGTAGATGACGCGGCTGAAGATGTCGCGCCCGTTGACCGGCTCCGCGCCGAACAGGAACTCGCTGTCCATCCCGCCGAACCGCCCGCTCGGGACCTGCAGGTCAGGGTCGATCTTCTCGTAGTGGAACTCCAGCGGCGGGTGCCCGAGCAGCTCGACGATCAGCGGAGCACAGAACGCGACCACCACCAGGAGGATCACCACGACGCCGCCACCGAGAGCGACCTTGTCGCGCTTGAGCCGTGTCCAGGCGATCCGCCACGGCGACCGCCCCGTGACGCCACCCGCCCCCGCGACGGGCGCCAGGGTGCGCGTCGTCGACTCGGGCACGTCCAGCGGCGCCGTCACGGGCGGGACAGTAGCTCCCGGACGTCACTGTGCGCCGGGTCTGGGTGCAACGCCTTTGATAACGATCGATCACGCCGCTGAGCGTCGGCACGCGAGCTACAGACCGGCCAGCACCGTCCGGACGTTGCGGTGCATCCAGATCGGGTTGGCCGCGTAGCGCGTCGAGTGGGCCAGGTTCCCGCCGACATGGCGCAGCCAGCTCAGCAGGAGCGTCGTGCGGACGTCGACCTCCGCTGCGGCGCCGTCGCGCTGCATCGCGCACAGGACGTCGGCCACCGGCGACGGGTCGGCCAGCCACTCGAGCAGCACCGGCCCCATCTCGGTGCCCGCGAGGATCCGCTCGAACATCAGCAGCGTGACCGCGTCCGCACCAACCAGGCCGTCCGGTTCGGCCTCGGTCCAGTCGACGACGCCGCTCACCCGGCCGTTCTCGACGAGCACGTTGGTCTGGTTGAAGTCGCCGTGGCCCCAGGCGCGGGCGACGGGGCGCCCGGACAGCTCCGCGACCAGCCGAGCCTGGACCGTGTCAAGGGCGGCACGGTGGGCGCCGCGGACCACCTCCCGCACGTGGGAGGCCGGCTCGTGCACCCATCGGTCGAGCGTGGCGGCGTCGACCCGGACGACGTGGCGAGTGCGGGCGGCGAGCTCCCCGATCGTCTCCAGGGCCATCGGGATCACCCGGCCGCGCTCCGTCTCGGGCAGCCGCCGGCAGTCGGCCCCCGGCAGCCGCGACTCGAGCACGAAACGCAGGCCGTCGACGTCGCCGACGCCCAGCGTGCGTGGCACCAGGCGGGCCCATGGGCCCAGGCGCGGGTCGGCGTGCAGCGCCGCGAGCACCCGCACCTGCCGCTCGAGCTGCAGGCGTCCTTGCGTGCTGCCGGTGGCCTTCAGCAATGTGGGGCGGCCGCCGTCGGCCTGCACAGCGAAGACGTTCGTGTCGCCGCGGCCCTCGAACGGTTCGCCGAGCCGCCATCCGGCCGCCTCGGAACCGCCCAGGCGGGCCAGCGCCGCCGGGGCCGCACGGCGCGCCTGCGCGCGCGACCGATGCCCGGCCAATGGGCCGAACGTCGGCCGGGGCACCCTGCGCAACATCGGGGCAGGATACGGGTGCCGCCGTGGCGGCCATCCGCACGCGCCCGCTCCGATACGATCACTGCAGGTGGACGCGGAGCTGAGGAGGGCGACCGCAGGTGGATCGCGCCGGCGCGGCGCACCCGGACCCACAGGCCGAGGTGCTGCGCACCCAGCTCGTCGCGCCTCCCCTGCGGCCGCACGCACTGCCCCGCGTCCATCTCGTCGGCCGGCTGCGGGCGATCTCGGCCCCCGCCGGCTGACGTTGGTCACCGCGGGTGCGGGCTGGGGCAAGACCACGCTGGTCGCGTCGTGGATCCGGGCCGAGCCGGACCGGGCGGCCTGGTTCTCCGTCGACGCGACCGACTCCGATCCCGTCCGGTTCTGGGGCGCGGTCATCGGGGCACTCGACGGCGTGGCGCCCGGCTTCGCCACCCGGTCGGCCCGGCTGCTCGGTGTGCCGGGCACGGCCCGGCTCCGCGGCCAGGGCCGGGTCGCCGAGCTCGGGACGGAGGACCTGCGCCTGTCCGCGGCCGAGAGCGCGGAGCTGCTCGCGGCCGAGGCCACGGCGACGGGCCGGCGCAGGGGCATGCGCGTCGAGGTCGCGGAGCTGCGCACCGCGCTGGCGCATGCCGAGGAGCGCCTCGGACGGCACCCCGCGGCAGCCGGGCACCGTGACGAGGCCCGGCAGGTCTTCGCGAGCTGCCCGGCCCGGGGTACGTGTCGGCCGACCCCCGGGCCGAACCCGACCCGCCGCAGCATGACGGTGTACCGCTCAGCCGGCGGCAGGCCGAGATCCTGGCGCTGCTGGCCGAGGCGCTCACCACCGCCGAGATCGGCGAGCGCCTGAAGCTCAGCCCGCGGACGGTCGAGGCACACCTGCGGACGCTCTACCGCAAGATCGACGCGCGCTCCGCACCGCGGCCGCCCGCTACGCGGTCGAGCACGGAATGACCGCTGCTCGTCACTTCCGGTGATCATCTCACCGGCCGAGTGAACCCACCAACGGGCCCGCGCAGTTAGGTGACATCACGTAGATCCGGCAGGTAGTGTCGCGATGTCTACGGGCCTCGCGCCCGGGACCTGGCCCGTCCGGGTGTTGTCCCCTCCACACCTGCGCCGGGCCAGGGCGGTCCGGCCTCCAACGCGAGTGTCTTCGTCTGCGGGGCCGGATCGCCATCCCCTGGGCCTACGGCTCGGCCGGCTCCACGCTTCCCAGAACCTCGCGACTTCCCAGAACCTCCCGCGCCAGCAGCGCGAGGTCCGTCCGCAGGGCGACCGTGTCGGGGTGGTTCGCACCCAGCAGGGTCTGGCAGTCCGCCGCGGCGCGCTCCAGCTCGGCCTGCGCCAGATCGGCCCGGCCGAGGGATACGTGTCCCTGCGCGAGGTTGCTGCGGATCGTCACCGTCAGCTCGTCGAGCGGCCCCGCGGACTGCTCCGGTCGCAAACTATGCTCTGCGGCTGCCCAGATGCACACGGGTCCGCCGGGCATGTGCCCCGCGGCGCAGGCTGACTGGAGGGGGTGGCACCGGCGCAGCAGGGGGCAACATCGGCGGATCACCCGCCGTGTAGTCCAGCAATGCGCTCAACCGGGGGAGGATCTCCAGCAGCTCGGTCTCGCTCGTCCGCAGGAGCTGCGTCGGCAGCCACTCCCAATGCCGCGTCCGCATTCCTCCCACGTTCAGCGTCTGCGTGGATCGGACGTCGGCCGACGCGAGGAACCCGCCATCACAGCGGATCAGCAGGTCCGTGCCATCCACCATGCGCGCCACCGCCTTGTACGGCCGGTCCATGCCCAGCGTCATGTACCCCACGGACGTAGTCGGTGGTGCGAACACAGTCGTGATCCCGATGCCCACCAACTCGGCGGTGTCCGGCATCGTCTCGACGCGGTTGCACATGTGCATGCGTGGCTCAAAGGTGCCCGGCGAGTACTCACCGGCTCGCTCGATCAACATGTCCAGAACCGCGATCAGGTTGCTCGTATCGGCGTTGTCATCGTTATCGAAGAACAGTCGCGTCGCAGTGACGACCTCCATCTCGCCCGAGCGGTTTGGGGCGGCATCGGCATAGAAGAAGCCGAGTGCGTGCGGCCCAATGGCACGGCGGGTGCGTTGCTGCTCTTCCCGGTGGCGGCAGTGCCTGACCGCCATGAGAGTGAGACGATCGACGAGTTTCCCGCGGAGTCGATTCTCGATCAAACTGCTGGGAGAACCAAACCCAACACTGTCCGGGGCGACACGTGGAGAAGGAATCCGCGGCCGTGGTGGCCCCGTCGTCGCTTGAGGATCCTCGCTCGACTGGACCGCTCCGGGCACGGCTATGGGGTCGTCGTTCCCGATCATGCTCACATCTCCAGTTTGGCCAGAAGGCGCTCCGGAACCGCGAGCGGGCGGGGCTCGCCGCGGCCGATGACGGCGTACACGCCGGGCTTCCGGCGGCGGATGCGCTGGGCAAGAACCACTCCAGCGGCTGCGCTGAGCAAGACGATGCCGGGGAGTGTCCACCGGAGCGCCGTGCTCTCGTCGGTGTTGGTGATCGAGTCAATGTTGGCGATGTTGATGATCAGAACGGCGGTCAACGCGAGTGCGGCGCAAGCGGGCGCGACTCCCAGCTTGAAGCCGAGAGTGCGGCCCTGGCGCCGGTAGTATCGCACCGCCGCGACGGACGAGCAGATCATCAGCGTCAGGATTCCCAGTGCCGACAGCTCCGACGTCCACGGGAACAGGGTTGCAAGCGGATCCGCGCCGGAGAGGGCGAACGCCGCGATCATCAACGCGGCCGTCGCGGTCTGCACGAGGGACGCGGCGATCGGCACGCCTCCCTGCGCTCCGCCGAGCCTGCCGAGGGCCGCCGGCAGGACCTCTTCGCGCGCCAGGGAGTACACGTACCGTCCGACGACGTTATGGAAGCTCAGCAGTGCGGCGAATATCCCAGTGATCAGCAGTGCCTGGCTGATCGCCTCGACAAGCGGCCCGTAGCGCTCTCCGAGGATGCCGAACGGCAGGTTCGCGGACGGGTCTCGAGCGGCATCGACGATATTCTCCGCGCCGACTGCCGAGACCATGGCCCAGCTCGAAACGGCGTAGAAGACGCTGACAAATCCGATGGTGACGTAGGTCGCGACGGCGACGGAGCGGTGCCGAATTGCCTCCTCCCGATAGACCGCGATCGACTCCACTCCAATGAACGAGGCCATTCCGAAGGCGAGAACACCGCCGAGCGCCCCACTAGTGAGCAGGTTGTTCGGCAGAAGAGGTCCAGCACCCAGGTGGCCACCCGCAGGCGCCAGAAAGCCGGTCAGGTCGAGTAGCGTGAGTACGGCGAGCTCAAGGAGCAGAATTACGCCGAGAAGGCGCGTGTTCACCGCAATATGGAGAACACCGAGAAGACCGACGGCCAACCAGGCAGTGAAGGCCCAAACCCACCACGAACCTCCGAAGACGCCGGAGGCGATGGCACCGAGCAGGGGATACAACGAGATTTGCACGATATTGTATGCCAGCAGGCTGACCGCAGCGCCGGCTAGACCGGCAGTGGGGCCAAACCCGTGCGAAAAGAAGGCGTAGAACGACGCAGCGTTCGGGATGTCGCGACTCATTGCCAGGAACCCAACGGCAAACAAGGCGAGTGCGACACCCAGGAAGAGGAAACTGGGCGCGATGTCGACCACGCCGGTCACGGCGAACGTCGCCACGACTGCCCCGGCGACGACCGCCATCGGACATGAGGCCGAGACGCCGAGTGTCACCAGCTCGACGGCGCCGAGACTTCGTTGGGACAGACCACGGTGAGCCAGCGTCATCTGCAGACCTCGTCTCCTCGCTGCGTCAGCAGCGGAGGGTAGCCCATCGTGCTGTTGAGCCCGGGCCGCGGTATCCCCCAACCGTGGCCGAGCTTGCCCGTCTGACCTAGTTGACGATCACGCAGCGTGCCCGAGGAAGCCGCGATAGCCTCCGTCCTCGTCGGTGCCGTGATCCCATCACCTGCTTGCAGGCCGAAGGGTGTGACAACCGGTGAACCTCGACCGCACCCGACACGTGGAGGGGTTGTGACCGAGGTGTCGCCCTTGGTGTGCGGCAACTGAGCCCAGGAGGACGTGGATCCGAGGCAGGCGGTGGTTTGGCGTGGCGTCCACAGGCCCGGCGCCTGTTCTCAGTGCAGTCGCATCCGCCCGGAACCTGCGGAGGCACCCGGGCGGTCGGCAAGATCCTCGGCCGGCGAGGCCTGGCGTCGGCCCCAGTGTGAGGCGCCGCCCCAGCGATAGGTATCAGAAATCACCACGGCCGATGGTCGGCCGATTCTCCCATCCAGTGCGCCTTCTGTCCGTATCGGCAACGCGAATGCAAGAGGCGTGCCAATCATTGAACCGATCACGCGCATCTCAGGGTGTGAGACATCTCTTTCTGTCGCAGTTGACAGAACATCTGCGCGGCACACAGACTGCGAATCTGTCGGATCTGCTCAGGCTCACCGTCGAGTCGAGCTCAGCGAGACCTGCGTGTAACGAGAGAGACACGAAGCGTGACCGTTTGCGTCCAGGTGCCCGGCGCCCCGGGCCTGACCCGAGGATGATCACCGTCGTTTCCCCACACTCTCAGTTCCATGCAAAGACGCATGGCGCGCGGTCTGACAGGAACTGCTCGATGGCGCGACGGGAGCGACTTTGAATCCCATGTCCTTGTTCTACGAGGCTCGGAGCGTGGACCCGCTCGGCCTTGATTGCTTCTTTCGCCAAACTCCAGCAGTGCTGGAGCGGCCCGCGAACGCAATACTTTGCCGACTCGAAACGATTGTGCGGGCCGCTGACGAGTCTGCAATGGACAGCACGTGTGCCGCGTTGGCGGCTTTGCGTGATCTGGACTTCCTTCTATGCGCCGTACACCTCGCCGACCCGTTCGCGTACAAGTCTGTATCCGGTCTGGAGTCACTCCTTGTCCGCCTCGGGCAGCGCGCGGGACAAATCCCGCGGGGCTCGAACTCCACGTACGGGCCCTGCAACCCGGCCGACGACCGGATGCGGCTGTTCACTGGGCTTCCCGAGGAGCGCATGTTCGTCCGCGCGATCGCGGACGGACTACGCGGACTCGATGGGGTGCTGTGTGGGTTGGCGACCATGGCCCACCACCCTGTCGACTCGCCGACTGTCGTCGCGGCGGCAGGAGGCCTGGAGCCAGCCTGGGAACCCATGATCGAAGCGTCGGTCAGGATGCTGCGGGGGATGCCACCGGAGGTGTTCTCCGGGCGAATCGTGCCGTGTTTCGTGCCGCTCGACATCGCCGGGACGACCTACCAGGGGATCACCGGTGCGCAGAGCCCGAACGTTGGCATCGACTACCTACTCTGGGGCGTGGAGAGCGCGGACGAGGAATACCGTTCCTACGCCCGGACGAACCTGGCGGAACAGCTACCGACTCACCGCCACCTCGTTGCCGAGGTCCTCGAGCGCACCGGGGAGGCCTCCCTGCTGACTCACATCGAACGGCAACTATTCACCGCACCTCGGCCCGACTTCAGCGCTGCTGCGGCTGTTCTCACGCATCTGGAGAGTCTGCTGCGGCGGATCGGCACCTTCCGCGCAGCGCACCGGCGCCTCGCCGAGCTCAACATGCAGCGGCGCACCACCCAGATCGGTTCGGGTGGGCACACCCTGCACTTGCTGGACGAACTGACAGCGTCGACGAGGCAAGCCCGGCACCGGGTACGCGCACTACGCGACGACGCCCTCCGTCTGGCGGCTGACTGCCCGGTGCCGGTCGCCCGGCGAGCGTCGGCCTCCATCACCGCGGCGACGAATCACTGTGGTAAGGCCCACCGGGTGGGCTGCGGACGTAGTTGATCGTGCCCATGTCATCGGCCGCGGATCGCTCGTGACCAGCTCCGCGGGGGAGGAATGAGCACATGACCGATCTGGAACCGGAGGAGTTCCGCCGGCTGGGCCACGCGTTCATCGACTGGATGGCCAGCTACCGCGAGGGTCTGCCCGACCGTCCGGTCCGGCCCGACGTCGCCCTGGCAGCCGACACCGCGGACACAGTGCGGCCGCGACCCCTGGCGATCGGCGCACCAGGCGGCCGCGCTCGACACGAGTCGTCAACGAACAGGACCACCAGCAGCCCATGCTGAACCCGCTGTATCTGGTCTGGGCCGGCGCCGTCATCAATCTTGCGGCCGGACTGCACTACACCTACAGCACGGTCCGCCACCCAACCGGCGACGACGCCCAGCCGAAGCCAAACCCCGTCTCGTGGGGTATCTGGTCGCTGTCGGGTTGGCTGGCGTTCTTCGGGCAGGTGACCGAGGGTGTGCGCGGAGAAGCACTGCTCACGCTCTGCGTCGCCGCGGTGCCCACGTTCATCTTCTGCGCGGCTCTGGTGGGCCGACGCCGCTACGGCGCCTACGCGCCTATCGGCCGCCTCGACATGACCTGCGGCGTCCTCGCCGTCGTGACGCTCGCGGCGTGGCGCATCACTGCCTCCGGCAGCGTCGCCGTGGCGCTCGGCATCGTCTGCGACGCCCTCGTCGCCATCCCTGTCATCCGGCAGGCCTACCGCGAACCCAGCTCCGATAGTCCCAGCATCTGGGTCGCCGGAGCCGTCAACGCCGCCATCACGCTCGCTACCTTCCGGTCGGTCACCTTCATCGAGTCCGGATTCGCAGTGTACTTCCTCGGCCTGTGCCTGTTGATGAGCTTCCTGCTCGTCGTGCGCCCGCGCCTCCGCCGCCGCTCCGCATCCTCCCCCGCAGTTGTCGTGGCCTCTGGTGCCCATCACCCGACCGCCCAGCACCCGACCGCCCAGAACGCAGGCCGGGACGGCGCAGCGGCCTTCGCCGGCGCATTCGCGGCTGACTACCTGTCGTGGGACGAACTCGATCCACGCAGCCGCGCGGCGGCCCTCACCGCCTACGTCGACGGCGCCGCCGATCCGCTGTGGGGATGGTCGGGCAGCGGCTGCCAACGGGCAGACCTCGTGTTGGTCGGATGCACCGAACTCACTCCGGACGGCTATTACGTCGTCGACGTCCGGGTCAGGGTTGCACTGATCGGGCAGAAGGCCACCGGGGATGAACCCCGCGCGATCGTCACGGTCGGCAGTGGTGCCACGACGGTCCACAGTGATGCCGCGGTGGCGGAAGAGATCGAGATCCCACTGCCCGGCAGGTCAGCACGCGCGGACCGGCGTCCGGACCTGGACCTGTCGGGCGAAGGTCGTTGGATCCGTCTGCAGATCCCGGTCGTGATGCGCAACGGTCATTTCCGAATCCCGACGTAGCCTGACTGATCGTCGACCGCAAGGTCCGTGCCACAGTTCCAGGAGGGACGACTCCGGGAACCGGGTGGGCCTGTCCGGTTGAGCGACGGGCCGCGCCACCTTCTCTCGTTCCGAATGACGCCGTGGGAAATGAGGAACGGACGTGTGCCGGTGGCTGGCGTACTTCGGGGATCCGATCCGTCCGGAGGAGCTGCTCTACGAGCCGCAGCGGTCGCTGATCGAGCAGAGCCGCCGCAGCGGCCCGGATGCCGGCATCGCCAACGCCGACGGGTTCGGCCTGGGGTGGTACGGCCTCAGCGACTCACCGGGCCGGTTCCGCAGCTCCCTGCCGGCGTGGGGCGACCAGAACCTGCGCGAGCTCAGCGCGCAGATCCGCTCGCCGCTGTTCCTCGCCCACGTCCGCGCCGCCAGTCCCAGCATGCCGGTGCAGCAGACGAACTGCCACCCGTTCCGGCACGGGAGGTGGCTCTTCGTGCACAACGGGTACGTCGCCGACTGGCCGCACCTGCGGCGCGAGCTGACGATGGCGGTGGACCCGGCGCTCTACCCGTCCATTGAGGGCTCGACGGACTCCGAGGTGATGTTCTACCTCGCGCTGAGCTTCGGCCTGGACGACGACCCCCTCGGCGCCCTCGAGCGGATGGCCGGCTTCATCGAGGCGGCCGGACACCGGCACGGCAACGAGCACCCACTCCAGATGACCGTCGGGCTCAGCAACGGGGAGCAGGTCATCGCGGTGCGCTACGCGAGCGGCCCGGAGGTCAACTCGCTGTTCGTCAGCACGTCGGTGCACGACCTGCGGCTGCTCCTGCCTGCGGAGGAGCGGTTCCGGCACTTCTCCGACGAGGCGCGCGTGGTGGTGTCCGAGCCGCTGATCGACCTGCCGGGGCTGTGGCACGAGATCCCGCCATCCACGGCGCTGATCGTGCGCGACGGGCCGGACAGCGAGGATCTGCCGTTCGTCCCGTGCCCGCCCTGACTCCCGCGGGTCAGCGGCCCGCGCCGGCGTCCACCCACGTCCCGCCCTCCGCCTCGATCTGGGGTAGGGCGGCGCGGACCTCGTCGGCGAGGTCGGAGACGAACAGCATCACGACGTCCGGGCGCGCGGCCACCAGCGCCTCCGGCGCGATGATCGGGATGTCGGTGCCGGGCATGCGGCGGCCGTGCTTGTCCGGTGAGGCGTCGGCGACGGCGGTGAGAAGGCTCGTGTCGAGCTCGGCGACTCGCAGCAGGGCTACGGCGCGGGAGGCCGCGCAGTAGCCGTACACGCGGCGGCCCGCGGCTCGCTCCGCCTCGCAGGTGGCGCGCAGCCACTCGGCGGTGCGGCCCACCGAGCCCTGCAGCGCCGCCACCGCGGCCGGGTCGCGCACGCCGGTGGCGGCCTCGCCGTCGACGACGGCGGCGAGGGCGGGCGTCGGACGGCCGTCCCGGGTGGCGGCCAGGAGGACGGTGCCGCCGTAGAGCGGGAACCGGTGCGCGGTCGTGGCCGTGAGCCCGACCTCGGCGAGCATGCCGATCATCGCCGGGGTCGAGTAGTAGGCGTAGTGGCCGTGGCGCAGCGCGTTCCACTGCAGGCCCTCGACGATCGCGCCGAGGCAGTGGTACTGCAGCAGCAGGACACCGCCGGGAGCGAGCCGGGCGGCCCGCTCGGCCAGGGCGGCGCGCTGGTCGACGAAGTGCATCAGGCCGAAGCAGGCGTCGACGACGACGTCCGCGGGCGCGTCCGGGGCCGCCTCGGTGAGCCCCTGCGCGCCCAGCTCGGGCAGCCAGGTGCCACCGTGCGGGCTCGGGTACTCGGCGACCGTTCCGTGCTCCGGCAGCACGCCGTCGCCGGCCAGGCGCTCCAGCGCGGCGACCCGCTGCCGGGCCAGTGCCGCGGGCTCGAAGCCGAGCGGTTCCTCCGTGACGTCGTCGGCGCCGATCAGCTGCGCGAGCCCGCACCCCGCGCACAGCCACATCCGCAGCGGCAGCAGCGGGTCGGGTCCCGGGTGGTCCGCAGCGGGGAACAGCTCGCTGGAGGGCTGCTCCCCCAGGTCCAGCACCAGGTCGCCGGTGGTGCCGCCGCAGAACCGGCAGGCGACGGGCGGGTCGGCGGTGACGGGGACGGCGTCGGCCAACGGCGAGGCAAGCACGCGGTCACCGTAGCGCCGTGCCTTTCCCGCCCGTGCACATCCCGGCCAGCCGACGCATGCTGCACGGCGTGTGCACGAGCAGCCCGAGGTGTGCACGGGCAGTTCGGGACGGTCACAAAGCACCCGGTGCGCGAGGGCGCGGACGGCACGGCGCTACGGTGGCCGGGTGCAGGTGGTGCAGACCGAGCTGGACGGGGTGCTGCTGTTCGAGCCGACCCCGCATCGTGACGCCCGGGGCTTCTTCAGCCGCACCTCGGACGACGCCGTGCTCGCCGCGGCGGGGATCGACCCGACGTTCCCGCAGGACTCCCAGTCGCGCAGCGTCCGCGGCGTGATCCGCGGGATGCACGGGCGGCTGGGGCGGGGGGAGGCCAAGCTGGTGCGGTGCGCGCACGGCGCGGTCCTCGACGTGGTCGTGGACGCGCGTCCGGGGTCGCCGACCTTCGGCCGGTGGGCGAGTTTCACGCTGGACGACGAGTCGATGCGGTCGGTGTACATCCCCCGCGGGTTCCTGCACGGGTTCCAGGCACTGACCGACGTCGCCGACACCTGCTACCGGATCGACGACGTCCACGACCCGAGCGAAGACGTCTCGGTGGCCTTCACGGACCCGGACCTGGCGATTCCGTGGCCGCTGCCGCCGACGCTCGTCAGCGATCGGGACCGCGCGGCCCCGTCGTGGCGGGAGCTGCGGGAGAGGTTGATGGCGGCGGCCGTCCGTTGAACCGCACGGCGTGAGGTCCGGCCGTACCGCCCGGTGATCGCTGTCCGGGCGCCTGCGGTGCACTGCGGTCCACCGGTGATCGCTGTCTGAGCGTCTCTACCGCGCGGCGGACTACCGCGCTGCGCTCCCGATCGAGCGGAAGCGACGTCGGCAAGGTTGTGGGGACGACGCGCCCCGCGGGCCGGTCAGGCGGCGGCGTCGTGGGCGCGGTGCCGCCCTTCGTGGTCTCCGTGGTCGCCGTGGTCGCCGTGGTCGCCGTGGTCGCCGTGGTCGCCGTGGTCGCCGTGGTCGCCGTGGTCGCCGTGGTCGCCGTGGTCGCCGTGGTAGTCCTTGTGGTCGCCGTCGTCGGAGTGATCGTGATCCCGGTCCTCGTGGCCGTCGTCGTGGTTGCTGTCGGCGTGGTCCCGGTCGTCATCGGATCGGTCGTCGTCGGATCGGTCGTCGGCTTCCCGATCGTGGTTCGCGTACCGGCCGTCGCGGCTGCCGGTCCAGTCCCGGTCGTCGGACCCGTCGTCCTGGTCGGTGTCCTCGTCGCCGTCCCGGTCGGCCGCCCCGCGGTCCGTGGACCGGTGCTTGCCGCCGTCCGCCCCGGGGTCGGTGGAGTCGTCGGACGACGCCTCGTCCGCAGCGTGCCGCCCCGTCGCGGGCGGGTGCACCGTTGCCGCCAGGACGTCGCCGTCGACCGGCTCGCTCGGCGCATGGTTCGGGACCCGCGGCGTGGGCAACCGCAACCGCGGCACCGTGGGCGGTGCGGGCGATCGCGGACCTACCGCCACGGGTTGCGCCGACGCGGGCGAGCGGGTCCGCGGCTCCGCCTTCGAGGTGGGCGACGCAGCCGCGGTGGCGGGCGGCGGAGCGGCCACGACAGGGGGCTCGGGTTCGGAGGGTGGCGGCGGCTCGGGGGTCTGCGGCTCCGCCGCCATCGACACCGCGACGACGGTGCTGCACAGCAACGCGCCGCCGACCGCCAGCCCACGCGCGGCGGGCGACAGCGACGGCCACGGACGGCCCTCGCGGCGCAGCAGATCGGCGACAAGCCACTGCGCTCCCGACGTTCCGCGACGGTGCGTTGCCATGTCCACCTCCCTGAGCGCGCCGTTCAGGTAACGATTGGGTCTCCGGCTTGACGGTTGCCGAAACACCCCACCACGGTCGGTGGTCGCCTGGCAACGCTGGGAAAGCGCTGGTCACGGCGGAGGAGACGGCTCAGTCCACCTTCGTCCGCCGTCCCGCGCGCCGGTCCGCCCGGCTGCGCGGGCGTACGACATCCACCGGCCAGGGACCCTCCGCTGTCCGCTTCACCTGGACACGCCTTGGGCCATCCAGGTAAGTCTCGCGGCGCACCTCCTCGACCTGCGCGGCACTCAGGAGCCCCAGCGAGGCGGCGTGCTCGGCGATCTCGACGCTGTCGTCGACGACCAGCATCGGCACGCCGGCAGCCGTGGTCGCGGCGGCGAGCGCGTCCACGTCGGCCGCGCGGCGGGCGTTGAGGGCGCCGGTACGCCGCACGTAGATGGCCCGGATCCGGCCGGGATGCTCGCGCGCCGCGGCAGCGTAGATCTCGGGGTCGAGCTGCCCCGTGTCGCCGATCAGCAACAGCGCGAGCTCCGGGTGCTCGGCGAGGATGCGCCCGATCAGCCCCAGCTTGTGCTCCCGGGCACCGATGCGGAACAGGTTGCCCCGTCCGGGACCCCAGTCGGTCAGCAGGAGCGGGCCGAACGGGAAGCCGCGAAGCGCGATGAACTCCAGCAACACCTCGTGCAGGTTCCACGGGCTGGTGGAGAGATAGAACACCGGCAGCCCCGCCTCGCCGGACCGGCACACCAGGGCCCGGTACAGCGCCGCCGCGCCCGGCAGCGGTGCGCGATCGGTGACCTCGGTGAGCAGCGTGATCCGCAGGAACTCCAGCCCGCGGGTCAGCCCGGTCTCGAGGATCGTGTCGTCGACGTCACTGACCAGCCCGAGCTGCACGTCCGGCGACACGACGAGGATGGGGGTGCGGACGGTTGCGCCGCCGGCGAGGTCGAGCTCGACGTCGTGCCAGCCCGGCGACAGCCCGGGGTCGGTGACGACGGCGTCGACGTAGCCGTCGCGGTCGCTGCGGACGGTGACGGTGGCGCTCGGCGTGCGGGCGGTGACCGCCGCGTCTGCCACCTCGACGGTCAGGAAGCGCGCCAGGCTCGTGCGCAGGACCGAACGACGGGAGCGGCGGGCGGGCTCCTGAACCAGGTCCCGGGCCGGCGGGAGCCCACCGTCCGGCGCGGGCAGGAGCCGGGCCCGCGCCTCGGGCCTGCCGAGCACCGCGCGCGCCCCGAGCTCCACCCGCTGCGGCGAGCCGTGGCCGACGAACGGGATCAGCAGCGGGGTCGTCGAGCGACGGAACGCGCGCAGCAGCGCGATCTGCCCGATTCGCACGACGTCCTCCACCACCACGGCCACCCGGATCAGGGCTGCGCGGACCACAGCCGGTCGGGTTCGGGCCGCCCACACGAGCACCGCGGCACCCGCGAGCGCCGCCGCGGCCACCAGCGGACTCCATCGCACGCGCATGCAGTGCAGCCTCCTCGATCACGGAGGCGGCCCGCCAGTTCTGCCACCGCGCCTGTCGCCGACCGTGCACACCGGTCGCCGAGCGTGCACACTCCGCACCATGTGCACCGGCGGCTCGCGGTATGCACCGGCCGTCCGCGACATGCACCGGCGAACGAGCGCCGCAGCTCCGGGCGCTTCACACCGGCACGGGGGGCATCCGCACCGACTCCGGTGCGCGGTCCGGACGCAGGCCGCGCCACGCGGCGTGCCGCAACCGGCCGTCGCGCGTGACGAGCCGGTACTCGACCTCGCCGACCAGTACGGGCTCCACCCAGCGGGCCTTACGGGCGTGCTCACGCGGCACGACCTCGTCGAACGGGCTCGTCGGCCGGGTCAGCGGCCGCAGGCGGGCCACGAGGCCGACCAGTACGGCGTCGGAGAACCCGGTGCCGACGTGGCCGAGATAGCGCAGGGCGCCGGCGTCGTCGTACGCGCCGAGGAGCAGTGAGCCGAAGGTCGCGGTGCGCCGCCCCTCCCCCGCCGTGAAGCCCCCGACGAGCACCTCCTGCGTGCGCACCAGCGCGGTCTTCACCCAGCCGGGAGACCGCCTTCCCGGCTCGTAGCGGCCGGCGCGGCGCTTGGCGACGACGCCCTCGAGCCCGTGCTGGCGGGCGACGGCGAGCATCTGGTCGCCGTCGACGTCGACGAACGACGGGGGGACGAGCACCCGGTCCGCGGGGCCCAGAGCGGCGAGCCGGGCCCGGCGCTCGTCGTAGGAGGCGGCGAGCAGCGACTCACCGTCGAGGTGCAGCACGTCGAAGGCGTAGAACGACACGGGCAGGCGCGCACGTAGCTCCGGCGGCGGGTGGCGGACGTGCATGCGGTCCTGCAGCAGCCCGAAGTCCGGCCGGCCCGCGGCGTCGAGCACCACGATCTCCCCGTCGAGCAGGACGGGCCGTCCCCCGGTGACCGCGCCGATCCCGGCCAGCTCGGGGTAGCCGGCGGTGACGTCGTTGCCGAGGCGGCTGGTGAGCTGCACCTGGTCGCGGGCCGCCGCGACGACGGCGCGCACGCCGTCCCACTTGAACTCGAACGCCCAACCGGGCCCCTTCGGCACCTGCCCGGCGGTGGCGAGCATGGGCATGACCGGCTCGGGGAGGGAGGCGGCGGTCACGGGCACAGTGTCCGCGCCAAGGCCACCGCGCGCTGCCCGTTCACGGGGACATGCCCGTACCCGGTGACAGGAGCGGGAGGATCACACGGCGCAAAGTTGGCGAAGGTGTCCTTCCGGCGGCCTGCCGATCGTCCCCAGGATGAGGACCGGCGACCGACCGGTCCCCAACCCGCTCAGGAGGACCCCGATGACTCTCTACGCCGCACTCATCTACGGTGCCGAGCTCGACCGTGGCGACGGGTCGCCGCGCGAGATGTCCGCCGAGTACGCCGAGTTCGGCCGGGCCGCCGCGGCGGTGATCCGCGGCGGCGAAGGTCTCTACCCGACCTCGACGGCCACGACGGTGCGAGTGGTCGGCGGCAAGGGCGGTGACGTCGTGACGACCGACGGCCCGTACACCGAGACCAAGGAGGTGCTCAACGGCTTCTACCTGCTGGAGTGCGCCGACCTGGACGACGCGATCGCCACGGCCGCGCAGATCCCGGGGGCCTGGCACGGGGCGGTCGAGGTTCGGCCGGTGATCCAGTTCGCGTGACCAACGACCCCTCGCGCGTCGCCCTCGTCCGCCTCGTGCGCGACGAGGGCCGGCGCGTGCTGGCCACGCTGGTCCGGCACACGGGCGACCTGCAGCTCGCCGAGGACGCCGTGCAGGACGCCGTCCTGCGGGCGCTGGACACCTGGCCGCGCACGGGCGTCCCACCGCAACCACGGGCCTGGCTGACGCTCACCGCGCGCCGGCGCGCGATCGACATCGCCCGCCGCGAGGCCGCCCGTTCGGGAAAGGAGGCCGATGCGATGACCCTGGCCGGTCCACCCGACGAGTCGCCGGAGGTGCTGCGCGACGACCAGCTGCGCCTCGTGTTCACCTGCTGCCATCCGGCGCTGGCCGTCGAGACACAGGTCGCGCTGGCGCTGCACACGCTGTGCGGGCTGTCCACCGCGGAGGTCGGGCGCGCGCTGCTCGTGCCCGAGCAGACGATGGCCAAACGGCTCACGCGGGCCAAGCAGAAGATCGGCAGAGCCCACATTCCGTACCGGGTGCCGGATGCCGCCGAGCTGCCGGACCGGCTGCACGGTGTCGCGGCGACCGTCTACCTGCTGTTCACGGAGGGGTACGGACGCGCGGACGGCGCGACCGCGGCGGACGAGGCGCTGCGCCTGGCCCGGCTGCTGCACGGGCTGATGCCCGACGAGCCGGCCGTGCTCGGCCTGCTGGCGCTGCTGCTCCTGCAGGACTCGCGCCGCCCGGCGCGTTTCACCCCCGCGGGCGACGCCGTGCCGCTGGCGGAACAGGACCGGACGCGCTGGCACCGGCCGTCGATCACCGAGGGCGTGGTGCTCGTGGGCGAGGGTTTGCGCCGCACCCCCGACCGACCCGACCCGTACGTCGTCCAAGCCGCGATCGCCGCCTGCCACACGCTCGCGCCCACCGGCGCGGACACCGACTGGGCGGCCGTGCTGTCGTGGTACGACGTGCTGCTCACCGTCCACGACACGCCGGTGGTGCGGCTCAACCGGGCCGTCGCCGTCGGCGAGTGCCGCGGCGCGGAGGCGGCGCTGGCGGAGCTGGACGCGCTGCCGGGGCTGGGCGGCTACCCGCTCTGGCATGCGACGCGAGCGGAGTTCCTCGCCCGGCAGGATCGAGTGGAGGAGGCACGGGCGGCGTTCAGGTCGGCGCTGACACTGCCGATGCCCGTCGCGCAGCGCCGGCATGTCGGCGCACGCCTGGCGGCACTGCCCGATGGCGGTGCGGGTGGAGCCGGCACCCGTCCGTGAGTCGGCGGCGCGAGCACTGCTCCCTGCCACACTCGGTGACACCACTCACACTTTCAGGTAGCTCGTTCTGACGAGAAGGCTGGCGTCGCGAGTGACCTTTGGCAGGGTGCACTTGTGGCGACGCTCCGAAGCCCTCGATCAGTGTGATGCTGGACGACATCTGCGGCGCAACCCCCTGGTCCTCGTCAACCACCAGGACGCCGATCTCGCCTCGAGGCTCGCCCTCGACGGGCGGTTCGGTCTTCGTCGAGGGTCAGCGGCAGAGCACCCGGCGTGAGACTCGAGGCTCGCGGTCGTCCACCAACGTCACGAAGTTCATCAGCGGCGACCTTTGGCTCTTCGTGCGCGGGGAGGCGCCGCGGGACGCGCGCACGGTGACCCACGAGATCAACAAGCTGCAGCGGACGCTCCGGGAGCGGTCCGGACACCACCGGGTTCCGCGATGACCGCTACGGCGCAGGTCGAGGTCGACACCGACACCGACACCGACACCGACACCGACACCGCAGGCGGCCACGGCGAGCTGATCGCCGCAGCCCGCCGGGCCCGGTGTCAGCACTGCGGGTCGACCACCGTCGTCGCGGTCTGCTCCTCCTGCCACAACCTGCTCTGCCGCAAGCACGACCGGAAGGCCGACCTCGCCGACCCGTGGCGCTCGCCCACCGGCCCGCCACGGGACGGACCGAAGCGGGCGGCGCGGGAGGAGGACGCCGGACGTAGGAACACCGGGCGGGGCGGGACGCCCCAGCAGGACGAAACGCTCGGCTCGGAGCCGGAGTCGACGCCACAACCGGAGTCGACGCCGAAGCCGGAGAAGCCGGCCGGATCCGCGGGGCCTGCCGCGTGTCCGCCCGCACGACGTGGTGAGTGCGGTCACGGACGTGCGCGGAACGGTTGCGACGGAAGCCGTCTGGTCCCGGGCCAACACCACTCGCGTCGCCAAGTACCGGAAGCGACAGGACCTTCCCGAGACGGAGGCCGTGCCCTTCTCGGCGGGGTCGCTCGTCCTGACCGGGCCCGCTCGGTTGACGTTCCCGGCTGCCGACGATCCTGCCCGGATGCTCGTACCACTGCGGTCGACGACTGCCGAGCACCGCGTGCTCGCGAACTCGGCAGGCCGCGGCGATGCACGCTGGACCTGCACCACCCCGTACGAGGTGGACGTCCTGAAGCCGGGAGCGCCCAGCCCGGTCTGGGTGACGGTCGCCCTCACTCCGGGCTCCGGCGGCCGTGCCCTGGAGCTCGATGTGCAGTGGCGCTTCGCCGATCCCGTGAACGGGGTCGCCCGCCGCACGGCCGTTCCGGTCGGCGACCGGATCGACGAACTCCGGCTGTCGGTGCCCGGTCGACCCGGCCCACCTGCCCGACGACCTGATGCGTATCGAACTGGCGGTACGCGGTGCGCTCCGGTCTCGCGGCCGTCGGGGCCCCACTACATGAACGATGCGAGCGGTAACGTGGTGGCACCGCCGGGCGAGCCTGGTGAGCAACAACTACGGCAGAGCGTGCTCGCGTCTGTACCGCGATGTCACCGAATGGGGGGTCGAGCGAGCGCGATGAGCAATGGTCGTGACTCCTTCGACCTCGATCGCTTCCTCGGCGGCGGGCCGGCCCCGACGGCCGGGCCGCCTCCCCCCGGCGGGTCGTCCTACCCCCTACCGCCGCAGACCCAGGTCATCGCGTTCAGCCGCCCCCGCACGGGCTGGCTCGTGGCCGCTGCGGCCGCCGCGGGATGCGGGCTCCTGCTGGCGCTCGTCGGCGTGCTCGCGGGGCTGCCCGCGTGGACGGCGTTCGTCGCGTGGGCGCTGGCCGCCCCCGCCGCGATCACGCTGCTCGCGGTCTACCGGCGCCTCGATGCGCGGGAGCAGGCCAAGCCCGGCTATGCGCTGCTTCCCGGCACGCGGGTGCTCGACGTCGCCGTGCCCGTCGCCGTCGTGCTGGGCTCGGTCGTCAGCTCGCTGGGAATCGCGGTCTGGGCTGGTCGACTGTGAGAGCGGGCGAACGGCCCGTGGCACCGACGCGGACGACGACCTCCGGTCGGATCACTGCGGCCCTCGCACCGGTCGTCGCCGTGCTGGTCGCGCTCCTCGTCCCCGCGCTGACCCTCCTGGCCACCGCGACACCGGCGACCGCCCAGCCGGACGGGGCGGCGAGCGGCGGGACCGAGGGGTTCGTCTCCTGCCTCAACACCAACCGCGCCGGGGACGTGCTGCTGCTGTTCGACGAGTCGCAGAGTCTGCGGACCACCGATCCCCAGGCCGCCCGCGTCGCCGCGGCGACCTACCTGCTCGGCCGGCTTGCTCAGGCGTCGGACACCGTGAAGCTGGACGTCGCACTGAGCGGGTTCTCCAGCGCCTACACGTCGCACGTGCCCTGGACGGCACTGGACGAGGGCTCGCTCGGCGGGCTGCAGGACGGGGTCCGGGGCTTCGCCGCACGTGACGACGGAGTGGACACCGACTACCGGGCTGCGCTGGAGGGAGCCCGACGCGAGCTGGCGGACAAGGCGCGTGCCACGGGCGGGAGCGGTCGGTGCCAGGCGCTGATCTGGCTCTCCGACGGGCAGCTCGACTACGCCGTGCGCACCCCCGCACTGCGCGTGCAGCACGGCACGGTCGCCCCCCTCGACCCGGACGTCGAGATCACCGATGCGGACGGTGTGGCGCGAGCCGTCGCGCAGGCGACGGAGAAGGTCTGCGGCTCCCCGCAGGACCCGGCGAGCGGGATCGCGGACGGGCTGCGCGTCGCGGGTGTGACGACGATCGGGATCGGGCTCACCGCGGGCGGTCCCCCGGACACCACGTTCGACCTGATGCGCTCGATCACCACCGGCGCGGCGGACGGTCGGACCTGCGGCACGCGTCTCGACCCGGTCCCCGGCAGCTTCGAGACCGCCTCGAACATCGACGAGCTGCTGTTCGCGTTCGACCGCATCGACCCGAACGGCTCGGTCGAGGAGAGCGTCAAGGGCATCTGCCAGGTGGCCGACCCGGCGCAGTGCATCGAGGAGCGCCATCGTTTCGTCCTCGACACCTCCGTGGACAAGGTGCACATCCTCGGCCGGGCCGACGTGCCCGGCATCGAGGCACTGCTCATCCCGCCTCCACAGGATCCAGGTCACAGCCGGGTGCAGGGCCTGGATCGCACCCCGCGTCCGCTGGACGTACCGGGTGTCTCGGCGACCTACGCCTGGGAGACCGACCGCACCGTGTCGATCGACCTCGCGGCCGCGGGTTCGGGGGCGTGGTCCGGGGAGTGGTCGGTGCTGTTCGTCGACCCGACGGGCCGCACGGCCGGCCAGCAGTCGCACACCAACATCCACATCGAGGGCGACCTGCTCCCCGCCCTGCACGACGCGGGTTCGGTCGCGCTGCGCAGCGGCGGCGTGACCTCCGGCCTGGACATCGGGCTCGCGCGGACGGACGGCTCCCGTGTCGACCCGGCGTCCGTGCCCGGACAGGTCGGACTCACCGCGACCCTCGTGACGCCCGACGGCCGGCGGGTGCCGATCCTGCAGAACGCCTCCAAGACCGCGATCGGCGGCCCGAGCTCGGTGGATCTCTCGGACGTCGCGCCCGGTCCCGCGACGCTGGACCTCACCCTCGACGTCACCACGGCACGCGCTGACGGCACCCCGGGAACGAGGCTGGCCCCCCGCGAGGTCCAGCTCCCGCTGACGGTGGCCGCCGCGCCGAACTATCCCACCGTGACCGGCCCGGTCGACTTCGGCGTCGGCGAGAACACCACCACCCTGACCGCGTCCCTCACGGTCCGCGGCCCCGGGCTGCGTCTGGCTGGACGCGCCGCCCGCGCTGCAGACCGCCCCCGAGCGTGCGGGCCCGCTCACCGTCACGGCGGGCACCGCGACCTCGGCGCAGACGTGCCTGACCGTCGCGGAGGGCGCCACCGCGCAACTCCCGCTGACGCTGACCACGCAGACGGTCGGCAACGGCATCGCCGCAGGCAGCATCCCGGTCCGGACGGCGCCCGTCGACGCCCGCGACCGCGTCCAGACGGTGCCGGTGCGCTTCACCGCTGACCTGCGCAAGCCGCTGGACGTCTACCGGTTCGTCGTCGCGCTCGTGGCCGCGCTGCTCGCCTCGGCCCTGCCCGTGCTGGTGCTCTACCTGCTCAAGTGGCTGAGCGCCCGTATCCCGCCGGGCCGCGGACTGCACGCGGTGTCCGTGCCCGTCCAGATCGTCGACGGGCGGGTGACGCGCGACGGCCAGCCGTTCGCCCTTCGCGACGGTGAGCTGCGCGACCTCGTGCCCCTCACCGGGCGGGGCGCCCGCGAGGTACGGGTCGACGGCGGGGTGATGCTGCGCGCCCGCACCGGCTGGAGCCCGTTCGGCGCCCCGTTCGCGACCGCGCGCGGCCCGGCGGGAACCGTCGCCGCGTCGTCGGCCGACCCCGCGACCCACGGGCGCAGGCCCGACGCCCGTCTGCCACTGGGCGTGCACAACCACTGGGTGCTCGTGCACGGCCCGGCGGGCCCGGCGGACCGGGCGAGCGTGCTGCTGCTCGTGGGTGCCGACAACGTCGCGCAGGCCGACGCGCTGGTCCGCGATCTGTGCCGCAGGGTGCCGGGCCTGCTCGCGCAGCTGCGCGGGCGCGCCGGCGCCAGCGGGACCGGCCCGCCGGGAGGGCCCGGGCCGACACCGCCGCAGACGGGCCCGCCCGGACCCCGTCCCCCGGGTCCGCCCGGCCGCCCGGTCACCCCGCCCACCGGGGCCGCCCGGACCGCCACAGTCGTGGCCGCCGGCCCCCCCGACCAGGGGAGGGGCGCCGACGGCGCCGTTCCCGTACCCGCGCGGTGGCTGACCGGCGCGGCCGTGCCCGCAGCGCACGCACGGGCACAGCGAGCGCACGGGCACAGCGGCCACCAGCACAGCAAGCAGCCGGGCCGGGCCCGGAGCAGGGCGAGCGATGCCGGGGAGGCAGCGGTGAGAAGGATCCTGGTGGTCGGCTGCGGAGGCTCAGGAGGAGCGACGCTGGCCTACATGATGGACCAGCTGCGGTCCGACCTGGCCGAGGCGGGCGTCGACGCGCTGCCGGCGGGGTGGCAGTTCGTGCACATCGACGTACCGACCGCCCCCGACCGTGTTGCCGACGGGCTGAGCAACGTCCGCGAGCAGGGCGGCGCCTACTTCGGCGCGGGCCCGCAGAACGGCAACTACGCCGAGATGGACCGCACGGTCACCTACCGGCTGCTGCAGAAGGGCGGCCTGGAGCACGTCGCCACGTGGGCACCTCGCGAGCCGCTCGGCGTCGACACCCCCATCTCCGAGGGTGCCGGGCAGTACCGCGCGATCGGCCGGATGATCACCCTGAGCACGGTCTCGGAGATCGACCGCGTGCTGACCGCCGCGCTGGACCGGCTCGACGCGCAGCAGACCATCACCGAGATGAGCCGCCTGAAGGTGCCCGGCCTCGGCGACTACGAGGAGGAGAGCAAGCCGCTGGTCCTCGTCGTCTCGTCGATGGCGGGGGGTGCGGGCGCGTCGATGGCGCTCGACGTCTGCCGCATCCTCACCACCGACACCCGGGTGAACGCCAACCTGGTGGGCGTGTTCATGTTCGCCTGCAACGTGTTCGGCAAGACCGCCGCGGCGAACACGCCCGGGGTCGGCCCGAACTCCCTCGCCATGCTCGGGGAGATCGTCGCCACGCAGACGGGTGCGGCGCAGCGCCACGACAAGGCCGTGCTGGAAGCACTCGGCCTGGGTACGGGCGGCGAGGAGATCCCGTTCGCCCGGGTGTTCCCGGTTGGGCGCTTCTCGGGGGCACAGCGCATCGAGTTCGGCGACGGTACCTCCGAGGCCGTGTTCCGCGGTCTGGGTCGGGGGCTCGCCGCCCTGGTGATGAGCGACACGGCGACCGAGCAGTTCATCGCCTACGACCTGGCGAACCGCGAGTCGCCGATCGGCGACACCCGGCTGCTCGGATGGGGCAGCGACCCGAGCGCGATGGTCTGGGGGTCCTACGGCTACGCGAACCTGAGCATGGGCCGCGACCGCTACCGCGAGTACTCCGCCCAGCGGATCGCGCGTACGGCAGTCGACAGGTTGCTCGGCGGCCACCTGCAGGAGGGCGCCGAGCTGTCGTCCACGGAACAGGTGCGAGCCCTGCTGGAGAGCCAGTGGCCCGCCCTGTGCGAGCAGCGTCTGCAGCTGCCCGCGCTGACCGGTCATCCCGAACGGCTCGCCGACGACGTGTCGAGCTGGTTGTACCTACGGGCCTACCCGCCTGCCGAGGGCCAGTCCGCGGCCCAGGCCGTGGTGGCGCAGACCGTCGTCGGGCAGCTCGCGGAGGCCCACGGCGTCGAGTCGGCCGTGTGGGTCGCGACGGTACGCGGCCAGCTGGAGCAGAAGCGGACCACGCTCACCACCGAGGTACGCCGGCGCGCGGCGGAGTGGGCCTACCGGTGGCACCTCGGACTGCTGGAACGGACCGAGGAGATGGCCGCGACGGCCGTCGCGACGGTCGGGCTGCCGTACGCGATCGCCTTCGTCGAGCGGCTGTCGCGGCACCTGCGGGAGCTCCTCGCCCCCACGACCCAGCAACTCGGGGCGTACGCGGCCACCGACATCGCCGCGTTCCCCGAGCGCCTGGAGAAGGCCGTCGCGGCGCTGCCCCGCGGGCGGTTGCAGCACGGCGCCCAACTCCACGACCAGGTCCGCGACCAGTACGAGGAGCAGGTCTACCACCACCTGAACGCGCAGGTGGCCCTGCTGGTGAGCCAGCTCGTGCTCGACATGTGCACGCGGGTGCTCGGGCCGCTGGGCGCCGCGCTGCGCGAGGCGCAGCGTGGCCTGGAGGTCGCGCTCGAGCTCCAGGTCGCCGACGCCGGGCTGGCCCGGCTCGCCACGGACCACGTGACGCTCTGGCCCCGCGCCAAGGAGGGCGTTCCGGAGCGGTTCACCCACGCCGACAACGAGATCCTGCTCACGGACACCGCGACGTTTCCCGGCCAGTACGACGCCGACATCCGCGGCGCCGACTCGTCCGGGGCGCCCCGCACCCCCGGGGAGGCGCTCAGCGAAGTGGTCACGCGGGTGATCGGTGGGCGCTGGACGACCACGAGCAGCCAGCAGGCCCCCGCCGGGCTGGTGGAGCGCATCGACGAATGGCGTACCGAGGTCTTTCCGGTCAACCCGCTCGACGCGGACGAGCAGATCATGCCTCGGAATGCGCGCTACGAGGTGCGCCTGCGGCCAGGTGAGCTGCTCGGCAGGGCCCGCGCGTTCGTCGCCCGGCCCGGGGAGTCGTTCGACAAGTTCTGCCGCGTGTCGATCCGCGACTTCGCGTCCGGCGACGACGTCGCCGCAGGCCAGCGGCGGCAGCTGCTGACCTCCAAGTTCGCCGAGGCGCTCCGCACCGCCCAACCACTGATCAACGTCGACAGCACCGCTTTGCAGATCATGCACGACGGCCGCCGCGTCCGGTACCGCTACAAGTTCTCCGAGGCGCCCTTCCAGGGCAATCCCGGGGTCGTCGAGAACCTGACCCGGGTGATCCAGAACAACCCCGACATCGACGACTCGAGCCTGCCGAACTTCCGCAAGGCGCTCAGCAACGGCGACGCCGTCACGCGTATCCACATCTTCGGCTCCTACCCCAACTACTCCCCGCTGGTGTTCGAGGCCGTGCTGGCCCCGGTCGCCAAGCAGTGGACGGCCACCGGTAGTGGCGGTCACGAGGCGTTCTGGCAGTGGCGGCGCTGCCGCCCGCTGCCTGCGGCGCTGCCGATGGGCGACGCCGAGCGGCTGACGATGGTCAAGGGATGGTTCGTCGGGCAGATCATCGGGCAGATCCGTGTTCCGGAGCGGACGCGGCTCAACACGCCGGTGCAGATCTGGGACCCCGAGGAGGAGCGCTGGGTGGCGTTCCCGCACCCGCTGCTCACCCCGCCGACCCGGTTCCTCGACCTCAACGACTGGCTGCCGGCGGTACTGGAGTCGAGCCTGCTGGCCATCGCCCGCTCGCACGAGCGGCCGGTGATGGCGTCGCTGAAGCCCTACCAGCTGTTGCGCGACCTCTATGACGACTCCGCGAACCTGCGCCGCAGCGGTATCCAGGGCGTGTCCGGCGAGGACGCGTTGCTGACCTGGCTGACCGACGGTGCCGCCCCGCCCGACGGCGCGTCGCGGGTGCTCGGGAGCCGAGATGCCACCTCGCCCGACGAGCGGGCCACAGCCGTCGACCGCTGGCTGGAACAGGTCGGCGATCTGGTCCGCCGGGAGTACCTGCCCGCCCATGACGGGGGCGACATCGCATCGGTGATGACCCGCCGCAGGCAGGCGTCGGAGGCACCGATGATCCGCGATATCGCCCTGGACGTGGTCACCGCCACCGCCGAGCTGCGCGAGCTCGTGGCGCGACTGGCGAGCGAGAGCGGCGACGACGCGCGACCGGCCTTCTGATGATGGACACGCTCACGGTGTTCCTCGCCCCGGACGGGCCGGCCGGAGGCGTCCGGGACGTCCTACGGGACCTGTCCACGGCCGGGCTGGTGGAGCCGTTCCTGTGGATCCGGGAGGCCGCGGTCATCGACACGCTCGACGGGGGCGGCCGGATCCGGGCGGTGGAGGTGGCGGGCGGCCGGCTGGCCGAGACGACGTTGATGGCGGCGGTCACCGGCGGACAGCACCGGCTGGTGCGGCTGTGCTCGATCATCGCCCTCACCGGTGGGACGGCGTACGCGGAGTCCCCCGCCGAACCGGAGCTGGCCACCCGGCTGCGCGCCGCCGCGGGCCGGGCCCACCTGGTGCAGGTCCGCTGTCTGCTCGCCGCGCCGGGCGACACCGCCCCGTCGCGGGTGCTCGGCCGCGACGGATGGCACAACGTCCTCGTGTCCCCCGAGGACGCCCGCGGGCCCGACCAGGCCCACGAGCTGCTTCCCCGCGCGACGGGGCCGGTCGAGCTGGCTCGGCACGCGGGCCCGGTGGTGGCCGGACTGCTCGGCCTGTGGACCGGGATGACCGCGAGCTGCCTGGACGAACGGGCGGTGCCGCCGCAGCAGCAGGTCCGCCTGGTCCGCGGGTTCTACCGCAACGTCGACGCGGCCGAGTTGGAGTCGCGACTGCGCGAGCGGACGTTCAGCACGGCGACGACGCCACTGCCGCTCGAACACGGCGCGGCCGCCGTGCACGTGCCCGACCCGGCCACCGCGTGCGACACGATGGTCGAGGCGCTCGTCCAGGCACACCCGGAGCTCCTGCCCCGCCCCGCCGCCGAGGTTCCCCGGGCCCCGGTGGAGCGGATCGGGTGGCGCGAGTCGCTGCGCTGGTTCTTCGGGTTCGTGTGGGCCGCGCTGCGCGACACCCCGGAGGAATGGTTCCTCGCGAAGAAGCGCCAGGTCGCGGGCAAGGTCGCCACGGCGGTGCAGACCAACGTCTTCGGCGGCTCGCAGGCGGCCTACCGGGTGATCGTCAACCGGATGGGCCCCGGCGGGCGGCCTGCGGAGTGGTACGACCTGCAGCAGGCCTCGGCCGAGGTCGTCGCGCGCCTGCCGCGGCGCCCGCAGTCCGCGCCGCCCGACCTGTCCCCCGTGTGGCACGACTTCGCGGCCGGCGCGCTGACGCTGCTCGACGGCGGGGCCCGCGACAGCAAGATGCCGGCGATCCGCGTCGGGAGCAGGCTGGGGGTGCTGCGGACCGCGGAGCAGAGCGTGCCGGACGGCGCGGGCGACTTCATCGTGCCCACGGGCACGGTACGGACGCGCACGGCCACCGAGACCGTGCAGGCCTCGGACGTGATCGGCGCGCGCACCTTCCGCGCCGCGCTCGCCCCGCTGGCCGCCGACCCCGGGGTCCGCGACGGTCGGCCGACGCTCGCGGCCTTCGACACCTGGCAGCACCGGCACGCGGGCAGCTACGCGGGCCGCGTCGGCCAGGTCCTGGCCCGCGGCGTCGGTCTCGCGCAGGACGGGGCCGGGCACAGCGTCGAGCAGCTCGAGCAACTCGAGCGGCTCGCCGACGACGGTCACGACGAGACGGAGCTCGTCCGGCAACGGCGGTACGGGCGCATCACCCGGGTCCTCACCGGAGTCGCCACCGTCGCGTTGCTCGGCCGTCGCCGTGCTGTGGCTGCTCGGACGGGCCGACGGCACCTCCGCGGCGGCCCTGGGGGGCGCGACCCTGCTCGTCTGGGTGGTCGCCGGGGGAATCAACTTCCTCAACGGTCAGCGGGCCCTGTTCCAGGCGCTCAGGTCCCAGAACGTGCTGCCATCGCAGCAGCAGGTGATCGAGGAGAACCTGCGCACCGCGCTGGAGGACCTCCAACGGCTCACGGAGGCGTACGGGCAGTTCCTGGTCTGGACCCGAGTCCTCGGCGCCGTCGTGCAGGACCCACTGCGCATCCAGGCCCCGGCCGGTGCCGAACGGACGACGATCCGGCGCGGGCTCCCGCTGAGCATGGCGCTGGGCCGCGCCCGGGTCGACGGTGACCGGCTCGGCGAGGTCGCCGCGGAGCTGCGCCGCGGGCTGTTCGTCCCGGGCTGGCTCAGCACGCCGTGGGACACCGCCGTCAGCCGCGCCGCGGCCCGGCTCGGACCCCGTGGCAACGAGCTCGGGGATATCGAGGGCGCGATCTTCGCCGAGCCGGCGGGACCGGGTTCGCTGCTGCACGAATGGGCGGATGTGGTCGTGCGGGAACGCCCGTTCGCCGCGTCGAGCGGGGACCGGGCGTGGCGCACGTGCATGGCCCGGGTCGAGTCGGGCGACGGCGACGGGCTGGCGGAGCGGCTGCTCCTGCAGGTCGACCCGGACGATGCCACTGGCCGGGCGCCCGGTGGCGCGGGCGCAGTTCATGGCCGGGGTCGACGAGCCCCGCCGCGACCCGGACGACGCCAAGCGTTTCGACTCCAAGGCCCTGAGCGTCGCGGCAGACGGGTCCACCGCAACGGCGGTGGAGGCCAGCGTCGCCAGCACCGCCCCGCGGGGGCTGAGCCGCACCGCGGTCCTCGTCGAGCTGGGTCGCCCGGCCCCGGCGTGGAGCTTCGCGGCCTGCGCGACCGACACCCCTGGCCGCACCACATCCGGAGGAGCCACCCGAGATCCTCTTCTAGGCAGGATGTTGCGGACCGGCCGGGCGCGCCGGTGAACGGCAGGAGTGGATGGACGTGAACCCAGACGGGAAGAGCCACCGGATCGCGGTGCTGCGGCGGTGGCACGCGAGCATCGTCGGCACCGGGGAGCCGGTGCCGTCGGTGGCCGACCTCGACAAGGTCGGCGCGGCGGGCACGGTCTGGCCACCGCACGTCGACCGGGCCGGCCTGGAGCCGTGGGAGCAGACGATCCGCTGGCTGTTCGAGCAGGTGGCCCTGGGTGTGCCTGATCCGGTCGGTGCGCTCCCGCCACACCTGCGCCTGCCCCGCACGCCGCGCCGGGCCGCCCACCGCCGCTCCGGCCCGGCTCCCGGCCCCCCGCCGACCGCGTGCCCGGCGGCGCCCCCACGCCGAGGCCGCACCCCGCTCCCGGTCCGCGGCGCAACGGACGCCGGTACCCCTGTCGATTCCGAGAACCTGCTCGCACGGGCGGTGCGGTGGCGCGACGAGGTCGTGGCCCGGGGAGAGGTGGACGCCGCCGCGCTCAAGCAGGGGTTGCTGCAGTCGCTGGTAGCGCGCAACCTGCGGACCGTCGAGGAGATCACTCCGCGCCTGCCCGTCTCGTTGGCCCATCTCGCCCCCGAGCTTGCAGCCGTGCTGGACGGGGGCACCCCACCCCCGGCCGTCGGGCCCGATCCCGCCGCCGCGCCGCGGACGCCCCGCGCCGGACCTCGCCGACCGGCCCCGACCCCGTCGCCGAACTGCCGGAACCGACACGCCCACGGCGGGCGTCCCGACGCCGGTGGAGCCGCCGCGCGAAACCGGTCCGACGATCGACGCGCAGCTCAAGGGCCTGCGGTTCAGCCGCTTCCTGCACCTCGACGTCGCGGAGGCCGACACCGAGCTCGACGTCGGGGAGAGCCCGACCGGCGGTATCGAGCTGCGGTGGGATGAGCCGGCGGACGGGGCGACCGAGGGGCCTGCCGCCACCGGGCAACCGCCCGTGGTGATCTACCGGGTGGTCTCCGACGATGCCGGCGAGCCGCAGTCGCCCGACGAGGAAGACGCCGAACCGATCGCGGTCACCTGCAGCCGCACCGCCACCGACGACCGACCCTTCACCCGGGCCGTCCGCTACTTCGCCGTGTGGCGCCACACCGGGCCGACCGAGGAGGAAGCGGCCCGGGCACAGCCGGTTCCGCACGCCGATGGGCGTGCACGTCGTGCCGCCTCGTGACGTCGAGGTCCACTACGACCACCCCCGGGTCGTCGGCGGGTGGACGCCGCTCGCGGGCACGGACCGGGTCGTGGTGACGCCGGACCGTCCGCGAAGCGGGCCGGCACGCCCCGCACAACGAGAGCTGGGTCGGCTACGAGCACTTCGACGACGGCTTCAAGGACACGCGCCCGGTTCCGGGTGTGGAGAATCTGTACTGGGTCCGCACCGGCGTCAAGATCAACGGGTCGACCGTGCTGTCCCAGCCCGTGCGGTGCCGGGTACAGGTACCGGCGCGGCACGAAGCCGTCGAGGACCTCGAGCTGGACCAGCACGACCTGGTGGACGAGCAGGGCGGCCGGCATCTCGTCTTCGACCTGGCCTGGACGCGGCCCCCGGACGGGGTGGTGCGGATCTACCGCACCGAGCAGCCGCCCGCAGGCGGGCTCGTGGGGCACGAGATCGGTGTGACGGCGCTCGCGGGCGCCGGCCTGGACCCCGCCGCCCAACTGCGGGACCGGCCCCGGCGCTCCGGCGGCCGGGACGAGCTGCGCGACGTCCCCTGGCCTCCCGACCACTACCGCGCCTACTTCACCCCGGTCACCGTGCTCGGTGAGCTCGCGCGGGTCGGGCCGACCCGCTCGGCCTCCCGGCTCGGCGAGATCACCATGGCGCGGATCGTCGAGCGCACCCGCGAGCAGGTGATCACCTTCGCCTGGCCACCTGGCGCGACGCACGTGTGGCTGCACCGCCGTGGCGCCGAGGGGCTGCCCGGCGAACACTCCGGGGAGATCACCCGCGCGGAGTACGACCGGCTCGGTGGCCTCCGGGTGCGGCTCGACCGCGGTGGCGAGACCGTGCACCTGGTGCCGGTGCTGTTCGAGGACGAGGCGAGGGCGAAGAAGGGCGAGCCGGTCGCACTGGTCTACCCCGGCCTTGCCGTGCTCTGGTACCACGTCGGGATGCGCGGCAGGCGGGACGGCCTGGTCGACGTGGCCCTCCAGATCTTCGGTGAGAACGGCGAGCTCGACCCGCCGCCCTTCGCGCTCGTGCACGACCGCAGCCGGTTGCCGCTGTGCTGGAAGGACGGTGAACGGTTGCACCTCGCCGAGCACGGCGCCCCCACCGAGTGGTGGATCAAGCCGGCGACCCTGCGGAGCGACAGCAGCCCCACCTGGACGACGGTGGTCGAGCCGGTCGGCTTCGTGCGCCTGTGCGTGGTGGGGACCGCCGACGAGGTGGCCCGCTACGCCCTGCACGATCCGGCGGTGGACACCCTCCGGCCGGCCGTCGCTCCCCGCGGCGCCGCGCCCGCCGAGAAGTCGGTGCGCAAGGGGCCCTGGTGGGGCGGGCGCAGGTCGAGATGAGCGGCGACGAGACGGGCCCGCGGTTCGGACAGCTGACCTTCACCACCTTCGACGACGGTCGCGGGCCCGGCGGATGGCGGGTCAAGGACCACTCCCCCGACCTGACGCCCGACGAGCTCAAGGAGCTGGAGGCGGCGATCACCACCCAGCTCGCCACGACGCGGCCGGTCCCCCGCTTCCCCACCCCCGAGGAGCAGGACGCGCTGCCCCGCCGGCTGCTGTACGCGCCCGCGGCGTGCGGGGGTACCGGTTACTGGCACTCCACGCCCGCCGGCCTGGACGCGACCGGCCGGCCCGGCAACGTGTTCGTCCACGTCGTGCTCGACCGCAGACCCGAGGTTCCCGAGCCGGCGTTCCGCCCGTCGGACCTGTGGCGCTCGCGGGGCTGGCTCACACCGTTCGGGCACAGCCAGGTGCTGGCCGCGGTCCCGGCGGGTCCGCCGCCGTGGCCGGACGGGGTGCTCGACCGGGCACGGGTGCTGGACTTCCTGTTCGAGCCCGGCTGCTGGCGGGTCGACGTCCTGGTCGCGCTGCTGGACGCGGTCGCCGCGGCGATGCGGGACGGCGCGGACGCGCAGGGTGGCATGCGGACGGGCAGGCTCGTCGTGCTCGGCACGGGCACTCCGGAGGCCGGGGCGTGGTGGATCGCCGCAGTCACGCACTTCATGTCCGCAGCGGCGAGCCGCCGGTTCCACTTCTCGACGTTGGAGTCTCCCTCGCACCTGCCCGCCGTGGCCGCCCGGGGCGTCCACCTGGTGGTCGTGCCCACCGAGCACCTGGAAGCCCTGCCGGCAGCCGGTCACGTCGTCCTGCGCGAGGACGAGGAGCTGACCCCGGCACTGCTGGGCGGCGAACCGCACCGCACACAGGCCGGGTCGACGGTCGAGGTCACACCGTGGTCGGTGATCGCCCGCGAGGTGCTGGTCGCCCGGGAGACCGCGGAACGGACGCTGGCCCTGCAGGACGACGTCGCGGCGGCGGTCGACGTCACCGCTCTCGACCCGGCATGGGCCCTGGCGATGGCCGTCGCGCAGATTCCCGAACTCGGCGAGGTCCACGGCGACGCCGCAACCGTCGTCCGCGAGGCCGGTCCGGTCGATCTCCGGGCTGAACCCGTCATTCGGCCGCATCCGCGACCAGCTGATCAGCGGCACGCTCGGGGTGACCCCCGCAGACCTGCTCGCCGAGGCCGAGGAGGCCGCGGCGACCGGCCGGTCCCCGGACCAGGCGTGGACGTTCTACCTCGAGTACACGATCGGCGACGACGACTGGCTGCAGCGCCCCGGTGGGGTCCCCCTGCCGCCGTCGACGTCCCGGGTGTGGCGGCATCGGGGCAGCTTCGCCGTACCCGTACGGGAGCGCTTCGACCGCATGTCGGAACAGGTCAGACCGGGCGTGCCGCACGGGAAGCACGCGCTGTTGGCCCTGCGCCTCGCCGACGTCGCGATCCGGTCGGGGCTGCACGACACCGCCGCGGGGGACGCAGTGGTCCAGTCGGCCCGGACCGCCGTGCGGCGCGGGGCCGCCCTGGCTCTGCTGGACCCCGGTACGCGCGCCCGACCTCCTCACCGCGGTCGGGCCCTTCGGCGAGCCGACGCAACGCGTCGTGGTGCGCCCGGCGCTGGAGGACGTCGTCGCCTCGTCGATGCGACGGCGTGGCGAACGCGTGCCGCCGGCCGTGCTGCGCTGGCTGTACCCCGAGCCGCCCGGTGCGCTCGATGCTCGGCAGCTGTCGACCGCCCCGCCGCGGGACGCGCTGCTCAGCGAGATCGCCGCCCAGGTCACCAATGTCGTCGCGGAACCGTCGGCTTTCGTGCTCCAGGCACTGTCCGATGCGCTCGCCGACCTGCCGGCGGTGCCGGCGCCCACCCTCAGCGGCCCGTCGCGGGGCACCGCCGAGGTCGAGCGGCTGCTCGCCGGACGCAGCTGGGGCCCCGCAGCCCTGCGCGCTCTGGTCGGGCGGATGTCCCGTTCCCCGGCCTTGCAGGAGGCGATGCTGCGGCTCGTCCTGACCCACCGCATGGACGACGACCTCGCCGACCTGCTCACCGACCTCGACGAGACCACCCGGACCTGGAGTTCCGACAGCGGGCGGGGCAGCGACGGCGCCCTGCGCGGCGCCGTGCAGCTGTGCCGGCTGGCCGACACCTGGTGGCGCGGACCCGAGTCGGAGTCGGCATCCCACGCGGCGCGGGGACTCGTCGAGACGGTGGAGCCGCTCCTCGATCCTCTGGCCGCCCGGGGGCTGCCCGTCACCGAATGGCGCGAGCAGCTCGCGGGATCGGTCGTCGCGGCGACGGCCGTGGCGACGGTCTGCCGGCCCGACGGCGAGGGCTCCGCTCCGCTCGATCAGCGTCTCCTTCCGCGCCGACATCGACCACCACGAGGCCGTCAGGCTGCTGGACCGGGCACTCAGCAACAGCGTGTTCTCCGAGGTCGACCTGGTGCTCGCCGCTCTCGGCGGCGCGCCGGACTACCCGCTGGCCGCGACGGTGCCGGCGTCGGTGCTGGACCTGGGCCGCACCGAGGTCACCGCCGACGGGCAACGCGGGCGCCTGCTCGAGCTGGTCGTCCGCCGCCGCGCCGACCGGCAGGAGATGGCGGTGCACGACGTGAACGAGCGGGTCCTGCGCCTCGTCAGCTACCAGCTGCTCAACCGGTCGACACTGCACGAGGCCGATCATCTGGTCAGCCACGTCCGGAACTTCGCCCAGCACTGGTGGGCCCGGCTCGGCGTCCCCGTCGACGTCGGAGCGGGCGGCCCGCGGTTCCTGCGGCGCTGGACCGGGCAGTGACGCCGCTCCGGGAGGACGACACACGGACAGGAAGGAACGTTGACGTGCGACACTTTGCCCTCGAGGGCCGCCAGCATGTGCAGGTGCCTCGCGGGGTGGTCCGGCTGTCGGCCCACGCCGGGAACGGCGGCAGCCCCGTCCTCGAGGCCTGGCTCGGTGAGCAGCTGCTCCCGGTGGAGCGCGCCCGCCAGGGGCCGGGGCTCGTGCTGCGCGACGTCACGACGGAGACGCTCGTCCGGGTCCGGCCCTCGGGCGCCGCGACCGAGTTCGCCGAGCCCACCTTGATCCGGCTGACGCTGCGCGTCGACGTGCCGACCGAGCAGTACGAGATCGTCGTGTTGCCGGTTGACGTCGGGTCGCTGCCGCACCGGACGCTCGCGACCGTCGCGCCCGTGGGTGACGAGCTGCTCGTCACGGCCTGCGACGCCGTGCCGGACCTGGAGGTCGGAGCGCTCGCGGCCCGGGCCCGGGGACAGGCCCGGCGGCTGCTCGGCTTCGACCGGGTCCGCGACGACCGGGCGGTGCGCATGGCCATCGGGATCGACGTGTCGGCGTCGATGGCGTACGCCCTGCACGACGGCAGCGTGGCCGCGGCCGTCGACGTGCTCGGCGGCCTGTGGCAGGTGGTGGGCGACGAGACCGAGTTCCCGCTGCTGTGCCTGCTCGGCGAGGAGACGACGTGGCTGCCACCGGTCGAGCCGGCGGCGATGGCGCGGACGCTGGCCGGGCACGTCGAGCGGCACGGGTTCGAGCTGGGGTCCCGGTCGCTGATGCCCGACCCGCCCGGTCCGGCGCACCCCGGTCGGACGGCCCGGTTCGTGATCACTGACGCGGTGCCCGCCGACGTCGGCCCGGACGGCGCCGTCGCGCTCCTCGTGCTCGGCGGAGGCGTCGCGAAGGACGAGGTGGCGGGCAGTCCAGTTGCGGTGCTCGCAGCCGCGGCGCCCGGCGAGGACCCGACCGAGCGGCTGCTCGGCCGGTCCGACGAGCTCACGGCCGTCGTCGCGACGCTGCTGAAGCACTGCGGGGTGAGCGACCGGTGAGCCGTTGCCCGTCCTGCTTCCGCCCCGCCGACGTCCGCAGCTCCGGGGCCGGCTGCGGCAACTGCCGAGCCACGTTCCCGGAGGGCTGGCACGACTCGCAGGTGACGTGCATCGCGATGGCGGGGGCGCGCGACACCGGCAAGAGCATCTACATCGGCGCGCTGATCCCGCAGCTGCAGCAGCTCGTGACGCAGCGCGGCGGCGTCCTGCGGTTCGCCACCCCGGAGGGCGAGCAGCTCTACAACGAGCACTACCGCAGGCAGCTCTACGAACAGCGCGCGATGATGGACCCCACTCCGACCCTGAAGGTCGGGAGCTACCAGCGCACGCCGATCGTGCTGAGCATCGACCCGGTCGGCGGCCCGCGCCACCACGTGGTGATCCGCGACGTCGCGGGCGAGGACCTGGAGAACCGCTCGCCCGGCGTCGATCTGGGTTTCTTCCCCTTCGCGGACGCCGTGGTGTTCCTGTTCGACCCCTGTCACGTGCCTGCCGTGCGGGAGAAGCTGCGGCTGCGCCCGGCGCCCGGCGCGACAAGCCCCCAGCACGTTCTCGACAACGTCCTGCGGTTGATCGGCAACGGTCGGCCGCGGATCGCCGTCACGCTGTCGAAGTTCGACGCGCTGCAGGAGCTCGGCGAGAAGGAGGACGCCGGGTGGCAGGAGATCATGCGCAACCCGGGTGCCGCGTTCGTCCGCGACCCGAGCTTTGCACCCACGTACGACGACGGTGACGGCGCACTTCTTCACGAGGAGGTGCGGAGCCTGCTGGTGCGCCTCGACGGCCAGGAGATCATCAACCGGGTCGCACCGCTCGAGGACGCCCGGCCGGGCGGCGTCCGGTACTTCGCCGTGTCGGCGCTCGGCGCGATGCCGGACGGCGTACACGTCCACCCGCAGGGGATCGCGCCGTTCCGCTGCGTGGACCCGGTGCGCTGGGTCTGCGCCGGATCAGGAGCCCTCTGACGGGACCGGGTGAAGGCGGCTCTCCCGCGGTGCGTGGGATCACGTGAGCGGACTCACCGGCCACGAACCGGCGTTCTGTATCGATTCCGAGGACCGTGGAGGATGTGCCCGAGGACGTGCACCCCACCGTCTCACCACCGAGGTAGACCCATGTCCGTCCTCCTGGACCGCCCGCGCCGCGTGCGCCGCGGTTCCCCGCCGTCGCGCGCGAGGCTGCTGGCCGCAGTCGCCGCCCTCTTCACCTTCGACGGTGCCGTGTTCGGCAGCTGGGCCGCGCGCATCCCCGACGTCACCACCCAGGTGGGGGCCTCGCACACCACGCTCGGCCTCGCGCTGCTGTGCGTCTCGATCGGCGCGCTGGCGAGCATGCAGCTGGCCGGGGCGCTGTGTGCTCGGCTCGGCGCGGGGCTGGTCGCCGCCGCGTCCGCCGTGCTGATCTGCGTCGCGGTCACCCTGCCCGGCCTGGCCCGGTCGCTGCCCGAGCTCGCCGCCGCGCTGCTCGCGTTCGGCGCGGCGACCGGTGCGGTGAACGTCGCCGCCAACAGCGCGGGCGTCCGGATCGAGGCCGCAGGCAACCGACCGATCATGCCCGGCCTGCATGCCGCCTTCAGCTTCGGTGGTCTCCTCGGTGCCGCGCTGGGCGGTCTCGCGTCCGGGCTGGGCCCGGTGGCCCCGCACCTGCTGGTCGTGGCCGGGGTCGGGCTGCTGCTCACCGCGGTGATCGCGCCGGTGCTCGTCGGTGGCGACGTCGAGCAGCGGGCCGCCGACCCCGACGGCGTCGAGCGGGCCGACGGCCTCGACCACCGGCCCGAACCGAAGCGGGCGATGACCGGCCCCGCGCCGACTGATCGTCGTGCTCGGCCTGATCGCGGGCTGCACGGCCTACGGCGAGGGCGCGATCACCGACTGGGGTGCCCTGCACCTGCGGGACACCCTGGCGGCCACCCCGGCCGTCGCCGCCGCCGGGTACGCGGCGTTCTCACTGGCGATGGCCTGCGGGCGTCTGGTGGGCGGGCGGCTCGTGCGGTCCTTCGGGGCCACGCACGTCCTCGTCTACGGATCGGTGCTCGCCGCGACCGGCATGCTCGCCGCCGCCCTCGCCCCGGTCGTCGCCGTGGCGCTGGCCGGGTTCGCGCTCGTCGGGCTCGGCCTGGCGAACGTCTTCCCGCTCGCGATCGCCCGCGCCGGCTCGCTCGGCGGGTCGAAGGGGGTGGCTCTGGCGTCGACGGTGGGCTACACCGGCCTGCTCGGCGGCCCGCCCCTGATCGGGCTGCTCGTGGGCGGGGTCGGCCTGCCCGCGGCGCTGTCCACGGTGTCGCTGCTCGCCGCGGTCGCTGCAGGCCTGAGCCTGTACGCCACGCCGCAGCGCGCTCTGCTGCATTCCCGTGTCACCGACGCGCTCGACGCCGGCCGCGACCGCGCCCTCACCGGTCTGACCCCGGCGGTGGTCCGCTACGGCCCGTCGGTGCGCCGCTGGGCCGACGACCTCACCCTGCTCGGCGCCACCGCCCCGGGCCCCGCCCGCAACCTGAGCCCGATCGAGGCCGTCTACCTGCGCTGAGCCCGGCGGTGCTCGCCCGTGCCCCCGCGAGTCGGCACCTTTACCGTCGCGAGTCGGCACCTTCGACAGCGCGAACCCGACGTTCGCGACGCGCGGTAGCGGCGATCCGGGCGGCGCCCCGGACGCGGCCGGCGGAACGCCTACTCACCCTGGTCGGCCTCGCCGACCGGCAGATCCTCGAACGTGCCGGCCTCGGTCGTGACGGAATCACCGCGCGCCCGCGCGCCCGATCCCGCGCCCTCGGCGTGGATCTCGCTCCCGCCGTACTCGACCGAACCCGGCTCGGGCCCCTCGCCGGGCGCGATCTCCGCGACGGTGTCGGGGTCGAGCGGCAGGTTGTGCGACTGGGTCATCCGGTCGTCTCCTTCCGTGTGACCGATGCCTACCCGGACCGCCGGACCGGGGCAACGCACGGCGGCACGTCGTCCACCGTGCGGAAGCGCGAACTCGCGGGACCGATGTGGCGGCAGCTCGCACCGGCGAAGGTGTCGACTCAACGCGGCAAAGTGCCGACTCGCGCGGCAAACGTGGCGACTCGCGGGCGGCCGGCAGCCGCGGATCGCCCGGAAAGTGATCTCGCCACGCGGAGATCTGTACGGCGGTGTCCCCGCCTCCTATCGTCGGCCGCGTGGCCCCGGATGCCGACACCTTCGCCGACACCTCCGCCCCCGCCGACAGCCAGCGCGAGCAACGGCTCCGCAAGACCGACGAGGCACGCGGCTCCGGCTACCCGTACCGCTACCCCACCGACGCCTCCGCGGCCGGCATCCGGGCCGCTCACGCCGGGCTGGCTCCCGACCAGGTCACCGAGCACGAGGTCCACATCGCCGGCCGGCTGGAGCTCATCCGCCGCCAGGGCGGGCTGACCTTCGCCACGCTGCGCGACCGCACCGGGGCCATCCAGCTCTTCGTCGACACCGCCGTCGTCGGCGCCGCGGTGCACCGCGACTTCGACGAGCTGGACCGCGGCGACTGGGTCGGCGTCGCCGGGACCGTGATGACCACCCGGCGCGGCGAGCTCTCGGTCCGCGTCGGGGAGTTCGCGCTGCTGGCCAAGGCGCTGCTGCCGCCGCCCGACAAGCACCGGGGGCTCACCGACGTCGAGACCCGCTACCGGCAGCGCTACGTCGACCTCGAGGCCAACGAGCGCACCCGCGAGATCTTCCGGATCCGGCACACCGCGATCCACGCGATCCGCGACCACCTGAACGGCCTGGGCTTCACCGAGGTCGAGGGCCCGGTGCTGCAGACGATCCAGGGCGGCGCGTCGGCCCGCCCGTTCGTCACCCACCACAACGCCCTGGACATCGACCTCTACCTGCGGATCGCGCTGGAGCTGCACCTCAAGCGGCTCATCGTCGGCGGGCTGGAGCGGGTGTTCGAGATCGGGCGGGTGTTCCGCAACGAGGGCATCGACACCCGGCACAACCCCGAGTTCACGATGCTGGAGGCCTACCAGGCCTTCGCCGACTACCACGACATGATGGACCTGACCGAGGGCCTCGTGTCCGCGGCGGCGAAGGCCGCGCTCGGCGACACGACCACGGTGCACTACGCCGGGCAGGCCATCGACCTCACGACGCCCTGGCCGCGCGCCCGGTTCGCCGACATGATCGCCGAGAAGACCGGCGCGACGATGCACCCGGACATGCCGATCGCGCAGGCCCGGGCGGTCCTCGACCGCCTGCACATCCCCTACGAGAGCAGCTGGGGCGCGGGCCGGCTCATGAAGGAGGTCTACGACGAGAAGGTGCAGCACGACGTCGTCGGCCCGGTGTTCTGCATCGACTACCCGCGCGAGGTGTCGCCGCTGGCCCGCGTGCACCGCGACGACCCGGCCTACGTCGAGCGCTTCGAGCTGATCGTCGCCGGGTTCGAGCTGTGCAACGCCTACAGCGAGCAGAACGACCCGGCCGAGCAGCTCGCCGCGTTCGAGGCCGAGGCGCGCGCCAAGCAGGGCGGCGACCCGGAGGCCGGCGACGTCGACCACGACTACGTCCGCGCGCTGGAGCACGGGATGCCGCCGACGGGCGGCCTGGGGATCGGCATCGACCGGCTGGTCATGCTGCTGGCCAGCGTCGACTCGATCCGCGAGGTGATCCTCTTCCCGACGCTGCGCCCCGAGTTCGCCCCGCCCCCGGGTGGCGGCCCGGGCGGGGCGCCGCGCCCGCTGGCCGCCCCGACGCCCATCGCACCGGGCAGCGTCGCCGGTCCGGGCGTCGGCGGCCAGAACGCCGACGGCGCGGCCCCCGCGTCCGTCGTCGCCCTGCCGTCCATGGCCCCGTCCACGCACACCATCACGCCGCCCCCACCCCGGCCCGACCTGCACCCGCGCGCCGTCAGGACGATCGCCGGGCTCACCGCGCTCTGCGGCGTGCTCCAGCTGCTCAGCATGATCCCGTTCGTGCACTCGCGGTTCGACGCGCGCGAGGACGCGATCGGGCCGCTGTGGGTGCCGATCGTCGGCCACGTCGTGTCGGTGATCGTCGGGTTGCTGCTGATCCTGCTGGCCGACCAGCTCGGCAAGCGCAAACACGCGGCCTGGCGGGTGGGGGTGGCGCTGTTCGCGCTCGGCGCCCTCGCGCACCTGGTCAAGGGGCCGCACCCGATCGCGCTGGCGTTCTGCGTCGGCATGCTGGTCGCGCTGATCGCCTACCGGCGGTCCTTCGGCGCGCCGGTCGACCCGCCGTCGCTGTTCCGCCTCGTCCGGTTCGTGCCGCTGTACCTGCTGGCCGTGCTGGTCTTCGGCGTCGTCGCGCTCTGGACGGAGCGCGGCCGGATCACCCCGGGCTCAGCATCGGCGGCGTGCTGGAGACGGTGTTCGGCGGCCTCGTGGGGCTCGACGGCCCGTACACCTACCGGTCGCCGTTCTTCGCGGTCTACTTCCCGGCGGCGCTGGTCGCGCTCGGCGTCGTCGGGCTGGCCGTGTTCGCGATCCTGCTGTTCCGGCCGCTGGCCGCGCGCACCGTGCACACCGAGGACGACTGGGAGCACGCCACGCGCCTCGTGCACGCCTACGGCTGGGACACGCTGGCCTACTTCGCGCTGCGCGACGACAAGAACTTCTTCTTCTCCCGCGACGGCGAGGCGTTCCTCGCCTACACCTACATCGGCGGCTACGCGCTGGTCTCCGGCGACCCGATCGGCGCGCAGCAGTCGGTGGTCGAACGTGCTCGACGAGTTCCTCGAGATGTGCGAGGAGCGGGCCTGGACCCCGGCGCTGCTCGCCGTCCGCGAGGCCAGCATGCCGCTGTACGAGTCGCGCGGGTTCTCGGCCTTCTACCTGGGCGACGAGGCGATCATCGACTGCCGCCGGTTCTCGCTCGACGGCGCGCGGCGCAAGAGCCTCCGCTCGGCGGTCCGCCGCGTCGGGCGCACGCACCGCTTCCAGCTGATCGCGGAGTCGAACGCCTCGCCACGCTGGTCGACCAGCTCAACGCGATCAGCGCGCGCTGGCGGGGCAAGAATCCCGAGCGCGGCTTCACGATGTCGCTGTCCCAGGACCTCCGGGGCAAGGGGGCCAACCCGGAGTTCCTCCTGTGCGTGGCCCTGCGCGAGGACGGGACGCCGTCGGGGTTCCTGCGGCTCGTGCCCGCCTACGGGCCGTCGTTCGGCTACACGCTCGACCTCATGCGCCACGACCCGGACGCACCCAACGGCATGACGGAGTTCCTCATCGCCTCCACCGCGGCCGCGCTGCGCGACCGGGGGGTCGCCCGGCTGTCGATGAACTTCGCGATGTGGGGGCGCCTGTTCGCCGACGACGTGCCGTTCACCGCCGCCCAGCGGGCCGCCCGGTGGGCCGTGGGCGTGCTCAACCCGTTCTTCCAGATCAAGTCGCTGCACGACTTCAACGCGAAGTTCGACCCCGAGTGGCTGCCCCGCGTGCTCGCCTACCGCCGCCGCACCGACCTGCCCCGGGTCGGCCTGCGGTACGCCGGCGCCGAGGGCTTCCTCGCCCTGCCGGTGATCGGGGACCTGCTCGTGCCCAAGACCGTCGGCGGGGTGAGCTCGCCGTCCGCGCCGCCCGCGCACGCGGCGCGTGGCGTGACCGAACAGCGGGCGGCATGACCGACACCTGGGGGAGCCTCTCGATCACGGCGTGGTGGCCCGTCCGGGTCCGTCGTGCTCGCACTCGGCGGGGTGGCCGTCCTCGCGGCCGTTCGGGTTCTGCGCCGCCCCGCCTCGCCGCTGGTGCGCACGCTCGCCGTCACGGCGGCCGTGCTGCTCGCGCTCCTCACCATCGGCGGCGTCGTCAACGCCCACTACGCCTATGTCCCGACCCTCGGTGTGGCGCTCGGCGACGAGTCGTCGCTCTCCTCCGTCGACGCCGACGACGGCCGGATCCCGGCGAAGGGCCAGGTCGTGCCGCTCACCGTCCCGCCCACCGCGTCGAGCTTCTCGGCGCGCCAGGCCGAGGTCTACCTGCCGCCCGCGTGGTTCGCGACGCAGCGGCCCGCCCTGCCCGTGGTCATGCTCATGCACGGTGAGCCCGGCGACCCGTCCGACTGGGCCGACGGCGGCGAGGCGTCCGCCACCGCCGACGCCTGGGCCGCCCAGCACCGCGGAGTCGCCCCCGTACTGGTCATGCCCGACATCAACGGCGGCCTGACCGCCGATACGGAGTGCGTCGACAGCCCGGTCGGCAACGCCGAGACCTACCTGACGGTCGACGTCCCGGCCGCCGTCCAGCAGCAGTTCGGCACGAAGCCGCCGGGCCGGTCCTGGGCGCTCGCGGGGCTCTCCGAGGGCGGCACGTGCGCGATCATGCTGGCGCTGCGCCATCCCGACCTGTTCAGCACGTTCGGCGACTTCGGCGGGCTGTCCGGGCCGCGGGTCGGCGACACCGACACCGACACCGACTCCACGGTCGCCGAACTCTTCGGCGGGTCCCGGCAGGAGTTCGCCGCGCACGAACCCGCCGACCTCCTGGCCACCGGTAACCCGGCCTTCCGCAACCTCGGCGGGTGGTTCGAGGTCGGCGGCGACGACGGCGACCCGCTCGCCGCCGCGCAGGAGCTGGCCCCGCTCGCCGCCGCGGCGGGCATCTCCACCTGCCTGATCGTCGTCCCGGACGGCGGGCACACCTTCGACGTCTGGAGCGCCGCGTTCCGCCGGTCACTGCCGTGGATGGCGGCGCGGCTCGGGCTGGTCCCGGCCACCCCGCAGATGACCGCGGGCTGCCAGAACTGACGCCCGTGTCCGCCGATCGGTGGACACGCAGGTCAACCGGCACACGGGCCGATCCGCCGACTGTGCGGGCGCCGCGCTCGGGGCATCGTCATGGGTGTCGGGCAACGAGCCCGGCGGACCGGACGGAGAAACCGAGATGACCACCATGTCCACCCCCTACGCCACGACCACCCCCTCCTACTCCACCTCCGACGACGACACCGTCCGCCTGCCGCTGGTGACCACCGACCCCCGCCCCGCCGAGTACCGGGCCCTCGACCACCGCGCCCTCGACCAGCGCCCGACGGACCGCCGCCCGGTCCTCGACGCCACCCGGCTGTGGACCGGTGGCCTCGCCACCGCCGCTGTCGCCGCGCTCGTCGCCCTGGTCGGCACCCTCGTGATCCGGGTGCTCGTCGAGTACGCGCCGGTCGGCACGTCCACCGCGCACGCCATCGACGGCGGCAACGCCGGCCTGCTCTGCCTGTTCGCCGCGCTCGCCGCGCTGGCCGCCACCGGCGTCGCCCACCTGCTGGTCGTCTCCACGCCCGATCCGCTGTCCTACCTCGGCTGGATCATCGGCCTGTCGACCGCCGCCGCGGTCGTCCTGCCGCTGCTGGGCGGGCTGCCGATGGCCGCCGCCGTCGCGATCGCCATCGTGAACCTGGTGATCGGCCTCGCGATCGGCAGCCTGATCGTCGGTGCCGCCGCGGCCGCGTACCGCCCGGCCGCCCGGTGACGGGGCACCCGCGCCGCGCCCGCCCCTCGGGGTGAGCGCGGTGTCGTTGTGCGCGCGGCCGCCGCGGCGCGCCGCCCGCCCGGGGTTGACCGACATCTGCGCCGCTCCCGTCACACACCCAGCCGGGTCACCGCACAGCGAGTACAGCCGGCGCACCCCGCCCAGCAGCTGTGACAGCACCAGTGCGGGTGCGACGGCCCGGCGCGGGCGACGGCCGGCGCCGGTGTCCACCGATCGGTGGACACCCACGTCACCGGCACGGGTCGACGGACCGGCCGGGTGCGACGGCCCGGCCGGGTGCGACGGCCCGGCAGCGGGTGCGACGGCCCGGCGCGACCCCGGTGTCCACCGACCGGTGGACCCCCACGTCAACCGGCAGAGGGGCCCGATCCGTCGACTGTCCCGGCCCCGCGCGAGCGGCATCGTCATGGGTGTCGGACAGCGAGCCCGACAGACCAGAGCGAGCCCGACAGACCAGACGGAGAGACCGAGATGACCACCATGTCCACCCCCGTACGCTCGCTGCCACCGGCATCGCCCACCTGCTGATCGTCTCGACGCCGGACCCGCTGTCCTACCTCGGCTGGATCATCGGCCTCTCGACGGCCGCCGCCGTCGTCCTGCCGCTGCTGGGCGGGCTGCCGATGGCCGCCGCCGTCGCGATCGCGGTGGTGAATCTGGTGATCGGGCTCGCCATCGGCAGCCTGCTCATCGGCACCGCGATGTCGGCCTGCCGGCCCACCGCCCGGTGACGCGCACGGGTCCGGGGATCCTGCACCGCGCCCGCCGCTCCGATGGGCGCGGCGCCGTGACGAACGGCGGGAAACGGGCGCACACCGTGCACGGTGGCGCACAGGGATCGAGGCCGCCGCACCCGCCACACCAGCTGCGACAGCCCCCCGCGCTGTGCGACGGCACCGGCCGGTGCGCCTTCCGGTCCTCGCTACTCGACGAGACCCCGGCGCATGCCCTCCGCCACCGCGGCCGCACGGTCGGAGACCCCCAGCTTCTCGTAGAGCCGCTGCGTGTGGGTCTTGACCGTGCTCGCCCCGAGAAACAGCTCCGCGGCCACCTGCGGGACCGAGCGGCCCCGCGCGAACGCCTGCAGCACCTGCCGTTCGCGTTCGCTCAGCGGCGGCCCCGACGACTGCGCCCTCAGCCGGATCTCCCCCGCCAGGCCCGCGGCGACCCCGGGCGGCAGGACCGTCTTGCCGCGCGCCACGTCCAGCACCGCCTCGACGATCTCGGCACGCCGCGCGTCCTTGCTCAGGTAGCCGGCCGCACCCGCCTCCAGCGCCTGGAACACGATCCCGCTGTCGGTGTGCGCCGAGAGCAGCAGCACCCTGGTCGGCAGGCCGTCCCGGACCGTCGCCTTCACGACTCCGAGCCCGTCGACGTCGGGCATCTCGTGATCCACCAGCGCGACGTCGGGCCGCTCGCGGCGGATCGCCTCCAGCGCCGCGCGGCCGTCGTCGGCCTCCGCGACGACCTCCACCCGCCCGCTCATCGTCAGGCCGCGGATGACGCCGTCGCGGAAGAAGGGGTGGTCGTCGGCCACCACGACCCGGGGGATCACGTGCGCTCGGTATGGAGGCGCGCACACGCAGCGCGACTCGCTGCAGCTCGCTCACGAGCTGGATTGTCGGTGCGACGTGGTGCAATCTCGACGCAGCCGATCATCCCGGAGGTCCCCGTGTCCGCTCCCGTCGCGCCGCAGGCCGCCGCGGAGGCGCCCCTCGGGCCGGACGTCGCCGCCATCCGGCTGGAGCACGCCGGGCTCGGCGTCCGGCTGCAGGTCGCGGTGCGCGGGGTGCTCGTCGTGTTCGTGGCCGCCACGGTGCTCTTCGTCCCGCCCGCGCACGACCGCTCCACCTGCGCGGCGGTGGCGGTCGGGTACACCCTTGCCGCCCTCGGGGTCGCGGTGTGGGTGCGCGACGGCGGCGTCGCGGTCGCCCGATGGGCGTGGCTGGCGCTGTTCCTCGACCTCGCGGTGCTCACCTGGCTCACCCTGCTCACCGGGATCGCGACTCCGCAGAGCTGGACGGCGGACGTGCTCATGACCGGCTTCCTGCTCGTCCCGGTGCTCGCCTCGGCGACGCTGCGGCCGAAGGTGTGCGCAGCGGTCGTCGTCCCGGCCGTGCTGGTCTACCTCGTGGCCGGCATCGCGACGCAGAGCGCGAACGCGGAGCCGTGGGCCTCGCTGCTGCTGCGCGCGCTCGTCATGGCGGGCGTCGGGGCGGCGTGCGTGGTGCTGTCATGGATCCAGCGCTCCCGGGTGACGACGATCGGCCGGCTCGTGCGGGCCCGCACGGACCTGCTCGCGGAGCTGACCGACCTCGAGCGGCGCGAGCGGCGGACGCTGTCCGAGCAGTTGCACGACGGCGCGCTGCAGTACGTGCTGGCCGCGCGCCAGGACCTCGACGAGGCCCGCGACACCGGCGCACCCGAGGCCTTCGACCGGCTGGAGCAGGCGCTGGTGGAGTCGTCGCGGCTGCTGCGCTCGACGGTTGCGGAGTTGCACCCTGCCGTGCTGGAGCGAGCCGGGCTGCCCGCCGCCGTCCGCGACCTGGTCGTCTCGGCGGCGGCGCGCGGCGGGTTCGCCGCGACTCTGGACCTCGACGGCTGGCCGGTGGACCGCCGCACACCGGTCGACGGGCTGCTCTACCGGACGGCCCGCGAGCTGCTCGGCAACGTGGTCAAGCACGCCGGGGCCACGCACGTCGCCGTCGCTCTGAGGTTGCTCGACGGGCACGCGCGGCTCGACCGTGACCGACGACGGCGTGGGCGTCGCGACCACCGACGTCACACACCGGCTCGGCGAGGGCCACATCGGGCTGGCCTCGCACGCCCTGCGCGTGGAGGCGGCGGGCGGCGCGCTCACCCTCGGTCCCGCGCCCGCGACGGGCACCGTCGCCACGGTCGAGCTGCCGGTGCCCGGCCTGGACAGACAGGGCGCGTACGTCGGGGCGGGCGCCGGCACGTAGCGCCACGTTCCCGGACCGCGCGCCCGTTGCCGCCGGCGCGACGTCGGTGAAGATGGCGCGGGGTGCTGCGCGACGTCGGTGAAGATGGCGCGGGGTGCTTCTCCGGGCCGGCCCGCCGGCGCCGCTACGACGCCGATGGCGCGGCACCTGTCCCGACGGTGATGGCCGAGAACGTCACGCGGGCGCCGTCGTCGGGTGCCGCGGTGTTCCCCGCGGACGGGGCCTGCTGGTAGGCCCCGGCCTGGAACCGCACCGTCGCCCCGGCGAACGCCGCCGGGACCGGGGCGCTCCCCGATACGGTCCGCCCCTGGTAGGCCGCCGTGACGGTGAGGGTGCCATCCCCGCCGTCGGTGATCGAGTAGTCGAACGGCTCCCCGACCGGCACGGACGGAAGCAGCGGGATGTCGGTGTGGGCGTTGCCCGACTGCTCCTGCTTGACGACCGCCTTCACTGCACCGTTGTCGTAGAACAGCATCACGAACGGCACCGAGCTGATGTCCTCGGCGCCGTGGATCTGACCGATGATCACCTTTGGCACCTGCGTGGGCACCTGCGCGACGGTGACGGACGCGGTCAGCGTGTGCGGCCCCTGGCCGGCGGTGAAGTTCTCCAGGCGGTCCAGCTCGGTGCGGGCGTGCTCGGAGTTCTTCGTCGTCACGCCGTTGACCGGCGCGAAGAAGACCAGGTGGCCGCTGCCGTCGGCGGTGAGCCAGGGCGGCGAGACCACCGCGGGTTTGACGATCTCGGCGCCGCCCTTCGACCCGGGGACGGGCAGGGTGAGCTGCCAACCGTCGAGCATCGCCGCAACCGCGGGCGGGACGGGTGCGGCGGGGGTGGGCGCGGCCGGGGTGGGCGCCGACGGCCCGGCGCACGACGCCAGCGCCACCAGCAGCGCCGCGCCCAGCACCGGCACGCCGGCCCGGACGGTACGGCGGTGGAAGGACGGCATGCGCCGATCGTGGCATGCCGCCACCCTCACGCGCAGGATCGCTGCTCCGTTCGGAGACCTTACGTGGGCGAATCCGCTGGGTACGCTCGATCGCCTGCGCCGACGCCGTCTCCCGCCCACCGCCTCGACCGTTGGGAGTACTGACTCGTGTCCGTCGCCGACATCCCCGCCGCGCCGCCCGCCACGGGCTTCGCCCGCCGCCACGCCTGGCTCGCCGTGCTGGTCGTCGGCGCCGCGCTGTTCATCGCCGAGGAGCGCACGCTCGTCGCCACCCAGAACCCGAACCTCGTGCCGTCGGCGATCCTGCTCGGGGCGAGCATCGTCCCGCTGGCGTTCGTCACCTTCGTCTACGAGGGCATTTCAACCCCCGGGCGCGCAGGCGCGCGGGCCGGGTTCGAATGCCTCGCCGGCCGCCGCCTGCCCTACCGGGTGCCGGGGATCGCCGTCGCGGCCTCGGCGTTCCTCGGCGGCGTGATCGGCACGATCGTCGCCGCCACGGTAGGGGCCTGGGGGTTCGGGGAGAAGGGGGAGAGGGGTAAATTTTCGGGCAGGGGGGACGGCGGCGGTTGGCGCCCCACCCGTCGGCGCCGGGAGATCCTGCAGTTCGTCGGCGCGTTCGTCGTCGCCGTGGTCCTGCACACCTGTGGGACAGCCAGAACTCGTTGATCGGCACCGCGGTCGTCGCGGTCGCGAGCCTCGGGCTGCTCGCGTTCACCGCGCACCGCGCGGCGGGTCAGGCCGATCCGGCGCTGTAACCGATCCGGCCACGACGCGTCCATCCCGCGCTCCGCGCGGGGCAGCCGCCCCGCGCCGGATCAAGGCACCGATCCGGCCACGACGCGTCCACCCCGCGCCGGATCAAGCCACCAGGGCCGCCTGACCGGCCGCCGAGCGGGCGAGCGCCACCGTTGCGGCCACCATCACCGCGACGAGGACGCCGATCAGCACCCACTCGGCGCCGTCGGCACGCACCTGCTCGTCCAGCACGACCATCCCGAGGACGACGGCCACGACCGGCTCGCCGACCGTGATCACCGGCAGCGACGCCTGCAGCCCGGCCGCCTGGAAGGCCGACTGCTGTACCAGCGTCCCGGCGACCGCGACACCGGTCAGCGCGTAGGTCTCCCAGGTCGTCAGCAGCGCGAACAGGCCCTCGCCCAGCGCGTCGACGACCCCCTTGGTGAGCGCCGCGACCACGCCGTAGGCGACCCCGGTGACGACGCCGAGCAGCACCGCCCGCGTGGTGCCGCGGCGGGCGGCCGCGGCGACCGCACAGGCCGCCACGACGATCCCGAGGACGGCGGCGGCCGGTAGCCAGCGCTCCCACGGCGCCCGGTCCAGCCCCGCCGTCGGCTCGCCGACCACGACGAACGTCCCGAGCGCGACGACCAGGGCGAGCGCCCACGCCACGTCCGTCGCCCGCGGCGGGCGGCGCGACCACCACGACTGCAGCGGCAGCGCCCACACCAGCGTGGTGACGAGCAGCGGCTGCACGAGCAGCAGCGAGCCCAGCCCGAGCGCGGCGGCCTGGGCGACGTAGCCGACGCTGTCGCCGACGGTCCCGACCCACCACAGCGGCGTGCGCACCAGCGTGCCGACCAGCCGCAGGCCGCGGGATCCGTCGGCCGGGACACGGGCGGCCGCGCGCTGCTGCGCCGCCGCGGCCACGGCGAACAACGCGGCGGCGACGAGCGCGAGGCCGGCGGCGAGAACGCCCACCGGCCCCACGCTATCTCGATCTGCTCAGCTCGGTGCCCCGCTCGGTGACCCCGATCAGTGGCCCCCGCCCATCGGCATCGCGAGCACGTCGTCGACGTCCCGGACGATCCGCGGCTCCTTGATCCACAACATCGCCGCCGCCGCGCAGGCGAGCAGGATCGCCGCGAAGGTGATGGCGTTGTTCGGGTTGTCGCCCAGCAGGTGCTTGAAGATCGC
>CAVRHG010000053.1:0-156453 GCA_963720845.1 uncultured Actinomycetota bacterium | reverse complement strand
CGCCGCCGAGCCACAGCCCGGTGTCCATGCCGTCGGTGAACGCGCCGAGCAGGGCGCCGCGGTAACCGCCTGCGCGACGGGTGCTCCGCGAGGAATACGTCCGCGTGGGCGCGCACCTGCGCGCGCAGTACCGCGGCCAGCGCCGGCTCGTCGACCACGGCCGTGTCATCGGGATGATCCGCGGCGGGGTCGGTCGGCAGGCACCAGAACCGCGCGTCCAGCAGCGCGTACGCGTCCGGGTACGCCTCCGCGGCGAGCCGGAACGCGACCGCGTCCCGGCTCGAGCCGTGGCACGCGCCGGGCCAGCCGGTACAGCGCGCCACCCAGCCCGGCCGGCACGCCCGCGTACCACCCGAGGACATAGGCCGCCGCGGCCGCGGGGGGCTGCGGCCGAACTCGCGAATGTGCTGTGCGCCGACCGCCTGCTCCCACCGCGTGACGAACTCCGCGTCGACGTCGGCGCAGCGGGTCCAGCCCGGGCCCGGCTCCCCGCACAGGACGGGTCGGCCGAACGCCGCACCGAACCGGGCAGCGGAGTCGGCGAGCGGGATCACGCCCGCGGCCGGGTCAGCAGCGGGCCGGGCTCACTCGGGACCTTCCCGTGACGGGTTGGCGAGGGCCACAGTAGGAGGTGAGGCTCGCCTCTATCAGGGCGTCACCCGAATGAACGACAGCTGTGTAACGCACTGTTGCCGGATGACGATCAGCTGTCGAGGTCGCTCCACGCGCCGGTTGTGCCCGGCCGGGACGCCGAACCGCGGCGCATGTTCCTTGTCTGTCGACGGACAAATGGTCGTCGACGTATTGTATTTGCTCGGAACAGCTCACGCGCGATGTCGTGAAGGTTGTCCGACATTTGTTCTATGGGGATCTGCGGACGATCCATTTGCTCGGCGTGCGGCCATCGTTGCAGATCAGGGCGCTGACGCCGAGAAACGTTCGCCATTCTCCTGGGCCGTCCGAGTGATTGGCATCGATTAGTGAAACGCGGACGCGCGTATCGCTGAGAGGTACATGTCGGATGGCAGCGCGATTGTCGGGGCGCACGGGGAGTGCGATCGCGTGGCGTCGCAACGACAGGTCCTGCAGTAGGCGGAAGGGGAGCGCATGGGCAAGGATGCCCTCACCACGGGTGTGGTGGCGTGCACGAATGGCCGCCCTCGGCATCTCCGCACGATCACCGAAGGTGACCTGCCCCTCGAGGACCCGGTCACGGAGGCGCTCACGCACCGAGTTGCCGACGTCCCTAGCCCACGCCCCGTTGCTGGCATGGTCGATGGCAGGGACACGACCCGCGTCCCTCTCCCGGTCGTCCCGGCACCGCGGCGACCGTCGGGCAGTGGCGCGGGGAAACACCGGGTTCCTGTGCCTCCGGCACGACGACGGGCTGCGGCACCCGTGGCCGGCGCCTCGGCGGTGGGTGGGCCTGCCGGTCCGCCGGACGAGCGCCCCGCCCCTCATCGACGCCCGCCATGCGTCGACGAGGCCCGCCCCGATGCCCGAGAGGTGCCGGAGCCGCCGACGCGGCCGGTCACACCCATCGCCGGCGAGCCACCCACTCGGCGTATCCCGGAGGCCGGCGCGGTCGAGGCAACCGTCCGGATCCTCGCGGTCTATCCGGAGAACGCCGCGACGATGCGGATCCCGGTGGTTCCCCCGCCGGACTCGCGCGCATCGGGCCCGCGGCGACCCGGCGCACGACCCATCGCAGCGCCCTCCCCGCGTCCTCGTCGTGGAGGACGCCACACCGGGCCACGATCCCTCACGCGCCCGGCCCCTGATATGGCGATTTACTCCACGCCGCCACCCCGCCAGGTGCGGACGCTGCTCGGCGTCCTCGAGACGACCGCAGCACGACATCCGGAAGCCGCCGCCCTCGACGACGGCCGGACGCTCTCCTACCGCGAGTTGATGGAGCAGGTTCGCGGTGTAGCCACGATGCTGCGGTCCGCCGGTGTCGGCGCGGGTGACCGCGTCGGAGTCCGGATGTCCTCCGGCACGGCTGACCTGTACCTGGCGATCCTCGGTGTCCTCGCGGCGGGCGCGGCCTACGTGCCGGTCGACGTCGACGACCCCGACGAGCGTGCGACGACCATCTGGGAGGAGGCCGACGTCTGCGGTGTACTCACGGACGGGATGACGTTCGCCGCCTGCCGCGGCCCGGCCCCGCACGTCGTGCACCGTCGGCCCACTCCCGCCGACGACGCGTGGATCATCTTCACGTCGGGATCCACGGGCAAGCCCAAGGGCGTTGCGATCAGCCACCGTTCTGCCGCGGCGTTCGTCGACGCGGAGGCGGACCTGTTCCTGCGCCGGGAGCCGCTCGGGCCCGGTGACCGGGTGCTGGCCGGACTGTCGGTGGCCTTCGACGCCTCCTGCGAGGAGATGTGGCTGGCCTGGCGCTATGGCGCGTGCCTGGTCCCGGCGCCGCGGCGGATCGTGCGGGCGGGTGCCGAGCTGGGGCCGTGGCTGCTCGAGCGCGGCATCACCGTGGTCTCGACGGTTCCGACGCTGGCCGCGCTCTGGCCGTCGGACGCCCTTGCCCGGGTCCGTCTGCTGATCTTCGGCGGCGAGGCGTGCCCGCCGGAGCTGGTGGAGCGACTGGCCGCCCCCGACCGGGAGGTGTGGAACACCTACGGGCCCACCGAGGCCACGGTCGTCGCGTGCGCGGCGCCGCTCGTCCCCGATCAACCGGTGCGGATCGGCCTGCCGTTGCACGGCTGGCAGCTTGCGGTCGTCGATCCCCAGGGGAATCCGGTGCGCCGCGGCGAGACCGGCGAGCTCGTGATCGGGGGGGCGGGCCTCGGCCGGTACCTCGACGCCGCGAAGGACGCCGAGAAGTACCGGCCGGTGCCGGCACTCGGCTGGACGCGGGCTTATTACAGCGGCGACCTCGTCAGCTCCGACGACGCGGGCCTGCTGTTCGTCGGACGTGCGGACGACCAGGTCAAGCTGGGCGGGCGGCGGATCGAGCTCGGTGAGGTCGACGCAGCCCTGCTGGCCCTGCCCCGGGTCACTGCCGCCGCAGCGGCGGTGAAGAAGACGAAGGCAGGCGGGGAGATCCTGGTCGGGTACCTGGCGGTCGAGGGTGACGGCCCCGATCTTGCAGAAGCCCGCGCCGCGCTCGCCGAGCGGCTGCCGGCAGCACTCGTTCCGGTGCTGGCGGTCGTCGACACGATCCCGACCCGGACCTCGGGAAAGGTCGACCGCAAGGCGCTTCCCTGGCCGCCCCCCGGGCAGGAGGACGCGGCCGGAGCCGGTGCCGGGCCCGCCGCGGACCTGCCGGGTACGGCCGGGTGGCTGGCCCGGAAGTGGAACGAGATCCTGGCCGTGCCGATCGAGAACGACTCCGACTTCTTCGCGCTCGGCGGCAACAGCCTGGCCACGGCGACCCTCGTGTCGGTGCTGCGCGATCGCCATCCCACGATCGCGGTCTCCGACATCTATCAACGACCCACGTTGGGCGAGATGGCCGCTTTCCTCGACCAGTCGTCGCCCCGCGCGGCCGCGTCGTCGGAGCCCGTCACCGTTCCACGGAACAGGCTGTGGACCACCCTCGTGCAGTTCGCGGTCCTCCTGGTGACGCAGGCCGTGTCCGGGCTCCGCTGGGCCCTCGGCCTGGCGCTGCTGCACAATCTCGCGAGCCTGCTGCTCCACCACCCGTTGGCGTCACCGGTGCCCTGGTGGGTGATCGGCGTGGGCTACCTGGTGTTGCTCAGCGCTCCTGCCAAAGTGCTGGTGGTCATGGCCGGGGTCCGGTTGCTGCGACTCGGCGTGAAACCCGGGAGCCACCCTCGCGGGGGCCGGGTCCATCTGCAGTTGTGGGCGTGCGAGCGGTTGGCGGCCGCCTTCGGGGTCCGCTCGCTCGGCGGCACCCGCTGGGCCGCTCTCTACGCACGAGCGGTCGGCTGCCGCGTCGGGCGCAACGTCGACCTGCGGACCACGGTCCCCGTCACCGGATGGGCCACGCTCGGCGCCGGCTGCGCGATCGAGCCCGAGACCGATCTCGCCGGCTGGTGGATCGAGGCGGACACGCTGCACGTCGGCCCCGTCCAGATCGGGGAAGGCGCACGGGTCGGCGGACGCAGCATCCTCATGCCCGGGGCGCGCGTGGGTGCCGGGGCCGTGATCGAGCCCGGCACGTGCGTCAGCGGGGACATCCCGGAGCGGGAGGTCTGGGGCGGTTCGCCTGCGCAGTGCGTGGGCATCGCGGAGGGTTCGTGGCCCGCCCCGATCCGTCGGCGCTCGCTCTGGTGGACGCTGGTCTACACCGCGTCGCTGTTCGGGTTCGGCTGGATCCCGCTGCTCGCCGGGCTGCCCTGGCTGGTCATGCTCGGCTGGGCGATCCGCCGTGACACGACCCTGGAGGCCGTGGTCCTGCACGCGCTGGTCGTCGCTCCCGTGGGCATGCTCGCGTCGGTCGTCATCTATGCGACCCTGCTCGCGCTCGCCGTCCGGGTGCTCTCCCGGTCGTTGAAGCCGGGCTTCCACAAGGTCGACAGCCGCGCGGGCTGGAGCGCCTGGCTGGTCGAGAGCATGGTCGACGGCGCCCGTGCGACGCTCTTCCCGCTCTACGCCGGGTTGGTCACCCCGTTCTGGCTGCGTCGGCTCGGCGCGACGATCGGGAAGCGGGTCGAGGCGTCCACGGTGACGGGTCTGCCCCGGCTGATGCGCGCCGACGACGGCAGCTTCCTCGCCGACGACAGCCAGGTGGCGCCCTACGAGACGGGCGGGGGCTGGGTGCTCCTGGGTGAGGCGTCGGTCGGCGAGCGGTCGTTCGTCGGGAACTCCGGGATCGTCGGGCCAGGCCGCCGAGTGCCCGACCACTCGCTCGTCGCCGTTCTGTCGAGCGCCCCCGCTCGCGCGGACGTCGGGACGTCGTGGCTGGGCCGTCCGGCGATGGAACTGCCGCGTGTAGCCGAGACCGGCGACCTCGCCCGCACCTTCGATCCTCCGCGTCGGCTGGTCGTCGCCCGGGCGTTCGTCGAGTCGATGCGCGTCATTCCCTGGATGGTCATGGCCGTGCTCGGCGTCGGTGTGCTCACCGCGTTCGAGTTCATCCGCACGGCATGGGGCTGGGGTGTGGCCGCGGCCACTGCCGGTCTCGTCATGTTCGCCGCGGGCTTGGTCGCCGCACTGGTGACGACGCTGGCCAAATGGCTGCTCGTCGGGCGGTTCAAGGAAGGCCAGCACCCGCTCTGGAGCTCGTTCGTGTGGCGCAACGAGCTGTTCGACGTCTTCTACGAGGAGCTGGGCGTGCCGTGGTTCGGCGGCCCGTTCCTCGGCACCCCGATCTTCAACGCCTGGGTCCGGACGCTGGGTGGGAAGATCGGGAAGGGCGTGTGGCTGGAGTCGTACTGGCTGCCCGAGACCGACCTGGTGCGCCTCGACGACGGCGCGACCGTCAACCGCGGTTGCGTGCTGCAGACGCACCTGTTCCACGATCGCCTCTTGCGGATCAGCTCGGTCCACCTCGGGCGCGGTGCGACGTTGGGCCCGCGCAGCTTCGTGCTCCCCGGGGCGTCGATCGGCGCGGGGGCGAGGATCGGCCCGGGTTCGCTGGTGATGCGCGGAGAGTCGGTGCCGGGCGGAACGCGGTGGGCCGGAAACCCGATCACCGCCGTGGAAGCGGACCGGGACTCGGCCACCGCAGACAGCAGGGTCTGCCGACGAAGCAAGGGGGCGCACCGACGTCGTAGTGATCGGCGTCCGGTCGCGGCGCGGTCGTGATCTCTGGTTTCACTGGCGCGGCCGCCGCGCCACCTGTACTTCCGGGACGGCCAGGCCTTCCTGCTCCGGCCGACGACGGAACCGAGGAGTGCTCCCTGATGACCGCCACCACCCGCGGCAGCGGCACCGGGTACGGCCGCACCGTGCCGATGCAGCGCGAAGCCTACGACGTCGATACGACGCCTGTGCAGGTACAGCGCATCCGCCTGGTGGGCGTCGACGCCACTCGGGGCGTCGCGCTCCTCGGCATGATGGCCGTTCACGCACTCATCAGCTTCGACGAGGAGGAGCAGCCGACAGTGATGTACTCACTGTCGGCGGGGCGGGCCGCGGCCGTGTTCGCCGTGCTCGCCGGCGTCGGCATCGCCTTCCTCACGGGCCGGCGCCGGGTGGCGCTCGGCCGTCCGGCCCGACAGGCGCTCGCGGTCCTGTCCGCCCGTGCCGCGGTCATCGGGGCCATCGGGCTGGCGTTGGGCTACGCCGACTCCGACATCGCCATGGTGATCCTGCCCTACTACGCGGTGCTGTTCCTGATCGCCGTCCCACTGGTCTTACTGCCCACCCCGGCCCTCGTCGCCCTCGGGGCGGCTATCCCGGCCGGGATCCCGTTCCTCAGCCACCTCGTGCGCGCGGACCTGCCGTCGACGACAGGGGTCAACCACTCCTTCGCCGACCTGTTCACCGATCCGGTCGGCATGCTGCAGGAACTGCTGCTGACGGGCGAGTACCCGGCCCTGCCGTGGGCGACTTATGTGTGCGCGGGCATCGTGGTCGGCCGCCTGCGGCTGCAGTCGTCGAAGGCCGCAGCCGGACTGCTCCTCGGTGGTGCTGCGGCCGCAGTGGCCGCGGTCGTGCTGTCGACGTGGCTGCTGGGCCCGATGGGCGGCCTCCTCCGTCTTCGGGCTGCGGGAACCGGCGACAAGGACCTCACGGTGACGGATATCCTCACATTCGGGGCGGATGGCGTAACGCCGACAAACACGACGTGGTGGCTGGCCGTCGAGGCGCCGCACACAGGGACGCCACTGGATCTCCTGCACACCACGGGCACGGCTGTGGCACTGCTCGGGGCGCTGCTGCTGCTCGGCCACGTGACGACGCCGGTGTTACGCACGGCGATCGACCTGGTGCTCGCCCCCCTTGCGGCAGCGGGGTCGATGACGCTGACTCTCTACACCGCCCACATCATGTTCATGAACTCGCCGCTCGACGACTTCGACGCGACGCCGGGGTACGTCCTGCAGGCCGTGGTGGCGTTGCTGTTCGCGCTGGCGTGGCGGCAGGTGGTCGGCCGGGGACCGTTGGAGTCCTTGACGACCTGGACGGCCCGCCGGGCGGCAGGGGAGGGGGGGGGGGAGGAGTTGTTCTATTGAGAGCGTATTGCGCCGGGGGGGTAGAACGCTGGGGGAGGAGTTGTGTCGGGGAGAGAGGCGAGGAGGGGGAGATCCCGGTAGCTCGGCTGGGGAAGGATCTGAAATAATGGCGCCTCACCAGGCCCCGTTGATCTGACGGAGCAGCTCGACACGACCGAGCGGTTCGACACGGCGGTCCTTCGTGAACGCCTTCCTGCCGCGACTCACTGGTTCTAAGGAGCAGCGTGCTCACCGACAAGAACGAGCGTTCCACCGCGAAACGATCGTCGTGGCAGCGCCTCGCGGCGGCACTCGTCCTGGTGGGGGTCGTCGCTGCAGCCGCGGTCGTCGGTACGTCGCCCGCCGCGGCCACGACCGCCGCTGCCCCCGACGCTGACACCTCCGGCAGCAGCCTGGGTGACGCGACGTTCCGGACGTTCAGGTCGCCGAGCACAGGGCGGGTCGGGAAGTACCACTTGTGGGCGAGCGGCCTCGACGTGAGCAGGCCCGTCGGTCTCATGCTGCAGTTCCACGGGGACGGGGCATTCGAGTTCGACAACCCGAACTCCCCCTACTCCCTTGGTGGCTCGAAGGGGATCCGGGAGCAGGCCAGGCGTCACAACATGATCCTGGTAGCTGTGAGGTCGCCGGACAGTGGAAGCCCAGCCTGGTGGCGGTCCGGCGAGACGAAGGCCGACTACGTGAGGGACCTGGTGGAGCAGGTTGTGTACGCGCACCACGACATCGCCAAGGACAGGTCGTGGCTTGTCGGTTACTCCGGCGGTGCGGAGTTCATCACGAGGTACCTGCTGCCGAAGTACAGCTCGCTGTTCGGAGGGGGTGGAGCGGTGCTGTTCGGTGGAGGTGGCGCGCCACTCGTCAGCGCCGACTCGCTTGAGCCGACGTTCGCCGCCGCCTTCCCTATGTACTGGTACACGGGTGCGAGCGACGACGGCACCTGCGCCGACAGCGATTACGACGCCCTCAGTGACGCTCGCGAAGGCTCGTCCTTCTACCAGGGTGAGGGTTTCCCCGCGACACTCGCGACGCCGGACGGCCTCTGTCACGACCTCACCGGACGATTCGGGCCCGTCACGGGCAAACGCCTCGACCTCCGTTACGCGAACTGACCTCCGGTCCTGTTCGTCGCCGACCGTTCCCGAGTCAAGGGATCACCGCGTGGCTTGATCGGTTCGAGAACTTGACTGGTTCCAGAAAGCGGGGCAGTGTCGGCGGGGCCATGACGACTCCCGCCGATACCCCCCGTGTCGACCCGGACGTCGCCGCCCTGCGCGCCGCCGGCCTGCGGGTCACCGCCCCCCGTCGGGCCGTGCTGGCCTGGCTCGCCGAGCACCCGCACACCACGGCCGACGCGATCGGTGCTGCCGTGCGCGCCGAGCTCGGCGCCGTCTCCACCCAGGCCGTCTACGACGTGCTGGCGGCCTGCGTCGACGCCGGGCTCGTCCGCCGGATCGAGCCCGCGGGGCATCCGGCGCGCTTCGAGCGTCGCGTCGCCGACAACCACCATCACGTCGTGTGCCGGCGGTGCGGCGCCACCGAGGACATCGACTGCGTCGTCGGCGCCGCGCCCTGCGTGGACCCGTCCGAGGCGCACGGCTTCGTCGTCGACGAGGCGGAGGTCGTCTTCTGGGGTTTGTGTCCCGCGTGCCAGGGCACGCGGGACGGGGAACCCCTACTCACCCACCACGAGGAGGACAGGTCGTGACCGACACCTCAACTCCGTACACGACGACGGACGCCGGAATCCCCGTCGCCAGTGACGAGCATTCGCTTACCATCGGCCCGAACGGGCCGATCCTGCTGCAGGACCACTACCTGCTCGAGCAGATGGCCAACTTCAACCGCGAGCGCATCCCGGAGCGGCAGCCGCACGCCAAGGGCGGCGGCGCGTTCGGCACGTTCGAGGTGACCCACGACGTCAGCGCCTACACGCGGGCCGCGGTCTTCCAGCCCGGCGCGTCGACCGACGCCCTGATCCGGTTCTCGACGGTCGCCGGCGAGCGCGGCAGCCCCGACACCTGGCGCGACCCGCGCGGTTTCTCGCTCAAGCTCTACACGTCCGAGGGCAACCTCGACATCGTCGGCAACAACACCCCGGTCTTCTTCATCCGCGACCCGATGAAGTTCCAGCACTTCATCCGCAGCCAGAAGCGCCGCACCGACAACAACCTGCGCGACCACGACATGCAGTGGGACTTCTGGACGCTCTCACCCGAGTCGGCGCACCAGGTGACCTGGCTGATGGGCGACCGGGGCATCCCGCGGACCTGGCGGCACATGAACGGCTACGGCAGCCACACCTACATGTGGGTCAACGCCGCCGGCGCGAAGTTCTGGGTGAAGTACCACTTCAAGACCGACCAGGGCATCGAGTTCTTCACCCAGGACGAGGCCGACCAGATGGCGGCCGTCGACACCGACTACCACCAGCGCGACCTCTACGAGCACATCCGCGACGGCGACCACCCGAGCTGGACGCTGCGCATGCAGGTCATGCCGTTCGACGACGCGAAGACCTACCGGTTCAACCCGTTCGACCTCACCAAGGTCTGGCCGCACGGCGACTACCCGCTCATCCCGGTCGGGAAGCTGACGCTGAACCGCAACGTCACCGACTACCACACCGAGATCGAGCAGGCCGCGTTCGAGCCGAACAACGCCGTGCCCGGCACCGGCCTCTCACCGGACAAGATGCTGCTGGCCCGCGGGTTCTCCTACGCCGACGCGCACCGCGCTCGGCTCGGGGTCAACTACAAGCAGATCCCGGTGAACGCGTCCAAGGCGCCCGTCCACAGCTACTCCAAGGACGGTGCGATGCGTATCCACAACGTCGCGGACCCGGTGTACGCGCCGAACTCCTACGGCGGTCCGTCCGCCCAGCCGCAGCGCACCGACGACGGCGGCACCTGGCATGCAGACGGCGAGATGGTGCGCACCGCGTACACGTTGCGTCCGGAGGACGACGACTGGGGCCAGGCCGGGACGATGGTGCGCGAGGTCCTGGACGACGCCGCGCGCGTCCGACTGGTCGACAACATCGTGGGCCATCTGCTCAACGCCGTGAGCGAGCCGATCCTGTTGCGCGCCTTCGAGTACTGGCGCAACGTGGACAAGGACCTCGGCGACCGGATCGAGTCCGGCGTCCGCGGCAAGCAGGACGAGAATGACCCCAAGGCCGCCGAGCAGGCCAACCCGGCCCGGGAGAGCGCGCAGGCCAAGGCCTGACCGTGCGGCGGGGTGTCCACCACCACCCCGCTCCCCGCCCCGCCCGCGCCCTTCCCCCGCGAGACATCGCCACATTCGTCGGCGCGAGTGTCCCATGGTCCGCAGCGTCGCCGGCCTCATCGCCACGGTTCCGCACAAGTTCGGCCTCGCCGCGCAGTGCGCCACGCTCACGGACCGCGCCGCGTTCCTCGGCTCGGTCAACGTCGCCCGGCGCAACCCCGAAGGCACCTGGCACGGCGACCAGGTCGACGGCGCGGCGTTCGTCGCCGCCTGCCGGGCGAACGGTGCCCGTCCCGAGGGCGCGCGGGCGTTGCAGGTGGGCGCCGGGGGAGCGGGTTCGGCGATCGCGCTGGCCCTGCTCGACGCCGGGTTGGCCGAGCTGACGCTGTACGACGCGGATCCCGCGCGACTCGACGCCCTGACCGGCCGGCTGCGCGACCGGTACGGCGACCGCGTCCGCACCGGCGCGACCGACCCGGCCGGCTACGGGATCGTCGCCAACGCCACTCCGATGGGCAGCGACATGTTCGCCGCGGTCTCCGGACTGATCGTCGACGTCCTGGTCGAGGACGGGATGCTGGCATGACCACCGAGGACCTGACATCTGAAGGAAGGACTGCCATGTCCCTGTTCGCCGTGATCTACCGCTACGCCGACGACGCCGCCGCGCTCGACGAGCACCGGCCGCGGCACCGCGACCACCTGCGCGGGCTGTACGAGGCGGGGCACCTGGTCGTCAGCGGCCCGCTGGCCGAGGGCGGAGACCCGGGTGCCCTGCTGATCTTTCGCGCGGATGCCGCGGAGCAGGTCGCCGGCTGGCTCGACGACGACCCGTTCAAGGTCCTCGGACTGATCGTCGAGCGCGAGATCCGGGCATGGAACCCCGCCTTCGGCGCCGACCGGCTCGCCCCGCTGCCCGTGTCCTGACGAGGGCAGGAGCGAGGCGGGGGATCACGGCGGGGTCCTGAGGACCGTCACGGCGGGCAGAGCGTGCCGTCGAGCGGGGTGGTCCCGGCGACGAGCATGGTGTCGACCGCGGCGACGACGCAGGGCGTCCGCGGATAGGCCCCGGTGCCGGCGCCCTGCCAGCTGAGGAACAGGGCTCCGGGCGTCTCGGTCGCGACCCGGCGCGAGTTCTCCAGCGTGCCCCGCGGGTTGTGCGCCGTGCCGATGACCAGCATGGGGGGCAGCTGGTCACCGGGATCGGGCACCACCGGCGGCGAGGCGGTCGGCCACGGCCCGCAGGCCAGCAGCCGCTGGGCCATGGTCGCGCCGAACAGGGGGTACGCGGCGCGCCACCGGCGGGCCAGCTCGCCGACCTCGCCAGGGGTCATCCGCCGCTGCGCGTCGTTGCAGGCGGTGGCGAGTGCGACGTCGTACCCGCCGCCGCGGGTGACCACCGGGGCGAGGCGGCTGATCAGCGCGTCGGGAGCTCCGTTCTGCGCCTGGCCGAGCGCGGCGGCGAGGTCGGGCCAGCCCGCGGGCTCGGCGAGCCCGGTCAGGATCGCGGTGACCGTCATGCCCGCGGTCAGCCGCCGCCCGTCGGTGGCGGTGATCGGTTGGGTGCGTAGTCGGTCGACGAAGGCCGAGACCGAGCCACGGGGGTCGGCGCCGAGCGGGCACGTCGGCTCGGCGGCGCAGGCTGCGGCGAAGGCGTCGAACGCCGCCTCGGCGGCCGCCGCGCGCGCCTCGGCGGCGTCGGGCTCGTCCAGCGTCGCGTCGGGCGGCCCGTCGAGCACGACCCGACCGACCGCGCCCGGGTGGGTGCGCGCCCAGGTGTTCACCGCGGTACCACCGTCCCCGATGCCGAGCGCCGACAGCTGCGTGACCCCGAGCGCCGCGCGGACCTGTTCGATGTCCGATGCGGTGGAGGCCGTTCGGTAGGCGCTCAGCGCTCCCGAGTGGACGAGGTAGCAGTCCTGCACCACCAGCCGGGCCTGCTCGAGGAGGAGGTTGAGCTGGGGCAGGGCGCCGTCGCCGCCCGGGTCGATGTTGACGAAGGCGCTGCGGGCGACCGCGGGGCCGCAGTCGAGGTCGTCGATGCCGGCGCCCCGGCGATCGATGCCGACGAGGCTGTACTGACGCAGCAACTCGACGGGCACCTGCCCGGCGAGCGCGGCGGCGCCGGTTGCCGACGGCTGGGTGGCGCTGTCGCCGACGACGAGCAGCGGCGGGCGGTCGGCCGGGGCGTCGGCGAGCCCGACCCTCATCATCCCGATACGCGTCCGGCCCAGACCCGGCTGGGTGGGGTCGGCCTCGACGGTGAGCAGTGCGCAGTCGACCCGCAGCACACGATCCGGCGATGTGGGCACGGAGGCGGTCAACGTGCCGGTGCAGTCGCGGAACTCCACCGCGGGGAACCCGGCTTCGGGGGCGGGCAGCGGTACCGGAGCCGGAGCGGTCGCCGGCGGGGAGGCGGGCGGAGTGGGCACGTTCTCCCCACGCACCGCGACGGGTGGCCGCTGCGACGGCCCCACCGTGCACCCGGCGAGCAGCACGGCGACGCACAGCAGCAGGCCGCCGATCACCGCCCGCCCCGCGGGCCGCGCTCCGGCCGTTCCTGCGCTCCGGTACCCGATCCCGCTCACCGCTCTCCCTCGCTGCGCTCGGTCGGCGCTGCACGAAGGCGCTGTGACATGGATTCGCTCGCACGCTCGCTCACTTCCGGTCACCCTGCCCGCCGGGTGGTGAGACGCCGGTGAGCAACTGTCACCCTACCTGTGGATCACCGCCTTGCTCCGCTGCGGCGTTGATCTACAGGACACGCTCTCGGCCTGTCAGCGTGGCCCGGACCGCTCGTGCCGGCGGCGCCAGGTCCGCAGCACCGCCACCCCGACGCGGACGGGGAACGGCAGCGGGCCGGCCGGCGCCGGTCGCCCGTCGGCCTCCGGACGACCCGCGGCCGCCGGGCCGTGCTCGCGGAACGCGTCGACGCCGGCGGCGAATGCCCTGGGGTCGCCTCCGCGGTCGGGGTGGTGCTCGCGCACGAAGGCCCGGAACGCGGCGCGCTGCTCCGGTGTCCGGCGACGGTGCGGATCGCTCATACCGGCGGTGCGGCGTCGGCCGGGTCGGGGGAGCGGCGGTAGCGCAGGAGCAGGGCGTCGTCCGACTGCAGGGCGCCGACCAACGTCATCGGCCGTGGGGGAGAGCCGGCCGGGCCGCGGGAGATCCGCCCCGCCTCCCCGCCCGCCAGCAGCGGCGCCACGGTCAGGCACAGCTCGTCCACCGCGTCCGCGGCGTGCAGTGCACCCAGCAGCGAGGGGCCGCCCTCGCAGAGCACGCGGCCCAGGCCGCGGCGGGCCAGCTCGGCGAGCAGGACGTCCGGGGTCAGCCGGGGCAGCACGACGACCTCCCCGCCCGCCTCGGTGATCGCCGCCCGGCGCTCCGGGGAAGCCGACTCCAGCGTGAGGATCAGCGGCGGCACCACGGTATCGGTGAAGAGCGCGCTGCCCGGGTCGAGGTCCGCCGTTCCCGTGACGACCGCGACCGGCGGCGGGGCGTCGCGGCCGCGCGTGGGGCGCTGCACGCCGTTGTACTTCTCGGCGCGCACGGTGCCGCCCCCGACAAGGACCACCTCCGCCAGCTCGCGGAGCAGGTGGAACACCTTCTTGTCCGCCGCGTTGCCCAGCCCGCCGGACCGCCCGTCGACCGTCACCGCGCCGTCCAGGCTCGACACGAAGTTGACCCGGACGTAGGGCACCGCGCGCGTCTCGGGCCAGGCGTAGTGCGCGGCGAGCCCCGCGTCGTCGAGATCGGGGACGGATGGCTGCGGCCAGATACGGTGCACAGGCGTCATTCCAACATCCGTTCCGTCGGTGCCGCGGGCTACCCTCCGCGCCGTGACGGCCACACGGACGCTGCGACAGGCGCTGCGCGCCCCGCAGGACCTCGACCTGACGGCGATCGACCTCAAGTGCACCGTGGACTGAGCCGGGTGAGCTCCCGCCTGTTCGGCCTTCCTGGCCGGCACGGCTTCCTGCACCGTCGAGCCACGCGGTGTAGACCGGTCCCATGCGCTATGTCGACGACATCCCCGCCGCCAAGCGGTACTCGGTGATCGGGCTGGGCACCTGGCAGTTCGGCTCGAAGGAGTGGGGCTACGGCGGCGGGTACGACGACGCCGAGGCGGGCCGGATCGTCCGGCGCGCACGCGAGCTGGGGATCACGGTGTTCGACACCGCCGAGGTCTACGGCTTCGGACGCAGCGAGCGCATCCTCGGCGAGGCGCTGCGCAACAGCGGTGGCACGGACGACGTCGTGGTCGCGACCAAGGTGTTCCCGGTGGTGCCGACGGCCGCGGTCGTACAGCAGCGCGGGGTCGCCAGCGCGCAGCGGCTCGGCGTGCGGACGATCGACCTGTACCAGGTGCACTGGCCGAACCCGGTGGTCCGCGACGCCACGGCGATGCGCGGGATGCGCGCCCTGCGCGACGTCGGGGTCGTCGACCAGGTCGGCGTCTCGAACTACCCCCTGCGCCGCTGGCAGCGCGCGGAGGTCGACCTCGGTGGCGTCGTGTTGAGCAACCAGGTGCAGTTCAGCCTCGTCTCCCGCGGCCCGATGGCCGAGATGCTGCCGTGGGCGGCGCGCACCGGGCACGTCGTCATCGCCTACAGCCCGCTCGCCCAGGGGCTGCTGTCGGCGCGGTACGACGCCGAGCACCGCCCGACGAACCGCATCCGGGCCGCGAACGCGATGTTCCTCCCCGAGAACCTGCGTGCCGCCGGCCCGCTGCTGTCGGTGCTGCGCGAGGTGGCGGCGGCGCACGACGCGACGCCGGCGCAGATCGCCCTGGCGTGGACGGTGCACCACCCGCACGTCGTCGCGATCCCCGGTGCGTCGAGCATGGCGCAGGTGGAGAGCAACGCCGCTGCGGCGGAGATCACGCTGGCGCCCGACGAGTACGGCGCGCTGCTCGCGGCGGCGGAGGCGTTCAACCCGACGAAAGGGGTCTCGGCGATCCCGGCGTTGGTGCGCGCCCGCCGCTCCTGACGTCCTGCGGCCGCTCAGCCCAGGTTGGCGTGCAGGAACTCCACCGTCCGGCTCCAGGCCAGGTTCGCCTGCTCCGGGTCGTGGGTGCCCAGCAGGTTCTTGTCGTTGAAGAACGCGTGGCCCGCCGGGTAGAAGAAGAACTGCGGGGTCACCCCCGACTCCTTCTGGATCCGGTCCTCGAGCCCGCGCGCCGCGTCCGGGGTCGTGAAGCCGTCCTCCTCGCCGAAGTGGCCGAGCACCGGCGCCGTCAGCCCCGACAGGTCCGGGTAGTCCTCCTTGAGGACGCCGTAGAACGGCACCGCCGCCCCGATCCGGTCGCCCTGCTGCGCGGCGAGGACGATCACGAACCCGCCGCCCATGCAGAACCCGACCGCGCCGACCGTCGACGACGTCACGGCCTCGTGGCCGAGCAGGAAGTCGACGGCCCCGGCGAGGTCCTGGGCGGCCTTGTCGACCGGCAGCTCGGACATGAGCGTGCCGGCCTCGTCGGAGTCGTGGGTCGTCGCGCCGCCGAACAGGTCGGGCGCCAGCGCGACGAAGCCCTCCGCGGCAAACCGGTCCGTGACGTCCTTGATGTGGGTGGTCAGGCCCCACCACTCCTGGATCACCACCAGGCCGGGACCGCTGCCCGACTCGGGGACGGCGAGGTAGCCGTGCGCGGTACCGCCGTTGCTCGGGAAAGTGACGTTCTGCACAGGGTTATCGGTCACGACCACATTCGAGCATGCCTGCGTCGGGGGCACACGCACGGCCGGTCCACGATCCGTCGATCTGGCGGGGTACGGCCGGTGGCCGTCCACTGTGCACGCCCGGGTCGATGTCGCCAAGCACCTTCCCGACGGACGTTGCGAGAGCTAACGTTTCGACGGTGAACGTGATCGTCCCTGTTGCCGACCACGTCGCCGCCGCTGCCGACCTGGTCAGGCGCTACCGCGAGCTCCCTCCGGACGCGCGGGTTCGCCTGGGCAAGCCCAGCTCGAACCTGTTCCGCTTCGGGGCACCGCCGCCCACGTTGGACGCCTCCGGGCTGTCCGGGGTGATCGCCGTCGACCCGGGTGCGCGGACGGCGGATGTCGCAGGCATGACCACGTACGAGGACCTGGTCGACGCCACCCTCCCGCACGGCCTGATGCCGCTGGTCGTCCCGCAGCTCAAGACCATCACGCTGGGCGGGGCCGTCGCCGGGCTCGGCATCGAGTCGACGTCGTTCCGGCACGGCCTGCCGCACGAGTCGGTGCGCGAGATGGAGATCCTCACCGGGGCCGGCGAGGTGGTCACCGCGACGCCGGACGGGGAGCACGCCGACCTCTTCCGCGGCTTCCCCAACTCCTACGGCACCCTCGGCTACGCGCTGCGTCTCGTCATCGACCTGCAGCCGGTGACGCCGTACGTCCGGCTGCGCCACCACCGCTACCCCGACGCGCAGGCGTGCACGGACGCGATCGTCGCGCTGGCCGACTGTGCGTCGAACGAATCAGGGGAGATCGACTTCCTCGACGGCACCGTCTTCGACGCGGGGGAGCAGTACCTGACCACCGGGGAGTTCGTCGACACGCTGCCTGCCGGCGTCACCGCGAGCGACTACACCGGCCAGCAGATCTTCTACCGGTCCCAGCAGGAGCGGGCCGTCGACCACCTGACCGTCCGCAACTACCTGTGGCGCTGGGACACCGACTGGTTCTGGTGCTCGCGCGCGCTGGGCGTGCAGAACCCGGTGATCCGCCGGTTCTGGCCGGGCCGCTACCGCCGGTCGGACGTCTACCGCCGCATCGTGGCACTCGACCGCCGGTACGGGTTCAGCGATCGGTTCAACACCCTGCGGAAGCGGCCGGTGGAGGAGTTGGTCGTGCAGGACGTCGAGATCCCGGTGCGCTCCCTGCCGGCTTTCCTCGAGGCGTTCCACCACGACATCGGGATCTCCCCTCTCTGGCTCTGCCCATTGCGGCTGCGGTCGGAAAGGCAATGGACGCTCTACCCGATGAAGCCGGGGGAGTTGTACGTCAACGTCGGGTTCTGGTCGTCGGTGCCGCAACGCCCCGGGGAGCCGGACGCACACAACCGGCGGATCGAGCAGCTCGTGTCCGATCTGGACGGGCACAAGTCGCTCTACTCGACGGTGCACTACGCCGAGGACGAGTTCTGGCGGCACTACAACGGGCCCGCCTACCGCGCGCTCAAACAGCGCTACGACCCGCGCGGTCGGCTGCCCGACCTGTATTCCAAGGTAGCCGGAAAGGGTGGTGCGTGACATGCAGGTCGCGGAGATCATCGGCGGCATCCTGGGGACGGACGTCCCGGTCCGCGTGATCGGTTACGACGGCAGCAAGGTCGGCCCGGACACCGCCGAGACGGCGGTGCGGGTCGTCTCCCCGCGCGCGCTCGCGCGGCTGGCGACGGCACCCGGGTCGCTCGGGCTGGCCCGGGCCTACGTGGCGGGTGAGCTGGAGCTCGAGGGCGACCTCTACGCCCTGCTCGAGGGGGTCGCGGACGTCGCGCTGAACGGGATCCCTCGCGCGGAGCAGCTGCGGCTGGCCCGCAAGCTGCTGCCCTACGCGGTGCGGTACCGCGTACGGCCGCCGGCCCTCGAGTACCGGCCGCCGGGCAGGCTGCACTCCAAGAAGCGCGACAGCAAGGTGATCGCCCACCACTACGACGTGTCGAACACCTTCTACGAGTGGGTGCTCGGGCCGTCGATGGCCTACACGTGTGCGGTCTACCCGACCTTCGACGCGACGCTCGAGCAGGCGCAGTCGGCGAAGTTCGAGCTGGTGTCGCAGAAGCTGGCGCTGAAGCCGGGAATGCGGCTGCTCGACGTGGGCTGCGGGTGGGGCTCGATGGTCATGCACGCTGCGGCCGAGCACGGGGTGCGCGCGCTCGGCGTGACCCTGTCGCGCAACCAGGCGGAATGGGCGCAGACGGAGATCGAGCGTCGCGGGCTGGGCGACCTCGCCGAGGTGCGTCACCTCGACTACCGCGACACGCCCGCGGAGCAGTTCGACGCCGTCAGCTCGATCGGGCTCACCGAGCATCTGGGCCGGGCCGCGCTGCCGTCGTACTTCCGGTTCCTCGCGAGCCGTCTGCGGCCGGGCGGCCGGCTGCTCAACCACTGCATCACGCAGAACCGCACCCCGAGCATCACGCGGACCGACCCGTTCATCGACCGGTACGTCTTCCCGGACGGCCAGCTGCACGCGATCGGTCACCTCGTCTCGGTCATGAACGACAACGGCTTCGAGATCCGCCACGAGGAGAACCTGCGCGAGCACTACGCGATGACCCTGCGCGACTGGGGCCGCAACCTCGAGGAGCACTGGGACGAGGCCGTGGCCGAGGTCGGCACGGGCCGAGCGCGGGTGTGGCGGCTCTACATGGCCGCGTGCCGGCTGGGCTTCGAGCGCGACAGCATCCAGCTGCACCAGGTGCTGGGTGAGGTCGTCGGCGACAGGGGCGTGTCGGGGTTCCCGCTGCGCGGCTGGTGATCGCCCCCTCCCGCGAGTCGTCCGACCGGGGGTCAGATCGAATCGGGGGCGGTGCCGTTGCGGTGGCCGTCGGTGTAGGCGCGGGCCTGCAGCGTGAACAGCTCGCGGTAGACGCCCTTGAGTGACATCAGCTCGTCGTGCGTGCCGACGTCGGTGATCCGCCCGTGTTCCAGCACCACGATCTGGTCGGCGGTGCGGACGTTGGCGAGCCGGTGGGTCACCAGAACCGTGATCCCGCCGAGCCCGTCGGGTCCCGCCGCCGCCATCGAGCGCAGCGCGGCGAACACGGTGTGCTCGGCGCGGGCGTCGAGCGCGGCAGTGGGCTCGTCCGCGACGACGACGGGCGCCCACCGGTAGAGCCCGCGGGCCACGCTGATCCGCTGCCACTGCCCACCCGACAGGTCGCGCCCGCCCTGGAACTGCTTCGACAGCATCGTGCCCAGCCCGCCCGGCAGCTCCGCCAGCACCGCGTCGGCGCCCGAGCGGGCGGCTGCGTCCGTGAACAACCCGCCGTCCGGATCCGGCCGCGCCAGCCGCCCGATGCGCACGTTGTTCTCCGCGGAGACCGGCCAGCGCAACGGTTCCTGCATGACGACGGCGACCTGCTCCCACAGGTCGTCGGTGGCGATTCGTGCGGTGTCCCGGCCGTCCCACGTGACGCTGCCCGACGTGGGCAGGTACAGCCCCGTGACCAGCTTCGCCAGCGTCGTCTTTCCCGAGCCGTTCTCGCCCACCAGCGCGACCACCTGCCCGCGGTGCAGGGTCAGCGACACCCCGCGCAGGGCGTCCTCCTCCTGGCCGGGGTAACGGAAGGTCACATCGGCCAGCGTGATCGTCTCCGGGCCGCCGTCCAGGGTGTGCACGGCCGAGGGCCGGCGCCGCGCGGCGAGGTCGTCGAGGCAGGCGCGGTAGATCTCCACGTGCAGTCCCAGCTCGAACAGTCGGTTGAACGCGAAGATGCCGGTGACGATCGACTGCGCCGCGGTGCGCATCGCCAGGACCGCGGTCCCGGCCAGCGCCAGCGGGAGCGAGCCTGCGTAGAGCAGCAACCCCAGCCCGCAGTACCCGACGGCCGAGCCGATCCCGGACAGCGCCCGCCCGACCGTCGTCACGCGGTTCTGCTGCAGTCCCACGCGCACCTCGTCCTCGGCGAGGTCCGCAGCGATCCGCCGGTGCTCGCCCAGCACGACGTCCCGCGTGGTGAACGCCCGCAGCTCGGCGGCATTCTGTCGCTCCGACAGCAGGTCACCGGTGACGAACCGGCGCATGATGCTGGCGTTCATCCGCACGTTCGCCGCCATCCGCAGCTGCGCGCCGCGGACCCCCGCCCAGGTCTGGGGCAGCGCCGCGAGCAGCACCAGCGGCGCGAGCACCGGGTGCAGCAGCCCCGCGGTCACCACCGCCGCGCCTACCGAGACGACCGCGGCCGCCAGGTCGCCGACGAGCGATGCGCCGAAGCGCAGGTGCACCAGCGCGTGCTCCGATCGCTGCACCAGAGTGGTGAAGTCGGCGTCGTCGAACGCGGCCAGCTCGACGTCGGCCAGCCCGGTGTAGAGCTCGTCCTGGGCGCGTTCCTCGATCCGCGGCAGGAGCCGCGCCTGGACCGACCCGCTGGCCGACTGGAGTGCCCCGCGCGCCATCAGCGCGCCGACCACCACGGCCAGCGCGGGCAGCGCGTCGACCACTCGCTGCGGCGTGGGACCCGCGGACAGCAGGTTCGTGAAGACGTCGACGGTGGACAGCAGGCCGAACGCCGTGGCCACCGCCGTCGCGAGCTGCAACGCGATGGCCAGCAGCGTCCAGCGCGGGGCCGCCCGCCACGACCAGGCGGTCAGCACCGCGGCCGTCCGCGGGGCGCCCCGCGCCACCGTCCAGATCCCGGCCTGGCTCGCCTCGAGCTGGCTCCTGGCCCAGTACGGCGTCTCCAGCTCGGCGGCACCGATGAGCGGTTCGTCCCCCACCTCACCATCGTGGTCGACCGGCCCTGCCAACCGCGACGGGTGAGCGCCCTACTCTCGGCGAGGTGCCGGACCGTCTGTCACCGCTCGACGCGTCGTTCCTCTTCGCCGAGGACCGCACGCGGCCGATGCACATCGGCGGCGTGATGACCTTCGCTGCGCCCGGCGGGTTCGACTTCGACGCGTTCGTCGCACTGATCGGCCAGCGGCTGGGGCTGGTGCCGCGCTGGCGGCAGAAGATGCGCGAGGTGCCCGCGCACCTGGGTCTGCCGGTGTGGGTCGACGACGCCGATTTCGACCCCCTCTGGGAGATCTACCTGGTCGAGGGGCTGGCGAACGGCCGGTTCGCGGTGGTCACGAAGACCCACCACGCCATGGTCGACGGTCTCGCGTCGATGGACGTCGGCGAGCTGCTGCTCGACCCGAGCCCGCAGGTGCGCGAGACCCCGTCCGACGACTGGTGCCCGGCTCCGGAGCCCTCGTCGCTGGACCTGGCAGCCGACGCCGTGCGCGAGGCGATGCGGCGTCCGAGAACGGTGCTCGACGTCGCCGCCCGGGCCCGCGCCGACGTCCGCGAGGTGATGGCCGGCGTGGAGCGGACGGTGGAGACGCTGGTGTCGGCCACGTCCGGGCGGCCCGTCCAGCCACTGAACGCGGTGACCGGCGCCCAGCGACGCTACGGCATGGCGCGGACGACGTTGGCCGGCCACCGCGCCGTCCGGGCCGCGTGCGGAAGGACGGTGAACGACGTGGTGCTCGCGGTGGTCACCGGCGCGCTGCGGCGCTGGATGATGACCCGCGGCGAGCCGCTGACCGCAAGGGCGACGGTCCGGGCGCTCGTGCCCGTCAGCGTGCGGGCCCGCCGGGACGGCGAGCCCGCCTCGGGCAACCGGATCTCCGCGTACTTCGTCGACCTGCCGGTGGGGGAGGACGACCCGCTGTGCCGGCTGGCCGGGATCTCGGCGGCGATGGTCGAGCACAAGGCCAGCGGGCGCGCCGTGGGTGCGACGACCCTGATCCGGCTGGCTGGCTTGGCCCCGCCGACCCTGCACAGCCTCGGGGTGCGCATCGCCAGTCAGTCACCGGCGCGAGTCGGCACGTTCACCGGCGCGGGTCTCCGGTGAGACGGGGCCGATCGGCGGAAGCCCCTACCAGAAGGGTGAGGTACGGCACGCCCAGCGAGCAGGCGCGGATGGCGGGCTTGACGCCCTCGGGGTGATTCGACGCTACTGTTGGTGAGTGCGCCAACTCGTGTTGTCACCGAAATCACCCCGGAGGTGGAAGCGGTGAACCCGCTCGTCCAGATGATCCTCGGCCAGCCGGGAATGGCCGCCCGCCTGATCGCCGAGCACGCCGACGACGGCAACGGCCGATGTACGGGATGCCCCGTCGGCGGTCAGCGCGGACACCACTCGTGGCCGTGCACGCTGCGGCAGGCCGCCGAGGAGGCGGAGAAGCGCGACCAGGCGCGAACTCGCTGAGCTCCGCGGGCTGTCAGCGCGAGCCGAGAGCTGCGCGGGCTGCGGCGACGCACTGTCCGGCGTAGCCGCGGCCGAACAGCACGACGTGCACGAGCAGCGGGAACAGTTGGTGGAGGGGGACGCGGTCGCGCCAGCCGGGGGCCAGTGGCGCGACCTCGTCGTAGGCGGCCAGCACGGTGTCGAGGTAGGGGCAGCCGAACAGCGCCAGCATCGCGAGGTCGGTCTCCCGGTGGCCGCCGTGAGCCGCCGGGTCGATCAGCCAGGCCCCGTCCGTCGACCACAGCACGTTGCCCGACCAGAGGTCGCCGTGCAGCCGCGCCGGCGGCTCGGGCGGCCCGGCCAGCTCCGGTAGCCGATCGCGCACGCGCTCGATCACGGCGGCCTCGGCGGCGGTCAGGTCGCCGGCGTCGCGGGCCGTTGCCAGGTAGGGCGCGACCCGATGCGCCGCGTACCACGGTGCCCACTCCCGGGCCGGGACGTTGCGCATCGGTGCACGTCCTATCCAGGCCTCCTCCGTCGCTCCCGGCGGCCCGGCACCGAAGGCCGGAGCGGTCGGCCCGGACGGGCCAGGTCTCGTCACCCCGGTCGTGTGCAACACCGCCAGCCGACGGCCCAACTCGGCGGCCGCAGCTGTCGACGGCCGTCCTGGCGGCACGTGCTCGGTGACGAGCCGCGCGTCGTCGAGCGCGAGCACCGCCGGTACGGGCGGCCCGCCCGGCACAGCGAGCCAGCGGAGCCCGGCCGCCTCCGCGGCGACCCCCCGGCCCTCCTTGACCACCACCATCCGGCCGTCGGCCAGCTCGACCCGCGCGACACCCCCGCCCAGCGGCACGGACCGGCGCACGGCGGAGCCGAGGATCACAGCTGGGCCTTGACGTACTCCAGCAGTCCCGGCGTCGCCGCGCGGACCATCGTGAGCACCTCGGTGAAGCCCTCCGGCCCGCCGTAGTACGGGTCGGGGACCCCGGCCCCCGCCGGGGCCTCCGGATCGAACGCGCGCAGGAGCTGGATCCGAGCGGGATCGGGGGCGATCCGGCGCAGGGCACGGAGGTGTCCGGCGTCGAGGGCGACGAGCAGGTCCGCGTCGAGCAGTTCGTCGTCGAGCTGCCGCGCGACGTGGGTGTCGTCGTAGCCGTGCTCGGCGAGCACCGCCGCGGCCCGCGCGTCGGCGGGATCCCCGACGTGCCAGGAGCCGGTGCCGGCACTGGAGACCCGGACGCGGTCGGCGAGCCCGGCCTGCTCGACCTCCCACGCGAACACCTTCTCGGCGATCGGTGAGCGGCAGATGTTGCCGCTGCACACGAATACCACAGATAGACTAACTCCCATACCGGTCACTCGCGCCCTCCGCAGCTCCGCCACCACGACCGCCGTCCGCACCCTACGGGTAGCCATCTACATGCGGATCTCGCTCGATCGCGAGGGCCGCGAAGCGGGCGTGACTCGGCAGCGTGAGGACTGCTACGCCCGCGCCGCACGGGAGGGATGGACGATCGTCGCGGAGTACTGCGACAACAACATCGGCGCGTCGGGTCGGGTGCGGAAGGCCCGCCCGCGGTACAACGAGATGATCAAGGCTGCCCGACGCGGCGAATTCGACGTGATCCTGTCCTACTCGACGTCGCGGCTCACCCGTCGTCCGCTGGAGTTTGAGGGACTGGTCGCACTGCACCAGGACCGCGGGACGATGATCCGCACGATCGTCAGCGGCGACGATGATCTATCCACGGCGGACGGACTCCGGATGGCGCGGATCAAGGCCGCGATCGACGCCGGGCAGGCACAGCGGATCGGCGAATCGGTCGCGCGTGCCGCGCGTCAGCGCGTCGAGCAGGGCCGCCCCAACGGCGGTCGACGGCCGTTCGGCTTCCTCACCGACCGGATCACCCACCACGCCGTCGAGGCCGAAGCGTTGCGCCGGGCCACCCGGCAGGTCCTCAACGGCGACTCGCTGCGCAGAATCGCGACCGCCTGGAACGCCGCCGGATTGACCACCGCCACCGGCGCGAAGTGGGTCGTGTCGAACCTGCGCCAGGTCATGCTGCGCGCCCGCAACGCCGGGCTGATGGACGACGGGACCACCCGGGCCGCGTGGGAACCCATCATCAGCCGCGAGGAACACGAGGCGCTCGTCACGATCCTGACCGACCCGGCCCGTCTCACCCACGGGGGCGTGAGCCGCAAGCTCATCGGGTCCGGGCTGTACGTGTGCGGCAAGTGCGGTCGGAAGATGCGCAGCGGCGGCAACGGTCCCGCGGGACAGTCCCGGTACGCGTGCACCGGTCCCCAACAGTGTCTGCGGCGGCTCGCGGACCCGATCGACGACCTCGTCCGGCGGGTGATCGTCGGTGTGTTGCGCCGCGACGGGGTGAAGCTGCTCCGTGCCGACGACCGGCCCGACGTGTCGGCCGAACGCGCCCGGCTGTCCGCGCTGCGCGCCACCGCGCGGGAACTGCCCGGCCTGGTCGGCGCCGGGATCATGACCGTGTCCGAGTTCAAGGCCGCGAAGGCGCGCAACACGGAGGAGATCGCTGCGTTGGCCGCGGTGGTCGAGCAGGTCGCCGGCCCGACGCCGCTGGCCGGAATCGCCGACGCCGCCGACGCGGGGGAGGCGTTCCTGGCCGCCAACCCTGACCGGCAGCGCGCGGTGATCGCGGAACTGGCGACGGTGACCGTGATGCCGCTCGGTGTCGGGAAGCGGTTCACCCCCGAGTCGGTGCGCATCGAGGGTTCCGCCTGGCCGTGAACGGCTGTGACGCCGTCACACACCGCCCACACCCCCCGGGTGACGCCGTCACGAGGCCCCCGGTGACGGCTGTGACGGCGTCACAGCCGTCACAGCGTCACACGCCCTTGCTGCGGGCGCGGTAGGCAGCCGTCCGGCACCGCGGGGAGCAGTAGCGGGCGCCTGGCCGGTCCGACGGCGACGAGGGACGCAACGACGCTGCCGCAGACGGCCCGGAACGCGCTCCCGTGATACGCGACGGAGAACCGGTGATCGTCGCCGGTGGGCACCGGCAACGGGTAGGCGCGCGACATCACGGCGTCACTCCTGGCCGAGCATCCCGCGGCAGCCGTCGAGGATGCGGGCGCGAAGGTCCTCGTCGAGGTCGCGGAAGTGCCGGGCGATCTCGTCGAGGATCAGCGCCAGGCCGAACGCCAGCTCCTTGTGCCCCATACCCGCGTAGGCGGCGAGGATGGCTGTGCGGCGCAGGTGGGCGGCGGTCTGCTCGACGACGCGGCGATCGGCTCGAAGCTGCTCGTGTGACACGGCGGTCCCCCGGGGTGCGTGCGAATGACAGGCGCCCGAGGGGAAGCCGAGCCCGTCCAGAATGCGCGATGCCGATCGTGATCACCAGGCGGCGCTAACGAAGATCGGCGACGCGTCGACTAGTGGGGGGTGATCTGGATCTCCGACGTCACGCATAGGGTGCGCTGAAGGTGGCCAAGAAGAAGTAGTCACCGTTGGCCGGTTGCCTCGGTCTTCTGTTCATCGTCTACCTGCCATACGCGGCGGTGAAGTCGTGCCTCAGCTCCGACTCGACGCCAGCGAGCAGCGTGACGTCGATCAGCGCCGCTCCCGACGCCGACACCGACGTACAAGCCGTGGACGCCGGAGCCGGAGCCGGAGGTGGACTACACGACGGAGGAGGCGGACTCGACACCCGAGGACCTACCAAACGTCAATGTCCCGAACCCTGACCTACCCGGCCACGGGCCGCACCTGCCGCATGTCAGCTTCGGCCACCACGGAGGGCACCACCACTGGTGAGCCTCGTCATGCTCCCCCAGCCCCGGAGGTACGGGCGCGGCGGGCCGGGCCCGACGGCGCCGAGAGCTACCCGCTGTAGGCCAGCTACGTTCGGTCCGATGGGATCCCGGGGTGTCTCCCACTCAGGGTGCCCCCGCGCCGACCGTCGACATCTTCCAACTCGTCGTCGACGTGTCCCAGATCCTCGGCGCAGCCATCGGGGTCATCGCGCTCATTGTGGCGATGCGGGCCCGTTCCGGTGCGCGACGGGACCTCGCGAAGGAACGACGCACCGTCTACGAGCTGGACCTGCTGCGCAGGCTCTACGAGCAGCTCGACGGCCGCGGGCGCCCCTTGACCAGCCCGGGGAGCCTCGCCCAGCTGTTCGTCCACCTGGTGCTGCTACCGGACAGAGACGACTTGCCGATGACACGCGCGGCGATCGGCGCTCAGTCCACGTGGGTGCACGACGCGAACTTCAAGAACAAGTACCCGGCAGCCCCTGCCTACGACAAGACCGATGAGACCGCCCTCCAACGGCTGAAGTTCGTGCTCGACGACGGCATGTTCTTCGCCGAGTTCCTCAATGCGGTGAACCGCCGGGTAGAGACCAGTACCCGTGCGGAAGCCATCGCCGACCACCCCGGTTCGGGGTAACCCTGAGGTAGGAGCACACCCCTACCGGGTAGGGCTGCGCCTACCGCCGCCTCGACCGGCTGACCAGCAAGAATGGACCACGCTGGTGCCCGCCGTCGGGGCCTCCGGCCGGACCGCGTCCTGCGGCACCTCGATCTCCTGCCCGGTGTTGAGCACGCGGACCCGGACCGTCTTCCGACCGAACTTCTAGATCTTGATCACCTCGGCGCCGCGGAGCGCCCCGCGGAGGTGCAGGAACGTCTGTGGCGACGTCAGCCCGGCTGCACCCCTCGCTTCTCCGACCACGACTCCGGGCGGCGCAGCCCCGCCGGGAGCGTCGTGCGGCCGTCGCCGATCGCACCGTCGAGCTGCTCCTGAACCAAGCCTTTGGCGCTACCGAAGCTCGCCTCGTCGAGGTGGGGCCCCGGTCAGGTTCACCCCGTCGAGGAAGGCCCCGGTCAGGTCCGCCCCGCCGAGGAGGCCCCGGTCAGGTTCGCCAGGCCGAGATAGGCCCTGGTCAGGTTCGCCCCGCCGAAGTGGGTCCCGGTCAGGTCCGCCCCGTCGAGGAAGGCCCCGGTCAGGTTCGCCCCGGAAGAAGTGGGCCCCGGTCAGGTTCGCCCCGCCTTACTCCGGTTCGGGATGGCAACCGGCCGAGCACGGTGAGGACAGCTTCGACGTCGGCTCCGAGCTTGACCTCCTTGCGCAGGCTGCGGGGATGGGCGGTGCGCCGGTTAGCGGGCCGGACCCGTTGGATCGGAGCGGTGCGCTCTCGCGCGTAGGCGCTGATCACCTCGACCACAGTGGGGTGGTCTCGCTTGGAGTCCACGGCGATCCGTTCAAGGGCGTAAATCCCGCCAAGGCGAACATCGAGCTTGTCGTCGCCGAGCTGCTCGATGGCCTTGGTGTAGCGGTCGGTCAGCTGCCCCTGTTCGGTCAGCTCGAAGGTGCGGGCAGTGATCCGATAGACCCGGCTGTTCAGCCAGAAGGTGCCCAAGGCGCCGAGCCCGACGAACCCCGCCAGGAGCGCCGCCCGGGTTGTCGTCACAGCACTAAGCCGAGCGTCCTCGCCGCTCCCTGCCGTCCGGTACAGCGCCGGTACGCCTGTAGGGCGCCACGCTGGAGGAGGAGGAGCGCGTCGCCGTGAGACGAGTTTGGCGGCGGGGCGGAACCTGGGTCGGGTCGTTGCTGTGCGACGCCACGGTGCGCAGGAATCGTGTCATGCCCGGTCGCGTCGCGGGTGTCACGGCGGGTCGGTGCGTGCCGTGTCGCCGCACGCGGTCGGGAACGGTTGGGGCCCAAGGGTTGTCGTGACCGTGGTGGAGCGTGGATGCTGCAACACGAGTTCCCCCTTCCCCGCGCGGCGGCCCCACCCCAGGCTGCCCGAGTGCTGCCGAGAGCGAGCTTGCGTGATCACGGTCGTGGACCCCGACGCGGCGCACCGCGCGCTGCTCGCGGGCCTGCTGAGCTGCCCGGAACCCGGCTGCGACGGGGTCCTTCGGGTCTGGTCACGAGCGCGCACCCGGCGGGTCCGCCGCGGCGACGGTGCGCTGATCGCGCTGCGGCCCGACCGGGCCCGCTGCCGGCGCTGCGCGGTGACCCAGGTGCTGCTGCCGGCGTGGTGTGTGCCCCGGCGCGGCTACGGTGTCGAGGTCGTCGGCGCGGCCCTGCTGGCCGCGGCTGAGGGCGCCGGGCACCGCCGGGCCGCGGCCTGCGTGGAGGCGCCGGCGGGCACGGTGCGGGGCTGGCTGCGGGCGGTCCGCGCGGGCGCCCCGGCCCTGACCGCCTGCGCGGTCGAGCTCGCTCAGGCCACGGGCGCCGGCGTGTTCCCGCCCGGGCCGCCGGCCTGGTGGGCTGGGAGGGTGCTGCCCGAGGCGGTGGCCGCGCTGGGCGCGGCGGCCCGCGTGTTCGCCCTTCACCTGTCGACGCCGCGTCCACCCGGCCCGGGAGGACCCCTGACCGGGGTCGACTACCTCGCCGTGATCGCCGAACGGCACCGCCGCTACGTGCACCGCGGGCTACGGCTGGCCGACCCCAGCGGCGCGCTCGCCGCGCTGCGTGGCTGGCAGCTGATCAACCTGATCACCGGGGGCAGGCTGTTGACCTCAGGGCCGGCCGGCTGATCCACAACGGCGGTACCGGGGCACGGCGCGGCCAAATCTCGCGACGTCGTGTCCACCACCGTCGCCATCCGGCCCGGCCCGGCGACCGTCGCGACAGCGTGTCGATCACAGCGCCATCGTGACCACCACGCCCTCGACCCGGACCGCGCACCACGCACCACCGTGCTCACCCAACCTGTCGTCTTCGTCCTCATCCAACGTGGCGGGCAACATAAGCCTTGCCACCACAGCCACATGAATCCGGCCAGGAGCAGCACTGCCCCGATGACGGTCAGCACCCGAACAATCGGTGGGCGCCGACGCCACCGGGGGTGCCGTTCCTCGTCTGCCACGCGACGGTTCTACGGCATCTCGCGCTACTCGGCCGCGAGCAGGCCTAATCTCGGTCGAGGGCGATGCCCCTTGCTGGCAGGGCTGATTGACGAGCCGCACCGCGGTAGGGTTCGGCATCGGGCGCGCCCGCTATCCGGGGGAGCGCCCAATCGACGGGTGAGCCGACCGGCTGCGGGGCACCCCCTCCCGGTCAACCGTTGACGACCCACTCGGACGGCGAGGAGGACACGATGACGGAGACGCAGCCGGGCCGGGAGCCGGAGCAAGGCGCGGGACCGGAGAACGAGATCCGCGAGCAGGTCGAGGACGGCATGGGCTACGCCGACCCCAGCGCCCAGATCGGCCTCGGCACCAGGGAGCCGACAGACGACCTGAGCCCCACGGGCTACCTCGACCCCAGCGCCCACAGCGGCCTCGGCAGCAGGGAGCCGACCGAGGCCCACGAGGTGGTGGAGGGGCTCCGAGAGGCGGGCTCAACCGAAACGGCCGGGACCTGACGTAGGGGCGGGCGGGGCACCGGGTCCGGGGGCGCTGTGAGGCGTTTTCCCGTCACCGCTCTCCTCGCATTCCTCCCGCGGTGGCGCGGATCTTCAGCGCCAGCGCCGCGACCTGGCGAACCCCGCACGGGGCCGCCGGGGCGCCCTGCGGGCCGGGGAGCCGACACCCGGTGCACGGCCCCGACGCCGGGTGCTCGGCGAGCAACCGCCGAATCAACGGCAGGTTGTGGGACAGCTCGGCCGCGAACGTCGTGAACGGATCATCGGCGGCGGTAGGTTGCGGCACGGGTGACCTCCATGGGGTCGCCAAGGGCCGGGGGTCGGTGTTCGCGCACCGCCCCGGCCCGCCTCATGTCCGGGAGTAGCTGGACAATCCACGACTCTAGCGGTCTTTTGACGACTCTGACGACAGTGGCGACTCTGGCGTCAGGACAGTCGTACAGGGGATCTTGGCGACATACCCTCAGTCGGTGCCGGACCCGCAGCTCGTGACCACGCCCGAAGCGGCGCGGGCGCTGGGCATCTCGGCGCGCACGATCCAGCGGTACGTCAAGGCCGGGTTGATCACCCCGGACCTGCGGCTGCCGTCCGGCCGATACAGGTGGGACGTCGACCGGCTACGGGCGCAGATCAACGCGCTACCGGTGGACCCAGGGGAGTAGGCATCACTTCCTGCTTCGGGATGGTCCGCGTCTGCGACGATGCCCGCCCCGACGCTCCCTGGAGGTGTGCACGCCGTGGTTTCGGACCGCGAAGGTCTCGACAACGACGTATCGAGCACTGGCGCGGCGCTATCGACGTCCGTCGCCGGGGCCATGATCGGTGCGGCGGCGGGGACCGGATGGGTAGGTGCCGCCGCCGGAGCGCTGGTGTCTCCCGCACTGATGTTCTTGCGCAGCGTCGTCAACTGCGCGCGTGATACCCAGGACAGCCGGGCAGAACGGGCGATCCAGATCACCGCGAGCATCGTCGGTGGTCTGGACGTCATGGACCGGTGGACGGCAACCGACCAGGTGCGGTTCACCCTGCTCGCGGAGGTCATCGAGGCCGCCGCCCGCACTCCGTTGGAGATCAAGATCCAGGCACTCGCGGAGGTGCTGGCCGAGGGGCTCCAGGTCGACGGCAAGGCTCACGAGGCCCGCGTCCTGACCGCCGCGCTCGCCGACATCGAAGTACCGCATGTCGCCCTGCTCCGGCTCTTACGTGACACGCCGCTACCGCCGGGTGACATGCGCGGGAGTGCGATGGGCAGCCGGAAGCCGCTGGGTTGGCAGCCACCCCAACTCAAGAAGGCGATGTCGAACCTCGCCACGATCATGGATGGACTCATCGCAGTGTTGGCGGGCCACGGCTTGATCCAGAGCCAGGCCAACGACAGCTTTGGAGGAGTTGCCGCCGCCAACGAGTTTGCGATCACCGACCTCGGGCGCCGCTGTCTGTTCCTACTCCGGTTCGGGACAGATGACGGCGAGCCCGCCGCGTCCTGATCGACGGCGCCGGGGGCCTGCGGAACCGAGCGGGCGAGTGATAGTCCGACTCAGGGGGTTGGACCCAGATGAACGAGACGTGGTAGAGCCGGCTCATGGCCTGACGGTAGCGGTCCGGACGTGCAGAGCGTCCGCCCCGGCTCCCCCCGGGGCGGACGCTCGCACTTCCCGACCGGCCGCCCCCGCTCCCCAGCGGGGCGGACGGTCCGGCGGAGTGGTTGCCCCTGCTCCCCAGCGGAGCAACCACTCCTGGTCGGGACGGTCAGACGAAGCGGTAGGACACGGTGCCGTCGGCGTCCACCGTGGCGCTCAGCTGTGCGCCGTCGGCGGGATCGGACGCGTTGGTCGCGGTGCAGGTGATGGGCTCGCCGGGGGAGTTGACCAGGACGGTGCGGTCGGCGGGCCCGCAGTCGACGGTGACGGCGACGTCGACGGCCCGAGAGACCGTGTCGGCGAGGCTCGCCTCGACGGAGTCGAGCAGGAGGAGGCGGTCGTAGGTGACGGTCAGGTTCCCCTGGTCGTCGTTCTGGTGGACCCAGTAGGTGACCGGCTGGCCGTCGACCATCGCCGTGCAGGTGAACGTGCCGCCCGCCTGTGCCTCGATGCCCACCGGGCACCGCACGTCGGCCGGCGCGACCTCGACGGCAGACCGGGTGATCCGGTCGATCTCCTGCTGCACCGAGGCGGTGTCGACCGTCTTCGTTCCGAACAGGAACAGGGCGCCGCCGCCGAGGCCGGCGAGCACGAGCAGCGCAGAGATCACAACGGCGACGACGCGGCCGGCGCGCCGCTTCGGGGCCGGGGCGCACCCGGCCTGCGGAGCGGGCGAGAAGGTCGGCTGCGCGGTCATCGGGTCCCCTCGGAGGTCGTCGTGGTGTGGGGAGAACTCTGGCGTCCGGCGGGAGCGCGGACGACGGTGCTCCCTCGTCGATCACCGGTGGTGGCAGCACCACCGTCGCCGGGTGATCCCCGCCGCCGGCGCTGGTCGCGCGCACTGACAGCACACCGCGCCCGCCCCGGGTCTCGGGAACGGGCGCCGTGAGTCGGGCCGCGGTACGGGTCACGTGCCGCAAGATCGGTCGGAGGGCGGGATCAGGCGAAGGTGTAGCCGGGTGTGCCGTCGGCGGCGACCGTCACGGTGATCGCGGCGCTGTCCGACGGGTCGTCGGCGTTCGTCGCGGTGCAGGCGATCGGGGTGCCCGGGGCGTTCACGACGACCGTCTGCCCGGCGGGCGGGCACTCCACCGTCACAGCGACGTCGACGTCCTTGCCGACCTGCTGCGCGATCACGCTCTCCACGTCGGCCACCTTGAGCAACCGGTCGTAGTTGATCGTCAGGTGGCCCTGGTCGTCGTCCTGGCGGACGTCGTAGGTGACGGGCTGGCCGTCCACCGTCGCGGTGCAAGCGAAGGTCCCGCCGGCCTGGGCCGGGATCTCGGCGGGGCAGCGGACGTCCGCGGGGGCGACCCCGACCGCGGTCTGGGTGATCCGCACGATCTCCTGCTGTACCGACGCCGGATCCACCGTGCGCGGGCCGAAGACGAACAGTGCGGCCGCGCCGAGGCCACCGAGCAGGACGAGAACCGCGGCGACAATGCCGACGATCTTGCCTGTGCTGCGCTTCGGGGCGGGCGGCAGCGGCGGGTAGACGGCCGGCGGGAACGCGGGCGGCGGGACCGGGCCGGCACCGTAGGGCGGCGGGGGCCCGTGGGGCGGAAGCGGTTGCGGATCCCCCGCAGCCGGCGGGAACGGCGGCGGCGAGATCGGGGTTGTCGGCTGCGCGGTCATGGGTTTTCCCCCTGTGGAGCGGTCGATCCGTCGGGAAGAACCCTGCTTCGTGGCGTGTGGAGCTGCGACGATGTCTCCCCGTCGATCAGCTGTGGTGCCAGCACCACCGCACCGGGGTTGCTCCCGCTCGGTCGTCCCGGGCCGCCCCGTAGGGTGCCGTTCCATGGCGGACGCCCCCCACACCGCGCCCGACACCCCAACACCCGACAGCACGGCACCCGAGAGCACGGCACCCGACGACACCGACCCGGCCCTGCGCCACCACGGTGACGCCGAGGTCGCTCCCGGCCTGCTCGACTTCGCCGTCAACGTGCAGGGCGACGCCCCGCCGCGCTGGCTGCGCGACCGGCTCGTCGCCAGGCTCGACGACCTCGCCCGCTACCCGACCGTCGCCGCCGACGCCCACGCCCGCGACGCCGTGGCCGCGCGGCACGGGCGCCGGCCCGACGAGGTGCTCGTCCTCGCGGGCAGCGCCGAGGGGTTCGCGCTGCTCCCGGCGCTGCGCCCGCGGCTGGCGGCCGTCGTGCACCCCGGCTTCACCGAACCCGAGGCCGCGCTCCGCACCGCCGGAGTGCCGGTCGTCCGTGTGCTCACCGCCGAGGCCGACGGCCACCGCCTCCGTCTCGACGACGTGCCCGACGACGCGGACCTCGTCGTCGTCGGCAACCCGACCAACCCGACCGCCGTCCTGCACCCCGCGGACGCGATCAGGGCGCTGGGCCGACCGGGGCGCGTGGTCGTCGTCGACGAGGCGTTCGCCGACGCCCTGCCCGGCGAGCCGGAGTCGCTGGCCGGCGCGGACGTCCCCGGCCTGCTCGTGTTCCGCAGCCTCACCAAGACCTGGGCCCTCGCGGGGCTCCGTGCCGGCTACGCCCTCGGCGACCCAGCGCTGCTGGCCCGGCTCGCCCGCCCGCGGCCGCCGTGGCCGGTCTCCACCCTCGCGCTGGAGGCGGTCGCCGCCTGCTGCGCGCCCGAGGCCGTCGCCGCCGCGCACCGCGCCGCCGAGGCGCTCGTCGGTCGACGCGCCGCGCAGGCTGCCGCACTCGCGGCCGTTCCCGGGGTCACGGTGCTGCCGGGCGTCGCCCCGTACCTGCTGCTGCGGCTCCCCGACGGGCAGGGGGAGCGGGTCCGCGTCGCGCTCCGCGCCGCCGGCGTCGCGGTGCGGCGCGGCGACACGTTCCCGGGCCTGTCGCCGGATCACGTGCGCGTCGCCGTCCGGTCCGCCGCGCAGGTGCAGCAGCTGGTCCGCGGCCTGGCCACGGCGCTGGCCGAGGTGCCCGCCGAGGTGCCGGCATGACCGCCCGGCTTGCCGACGCGATCGCCGCGCTCGAGGCCGCCTACCCGCCCGGCCTCGCGCAGGGCTGGGATGCCGTCGGGCTCGTCTGCGGCGACCCGGCGGACACGGTGTCGAGCGTGCTCGTCGCGGTCGATCCGGTCCCCGAGACCGTCGACGAGGCGCTCGGCGCCGGCGTGCAGCTGCTGGTCACGCACCACCCGCTGCTGCTGCGCGGCGTGCACGGCGTCGGCGCGGACACGCCGAAGGGCGCGCTCGTACACCGCCTCGTCCGCGGTGGCGCCGCGCTGTTCACCGCGCACACCAACGCCGACGCCGCCGACCCCGGCGTGTCCGACGCCCTCGCCGACGCCCTCGGCCTGGCCGTCGAGGGTCCGCTGGAACCCGCCGCCGAGGCGCCGTTCGACAAGATCGTCACCTTCATCCCGGTCGGCCCGGCCATCACCGCGGTGCACGATGCGCTGGCCGCGGCGGGCGCGGGGACGATCGGCGACTACAGCCACTGCTCGTTCGCCACCGCCGGCACCGGCCAGTTCAAGCCGCTCGCCGGAGCGCACCCGACGATCGGCGAGGTCGGGAAGCTGGAGCGGGTCGCGGAGACCAGGCTGGAGATGGTGCTCCCGCGGGGGCGGCGGGCCGCGGTCGTCAACGCCTTGCGGGCCGCGCATCCGTACGAGGAGCCCGCGTTCGACGTCTTGGAGCTCGCCGATCTGCCCTCGGCCCGGGGGCTGGGCCGGATCGGCTCGCTGCCCGCCCCGGAGCCGTTGCATGCCTTCGCCGACCGCGTCGCCGAGGCCCTGCCCGCGACGGCGTGGGGCGTGCGGGCCGCAGGCGACCCGGACCGGCCGGTGCAGCGCGTGGCGGTCTGCGGCGGCGCGGGCGACTCGGCGCTCGGCGTGGCCGCCGCGGCGGGCGTCGACGCCTACGTCACCGCGGACCTGCGCCACCACCCGGCGTCGGAGCATCTTCTGGCTTGCCACATGAATCCGGCACTGCCGGCACTCGTCGACGTCGCCCACTGGGCGTCGGAGTGGCCGTGGTGCGCGCAGGCGGCCGACGTCCTGCGCAAGGCGCTGGGCGGTAGCGTCGAGGTCCGCGTCTCGACCCGGCGCACGGATCCCTGGACCGTCGGGCGGACGCAGCCGATCCGGAGGACACACCAGTGAAGGCCGACCCCGCCGTCCAGCGTCGCCTGCTCGACCTCGCCGACATCGACGCCGAGCTCAACCGGCTCGCCCACCGCCGTCGCACCCTGCCCGAGCACACGGAGCTGGCGGCAGCCGAGACAGCGGTGCGGGCGGCCAAGAACGCGCTGGTGGAGGTGGAGACCCGGGCCGGCGACCTCGATCGTGACATCCGGCGGCTCGAACGCGACGTCGATGCCGTCCGGACTCGCGCCGACCGGGACCAGAAGATCCTCGCGAGCTCCGGGGTGGGCGCCAAACAGGCGACCGACCTGCAGCACGAGCTCGAGACCCTCGCCCGCCGGCAGGGCGTGCTGGAGGACGAGGAGCTGGAGGTCATGGAGCAGCGCGAGGCCGTCGGCATGGACGTCCAGCACGCTCAGCGCACTCTCGACGAGGCGCAGGTCCACCAGACTACCGTCGCGGAGCGCCGCGACACCGCGCTGGCCGACATCGACGCAGGCGAGGCCGGGCGTCGCCGCGACCGGGAGGCGGTCGTCGCGGACCTCCCGGCGGACCTGCTCGCCGTGTACGACCGTCGCCGGGCCCGCGGCGGCGCCGGGGCCGCGCCGCTGCGGGAGCGCCGCTGCGGGGCGTGTCGGCTGGAGCTGGACCGGACGGCCCTCGCCGCGCTGCAGGGGGCACCGGCGGACGAGGTGGTGTATTGCGAGGAGTGCGGCACGGTGCTGGTGCGCACGCCCCGGTCGGGCATCTAGATGAACGTGATCGTGGAGGCCGACGGCGGCTCGCGCGGCAACCCGGTCGATGGACGCGCAGGCCGGGGCACGGTGAGCAGACGACTCGGGTCCGTAGGCGGCCGGGGCAGGTGCCGGTGAGGACCGACCCGATGGACGATCCCGAGGTGACCGTCGCGCGACTGCCGGCCGTCATCGATGCCTCGACGCCCGAGGGCGGCTACGCCGAGCCCGAGGGCGCAGCGGCCTGGACCGGCCAGATCGGTCTGTCGACCCGCCTGCTCCTGCTGCGTCACGGCCAGACGGCGCTGTCGATCCAGCACCGCTACTCCGGGCTCGGCGACCCGGAGTTGACCGCGCTCGGCCACGACCAGGCCGCCGGCGCCGCTGCCCGGCTGGCCGCACCCGAGGCAGGCGGCCTCGCCCCCGACGGGATCGGCGCCGTGCTGACCTCGCCGCTGCGGCGCGCCCGGCAGACCGCAGCCGCCGTCGCGGACTCGCTCGGCGTGCCGATGGTGGAGCGCGCGGGGCTGGTCGAGACCGACTTCGGCGGCTGGGAGGGTCTGACGTTCACCGAGGTCCGCGAGCGTGACCCCGAGCTGCATGCGGCGTGGTTCGGCGACGAGCACGCGGCTCCGCCCGGTGGGGAGAGCTTCGCGACGGTGGGCGTCCGGGTCGCCGCCGAGCGCGCGTCGATCGTCGCGGAGTACCCGGGGCAGACGGTGGTGGTCGTCAGCCACGTCACGCCGATCAAGCTGTTGCTCCGGCAGGCCCTGGCAGGCGGCCCGGAGATCCTCTACCGGCTGCACCTGGATCTGGCGTCGCTCTCGGTGGCCGACTTCTACCGGGACGGCGGCGCGTCGGTGCGGCTGTTCAACGACACGACCCACGTCCCGCGCCCCTGACGGCCCCCGCGTCGCCAACCCGGTAGGCGCGTGCCCGACCGCTCAGGAACGGGCCGGGGCGAAGGCCTCCAGCACCTCGTGGGCGTAGGCGTCCGTGCTGATCGGGTCGATGTCCGGCGAGCCGACACGCGCGACGAAGTTGAGGTCGAGGAACACCTCGGTCACCCCCACCTCGTGCAGCCGTCCCAGGTCGTCGCGGATGGCCTCGGCCGATCCCGTCAACGGCCGACGACCCGCCTCGTCGTGGACCTCGTCGCCGAGCCCGACGACGCCGCGCACCACCGCGCGCAGCGCCGCCGGGTCACGGCCGGCCGCGGTGGCGGCGGCGTGGATCGTGCCGATGGCCTCGGAGATCGTGCGCAGGTCGTGCCGGCTGGCGCTGATCCAGCCGTCCGCGATCCGGCCGACGCGACGCAGGGCGGCATCGGCCGAGCCGCCCAGCAGGATCGGTGGCGCGGGCCGTTGTACGGGCTTCGGCAGCATCCGGGCCGGTGGGACGTCGGTGAACTCGCCGTGGAACTCCACCGGGTCGTCGGCCCACAGGGCACGCAGCGCCGCCACGTACTCGGCGGTCTGGGCGCCGCGCCGGGCGAAGGTTGCGCCCACGGCTGCGAACTCGTGTGGTGCCCAGCCCGACCCGAGCCCGACGTCGAGCCTGCCGCGGCACAACACGTCCACCGTCGCAAGCTGCTTGGCCAGGATCGCCGCCGGTACGTAGGGGGCGTTGAGCACCGCGACGCCCAGCCGTGGCTGCTCGGTGACGGCTGCGGCGAACCCGAGGGCGACGACGGGGTCGAGCACCGCGCGGTACTGCGCGCCGTAGTCGTCCTCCGCGGGAACGAGCACGCGCTGGAAGGTCCACAGCGAGCCGTAACCGAGCTCCTCCGCCCGTCGGGCGACCGCGGCGATCGTGCCGGGGGTGGCCCAACTGCCGGAGACGGGCAGGCCGAAGCCGATGACGAGGTCGCGAGGGACGGTGGTCACGGCGGATATCATGCTCCTGGGGCTCGGCCGGCGTCGTTCGACTACGCCCGGTGAGGGGAGTACGGTCGGAACCGGACCGACCCGACTGCCGCGCTGGACGCATTCAGGATCCTGGGAGTCCGTGAATTGCTCGTAGGTACTCGAGGAAGGTCACGGTCATGACGGTGTCGCAGTTCGAGCAGGATCTGCTCTGGGAGCCCGAGACCCCGCGTGAGGCGGTGGCGGGAGCGATCGCGTCGCTCCGAGTCGACGGGCTGGAGCTCGATGAGTTCGGCGCCGCGCTCATGCAGCGCATTGCCGACGAGGAGATCGACGAGGACGAGGCCATCGCTCTCGCGCTGCAGCACTACCGGAAGTGAGCGGCGACCCCTTCCTGGATCCGCGCACCGGAGTCTTCCGTAACCGACTGGGTATTACCGACCGCACCGAGTTGGCGGCTGCGGAGAGGACCCTGACGGGTGTGCGCGTGGACCAGTTGAGGCGCCGACGCGTCGCGGGCCGATACGACCTCGACCACCTGCGCGCCTTCCACTGGACGATCTTCCAGGACGTCTTCCCGTGGGCGGGGCAGCTGCGCACCGTGCTGATCGTCAAGACCGGGGCGTCGTTCTGCCTGCCGCACCAGATCGTCGACACGGCCAGCGACGTCTTCGGCCGCCTCGCCGCCGCGCACCACCTGCGCGGGCTTGACCGGGACGGCTTCCTCGACGGCCTGACCGCGCTGCTCGGAGAGGTCAACGCCCTCCACCCTTTTCGGGAGGGCAACGGCCGCACCCAGCGGGCGTTCCTCGGCCAGCTCGCCCGCGACGCCGGCTACCGGCTGCGCTGGGAGCACGTCGACCGGGACGTGAACATCGACGCCGCCCGGGCTGCGGCGGACGGCAACCTCGCCCCGATGCGCGCGCTGCTGGACCCGGTCGTCGAGCGGGTCCGCCAGCGGCGGTAGGCCCCCGCGCCCTGCGCCGTGCACAGCCGGGAGGGTCGGTGCACACGGTGCAGCGTGTGCACCCGTGGCCCGTGATGTGCACGAGCGCAGTGTCGGCGTGCCCCGTGGCTCTCGGTGCCGGTCGCTCTCAGCGCCGCTCGTGCGGCGGGGGAGGTGGGGGCTTCGCGCCCGGTGGTGGAGGCGGCGGGATCGAGTCGACCCCCGGCGCCTCGCCCGGCCAGACGAGCAGCACCGGGCACGGCACGTGATCGACCACGAACCGGGTCGCCGGCCCGAGGCTTCGGGGGCCCAACCGGCTCCGGTCGCCGTCGCGGGCGCAGATCAGCACCGCAGCCCCGTCGGCCGCCGCCACCACCTCGCGCTCGACCCGGCCGCTCCGCTGCTCGATCCGCGCGGGCCGGCCCAGCCGCTGCGCCGCCCGGTCCAGCAGCGCGGCGACGGCCTCCGCGGACAGGGCGTCGACAGCCGCCTCAGGACCGCGCCGACCCCGCCCGAGCAGGCCCGCGAGCGCGCCGTGGGCCGCCGCCAGCTCGCCGCCCGACACGTGCAGCAGCACGACGTCGTCGCCGTCGGGCACCCACGTGCGGGCCGCATCGACGCACGCAGGCCACGTCCCCTCCGCCACCCACACGATCGCCGTCCCGACCATACGTCAGCCTCCCGTGATCGTCAGCATCGCCCAGAGGGCGACGGTCGCGCCGAGCAGCGTCGCCGGCACGGTGATCAGCCCGACGCGGGTGAACTCGCCGAGCTCCGCGTCGTGATCGTGCTCCTGCAGGATCCGCCGCCACAGCAGGGTGGCGAGCGAGCCCACGTAGGTCAGGTTCGGCCCGAGGTTCACCCCGATCAACCCCGCGAGCACCGGCCCCGGACCGGCCGCTGCCAGCAGCGGCAGCAGGGCCAGCACCGCGGGCAGGTTGTTGATCAGGTTCGCGAGCACCGCCGCGGTCCCGGCGATCGCGAGCAGCGCGGGCAGGCTCGCCGACTGCGGAAGGAGGTGGCCCAGCACGCCGCCCAGCCCGTGGTCGACCACCGCCTTGACCACGACCCCCAGGGCCAGCACGAACAGGCAGAAGAGCAGCGACGCCGAGTCGATCAGGCCCCGGACCGTCACCGTGCGCCGCACCAACCCGCGCACTGCCAGCACCACCGTCCCCACCAGCGCCGCCCACACCGGCTCGACGCCAAACAGTGAGCCGACGATGAACCCGGCGAAGGTCAGCCCGAGCACGACCAGGGCGAACACGGGCGTTGCGGTCCGCGGTAGCTCCTCCTCGGCCCCGGTGCCGACAGCGAGGTCCGTGCGGAACATCCGGCGCAGTACGGCGTACTCGATGCCGATCGTCACCAGCCAGGGCAGCGCCATCACGACGCTGAACCGGCCGAACGAGAGCTTCGACGCGCTGAAGGCCAGCAGGTTCGTCAGGTTCGACACCGGCAGCAGCAGCGAGGCCGAGTTGGCCAGGTGGGTGCAGGCGTAGACGTGCGGCTTGGCCCGCACCCCGATCCGGTACGCGGTCGCGAACACCACGGGGGTCAGCAGGACGACGGTCGCGTCGAGGCTGAGCACCGCGGTGATCACCGACGCCACGAGGAACACCCCGACCAGCAGCCGCTGCGGGCTGCCGCGGCTGGCCCGGCTCATCGCGTCCCCGGCGGCGGCGAACAGGCCCTCCTCGGCGCACAGGTGCGCGAGCACCAGCAGGATGGCGAGGAACGCCACCACCGGCCACAGCTGCGTCACCTGCTTCCCGGCCACCGCCGGCGCGACGGCGCCGACCACGACCAGCAGCAGCGCCGCCGGCACGGCGACCGTCGCCTCCGGCAGCCCGCGCGGGCGCGCGACGGCGAACGCCAGCACGCCCAGCAGCAGCCCGGCCGCGAGGGCCGTCGCACCCACACCGCCGATCATCGCGCTGGACGCACCGCCGCGCCATCCATGACCTTCAGCGGACGAGCAGGTAGATCCCCACGCCCAGGCCCAGCAACACGACCGCTGCCCGCAGCACGTTCTCCGGCAAGCGGCGCGCCAGCCGTGCCCCCAGATAGCCGCCGACCAGAGTGCTCGGCGCGAGCAACCCCACCGCCGCCCAGTCCACCGGCGCCCGCAGCGCGAAGATCACTACGGTGACCGTGGCGACGACCAGCGACAGCACGCCCTTCGTCGCGTTGAGCCGCTTCAGCTCGTCGCCGGCGCACAGCGACAGGGTGGCGATGAGGATCACCCCGAGCGCGCCGCCGAAGTAGCCGCCGTAGACCGCTGCGAAGAAGATCGCGGGAAGCAGCACAGGCAGCCGGTCCGGCGTCCCCGGCTCCGGCGGCGGGATCCAGCGCTTGAGCCAGGGCTGCAGCCCGAGCAGCACACTGGCCAGTAGGACCAGAACGGGGACCACCGCGTCGAATACCGACGCGGGCAGCACGAGCAGCAGTACGCAGCCGACGGCGGAGCCGAACACCGACACCGTCGAGGTCAGCGCCAGCCGCCTGCCCTGGCCGGGAAGCTCGTGCCGGGCGCCGGCAACGACGCCGAGGTAACCCGGCCACTGGGCGACGGAGTTCGTGACGTTGGCCGCCAGCGGGGAGAAACCGATCGCGAGCAGCGCGGGAAACACCAGCAGGGAGCCGCCGCCGGCCACCGCGTTCACCGCTCCGGCGATCAACCCCGCCGTGAGCAGGAACGCCAGTTGGGCGGGCGACTGGGCGATCACCCGCGCACGGTAGCCCGGTGCGGCACCGGGTGCGGCCTCACATCCGCAGGCAGCCCTCGACGCCGCTGCTCACGCCCTGCTGGAACGCCGCGGTGCGCTGGCGTGCGTTCCCGTGGCTGGACTCGTCGGTCCACGGGAAGTCGTCGGCGACCGTCGCCAGGGTCTGCGCGACCTCCTCGTCGTCCCCGGGCTCGATCCGTACGAGATTCTCCTGCGCGGCACCGTGCAGGGCGGCGCCCGCCAGGCAGTCGGCCTGCAGCTCGACGGCCTGCGACACGAAGCGGTCCGGCAGCTGCGCCTGGATCGCGTGCCCCCACTCGTGGGCGATCACCAGGTAGACCCATGCGTCGCCGATCTGGTTGTACCCGGCCCGCATGAGGTCCTCGTCCCACGCGAGGAAGTTCCCGGACGGGCAGTAGTAGGCGTTACCGGGCACCGACGGCTCACCCGCGCAGCTGGGTCCGCGGGTGCCGACGTAGCCGCCCGCCACCCTGGGGGGGACGTACCGCAGCCCCCGGTCGTCGAACCAGCGGCTCCAGAACTCGTTGGTGATCGAGACGGCCGTCCGCTCGTCGCCCGCGCGGGTGTCCTGGTCGTCCGGGCCGGGCGCGGAGTCGATCGTGTTGCCGACCGGGACAGTCGACGCCTCGCCAGGCACGTCCCCCGCCGTCGGCGGGGCGGAGGCCGGCCCGGCGCCGCTCGGCACGACGTCGATCGAGCACCCCGCGAGGGCGAGGGCGAGCAGCAGCACCACGACGGTCGCACGCACGGAGCCACCCCATCACGGACAGGGGCCGTGGTCCATTCACGGACTGCGCAGCTCGAGCACTCCGAGGCTGCCGAGCACGGCGTCGACCGCGTCGGTCAGTGCGGTGAGATGTCCCGCGTCGAGCGCGGGAAGTGCCGGTCCGCAGTGGCTGTCCGGCCGGACCAGGACGGCGCCCTCATCTCCGAGCCCGTACCGACGGACGAGGCTGCCGTCGTCGACCAGGTCCGACCCGGCCGAGCGCGCCACGACGGGAGTCCCGGACGCCGCCAGCACCCCCGCGGCGGCCCGCCAACCGCCCGCCCGGCGTCCGGTCAGCAGGTGAGCCGGCCGTCGAGGAGGTCGAGCGTGCTGATCGGCCGCCCGTCATGGCGAACCGGGACGTGCGGCGCCCGCACGCTGGGAACCGCCGAGGTCAGGGCCTCGATGCGGCCTCCACCCCGGTCGTGTTCGAGGCTGCCGGTGCTGCCCGGCGGGCCGCCGCGGCCCAGCGAGCGCAGCACGTTCTCCCGGCCGATCGGCCGGCGCTCCGCCTCGTAGCCGTCCAGCAGCGAGTCGCCCCCCAGGCCACGGGCCGCCCGGGCGAGCCGCCAGCCTAGGTTGTGGCCGGCGTGCACGGCGGTGTTCATCCCGGTGCCGCCCATCCCCCCGGTGGCGCGCGGGTAGGACGACCGCGCGGGGCGACGCTCGACGAGCAGCACCGGGGCCCCGTGGCGGGCGGCGGCGACGGCGGTGGTCAGGCCGGCCGGACCCGCACCGGCGACGAGGACGTCGTGGTCGTGCTGTGTCATCGCGGGCTCCGGTGTCGGCTGGGGGTGTGCCGGGACAGCGTGCGGTCGGCGGGCCGACCCGAGCATCGGTGGGAACCCACCCATCCGACGCGGGCGACTGCCCATGCCGCGCGATCCGTGATCTCCGCGGCGCGTAGAGTCACGTGAGCGGACGAGTCGGCCGGGCGACCGCGTCGGCAGCCCTCGGGCTGCTGCCGAGGAAAGTCCGGACTCCACAGGGCTGGGTGGTTGTCAACGGCAACCCGGGGCGACCCGCGGGACAGTGCCACAGAGAACAGACCGCCCCGCACCTCCAGTGCGGGGTAAGGGTGAAACGGTGGTGTAAGAGACCACCAGCACCCCGGGTGACCGGGGTGGCTCGGTAAACCCCACCCGGAGCAAGGTCAAGATGCCGCACGGCGTGAGCCGGGCGGCTGCGCAGGCGTTCGAGGGCGGCCCGTCCGAGCCTGCGGGTAGACCGCAAGAGCCTGTCGGCGACGGCAGGCCGAGATGGATGGTCGCCGAACGGAGCGCCGTGAGGCGCCCGGGAACAGGATCCGGCTTACAGGCCGACTCGTCCGCGCCAACGCTTTGACCAGCGTAGACGGAACCAGTGATCGTTTTTAGGGCACATATAGGGCACAAGAAATCCGCTCTCGAAAAGATCATGATCATGAGTGATCATTCGATGATCCACGGGCCGGCGGAGGTGCCTTGGCCGGTGGGTCTTCCACTCAGCGCCAGCGGTCACGCTTCGTAGCTGGCCGTGCTTGGTGGTGGGGTGGCGCCAAGCACGGAGTCGATCGCCTCGCGGGTCCGGTCGTCGGAGTCCGGCCACAGGTGTGCATAGGTGTCAAGGGTTTCCGCGGCGGTGGCGTGGCCGAGCCGGCGTTGCACGGTCTTGACCGACTCGCCATGGCGGATGAGCAGCGAGGCGTAGAAGTGGCGTAGCTCGTGGAAGCCGGTCCCGCGCCGTGCCCACACCGCACGCACCGTCGGGCGCCAGACCTCGTAGGAGGGTGTGGTTCGGCGCCGCCGCGCACGCCCGCACTCTGCCGCCGGTCGGGCATGCCGCGCACCGCGGCCTGGTCCGGGCCCTGCGCGGGATGCCCGAACCCGGCATCGTCGCCAAAGCGGCCGCCCGCCCGGCGTGCAGTGTCGCGATGGTCGGCGGGGAACCGCCCGACGTCAAGCCGTTCCTGCGGGTCCAGCTCGGCCGGATCGCATTCGAGATCCGCGACTTCGCCGCCTACCGCTCCTGCTTGGGTGCCTTCCGCCAGGCGCATCACATGGCCCGGGACGTGTTCCTGCCCCCGGAGCGCACGGGTCTACAACAGTGCGCTCACCGCTGCCCGCGACGCCTTCTACCCCCACACCCCCGAGGCCCCCGGACCCTACGGCTGTCCCACCGGGCACGGCACCTCCCGTGCCAGGGATCCGATCAGCGCGCCGAGCAGCACCACCACCGCGATGACAGCCGGGTAACGCTGCCGTGCTCGACGAATGCGATCGCCGATCGCGATAGCACCCTTCCCCGCCTTCACGATATCGCTGTTACCGTTCTCATTCATTCAAGAATTGCTCCCGAGCGAAGGGTGCGCGGTCGGACGAACAGCTCCGTGCTCGGTCGGCCGGACGGTGTATGCCGACCCTCTGCGGGGGGTGGCCTGGGAGCTGGCGGAGTTGCTGCGCCGAGGACACGTGGGACCGCGATGAGACTTCCCGCCTCCGTCCGGTCAGCATGGGAGCAGACGTCGAGCGCGGCCCGGCGGCTCGTCGACCTGCGCGCCGCCGGCATCCAGCGCCTCGTGATGCTCACCGGGGACCGGCCCGAACCGGCCCGGGAGGTCGGCAAGGTCCTGGGGCTCGACGAGGTGCGCGCCGAGCAGACACCCGCGAGCAAGGTCGAAGGCGTGCGCGCCGAGGGGCAGCTCGTGGTCACGGTCATGGTCGGCGACGGCCTCAACGACGCCCCCGCGCTCGCGGCCGCGACGGTCGGGGTGGCAATGGCGCACGCGGCGCGACGGCCTCCTCGGAGGCGGCCGACGTGGTGCTCACCACCGACCGGCTCGATCGCCTCGCGGACGCGATGGAGATCGCCCGCCGCGCGCGGCGGATCGCCGTGCAGAGCGCGCTGGCGGGCATGGCGATGTCGCTGGCGGCGATGGTGGTCGCCGCGTTCGGTCTGCTGCCGCCCGCGTTCGGCGCGCTGCTGCAGGAGGGCATCGACGCCGCGGTGATCCTCAACGCATTGCGTGCGCTGCGCGGCGGCCAGGTCGGCGGGAAACCGGTGAGGGCGGACACGCTGGCATTGTTGCGGCGCTTCGCGGCCGAGCACGACCACCTCCACGAGGTGCTGCCGCTGCTGTGCACGGCCGCGGACGTGCTGGCCGTCCAGGCGCACAGCTCGGCCATCGAGATGCTGCGGCGGGCCCACGCGGCGCTCGCGGAGCGGCTGGTACCCCACGAAGAGGCCGAGGAGGCTGAGCTTCTCCCGGCGTTGGCGCGCACGTTCGGCAGCAGCGAGGCGGTCGCCCCGATGAGCCGGGCGCACACGGAGATCAGTCGGCTCACTCGCCGCCTGCAGATCCACCTCGACGCCCTCGACCACGGCGCTGATCTCGATCCCGAGCGACGCCAGGACGTCCTCGCCTGCCTCTACGGGCTGCACGCCGTCCTTGAGCTGCACTTCCTCCAAGAGGGGGAGAGCTACTTCGCGCTCGTCGCCGAGTAGACGTCCGACGGCCGCGGCGTCCTCCAACGTTGCGAACGAACTGCTCACGGACGCACGTGCTGCGGACAGGTCTCCTCTCAGCGATCGAGATCGCTCGCCGACGGTGGAGATGCGTCTCACCGTGATCTTGCGCGGGATCAGCTTCCAAGCAGGTTCTGCATTTGCGCCCTGGATGCGGGCGACGAGTCGCGTGACCTCGACGCCGACGGTGTGGTCGAGTTGCGCCATGACGACGACCTGTTGCCGCCGGTGTGGCCGCCCTGTTGCTCGCATGCTGCGGGAGCACTGCCAGACCTCCGACGTGGAGGGCTCGGGGTGACAGGCCCGCCACAGCAGCAGGATCAGTCTCGCGGTCAGCGCGAGCCGATCATAGGAACCAGGTTGTTACCGTCCGAACCTGCTCCGTCACGTGCCGGTCTACTGCACGTCGATCGTGGCCATCATGCCGAGGTCTTCGTGGTCGAGGATGTGGCAGTGGTAGACGGTGCGGCCGGTCTGGTGGGTGAATGGGATCCGGATGCGGGCCCAGCCCCCGGGCGGGACGAGGACGACGTCCTGCGGCACGCCGGAGACGGGGGTGGCGTCACTGGTGGCGAGCACGGTGAACGGCCACACGTGCAGGTGGAAGGGGTGGGCGAGGGGGCCGTTGTTGCGCACGGTCCAGTCTTCGGTGGTGCCTGCGGTGACGTGCTGGTCGGTGCGGGCGGGGTCGAAGCCCCGGCCGTCGATGGTGAACGCCATGCCCATCCCGCCACCCATGCCGCCCGCGCCGCCCATGCCCATCTGGAAGGTGATCGCGCGCTCTGCGGTGGCCGGGGGTGGTGCGGGCTCGGCGGGCAGGGCGGCCGGTAGCGCCGGTGTGGGGGCGGGTGCGCCGCTGCTGACCAGCGTGGCCACGGTGATGGGTCCGGCGGCGGGGGTGCCGCCGCCCCTCATGCCGTCCGTGGTGCCGCGGTCGTAGGGGTCGGTGACGAGCGCGAACCGGCCGGTCCCGGTCGCGGTGACGAGCACGTCCGCGCGGCCGCCGGGGACCAGGACGAGGCGATCGTGGCGGGCAGGCGCACGCAGGTAGGTGCCGTCGTGGGCGATCTGCGCGAGCGGGTGCCCCTCCAATCGTAGGGACAGCACCCGGGCCACGCAGGTGTTGACGATCCGCCACCGCTGCGTCGCCTGGGGGACGGCGGGGATGCCGGGCTGGTGTTGGCCGTTGACCAGCACCAGGGCACCCTCGCGGCCCCGCATGCGCTCGATCGAACTCGCGGGGACCGGGGTGCCGGTGGTGTCGAGGGCGATGTCGCTGATCAGCAGCACGCGGTCCGCGGCCACGGGCAGGGCTGGGCCGCCGTCCACGATGAGCGCTCCGACGAGCCCGCCCGAGACCTGGTCGGCGACCGTGCCGTGGTGGTGGGGGTGATACCAGTGGGTTCCCGCAGGGTGGTCGGTGGGGACGCGGATCAGGTAGTCGAACGAGGTGCCGGGGTCGACCCGGAGGAAGGGGTTGTCGCTGTTGCCCTGCGGGGAGACGCGCAGCCCGTGGGTGTGCAGATTGGTGGGCTGGTCGAGCCGGTTGGTCAGCCGGACGGCGAGCTCGTCACCGGGGCGCACCCGCAGCGTGGGGCCGGGTGAGGTGCCGTTGAACCCGAGGGCGCGGGTGTCGTAGCCCGCCAGCCGGACCCCACGGGCCGCGACGAGCTCGATCTGCAGCCTGCCTTCGCTGCTGTCGAGCAGCGGCGGCGCCCCGAGTTCGGCACCCGTCTCGGCCGCGCCCGAGCCGTTGCCGGACGGACCCGGGCCGTTGTCCGCCGTGGCGATCCAGCCCGTCGTTCCCGCGACAACGGCGACCACACCCGCTCCGCCGAGCACAAGGGCCCGGCGGCGACTGATCGGCGCGCTCATCCCAGATCAGCCCGCCGTCGCCGGTACACCTGTTCGTCGATCTCACCGCGGGCGAATCGCTCGTCGAGGATCCTGCGCGCCGTGGCCGACACCGCGTTGCCCGCTACCGGCGTCCTTCGCGTGCCGTCCCGGACCAGCCGGAACGCGACATAACCGCAGAGGGCGAGCCCGATGACGATCAGCAGGGGCCATACCCACACCGGCAACCACTCCATCGTCGCGTTGCTCATCAGGAGCGCCTTTGGCCTTCCCATCGTCTGCTTTCCCATTGCCGCGGCGCCTGTGTTCCGCCGCCGATGAGTCTCGGTCGTGCAGGGTGGCGGAAGGACTCAGGGCGGGGGGATCAGCGTGTCGAGTGCGGCGCTCAATCGCGTGGAAGCGTCTCGGGCGACGGCGGCCAGCTCGGGTGACACGTCTGTGCCGCGGGAGCTGGTCAGCGACAGCAGCAGTGCGGGGTCGACCGCCTGCACCACGGTGTGCCCGCCCGCCTGGCGCACGGTGACGTTGCACGGCAGCAACAGCCCGATCTCCGGATCGTCCGACAGCGCCCGATGCGCCAGCGGCGGGTTGCAGGCGCCGAGGATCACGTAGTCCTCGACGTCCACGCCGAGCTTCGCGTGGAGGGTGGCGCGCACGTCGATCGAGGTCAGCACGCCGAAGCCCTGGTGCGCCAGCGCCGTCGTCACCGCCTGGACCGCCTCCTGCTGGGACAGGTCCAGCTCTACTGTCCGCGAACCCGACATCGACACCCCACCTCGCTTCCCGGCTCGCTCTGACTGTCCTCGCGCATTCCCGCCCCGGGTAAGGGGGCGAACGCGCACGGTGGCGGGCCGGACGTCCCTACTCCTGGTGCTGTCCCGAGGACGAGCGTGGGGGTGCAGGACGGCCTCCGACGTGGACCCGGGCCGTCGCTGCCGAAAGGGGTCTCCGATGATGTACTGGTGGGGCCCGGGTATGAGCGGGTGGGGCTATGCGCTCATGTCGGTGAGCATGGTGTTGTTCTGGGGCTTGGTGATCCTCGGTGTCGTTGTGCTGGTGAGGTACCTGGCCCGCTCGTCGCAGTCTGCCGGCGGGGCGGGTGTGCCGCGGGCGACCGCCGAGCAGGTTCTCGCGGAGCGGTTTGCCCGCGGGGAGATCGACGAGCAGGAGTACCAGAGCCGTCTGGCCACGCTGCGCGGCAGGCAGCAGTCGACCAGCGGAACGTGACCCGCGACCGCTCCATCAACGGGTGGCGGCCCCACCGGACCTCCCGGCCGGGCCGAGATCACCAAGATCCGCTCGAGCCGGTTGTTCAGGACGGTGCCGGCCCGCCGCGGCGTCCAGCCACTCCGCCTCCGCCGGCCTGATGCTCGACCTCGGCGCATGCCAGCCCGTCACGGGCAAGATCCTTCCGGCGGTCGCTCGTACCCGCCGGGCCTCGCCGGAAGGGACAGACGCGGCCCGGCGCCGGTGTGCTCGCCGTGCGTGCTCGCCCTGTTACCCCGACGTCGGTCTAGCGGCCCACGAACGCCACGGTTGACCCGTCCGGCAACCTCATCGTGCTGCGCAGCCCGCGCACGCGGGTTCACGGAGGCGATCGACGAGTTCCCACGGAACCGGTGGGCCTACTCGACGCCAGGAACCGGGCATGAGCCAGCCGGATAACCGCCCGAAACGCACCGACCACCCGCAGCGACGACATGTGCATGACCGACACTCCGCCGCCGGCTCCCGAGAACCCCGAGGACCAGCACCTCGCGCTGATCACCGCGCTGATGAAGATCTTCGCGACAGGTCGCAACGACGAGGATCGATGACGGCAGCATGGTCGCCGTGGGCATAGAGCAGCTGGTGTTCACCGGGTGGCGTTCCGCCACGCCATAGCGCATCCCGACCCCGCCGGTCTCCCCACAAGCATGGTCCTAATGCACCCATGCTTCGGGGGAACCCGTTGTCAACTCACCGCGCGACGCGCCAGCGCGACACCGCCGCGTGCGCCGCACCCTGCGCGACAGCGACAACTGCCACGCGGGTGCCGTGGAGGACCGGCCGCAGCGAGCACGCTGGGCGAGCTCGCCGTCGCCGCGACACTCCCCCTGCCGACCAGTACTGCCGCCTGAGCCAGCACTGCTACGTCGGCCGGGCGCCCTGGTGGGGACTCCGGTGAGTGCGGTGATCACCCCGCCCGCCACAGGAACGTGGTGGCGATGAGTCCGAGGACGAGCGAGGTGGCCAGTGGTCTCCACTGTGCCCAAAGGATGTGCGCGGCGGAGACGAGGCTGACCGCCAGCACGGCGAGGGCCCCGGCCGACGCGAGCCGCTGTCCCAGGCTGGGACCTGGCCGCGGACCTGTGCCGGTCACCGGGCCGTCGGGTGCGCCGCGCCCGGTCGCACCGAGAAGGCGTCGGTCACGCCAGGCCTGACGATCGTGTGCCGCCGCTTGTGGGCGAGGTGGTCGACGAGCTCGCGATGCCGGCGTGCCCAGCGGTATGCGGGTCGGCGGTGCGGGGTTCGGCCAGGGTGAAGAAGCTTTCCTCCTCTTGGGCGAAGTGCAGCCGCAGCAGGGCGTGCAGCCCGTAGAGGGTCTGCTGGAGGTCCTGCACGTCCTGGCTGTCGGGTGGGGTATCGAGAAGCTCGTCGAGCAGCCGCCCGAGTCGGCGGGTGAGCTGGCAGATCTCGAGGTGTCCGCGGTTCATCGGTCCGAGCGGGTCGCTGCCGCCGAGGGCGCGGGCCAGGACGGGGTAGAGCTCGGCGTGTTCGGCGGACTCGTGGGGGAGCAGTTCGTCGGTGAGCATCTGGTACACGTCATGAACGGCGGGCAGGTGCCGGGCGGGATCGGAGGCCAGTGCGGCTGCGGCGGCGCGGATGCTGTCCAGGCGCGGTCGTAGCCTGGCGTGGTCGTCGGCGAACCTGCGGGTCAGCGCCGAGTCGGTGGGGCTGAGGTGCTGTGCGTGCCGACGGCCGGGGGTGAGCGCGCGCAGTGCGTTGAGGATGACCGCGACGTCGATACCTTCCTGCAGCAGCGCGCCGGCGGTCGGGGCGAGGCCGCCGAACGCAGCGACGACCATCGCGACCAGTGACAGCCCCATCCCAGCCAACACACTTTGCAGCGCGATCCGGCGTGAGCGTTGGGCAATCTCGATCGCGTCGGCGAGCCGGTCGAGCCGGTCCACGGTCAGCACGACGTCGGCTGCCTCGGAGGACGCGGTCGATCCGCGGGCCCCGACCGCGACCCCGACCGAGGCGACGGCGAGCGCGGGGGCGTCGTTCACGCCGTCCCCGACCATGATTGTCGGGCCGCGGGCGGCGGCGGCGCGCACGACGTCGACCTTGCTGGCCGGGGTGCACTCGGCGAGGACCTCGTCCACGCCGAGGGCGGCGGCGACGGTGTCGGCGACCCCGGCTCGGTCGCCGGTGACCATGATCGTGTGGATGATCCCGGCCTGGTGCAGCCGGCGGATCACCCCGGCGGCGTCGGAGCGGATGGGATCGTCGAGCAGGATCGCCCCGGCCGGGTCCTGATCGATCCCCACGAAGATCAGCAGTGACGAGTCGAGTGCGGCCCGGCGGCGCGCGGCGCGTAGCCACGGCACCGGCCCGGCCTCGAGTGCGATCCAGGATGCTTTCCCGACCCGGATCTCGTGGCCCTCGACGATTCCGTGTATGCCCTGTCCTGCGGTCTCAACGGCCCCGCGGGGAAGCGACAGTGTGAGGCCGCGGGTGTGGGCGGCCTCGACGACGGCTGTCGCGAGGACGTGCGGGGAGACCTGGTCCAGCGACGCGGCCAGCCTGAGCACGTCGTCGCCGTTGACGCCCGGTGCGGTGATGATGTCGGAGACCATGGGGCGGCCCTCGGTGAGCGTGCCGGTCTTGTCGAACAGCAGGACGGTGCCGTGGGCGAGTCGTTCCAGCGGGCCGCCACCTTTGACGATCACGCCGCGGCGGGCTGCTCGTGACAGCCCGGACACGATCGCGACCGGGGCCGCGAGGATCAGTGGGCAGGGGGTGGCGACCACGAGCACGGCGACCGCGCGCACCGGGTCTCCGGAGAGCCACCAGGCCACGGCCGCGATCCCGAGTGTGACCGGCAGGAACACCGCGGCGTAGCGGTCGGCGAGGCGGACGAACGGTGCGGTGTCGGCCTGGGCCTCGCGGACCAGTCGGACGATCCCGGCGTAGGTGCCCTCGGCGGCGGTCGTGGTGACCCGCAGGTCGAACGGGCTGCCGGCGTTGACGGCGCCGCTACGGACCGCGTCGCCTTGCGGGCGGTCCACGGGCAGCGGTTCCCCGGTGAGTGTGGATTCGTCCAGTACCGCGGTTCCGGACTCGACCCGGCCGTCCACCGCGACGACCTCGCCCGTGGCGACCATCAGTAGGTCACCGGGGACCACGTCGTCCAATGCCGGGGTGGTCAGCTGGCCGTCGACGTAGCGGTGCACGACGTGTGGGGACCGGGCCAGCAGTGCGTGCAGGTCCCGGGTGGCGCGGGCGCTGGCTCGGGCCTCCAACGCGCGACCGGAGGCCAGCATCACCGCGATGACCGCCCCTGCCAGGTACTCGCCCACGAGGAGAGTCCCCACCAGCGCCAGGACGGCGATCACGTCCACTCCCGGCTGCCGGCGCCGCAGGCTCTGCACCACCCACCAGGTCGCCGGCACGGCTGCCGTTGCGGTCGTCACCGCCCACACCAGGTTGCCCGCCGCCGCGGCGCCGATCAGATGCGCCAGCCCGCCGCCCGCCAGGCCGGCGGCGCACACTCCGAGCAACGGGACACCGTCGCTCCACCACCGCGGCAATCCCACGTCCAGCCTCCTCGCCGCGGATACCCGGCCATCGGTCGCTGGCCCTCAGCCTCCCCATCCGGTCCGGGCGGTGACCAGGGACCAACGACTCCACACCCGGGGGACCGGGGCACGAACGACGCAGACGAACGCGGCATCGGCAACCGAGACAACGACACGGCACGTCACAACGATATCGACATGAGGGCGGGGCAGTCGTGGTGGTGATGGGCTCGGACGCTGATCGAACGGAGACCGGCGCTACGTCTGCTCCCCGGCATGTGGATCTTGCCACTACGGACCGCAGCCTACATCCCGCGGCGGGGAGCTGCCGATGACCTGGTCTCTCCCATCGGCGGCGGGCCAACGCCCGGCCGCCACATTCGCGCTGCGAACCCACAGCACGGGGCCCAGATCCCAGCGCGGCACGGTGCCGCCGACCGTGTCGGGTGCCAAGAACCGGGCCACGCCTCCTGACCAGCGCCTTCGCGGTCGCCCCGGGCGCGACAACCACCGGATGGCGGCAGTCCTAAAGCACGCCGACCCCACGCCAACGCCTCAAGCATCGATGAACGTCAATAACGGCAGCAGAGCGGCGACCGCCGTCGTTGCGGTCGGTGTCCCGATTGTCAGGCCGGCTCGGTGGGCGGATGGCTGTCGTAGGCGTAGTCGGCATGAGCGGGGGGTCCTCGCGCGGCTCCAGATGGGTGTGCACGGTGGTGTCCGGCAGCGCCGCCTGGATCGCCGACTCGATCTGTTCGAGCAGGTCATGGCCGCGGAACACGGTCCACGCCCCGGGGACGAGCACATGCACCGCGACGAACCGGTGCCGGCCTGACTGGTGGGTCTGCAGGCCGTGGACGTCGACCTCGGTGGAGCGGAACCGGTCGAGGACGGCGGTGACCGTGGCGGTTTCCTGGGGGGTCAGCGCGGCGTCCAGCGACGCTCCGGCCGAACCGACGACCAGACGGTAGCCGGTGACCAGGATGTTGAGACCCACGATGGCGGCCACCACCGGGTCGAGCCGTTCCCAGCCGGTGAGGGCGACCAGCAGGACCCCGACCAGGACCCCCACGGACGTCCACACGTCGGTCATCAGGTGTTTGCCGTCGGCGGCGAGGGTGGCCGAGCGGTGGGTACGGCCGGCGCGGATCAACGCCAGGCCGACCGCGCCGTTGACGGCGGTCGCCACCGTTGAGATCGCCAACCCGGCGCCGAGGCGTTCCAGCGCGACGGGATGGATGAAGCGTTGGACCGCGCTAGCCAGGATCACCGCCGCCGCTACGAAGATCATGAGGCCTTCCAGGCCGGCGGTGAAGTACTCCGCCTTGCCGTGGCTGTAGTGGTGGTGGGCGTCGGGACGGCGGGCGGCGACCTTGAGCGCGATCAGCGCGATGACCGCCGCGACGAGGTTGACCACCGACTCCGCGGCATCCGACAGCAATCCGACCGAACCTGTCACCAGGTACGCCGCGGTCTTCAGGGTGATCGTAGTCAATGCGGCACCGATGGACAGCCAGGCATAGTGCGTCAGCCTCGGAGTCTTGCGGGTGGCCATTCTCCGATCCCCTCACCGCCGACAAGATCCACTCGCGGTGATCCTTGCTGCTCGCCCTCACCTGCCGGATGAGGCGCCGTACGTGGCCCGGGGCGCGATCAAGTGATGTCGAGTTCGGCGTACATGCCGGCGCGGTAGTGGCCGGGGTAGTTGCAGACCAGCTCGTAGCGGCCGGCGGGCAGAGTCAGCGTGGTCCATCTGGCCGCTCCCGGCACGACGCCGTCTCCATCGCCGGCGGCGCAGCTGGCGGACGGCTCCCCGAGGCTGCCCGCCTCGTCGATCTTGCCGTCGGTCCCGGTCGGGCGTTGTCCGACGCCCTGTCCCTGGGCCAGGGGGAGCACGACCAGCTCGTGCGGGCGCCACCCGAGGTTCGCCATCCACAGCGAGACCTCCCCGGCCGCGACCGGCGTCGGGCTGATCGTCATGTCCATCCAGCCCATACCCGGCGGGCCAGGCCTGCCCGGCGTCGCCCCCGTCGCGGTACCAGTCGCCCATCCCTCGGCCGCGCCCGGAGGGAGCGCCCATCATGGCGCCCGTCTCGGTGACCCGAACACCGACCGCCGTGCCCGGCAGCGACGGCACCTCACAGCGGGTCGATGGCGCCCACGGCACCCCAGCCGGTTACTGCACGGCAGCCGGTCCGGACCGGGGGAACGCCCCGCTCAACGTGGCGATTGCGAGCGTCGAGATCACTCCCAGGACTACCGCCGCCACCGCCACGCCGGTGACCAGCCGGGCCCGCTCCCGTTGCATCACCGCTCACCCGCCGCTGCGCAGCAACTCGCGGCGCTGCCGGTACTCGTCCTCGTCGATCTCCCCGCGGGCGAACCGCTCGGCCAGGATCTGCTCGGCCGCGGCCCGGCCGGACGCGCCCGAGGACGGGTGGTGGTAGCGGGTGCCGGCGAGGTAGCGCACCAGCGCGATACCTCCGCCGACGACCAGCCCCCAGAAGAGGATCATGCCGACGCCCATGGTGAGCCAGGCTCCCCAGCTCCAGCCGGTCCCAAAACCCCACATCATCAGGATCACCCCGTTCCCGCGATACCGCGATACCGCCGCCGCGGCCCCGGTCGGCATACGTCACCCAGCCTGCGCCTGGCAGTCCCGGACGCCACAGAGCACTTGCTCCCGTCCCGCACTCGCCACTCGGCCCGACCCTGCGGGACCGGGGGCGAGGCGGTCTTCGCTGAGATCGGCTTGCGCATCAACCCTGCTCAACGAGCCCCGACGAGGCGCGGCGGCTTGGCCTGGAGAGCCGGTCGGCGCAGAGCAATAGCCCATACCCGTGGACGAAGATCCTGCTGCTGTACTCGCTGGCCTACGCCGCCTGGACCGCCGCACAGCCGGGCCGAGCCGGCCGGTTCCGCTGCTGACGGTGCGGATGCTGGTCGGGCTCGGGCTTGCGGTAGCCGTGGCGACCTTCCTGGTGCGGACGGTGTTTCCGCTGCTGACGCTGCAACCGGCTCACCTCAACCTCTGGCAGTGGCCGCAGTACGTCGCGCTGTTCGGGCTGGGCACGGCCGCCGCCGGCAGCGGCTGGCTGGACGTTGTGCCCGAGGGGCTGCGGCGGGCCTGCGGTGGTGCGGCGCTGCTCGGCGTCGCCGGGCTGGCGGCGCTGTTCCTTGCGTCCGCGCGCCTCTCGCTCGCGCCCGACGCGTTCACGGGCGGATGGAACGGACCGGCCGCAGCGCTGTCGGCCATCGAGGCAGTTCTGTCGGTCGGTGCGTCGGTGTGGCTGCTGGGCGCGGCGCAGCGGCACCTCGCCGGCCCAGCCGGCCCGCTCATCCGGGCCCTGGGTCGGGCCAGCTACGCGGCCTTCGTGCTGCAGGGCCCCGTGCTCATCGGTTTGGCGCTGGCCCTGCGTCCGTTTCCCGCCCCTGCAGGTGCGAAGGCGATCACGGTCGGGTTGATCGGCGTTCTGCTGTCGTTCGGACTCGGGACCCTGGTGCTCCGCTGGACGCCGCTGCGCCGCGTCCTGTGAACTGTGCTGTCCTCGCGTGGTGCCAGTGCTGGATCTGGTGAAAACACGGGCACGACGGCTGTGATCTTCACTTTGGCGTCGGCTCGAACGGCACCGCCGGGACGAGTCGAACGGCCCTGTCCGGACCGGGTGGTGGGCTTCCCCTCGTAGCGTGGAGACATCGCTTTGAGGAGGAGCGACGGCAAGGCAGTACCGGGAGTTTGATCAGGATTTTCGGCAGGGCGCCGTGCGGCTGGTGTTCGAGACGGGCAAGGGGTTCGGGATCGTTCACTCGATGCTGATTGCGGTGAGGGTGGTGAGACGAGCGGCTCGCAGCGACGGAAGGAGCGCGGCGATCATCCCGATGACGGTGGCGACGGTGGTGATCGTCGTCCAGGGGATGGTCAGGGCGGTGATCCCGTAGGCGAAGAGCACGCGTTGCCCGGCGACGCCCCAGGCCAGGCCGAGGCCGAGGCCGAGCAGCGCACCGTGGATGGCGATGAGCACCGACTCGAGCCGGATCAGCCGGCGGATCTGAGGCCGGGAGGTGCCGATCGCGCGGAGGAGCCCGATCTCCCGGGTGCGTTCGATGACCGACAGGGCCATGGTGTTGATCACCCCGAGGATGGCGATGAGGACGGCCAGGGCGAGTAGGCCGTAGATCAAGGAGCGCACGGTGTTGTAGTCGGCCTGGCTCTGCAGCCGCACCTGCGGGTAGGCGCTGACGAGCTGGTCAAGCTGGGCGGCGACAGTGCCTTGGTCGGTGCTGGGGGCGGTGTTGAGGTAGACGGTGCTGTCCGGGGCGGTGGGCACGTAGCGGCTCAGGGTGTCCAGGGAGACCTGGAAGACGCCTCCGTCGGTGCCTCCGCCGACCGGGGGTCTGCTGATCGCTCCGACGGTCAGGTCGGCGGTGGTGCCGTTGGCGAAGGTCAGGGCCAGCGGGGTACCGAGGGTCCAGTGGTGGGCGCTGGCGGTGGTCTGGTCCACGTCGAGCTGGCCGCGGGTGAGGGCGTCGGTGGATCCGGCCACGTACTGGGGCATGACGGCCCGGTCGAGGGTGGCGGAGTCGACGCCGGACAGGGCGATCTGGAATCCGTCGACGTGGGCCAGGGCGTAGCGCTGGAGGGTGACGGCATCGACGCCCGGAATCGATCGGGCCCTATTGATGATCTCGGCGCTGATCGGGGATTGGCCGGTGCCGGTGAGGACGTAGTCGGCGCCGAAGGTGGCGTTCGTTTCGGCGTTGATCGAGGTGGTCAGCGAGGCGGCGAGCACGCTCGTGGCGGCGACCAGGGACAGCCCGATCATCAAAGCGGCGGCGGTGGCCCCGGTGCGGCGGGGGTTGCGCAAGGCGTTGCGCTGGCTCAGTCGTCCGATCGTCCCGAAGGCGAGCGGGTAACCGGCGCCCGCGACCCGCACCACCAGCTGGGCGATGACCGGGGCGAGCCCCACGGCGGCGACCAGCGTGCCGGCCACGCCGGCGGCGAGGAGCACGGCGGCGGTGACCAGGTTGGCATGCAGTGTTGCGGCGGCGATCAGCGCCGCCAGGGCGCCGGCGAGGAGCACGGCCCCGGTTAGGTCGCGTCGCCCCAGCGACGGAACCGGGGGTGCGGCGGCTTCCCGCAGGGCGGCCATCGGGCAGACCCGGGCGGCGCGGCGGGCCGGGAGGTAGGCGGCCAGCACGGTGACACCGATACCTACGGCGTAGGCGGCCGCCGGAGTGGCCGGGCTGATCGCCAGCGAGGTGCCGGACAGGTCCACCCCAAATCGGCCGATGAGGTTCTTGACCAGGGCGGCCAGGCCGATCCCGGCGCCGAGGCCGAGGCCGAGGGTGGCGCCGATCAGGCCGACCAGCAGCCCTTCGGCGAGCACCATCGCGGTGATCTGCCGGCGGTCGGCGCCCAGGGCGCGCAGTAGCCGAGCTCCCGGGTGCGGGCGGCGACGAGCATGGAGAAGGTGTTGAGGATCAGGAAGATGCCAACCACCAGGGCGATGCCGGCGAAGCCCAGGTGCACGTGGTGCCGGGCGGCGCTGGTGGCGTCCACGGCGATCTCGCCCGGCCCGGTCGGCGCCCGACCCTGAGCGATGGTGGGGGAGTGGGCCGAGGGGTACCAGTTGCGGGCCAGGGTGGGCGCACCGGTGGTCGGGGCCGATCGCCGTATTGGCGGCGTCGACCACCGTGGTGGTGGAGACGGTGACGTCCCCGTGCGCGGCGTCGACCCCGGGCACGCCCGCGATGGCGGCCACCGCGCGGTCCGGCAGAGTGGGGGTGTCGCCGACCAGGGCCAGGTCCTCGGCCTCGGGGGTGAACGCCAGCTTCGGGGTGACGGTGACGTCCGGGGCGGTGGCGGTGAACAACCCCGTGAAGCCGGCGTTGATCGTGTCGGAGAACACCAGCGTGCCGGCGACGAACGCCACCCCGAGCACCACGGCCAGGGTGGACAGGGCCAGGCGGGCCTTGTGCGCGGCAACCCCGCGCAGGCTGACTCGGTACACCGCCGGTTCAGCCCGTCCCCTCGACGGCCTCGACAGCCGGCTCGCTCCCGCCCGCCCGACGCTGGTCATCCGCTCGAGCACGGCGTCGGCCGTGGGGTGGGGCAGGTCGTCGACGATGCGGCCGTCGGCGAGGAACACCGCCCGGTCGGCGTGGGCGGCGGCGACCGGATCGTGGGTGACCATGACGATGGTCTGCCCGAGTTCGTGCACGCAGCGGCGTAGCAGGGCGAGCAGGTCCGCGGCGGTGCGGGAGTCGAGGTTGCCGGTCGGCTCGTCGGCGAAGATCACCGCCGGGCGCCGGGCCAGCGCCCGGGCGCAGGCCACCCGCTGCTGCTGACCGCCGGACAGTTCGGCGGGGCGGTGCCCGAGCCGGGGACGCAGGTCGACGGTGTCGATGATGTGGTCGAGCCAGGCCGGGTCGGGGGAGCGGCCGGCGATGTCGGCGGGCAGGGTGATGTTCTCCCGGGCGATGAGCGTGGGCAGCAGGTTGAACGACTGGAAGATGAACCCGACCTGGTCGCGCCCAGCCGGGTCAACACCTTGTCCGACAGCGCGGTGAGCTCGGTGTCGCCGACGAACACCCGCCCGGCGGTGGGGGTGTCCAGCCCGGCCAGGCAGTGCATCAACGTCGACTTCCCCGACCCGGACGGGCCCATGATCGCGGCAAACTCACCGGCGGCAAACGCCACGTCCACGCCGTCGAGCGCGACCACCCTGGCATCCCCGGACCCGTACACCTTCAACAGGCCCACGGCGTGGGCGGCGACTCTGGTCTCGGTGACCTCGATGTCCTTTGCTGTCGTGCTCAACAGCGGCCCTCCGGTGATGGCCGGTCCTGACGAGGCTGGCAGCATCTACTACCCAGCCCGTAGGAGACCGTACTACACCCTTAGTAGTAGAAGGGGCGGAGGGGTCAGGGGTGTCGGGCAGGCGGCGGTCGGGTCACCGTGACCGCCACGGCGGTGAGGGCCAGCGCCGCGGCGAGGCCGAGGAATCCGGTGGCCAAGCCGGCGGCGGTGGCGACTGCCCCGACCAGCAGGGGCCCACCGGCGTCGCCGAGCTCCCGGCCGATCTCGGCGGCGCGCCGATGATCGCCGCGGCCGCCACGGTCACCATCATCACCGGCAGCGAGGCGTGTCCGAGGCTGGCGGTCACCCCACCGAGCACGGCGGCGGTCTCCCCGGGCACCACGAACCCCACGAACAGGGCGTCCTCGACGAACACCACCGCCGCGACCAGGGCGTAGAGCAGCGGACCCTGAACCGCCAAGAGTCGGTCGACCAGCCCGCTCATGGGGAGCTCCCCGTCCCGGCGCACTCCGGCGGTGCGGCGGTCAGCAGCGGGCGCAGCCGGCTGCCGCTGTGCACGAGAGCCGCCACCGCAATGGCGATTACCCGGTGGGCCGCCAGATAGACCGCCACCGCCACCACGGCCCCGAGCACCAGGCCGACGGCGACATCGGCCGGGTAGTGGGCGGCGATGTACACCCGGGCGAACGCCATCACGAGCGCGGCGACAGCGGCCAGGGCCGCGAGCCAGCGGGAGACGAACACCAGCCCGACGGCGACCGCGCCGGCCATCACCGCATGATCGGAGGGGAAGGAGAAGTCGGCGCCGCGGGTGGCCAGCACCAGCACAGCCGGATGATCGGTATACGGGCGGGCCTCATGCACGGCGGTGACGATCGGCTGGTTGATCCCCACCGCCAGCAGCGTCGCCGCCCCCGCACACACCACCGCCGCCACCCGCCGCGGCTCACCACTGCGCCGAGCTACCCACCACCCGGCTCCCAGCAGCAACGCGAACACCACCACGCCGTAGCCGGCGTACGCGGTGATCACGCCGTGCAGCCAGGGAGTTGCCCGGGCCAAGCCATTGATCTGGTCGAACAGCGTCTCGTTCAACTCCCCCACCCAGCCCGACGCCAGCGCGTACTACCCTTGACGTAGTACTCAATGATACTACTCTTAGTGTAGTAGTGACGGTGGGACGGAGCGCGGATGGGCTCGGAGCGGCGTCAGCGTGGCGGACTCGAACACGAGGTGATCGCGGTGTTGGCCGCCGACGGCGGGGCCATGACTCCCGGGCAGGTCAGAGAGGCCCTCGGCGCCGGGCTGGCCTACACCACGGTGATGACGGTGCTGGCCCGGCTGTGCGGCAAGGGTGCTGTCACTCGTCAGCGCAGCGGTCGGGCGTTCGCCTACCGGGCCGTGCTCGACGAGGACGAGATCACCGCCCGACAGATGCAGCGCCTGCTCGACGCCCGCGACGACCGCGCCGCTGTGCTGACCCGCTTCGTCGGAACCCTCTCCGCCGACGACGAACGCCTCCTGGGCGACCTGCTGCGAGAAACCGAACAGACCGGCGACTGGGGCAGCATCCGGTGAACATCGCCGTGCTGGTGACCATGGCGCTGTCGGTCTTCTTCGCCGCCACCGCCCCAGCCCTCGGCCGCCGGTTGCCCCCGATGCTGGCCACCCGCATGCTCGTCACCGGGAGCCTCGCCGTCAGCGCCTCGACGCTGTTCGTGCTCGCCGTGGTGGCCTTCACCTGGGTCGGCCAGCTGCCGGAGATCGCCGCGCTGGGCCCGTGGTCCACCGCCATCCTGCGTCAGGACGATCCGATTCCTGACTCCGCCGCCATCGGGGCCATGTTGCTGCTGTCCCTGCTCGCCGCCCAGGCAACTCGACTGGTCGTCCGGCGCTGCCGCGCGGTGTTCGCCGTGCACCGCAGCTGCCGGCACCTACCCCACGCCGACTCGCTGGTCGTCGTCGACACCGACCACGCCGACGCCTTCACCACCCCCCAGCGGCGCGGCCGCATCGTGGTGACCACCGGCCTGTTGCGTGCCCTCGACCCGGCCGAGCGCCGAGTCGTGCTGGCCCATGAGACCTCCCACCTCGACCACCGCCACCCCTGGTGGCTGCTGGCCGCCGAGCTCGCCGCCGCGGTCAATCCGCTGCTCGGCCCCACCGCCCGCACCGTCGCCCAGGCCGTCGAGCGGTGGGCCGACGAGGATGCCGCCAGTGCGCTGGCCGACCGGACCCTCGCCGCCCGCACCCTCGCCCGCACGGCCCTGCTCATGCACCAACGGACCCGCGGCCTATCGGACAGTGCCCTCGGTGTCCTCAACGCCGACGTCCCCACCCGCGTGCAAGCGCTGCTCGCTCCACCACCCCGACGCCGACCCACGGTGGCCGCCGCGCTGGCCGCCCTGGCCCTGACCTGCACGCTCGGCGCCGCCGCCGTCCAACACTCGGGCGAACGCTTGTTTGAACACGCTGGAGTCGCGGTGTCGCCGCACCATCTCACCGGCGTAGAGTCGATCAACGCGGGAGCCGCCGACCGTGGCTTCCATGCCACGTTGGTGCCTCAGTGGTGAGGACAGTCCTGTGATGCGCGCACCAGCAGCGGTGAGCCAGCGGGCTCTGGTCCGCGCGGTCACCGCGGTCGTGGCATTCGCCATGTCCGTCGTGCTGTCCGGCTGCGGTACCCGCACCAGCGGGCCGGCGCCCTTGCCTCTGGCGACGGTGGCCCCCGGCGCGGTCGTCATGGTCATTCGTCACGGTGAGAAACCGGACAGCGCCAACCCCGGTGTCGACGCGAACGGCGAACCCGACGACAGTTCGTTGACTGCCATCGGCTGGACCCGGGCTCACCGTCTGGTCGACATCTTCGACCCCGAAGAGGGTCCTGCCCGCATAGGGCTTGCGACACCCGTGACGATCTACGCAGCCGGTGCAAACGACAACGGTGAGGGCTTGCGGGCTCGCGAGACCGTGCAACCGCTCGCCGACAAGCTTCGCATCCCGGTGGACACCAGTTATGGCAAGGGTGACGAGACAGCGCTCGTCGAGCACGTGATCTCCCAGCCAGGGCCGACGCTGATCTGCTGGCAGCACGGCGAGATCCCGGCCATCGCCGCAGCTTTCCCGGGCGTGACACCGCGACCCCCGTCGACATGGCCAGCGGACAGGTTCGATGTGATCTGGACGTTCACGAGCGCGGCGGACGGCTGGCATTTTGCCCAGATGCCCGAGCGTGTGCTGCCCCAAGACCACGCGAACGTCATCGCGAGTTGACCCGCTCACGCAGGTGTTGGCGGCGTCGAGGTGGGAAGTACCGGAGGTGAGGAAGCGTGCATCTGCGCGGGCTGACGCGGGAGAGACCGCCGGAAGTGTGATGGACAAAGGACCAGGCCTGGCCCGACGGCTGGGGACAACACGCTGTCGCGATCGGGCTGGGCTCGATGATCGGCGCCGGAGTGTTCTCGGCGTTCGCCCCTGCCGCGGCGGTAGCCGGGGCGGGGCTCGTGATCGTCGCCGTGGTGGCATTTTGCAGTGCGACCACCTCGGCGCAGCTCGCCGCTACCTACCCCACCTCGGGTGGCACATACGTCTGTGGCCGTGAGCGACTCGGGCCGTGGTGGGGGTCCCTTGACAAGCACGCTGGGCGGGGTGCATCCCGATTCTCTGCCAAGTGATCAGGAACTGGTCGCGATGCTCGGGCCTGGCCCGATGAGAGGAGTCGACCGTGTGGTTCGGCGGTGTCGAGTGGTCCGCGAGTTGGCTGGGTGCAGTCGGCCACGTACCTGGCACCGGCAACGTCGGCGCTGCGGTGGTGTTGGCGGTGGCCTCCACAGGGTGTTACGCAGCCTCGGCGGTGCTGCAGGAGCGGGAGGCCGGCCGTCAGGACGCCGGCGGGGCGGCGTTACTGCGGGGGTTGGTGCGTCGGCCCTGGTGGTGGCTCGCGGTCGCTGCGACGGTGGCCGGCGCGGTGTTGCACGTCGCCGCGCTGGCATTAGGCCCGCTGAGCCTGGTGCAGCCGTTCGGAGTGCTGACGCTGGTCCTCGCGCTACCACTGGGCCGCGTCCTGGGCGGGCGGCCGGTGACCGGACGCGAATGGCGCGGGGCCGCTGTCGTTGTTATCGGGCTGGGCGCGGTGCTGGCGGTGCTACCCCATCGGGCGCCCTCGTCCCACCTACCCCTCGCGCTGGTTCTGACCGCCGTCGTCGCGGTAGCCGCGCTCGTGGTGGCCCTCGCGGTGGTGGCCGCCCGGATACCGGGCCGTGCTGCGCCGGTGGTGCGCGCGGCCGCGGCGGCGACATGTTTCGGTTTCGCCTCCGGGATGGCACGAACCGCGATGATCGGAGCCATCTGGTTCCCGCTAGGCGCTGCGCTGGCCGTCCTGGGCGCGGGGACCGGGTTGGGGTTGGCGCAACTCGCCTACCGAACCGGAGGGCTGGGAGCACCGTTGGCTACCCAAATCCTGGTCGACCCTTTGGTCGCCGTGCTGATCGGCGTGGTCCTGCTTGGCGAACCGGTGCACGAAACGCCCACCCGCGCCGTGGTCGGCGTTCTGGGGCTGGCCGCCACCACAGCCGGCATCTGGATACTCACCGGCTCCCAGCGATCCAGTAGCGGCCGAACCGATGGCCCGAGTGCGGCGTCGACCGACCATCGTCGAGTCTCCGGCCCGGTGTCCGAGAGCCCGCCGGCACACAGGCCGACGAAGACGGGGTATGAGTAGTCGTCCAAGCCGGTGTCGTGCAGGAGCAGGCCGCGCCGAAGGACTGCCCGCAGAGGTGCACCCGCCGAAGATCAAGGGCTGTGATCAGGTCGCGACGGCGTCGGCGTAGTCGGCCATGCCCACCTTCGGGGCGGGTCGTCCGAGCCGCCGCAGCGGGGCGCATCCCAGGCGATCACGCCGAACTCGTCGGGCCGGCCCCGCGAGGTGCGCTCGCCACTCCCGCCCGTCGCTCCACGCGCCGTGCAGCAGCCGGAGCGGGTGTCCGCTGCTGGCGCGCCGGTTGGCGATCTTTCGCCCGCCGATTTCGGGCACGGTGCCGCGCCTGTCTGCCAGCGTCGGTCGCCGCTGTCGCTGGCCGAGCCGCCCCCTGCTCCCGTTGCACCGGCCGCGGACCGGTCAGGTGCGGTTGGCGCGGTGGTAGTCGCGCCAGATCAGCCGGTGCACGCCCAGCAGCCGAGGCAGTGAACGGAGGCCGGGGAGGAACGGCAACAGCAGCAGGGCCAGGGTGAGTACCGCCATGAGGCCCCAGACCAGGGCGTCGGCGTTGTCGGACTCGGAGAACGGCGGTACCTGGTACCAGAACGTGTAGAGCCACATCCAGGGCTGGCCGGGGTAGTTGCCGGTCTCGTTCATCATGCCCCACTGGTCCCCGCCGAGCCGTTGGGCGCGGGCCTGGTCCTCCAGGTAGGCGCCGTCGGCCAGCAGCAGCAGGCCGCGGGTGGCGTCGGTGCCGTAGAAGGTGCCCGATGAAGTCAGACTCCCTTCGAGGCCGCCGGATCGGGCCAGAGCCAGGAAGTGCTCGGTCAACACCGGCACCGGACCGTAGTCACCGGAGGCGACCTGCGCAGGATCGTTGTCGGGTGCGGCGGCCAGGGCGTTGACGTAGTCGCCGCTCCAGGCGGCCTGTTGGTCGGCGCTCGCGTTGGTGTAGGTGGTCACGGCCGCGGTCAGGGCGGGGTCGCCGGACACCTTGGCCAGTGGAGCCAGTACCAGGTCGTTCGCGGGGTCGACGGGGATGGTCACGCCCGCCCATTTCTGCAGGTGCAGTGGGCCGATGCTCTGACCGTCGGCCGCGGTGTTGTAGGGGGGCCCGTAGCCGGCGCTCGTGGTGGTGCCGGCCAGCTCGCCGGCTGCGGTCGCGATGACGTCGTTCGGCGCTGCGGCGGCCCAGTCGGCGAGGGCGATCGGCTTCTCGTCGGGTGAGGAGAAGATCCACGCCAGGGCGACGGTCAGCACCACGACGCCCGCCAGGGCAAGGGTGAACTCCTTGACCAGGTCGTACGGTCGTGTCGGGAAGAGGTGGCTGTCCGGGGTGCGGTCGCGCCGTCGGCGCGGCTGCTGCCCGGCCTTGTCGGGCGGCCGCTCGGTCGTCGGTGGGGTGGCTGCGGTGGTCACGGGGTCACCTGCCCGGTGGGCTTCGGGTCGGCGAGTGGTTCGGGAGTCTCGATGCCGATCGGTGGAACGACGCCGTGCCGACGCACGAGCACGACATGCCAGACGGTGAGGACGCCGATGACGAATGGCAGCAGGGTGATGTGCCACATCAGCATCTGGCCGGGGTTGAGCACGTTGAACACGGCGCCGATTCCCACGGAGTTCAGGCCGTCCTTGGCCTGCGTACTGATCCATTGCGCATCGAAGTTGGTCTGGGACAGGTAGCCGGTGAACGCGGTGCCGATCGAGGCCACGAACGCAACGACGCCGGTCATCCAGGTCAGTGCGCGGCGACCGCGCCACGCCGCCATGAAGAACTTCCCCCACAGGTGCACGACCATGACCGCGAAGAAGATCTCGGTGCTCCACAGATGCAGCGAGTTGACGAAATGGCCGGTGCCCGAGCTGTGCCACCAGGTGGGTCCACCCAGGGCCAGCAACCCGCCGGTGACCAGCACAACCAAGAAGGCGGTGAGGGTGAGTACCCCGAACACATAGATCCAGGAGGCGACGTAGACCGGCTGGCGATCCGGTAGGGCCTGCCCCGGCGGAACCAGCGCGGCGATCCGCGTGCGCAGCCGCACGGTCCAGTTGGTCCCGTTCATCGCCGGTTTGTCCGGTGTCGGTGCCCGAACGGCACCAGCACGGCCAAGGCGAAGACCGCGAGCATCAGCAGAATGATCACCAGGTTGGTGACCGAGATCTGCAGGACACCCCACGTCACATAGCTTCCCGCGGTACCCATGCGCGGGAGCGTGCGCCCGCCGCCAGCGACCGCCCAGAGCCTTTGGGCCCAAGCTGTCCCGCCAGAGGACCGCCCCGGCTCGGGCTTGGGCTCGAGGGCCGTGGCGACCCGGTGGCGGGATGACCCGTTCGCTGCCCGGCCGGACCGCCGGCCCGCGCGAGTCGGGCAAGGGCGCGCGAGTCGGGCAAGGTGGGGGAATGCCGGTCGATCCCGGTGCCGGGGCGTCACGCTCAGCCGGATCACACTCGAGACCAGGCCGTGCAGTGAGAGCAGGCTGTGTCGGACCGGGACCGTCGGTGTCGAACGAAGGGAGCAGATCGTGGCGTCTGAAGGCGATGACATCGCCGCTGCGGCGCGGATGGGCATCGGGGGTACCGAGGACGCGACCGAGGATGGGACGGCGAGGGCGGTCTCACGCGGGGGGCCGACGCATCCGGGGGAGACTCATGCGGGCGGTTTGAGTTCGCGGTTGAACTGGCTGCGTGCGGGCGTACTGGGCGCGAACGACGGCATCGTGTCGGTCGCGGGTCTCGTCGTCGGTGTGGCCGGGGCGACCTCCGAGCGCGGCCCGATCTTCATCGCCGGCATCGCGGGTCTGACTGCGGGGGCGGTGTCGATGGCGCTGGGGGAGTACGTGTCGGTGAGTAGCCAGCGCGACTCCGAGCTGGCCCAGCTCGCCACCGAGCGCCGTGAGCTGGCCGAGGATCCGGACGCCGAGCTGATCGAGCTGGCCGCCCTCTATGAGGCGAAGGGTCTGACCGCGGACACCGCCCGCACCGTCGCGGCGGAGCTGACCGCGCACGATGCCCTCGCCGCGCACGTCGACGTGGAGCTCAAGCTCGACCCGGAGGAGCTGACCAGCCCGACCCACGCCGCGGCCGCCTCGGCATTGTCGTTTCTGCTCGGCGCCGCGCTCCCGTTGACCGCGATCCTGCTTCCGCCCGCGGCGTGGCGGGTGCCGGTGACGGTGCTGGTGGTGTTGGTGGCGCTCGGGCTGACCGGCTGGGCCAGCGCCCGGATCGGGGGTGGGGACGCCCGCCGTGCCGTGCTGCGGGTCGTCATCGGCGGTGCCGCAGGCTTGGCGATCACCTACGGCATCGGCCACCTGTTCGGCGCAGCCATCGGATGAGCAGACGATCAACCCCCGGGGCGCCCGTCGCCGCGGTGGACACCGAGGACGGTGCGTCGGCTCAAGCACCTGCGACGAGCACTCCGCCCGGCGCAGGTGCGTCCAGCAGACCAGCGGTGACCCGGAGGCGGCGTGTCGGTGGCGTGAGCGGGCGCGTGGTCGGCATCGGTGCGCGCCCTTGGCTCATGGCGTGTATGCGGGGGCTGCACGCGATCTTGAGTGGGCGTTTGGGCGGGCGGTGCGGTGGGGGTGGATTACGGTGAGTCCGGTGGAGCAGAAAAGCCGCCTCCGACGCCGCAGCCGAACCCGTCTCCGCCGCCGGCGGCTGAGGCCGCGGGAATCTTGCCCGAGGTGTGGAAGGACCCGAATGGGGGGACCTGCGGTTCTGACATGAGTAGCACGACGCCGCCCTGCCAGCGCGGACGTCAGGACCGCCAGCAGGCCCCCCGTTCGACGGGCTGGATCCCGCAAGGGCGCATCAGATGCTGAGATGAAGCCCTCAGTTGGCTTGCCGGTGTGCTGATCGGGGTAGTCACGCATTCTCGCGCCATAGAGTCCGCTCTGCTCATCGGGCGGACGCTGCTGCTCGGCCACTCGGTCGAAAGACCAGCACCTCGCCTCAAAACGGCGCAGTCTTATGCGTTGACAGCACCCGGGCGCGCCGAGGGCGTTCGTGGCCGGTGAGCTCGCGGTAGCCCCGGATGCCGCACAACCAGATCCGGGATCGCCGTGACGCTGCGGTGGGCCTCGCCGGAGACTGTGCCAGCGACACCGTCGAAGGCCTACCGCATCATCACTGAGGACCGACGTCGTGACCGGCGACCCGTCGCCGAGCTGTCTCCTGGCGCCGATAGTGGCTGGTTCGGGCGCGGTGTTGGTGGCGTCGACGCCAGTTCGACCAGGCCCGTGGGCAAGCTGGGACCGGGGTGTTCGACCAGGTCGGCGCACCTGCTCACCGCCGCCGACCGCGCCGCCTGGCACGCGGAGCGTCGCCGCTCACGGCTCGCGTTTCAACGTGATCTCCAATCCTGCATCGTTCTTGAGCAAGAGCGCCGGGCCGCTGAGATGCCAGATGTAGATTTGCGGAACGAGCTCGCCGGGTCGGTCCGTGTAGCTGTCCGCTGGGTGTTCGGGATCGTGCTCGGAGGTCGTCGCGGCGGTCGGCATCAGGATGAGCCGGTCACCGTCCACCGCGGCGCCGCCTTTCTGCGTGACACGGATCTCGACGATTCCGCGCGGCCGAACATCTGAGATTATCTCGATTGATTCGAAGGCGCTCGGTGTGAGGTGGTACGTGATTGTTCCGGTATCGCCTGTAACCCATGATCCGACGAGTGTGGCGGGCAGGTCACGGTCAGAACTGGGGGGTGCGCTCGCCATCCTGGTCGGTGGTTGCATGGTCGATGCGGATGGAGCTATTGAAGGTCTTCCCGGCTCTGATGGCCTCTGATGGGCTGCGCCGCCTAAGTGCGTCGATCCGCACGCAGCTGAGAGGGTCAGTGCAAGTACGGTCGCTCCTTGGGCGATCAGGGAGCGAGGCATGTAAGGTGCCGTTCAGGTACAACGGGCAGGCGTTCTGAGCAAAGCGTGCAATGCGGAGGTATGCCTGTAGCTGTGCCACCGTGCCAGGTCGGTGGCGTTGACGGAATGCCGTGCGAGGTGAGGGCGGTGTCCGGAAGGTCGGCCATCAGCGATGCCAGCTCGTGCCGGTACGTCGCGGAATAAGCGGCGGCGATGCTCACCTCGGTCGCGGCGAGGTCCAGACGACCTTCACTGAGCGCCTGATGCGGTCGCCCGACGCTCTGCTCCCGCTTAAAGTACGACGCCCGAATCGGCGATGCTGGGGGTGCCGCGACCGCCGTCGATGGTTGGTCCGGGACGAAGCCCGGTCCAGGTTTGTCCGGTCCTGTCCTCGGGCTCGTCGCAGGGACTAGGTGCGGGTCGGTCGGCACGGATCTCCCGGGGGTAGTTTGGCAGGCGCGTCCAGCTTCGTCGGAGAACGTGAGACCTGGATGTGCTCCTCCTTCGAACGCGGAAGGCTCGGGGCCGTTCTCAGTGCCGGTGGTGGGTGCGCGGTGGAGGTAGGCCGACCACCGAGGTCCGAGGGTCGAATCCGTAGGCGGGATCGAGCACGCGGCCGGATACATCGAGTAGGCGCTGCAGGGGGTCGGGCCGGTCGCTCACATCGACGGCCCCGAGCTGCGCGACGCGCTGCGGGTCGCGATGGTGCCGGACTGGGAACCGAGAACATCCACGATCACAGGGCAGCGGCTGGAAGAACGGCTGGCTCACGGACTATGCACGGACGCAGAAGGCCCGCACGCGGCGAAACTGCAGGTCACCGGCGGGTTGACGGCGGAGTGGCTCAGGCCTCGGCGGTGCGGCGGGCAACGGCACCAGGCGTACCACATGCCGCGGATCGGCGACCGAGCCAGTGGGGCGCAGGGTCGGCGCACGCCGGCCATCAGGGTCGGGGTCTTTAGGTCTGCCAGGGTTCGCGGACCCCGGCGTCCCGCCGGACTTCCTCGCCTCTCGCCCCACGCCTTCGAGTTTCCACCGCACCGGAGCCGCTCGCAGCCGCGACGACGGGGGACGGGGCTGGGCATGTCGATCGTCCGCGCGATCGCCCACGCCCAGGACGGCGAGGCGGTCGCCGCCAACCGCGCCGGCGGAGGCGCGATCGTGCTGATAGCGCTCCCGACGGGCATGCCCGCGCCCGCTGTGCTCCATCCCCATTGATCACGGTGCGGGAGGGGCGTCGATCACGTCCGCAGTTGGTCGACGATCAGTTGCCGATGACGCCGGCTTGGTCCTGCGGGAGGACGAGCTCGGGTAGTTGAGCGAAGTGCCAGCCGTCAGGGGCCTTGGTGAAGGTCCAGATGACGTCGAATCTGTTGCCCGGAGCCGTCAGGTCGCGCAGCCCTGGGTGAAGTTCGAGCGCGCGGGCCAGGGACTCCCGGATCGCCCGGTCGTCGTCGACGATGAGAACGCGGTGCGGCACCGGACCATCATGCGGGCAGTCCGTCGTCCGCGCGGACGCATCCCCCTGGTCCTCCGGTCGTGCCGCGTTCGCGGTTGTCATGGTCACCCTCCGCCTCCCGGACGATGGGTCGAGGCTCCTCGCCCGCCATGAGGGGGCGACGTGAGCGGGTTCGGAGCCGGGTAAGAGCCCGCCGCTACAGGCGGGCGAGGATCGCGTAGGTGTCGCCGTCGGCGATCGACCGGTATCGCGGTGCCAGCACCTGGCGGACCGCCGCCAGATCGGCGGGGCAGGCGACGACCTCGACGTACGGGGCGGCGGCCGGGAGTACCGCGGCGGCCACCTCGGGGACGTCGAGCGTGAGCACGGTGACATCCGGGGGTGTGGAGCGGCGGGCGTGCACCAGCGAGGTCTCCTCGACGTTGACCCGTGCAGGTCCGCCCTCGAGGGCGTGGTCGACGGCGAACCACTTGAGCACCGGCACGCCGGTGACCGGGCCGGCCGTGGGGTCGCAGCCGTACCGGGACGGCACCGTCAGGTCCAGGACGTCCGTGGCGGCGGGAACGGCCGCGTCGGTGGCGGCGTCCACCCGCGCGATCCGCTGCCCGACGTCGACGTACTCCACGAGGTGCAGCGCGATGACGGCCGCGGCGAGGACGGGACCCAGCGCCGTCACGCGCAGGCGCCCGGCGCGGTAGGGCAGCGCCGCGGCCGCCAGCAGCAGCGCCGGGGCCACGAACCGCTCGTCGGGTTTGATGAGGTCGTTGACCGTGCTGATCGGCAGCAGGAGCGCCACGGCGGCCAGCGCGGCACTCAGCCACAGCACCGGCCTGGTCGACACGGCCGTCCCGATCGCCCGCACGTCCAGCCGGGCCAGGACGATCCCCGCGAACGCGAGCGCCAGCGCCACATTGATCCAGAAGAGCGGGAGCGCCGGCGGGAACGGGTCCGACCGGAGGAAGAACTGCAGCGTCTCCGTCAGTGCGATGGCCTTGTCCTGCCACGACGGGTACAGCGTGATCCCGCTGCCGCCGTGCTCGGCGAGCAGGTACCACACGGCGAGGACGGCGGCGGGCGACTGGGCGGCGACGAGCTGGGCCGCCGTTCGTCGACGGCCCTGCCGGGTGAGGACGATCGCGTGCACGAGCACGGCCAGCCCGCCCATGATCCACGCGAGCAGGTGCGACAGGTACAGCAGGACGCCCACACCGGCCACGGCGAGCAGGGTTCTCCGGTGATCACCCGCCGGCCGCTGGGTGAGGCGGTGCAGCATCGCCACGAGCAGGAACATCACGGCCAGTCCGAAGGCGTAGCTCAGGTAGCCCTTGTACAGGAAGAAGCCCGTCGCCCAGGGGAACCCGAGGAACTCGACGGCGGTGGGCCGCTGCTGGATCGTGCGCACCAGGTAACCGAACGCGCAGGCGAAGCCGAGCACGGTCACGGCGACGAACACCTGGCCGGCGACCTCGGTGGGCAGCACCGTGTCGAGGAGCCCGATGACGACCGGGGCGGCGAGGTTCGGCACGGGCACCGGGCTCAGCGAGTAGGCGTCCGCGATGGCACCCGAGCCCGGGTCGGCGCCGAACAGCAGCACGGCGACGACGTGCCCCTGGAACAGCCACTGGTAGTAGTCGTAGAACGGCAGGAAGCCGGTACTGCACAGGACCGCCACCGTGGCTGCCGACAGCAGCAGCCACGCTGCGGTGACGCCGTGGGGCGGAGTGAAAGGGCGCAGACGTCGCACGGCCGCCCGGGCCGGCGGTCGCGCCGCGGTTGCCTCGGTCATCCGGGCATCGTCGCGGGTGCTCGTGGTAAGGCCGCCGTCGGGTGAGGGGAGCCAGCGTGCAAGATCCTAGGGCGCCGACAGGGCACAACAGGTCCAGAAACGCCGTGATGCGTCGCTAGCCGCTGCGAACATCATCGCAGCTCAGCGAGGCTACTGCGGATCGTCGAGAACTCTTGAAAGGGTCGACACTCGCTCCGGCTTACAGGCCGACTCGTCCGCACCCAGCCTGTGAGCTGCGCAAACGCAGCTACTGGGCCGATTCGGTTCGCACAGAGTCCGCACTGTGGTCACTCGTGTTTCGCAGTTCTGGCCGGTCGCGTCGGTGTCAGGGCTGGCGGCTGGGGCCGGCGTAGAGGATGAAGGTGTGGTCGATCCCCTGTTCGGGGGTACCGGTCTTGGGGCCGAAGGACGTGGGTAGTTCGGCCTCGGTGTAGCGCTCGCCGCTGGCGAGGTAGATCCCGATGGCCCAGCGGTCGGCTGATCCTTGGTAGCGCAGTCGCAGGATCGGCTGGGGTTGGCGGTGGCCGGGTAGGCGGGCCGCGACGTAGCAGAACTGGCCGCGGTGGGTCACGTCCGGCTTGCCGAGGTGAGGCCAGCCCCGCCGGACGTGCGTGGTGATCCGCGCGGTGACGGCGGTGCGGGTCTGCGGGCTGGGGTGCTCGGGCACGCCGTGCATGATGGCCTGTCCCGCATGGTGGCCTCCCCGTGGGAGCCGTGACGCGGGTTGCCCGGCGTGTCGTAACGGTACGTGGCCGGGGTGTCCCTACCGTCGCTTGGTGATCTTGCCGGGGTCGTGGGCCGGGGTGTTGGAACCGTTGCGGCCGGTGTTCCGGCGTCGGGGCACGTTCGTGCTGTTCACCGGGGGCAGGTGCCGGTCGCCGCACTGACGCCGCTCGTCCCCGGGCCCGACCAGCCCAGCCCGGACCGGCCGAGCGCGTCGATGACCATGGCGTTCGTCGTGTTGGGTCTCGGCACCGTCTTCAACGCGCTGACCAACCGGCGGGACCCGGCGAGTGGGCTTACCCCGCCGATCCTGCAGGCCGTGGCCATCTCGGTCGTTCCGGTCATGCTCCTCGTGTCGGCCACCGAGATCGGCTTCCTGCAGCGGAGCCTGCTGACCCAAGAGCTCACCGGCATGCAGTGGTTGGCTTGTATCGGTCTCGCGCTTGCGCTCCCGGTCGTGATCGAAGCCAGTAAGTGGATCCGTCGATCGCGCGCGTCCAGGACCCCCGCGATCGACCCGACGCGAGCGGTCGCACCCGCACGGGCCCTCACAGGCGTGAGCCAGCCTTAGCGTCGCCGCCGCACTGGCGACGACGCCACCAACACCGCGCCTGGAGGGCGCCGCGCGCACCGCCCTCCGAGTCGGCCGACGATCTTCTTACAGCTATCCGGCTACCAGGCTGGCTGCGGTACCTCCAGCGCCCTCTTCGAGCTCGGCGGCGACCGCGTCGAGGTCCCGCTGGAGAGTGTCGACTTGCCCGGCGGTGAGCAGACCGTGTAGTCGGGTGCGAGCTGTTCGTACGGCGTCTCGCAACGTGCGCGCGCGGGTCCGGCCGGCGTCATCCGGGGCGGTCGCCTCGAGAGCGGTCAGCCGATCCTCGAGCGCGGATACCTGGCTCGACCCAACGGCCCAGCCGCCAGCGGTCTGGTCGAGCGATTCCGCCTGCTGCAACTCGGGGACCAGGACACGGGCGAACCACCCGATTTCGCTCTCCGCTGCTGCCAGATCTGCCCGCCACGCCCGGCGCCGCCGTGCCCGCAGCAGAAGCGGGACCGCCACCGCGACTATGACGGCCGCGAGTAGCCACCACGACCACCCGGTGGCATCGCTGGTGTCCGCGGCTGACCCCGGAGCCGGCGGCGATGGCGTTGGCGACGGTGTAGGCGCCGCGAGCGCCGCCTCGCTGGAGGGGCGATTCGGTAGTTCAGATTCAGTCGTTGTGATGGTCTGGGTCGGAGGCTCCGGACGTGTCACTGATCGCGTGGGGCTGGGGGGTTCAGCAGTTTGGGTTGGCGACTCGGGACGGGTCGGCGGCCGGGTAAGGTCTGGGACCGTCGCAGTCAGGCTCGGTAGTTCGCCTGCCGACCGCGATAACGTCCCCGACGGCAGGCTCGGGGTTCCACCTTCTCCGCACGCGATGAGCAGTAACGCCACCGCTGCCAGAACAGCCGCCCGCTTCGCCAGCAGGAGCAGGCCCACACGCCCGAATCCGGTTCTTCTCACATCAGGGGCCTTTGCGTCCGTAGATTCCGATTGAGCTTCGCCTCCTGCTCGGTCGAGAGGTTGGACGACGCCAGGTGCGCCCCGGTGTCCTTGAACTCGCCCAGCACCCGGTCGGCCACGACGTTTGCGCTCATGACGAACAGCGCCGATGTGCCGGGCGTCACCTCGTCTCGTACCTTGCGGATGAAGTCGTCATCGATGCCTGAAGCCGCTCCAGAACCTGGAGGGCGCTGCGCGCACCGCTCTCCGAGTCGAACTTCCAGACTGTCAACGTCGTCATGCCGCCGTCCTCCGATCCCTGGGGTGTGCAGATCACACCGTGGACCGACTCGGTGGCGTGGCCATCACCCGGTGCGGGCGAGCCGGCTCCGCGCTATGTCGGTGGCTCAAGTGGCTGGGCTGCGGCGTGGCCGGCCCGAGCACGTGCTGAGACGGCGGTGGGCCAGGAGCAGGGTGCACGACGGACTCGGTGGTGAGACCCGAGGCCGCGATAGCGCTAGGTCGAGGAGTCGAGGAGTCGAGCAGTTCGACGTCGCCGCAGAGCGTGGGTAACGATTGCGCAGCTGACCGCATCGCGGTCGCCCGACACGCCGTTCCTTTCCCGGCCAGGACCTTCGGTTCTGGGAGGCTGAGACGCACCGCTTATCGGACGGTGCGTGGGCCGATGCCGAGAAGGAATAACTATGGACGCTATCACTACCGACTTCGGGGAAGTTCTCTTGTGGAGCTTCTGGTTCTTCATCTGGATCGCCGCACTGATGGTGTGGTTCCGGTGCGTGTTCGACCTGTTCAGCGACAGCTCGCTCAGCGGTTGGGCAAAGGCCGGTTGGGTGATCCTGCTCATCTTCGTGCCGTGGCTGGGCGCGCTGATATACCTCATTGCGCGGGGCCGGAGCATGACCGAGCGGCAGAGGGCGGCGGTTGCACAGCGGCAGGCCGAGCAGGAGAAGTACATCCAGAAGGTTGCAGGCACTTCGCAGGGCGCGGCCGAGCAGATCGCAAGCGCCAAGGCGCTGCTCGATTCCGGAGCCGTCACGCAGGCGGAGTACGAGTCCCTGAAGGCCAAGGCGCTCGCCTAATGTGATCTGCCGGGCCGGATAGGGAAGGCTCGCCGCCGGTAGCCGCCGGTGGGGGAGCACTCGGAACTCCAGTAGTAGCCCTCGACGTCGACGGCGGCGCCGTCGGGCCGGCCGACCTCCTCGGTGGGCCGGGCGAGCACCCGGCGGTTCGCGACGGATGTCTGACCTCACCCGTATTCGCGACGCCAACGATCACCTCGGCGACGAAGTCGGCGGCCGCGGTCAGTCCGTGCGCGCGCGGCGACCTCTTCTCGGCCCACGGTGCCGGCGGCTATGCCCGCCACGAACGCGGCGATGAACCCGTTTCCGCCCAGGGCCGTGGCGATGAGGTAGGTGATCACCGGCAGGACCAGGACGGCGAGCCGTTCCCCCGCGGCGTTGCTCCAGCTCGTCCGCCTCGCGGACATGAGCAGGCGTGCTCCACCGGCTCCGATCACTACGCCCACCGCCGGGCCGACGGCGAGCTCGGCCAGCGCGTGGACCAATGGTGCCTCGCCCCCGGCCGGGCCGCCGCTGGCCACGGCGCCGGCCAGGAAGACCAGCACGAGTGGGGTCGCCAAACCGTCGTTGAGGCCGCTTTCGACGTCGATGATCCGGCGCAGCCGGCGCGGGATGCGCTAGTCCATGATCACGGGCGAGGCCAGCGCGGCGTCGGTGGCGGCCAGTGCCGCCGCGAGCAGGGTGGCGCACGAAGCCGTTGAACTTCGGCTCCCAGGCCCAGTCATCGGCCCGGGTCGGGGGGTAGCGAAGAGGCGGCCGCAGGCCGCACGGGTTGTAGCGGGTACTCGATCCCAGCGAGTAGGGGCGGGTTTGGCACTGCAGGACGCTAAGCCGATCACTGCGTGTCATGGGCGATGGGATGAGCGGTGAGTTGTGGGATTGACGCTGCCGAGGCCCGCGAGTAGAGCGGTGGTCCACGGTCGTCCCGCAGCGGTCCACCAGGAGGAGTGAGGTCATGTCCAGTCCCCAGGAGCAGTTCGCCGAACTGACCCGCCGCACGCAGGAGAACTTCAAGAGTCTATGGCAGCAGTGGAGCGAGCGAAGCACCGAGCTGATGAAGGGACTGAGCGGGCGGTCGCAGCCCACAACCAGCGCTCCGGGCAACCCCGAGGAGGTCCTCGACGCCGTGTTCGACTTCGCCGAGCGCATGATCGAGCAGCAGCGGGCGTTCGCCAAGCAGATGCTCAAGGCCGCCAGCAAGGGCCAGGAGATCGCGAGCACCGCAGGTGACGGCGGGTCGGGCTCGCCCTTGTCATCGATACCCAGCACCGCGGAGGTGCCACCTGCTACTTCGTCCGAAGCCTCGGAGACGCTGCCAGACGCAAAGATGGGAAGCTGACCTTCGAAGTCGAGCGTCGGCGCGTGCGCTGCTCGCCGCCGAGCTGACCGACTTCCTCCAGGAGGTGCGCGACAACCTCCCCGGCACGATCGGCGACGTTGACACCGAATTCCTCCACGACGTCCGCGTAGCGGTCCGGCGGACCCGCTCGTTGCTCAAGCTCGGCCGGCCGGCGCTCCCGGCGCACGTCCGGGAGGCGTGGGAGCCGCAGTTCAAGTGGCTCGGCGACCTCACCACCCCGGTCCGCGACCTCGACGTGTACCAGCTCGGCCTGCCCGAGATGGCCGGCTGGCTGGGGGCCGCCTCGGCCGCCGACCTCGAGCCGTTCCAGGCGCACCTGGCGCGCCGGCGGGCCGGCGATCGTCGCACCCTCCTGCGCGCGCTGCGCGGGGCCCGGCTGCGGCGGCTGCTCGACGACTGGGCGGGGGAGTTGTCCGCGCTGGCCGACTCGACGCGTACCGCGGAGGGCGCCGCGTGGTCAGCCGGCGCCCTGGCCCGGGCCAACGTCGCGCGGGCGCACCGGCGGGTCGTCCGCGGTGGCACCTCGATCTCCGACGACGCGAAGAAGCGGACCCGCCGCCTCGACCAGCTGACCCGTTTCGTCGCGGACGCGCCGCGACCGCGACCGCGGCCGTGGCCTCGCCAAGTGCTACGAGCAGCTGTGGGCAGAGGTCGGCGATGGCCCGTGAAGGGGTGGGCCTGAAGGGCGTTGGTGCAGCTGACCGGGACTCGCTCCGGCCTGACATTTCACCCGCCTCGGGGGAGTCGGAGCGGGCACCCGCACTGGCAGGTTCTCGGCGTGACAGATCCGGGCGCCGCCGCTGGACCGCGCTGGCCGCTGCCGCGAGGTCTGATCGTCCTGCTGGGCATGACCGGTCTGCTGGTCACGATCCTGGCGCTGCAGCAGTTCGCCACCATCCTCGCTCCGGTCCTGCTCGCGCTCATCCTTGTTATCGGCTTCTACCCACTGACCGGGATCCTGCGCCGGCGCGGTGCGCCGCTGTGGCTGGCGATGACCGTCACGCTGATCACACTGATCGTGGTGATCCTCGGCCTGGCGGCCTCGCTGGCGCTGTCGGTGGCCCGGCTGGCGACGATCCTGCCGGCCTACCAGGCCCAGTTCACGCAGCTGACCAACGAGTTGCGCGCCTGGCTCGGCTCTCTCGGGGTGGGCCCGGACCAACTCCAGGCCGCCCTCAGCAAGATCAATTTTGGGAACGTGGCCGGACTGCTGACCGGTCTGCTGGCCGGGCTCGCCGGAGTCTTCTCCAACATGCTGCTGCTGCTGTTCGTGGTGGCGTTCATGGCCCTGGACGCGGTCGGGTTCTCCAGCCGGCTGTCCCGGGCCCGGCGGGAGCGCCCCGAGGTCATCGGCTCGCTCGAGAATTTCACCGCTGGTACCCGCACCTATCTGCTGGTTTCGACAGTGTTCGGGCTGATCGTGGCGGCCATCGACACCGGTTTCCTGTGGCTGGTCGGTGTGCCGCTGCCCCTGCTGTGGGGGCTGCTCGCGTTCATCACCAACTACATTCCCAACATCGGGTTCATCATCGGGCTGGTGCCGCCGGCGCTGTTGGCCCTGCTCCAGGGCGGGCCCAAGCTCATGATCACCGTGATCGTCGCGTATTCGGTGATCAACTTTGTGATTCAGTCGATCATCCAGCCGAAGATCATGGCCGATGCCGTCAACCTCTCCCTGACGGTCACGTTCCTGTCGCTGGTCTTCTGGGCTTTCGTGATCGGCCCGCTGGGCGCGGTGCTCGCCGTACCGCTGACGCTGCTCGCCAAGGCACTGCTGCTCGACGTGGACCCGGACACACGATGGATGTCCAGCCTCGTCACCGGCGGCCTCGCCCCGTCGGAGGACCCGGACGACGCAGCAGCCGCCGCCCCGCCCCCGCAGCCCGGGCCCGAGATCCCCACGGAGCGCCGCGCGCTGGCCGGCGATGGGCAAGAACCTTCCTCGTAACACGCTGGGGGGCTCCGCCTCACGGGTGTCGCGCTGAAGCGCGAAATGGGACCCGGGCCGCGGCTGCTGCCCGCCGGCTGTCGAGCGGGTCACCAACATCGGGTGATGTGCCGGCCGCTGCGCAGCGGTTCGGTAGAAGCCCTGGACGTGACGCGCCGGTCGGCGCGCACTCCGAGCGGAGCAGCCGGCTCTCGACTCGCCCGGCATCACCGGCCGGGCGAGCGATTGTCGCGAATGGAGGAACGATGGCACTGCACGGTACGCGCCGCCACGTCGGCGGTGAGCTGACAGAGCAGCTTTCGGTGCATCCGATGTTCACCCGGTCCGGAGAGGCGACCAGTGTGCCGAAGCACCGGCTCCCCGACGGCGCGATGGATCCGGCTACCGCCTATCAGATCGTGCACGACCACTTGATGCTCGACGGGAACGCCCGCCTGAACCTCGCCACGTTCGTCACGACGTGGATGGAGCCCGAGGCCGACCGACTGATGGCCGAGTGCCTCGACAAGAATATGATCGACAAGGACGAGTACCCGCAGACCGCCGAGCTCGAGTTGCGCTGCGTCAACATGCTCGCCCAGCTGTGGAACGTCCCGGGCAACGGTGCCTCACCCGCAGTCGGCTGCTCGACCATCGGATCCAGTGAGGCGGCGATGTTCGCGGGGCTGGCACTCAAGCGTCGCTGGCAGCAGCGGCGCCGTGCGGCAGGCGCGGACACCGCTCGGCCCAACTTGGTGATGGGGATCAATGTCCAGGTCTGCTGGGACAAGTTCTGCAACTACTTCGAGGTTGAGCCGCGCCTCGCGCCGATGGCGGGTGAGCGCTTCCATCTCGACGCCGAGCAGGCCGTCTCGCTCTGTGACGAGAACACCATCGGCGTCGTAGCAGTACTGGGCTCCACCTTCGACGGCAGCTATGAACCGGTCGCCGAGATTGCCGCGGCACTGGACGAACTGCAGTCACGGACGGGGCTCGATGTCCCGGTCCACGTCGACGGCGCATCTGGCGGAATGGTGGCACCCTTCATCGATCCCGATCTGGAATGGGACTTCCGCGTGCCGCGGGTCGCCTCGATCAACACCTCCGGGCACAAGTACGGGTTGGTGTACCCCGGTGTCGGCTGGGTGCTGTGGCGCGACGCCGATGCGCTGCCCGAGGAGCTGGTCTTCAAGGTCAACTACCTGGGTGGTGAGATGCCCACGCTTGCACTGAACTTCTCCCGGCCCGGCGGACAGGTGGTAGCCCAGTACTACACGTTCCTGCGGCTCGGCAGGGAGGGCTTCCGACAGGTCCAACAGGAATGCCGCGACATCGCCACCTACACGTCGGCCCAGATCGGGGGGCTCGGGCCGTTCCGGCTGCTCACCAGCGGTGATGAGCTGCCGGTGTTCGCGTTCACCCTCCACGACGACGTCACCAACTACAGCGTCTTCGACGTCTCGGCGGGACTGCGGGAACGTGGCTGGCAAGTACCCGCCTACACCTTCCCCGCCAATCGCCAGGACCTTGCTGCGCTTCGTGTCGTGGTGCGTAACGGAACAGGTCGCGAGATGGTCGACCTTCTGTTGGACGACCTCGCACACCTGCTGCCTCGCCTGCAGCAGCAGGTCCAACCGGCCAGGGGAGCTGAGGCGAGCGGCTTCGACCACGCAACCGCGCAACGCAAGACCTGACCGAGCTCCGATGAACCGACGAGGCCTGGGGCAGAAACCCCACGCTCGCAGCCATGGCCTCCGTGCTGCAACCTTTGTCGATCACGTTCGCGCGGACGGATTGGTGGTTCGGTGGGAGTCCCGCCGCCACCGCAAGCATCTCAGGGAGGAGAAAGCCCACGGCTCAACCTGGTGGGCGCCTCGTGTCCGCGGATGGTGGATCGCCGTCCTGTTCGCCGTCGGATCGGCGCTGTTCGCGCTCGGGGCGCTCCCGTGGTACGCCACCGCGCTCGGCGTCCGCTGGGACACCGCGACATTCTTCCTCGGCTCCCTGTTCTTCACCTCGGCTGCCTTCCTGACCTACCGCGAGGCGGTTGACGCCGCACCCGCGGCGCAGAACCCGGCGCGACGGCGCGTCTTCGTCCTCCAGCCCCGCCGGATCGACTGGTGGGCGAGTGCAGTGCAACTGGCCGGAACCCTGTACTTCAACGTCAGCACCGGGGTGGCCATGCAGGTCGACCTGGCCGCGCAGACCGCGGACCGGTACGTGTGGCGCCCCGACGCGATCGGCTCGATCTGCTTCCTGGTGGCCAGTTCACTGGCCTGGTTCGAGGTCTGCCACGGCTGGGTCGCGTGGCGTCCGCGGTCATGGTCCTGGTGGATAACGCTGGTCAACCTGCTCGGGTCCATCGCCTTCGGCGTGTCCGCCGTCGCCGGCTACGTCATTCCCGCCAGCGGCGAGTTGCGGAATGCCGAGCGGGCGAACCTGGGCACCTTCGTAGGCGCGGTGTTCTTCCTGATCGGCGCTGTTTTGCTGCTCCCGGAACGAACGGAGGACACCGACGCCCACCCGACCGCAGCGCGCGACGATCACTATCGGCAACGGGGCGGAGCGCAGGGAGCGTGAGAGGCCGGGGCCGATCGCACGCGCTGTCGTCGACGATCGGGGAGATGATTCTCGGCCGCGATGTGTCCAACGGCGACGCGTTACTTCCGATGACCGAGCACGCGGCAACCGAGCAGGCCTGCTAGGACGCCTGCGCCGAGCAGGCCGGTGACGGCGCCTGCCCCCGGGCCGCTTCGCACGGTGACGTCGGGGCGGATCACCGCCGGGGGTGGCACCGGCGGCGGTCGATCGACCTGGTTCTCCCGCGCTGTGGCCGCCCAGGCGGTGAGGAACAGCAGGAACTGGGACACGGTGAAAACGAAGATCAGCAGGCCGAGGATCGGGCCGAACGCCAGGCCTGCGGGCGTCTGGGTCACCGCGGCGAGGTAGACCACCATCACCCGCTTGATGACCTCGAGGCCGATCGCGGCACCGATCGCGGCCATGGTCGCGCTACGCCAGGTCACTGGCTCGCGGGGCAGGCGGGCGAACACCCACAGGAACACAAGCCAGTTGGACACCAGGCCGAGTGCCAGGGCGAGCAGCGCGAGCAGTCCTGCGGCCCACGCCGCGTCACCCAGCCCGAGGTACCCGAGGATCTGCCGGGCGAGCCCGCCACTGGCGACCGCCGTCAGCCCATAAGAGAGCGCCATGGCCAGGCCGAGCCCGATCAGCGAGGCCAGGTCGGCTCCCAGGCGGCGCAAGTACGGGGTCGGCGGCTGCTGGCCATGACCCCACTGCACGGACAGGGCGTCGCGGAAGTTCGTCATCCATCCCAGCCCCGCGACCAGTGCGAACGACAGGCCGACCACCCCCACTGTGGTGGCGGAGGTGATGGCCTGGTCGATCACGGTGCTCAGGGTCTGGTTCAGGCCCGCGGGCAATACCTTGCCGATCTCGGCCTTCAGCTGGGCGAGTAGGTCCGGGTTCGACTTCAGCACCAGCGCGACCGAGGCGAACGCGACCATCAGCAGCGGAACCAGCGCAAGCACGCTGAAATAGGTGATTGCCGCTGCGTAGTGGTTTCCGTGCGTCTCGGTGTAGCGCTCCCCGGCGCGGACCAGATGGTCAAGCCAGGCATGTCGCGAGCGGAAACGGCGGAAACGGGTGAGTGGGGACGGACGGCTCGGTTGCTCGCTCACGTCGGCCTCCCCACGGTCTTCGGCGCCCTCGCGGTGGACCGCCGGCCCCGGGTATCCCGACCGCACGAGGCGCTCGTTCAGCGCGATCACAGGATGGCGATGGGGTTGACCGGGGAACCGGTCGCCGACGGCAGCCGCAGCGGAGCGATGACGCACAGGAACGTCCAGCGGTCCGCGTCCTCGCAGAGCGGCACCAGCTCCTCGAACTGCAGGTAGTCCAGTAGGTGCAGGCCCATCGCGTTGATGGCGAGCACGTGGATCGGGAAGTCGATGCCGACGGTGGTGCTGGGAGCGGTGTCGTTGTTGCCGTCGCTGCCCAGCGCGGCGATCCCGCGTTCGGCGAGCAGCGGCAGCGTGGTCGGATGCAGTCCGGCGCGAGCCTTCGCCGCGTCCCATGCCCCGAGCTCGTCGCGGCGTCGGCGATGTCCGACGCGGACGAAGAGCAGGTCGCCGGTGCGCATCCGGACGTGTTGCGCGCGTTCTGCCGCCTCGAGGTCGGCGGCGGTCACGTGGTCGCCCGGCTCCAGCCACGACACGCCGCGCACCCGAGGGATGTCGAGTAGCACCCCCCGTCCCACGATCCCGTCGCGGGCCACGTCGATCGACAGCGCGGTTTCGCCGCCGGGTGTGACGGTGCCGGGGTGCACGCCGTTGTACAGCGCCCTGTCGTAGATGACGTGGCACAGGGCGTCGATGTGGCTGTCGGCGTTGCCGTGCACGTTCATCGCCAGCCTGTCCATGGCGAAGTGCAGGCCTGGTGTCACCGCCTGGTCACCGACGTCGCCGGTCAGCGCGTGGCTGCAGGGTGCGGGATTGTCCGGGGACGCCACCGTCTCGATCGGCGCGGCGAGGGAGACGGTTCGGCCCGATCGGACCTCCCCGATCGCGGCTAGTACGTGCGCCGGGGTGAGGTTGTTCAGGGCGCCGCGCCGGTCGTCCGGACCCCGGGCCGTCGCCTCCCGGAGCTGCGTGAACAGCGCATCGAACTCCGCCGACGTGAGCCGGGGTGCGCCGGAGTGGTCCTCGGGTCCCGGGTGGGTGGCCATGGGTGCGGGTCTCCTGTGGGTTCCGGCCGGTTCGGCCGGTGTGCCGCCCATCGTGTCGGCGTCCACGTCGTCGAGCCATCACCCAGGCCAGGTGAGCGAGGTGGGACCGTGGAGGCAACCCGCGCGGCGCTCCCGGCATCGGTGTCCAATCCACTCGTGCGCGGGCCGGACGGGGTCGGCCACAAGGGCTCAGTGGACCAAAGCAGAGACCCCGAAGGCTATGGCCAGAAATAGCAACATCCGTCCGACGAGGACGGCGATGCCGAAGGGGATGACCGACATCCGCGTGTCTGCTACGGCGAGCGTCACCGCGTACAACGGCGGAACATACACGCAGGCGGAGAGGAAGACGATCGCCGCTCCCCATCGGGGCTCACCCAGAAGCCCAAACATGCGGTCCGACCAGCCTCGCAACCTCGTCCGAAACCTACCGGCCGGCTTGCGGGGGCGATCGCGTATCCGCCGCACCCACCTGAAACTGGCGCCGCGACGCAGAGCGAGGACCGTGCCGACTTTGCCGACGCTCAGTCCGATGGCACAGCCGACCGCCGTCGTGGCCTCCTCGGCGAACCCTCCCACCTGCGACGCCACGATGTAGATCTCGCTGTTGAAGATCGGGACGAGCGAGGACAATACGCCATACGCGATCGAGACCACGAACTCCACGAGCAGTTGCCAGCTCATACCGTCACCAGGATCACGGAGTCTTCGATCCGAGCGCGCGAGGCGCACGATCAGTTGCCCGATGGCGATTCGTATGCTCGGTTGACACGTGCGGGTGCTCCTGCGGGCAGCCCCCCATCCCACTCCCACCAGGCGTGAGTTGAGGCTGCCTCAATTTCACAGAAGGCTGGCCGGTGCGGCCTGTGCAGCGGGCGCCGGAGGCGGGGTGTCTGTGGTGAGCTTCCGCTCAGTTCAGATCAACTCGGTGCGGTAGGTGGCCAGGGCCCAGATCACCGCGATGTCGAGTGCGATGATCAGGAGCGACCAGAGCGGGTAGTGGGGAAGGAACATGAAGTTGGCGATCAGGCTGAGCGACGCCAGCACGATCCCGACGACACGTGCCCACACCATGCCCATCAAGACGACGAAACCGGCAGCGGCGACGAGAATGCCCAGCAGGATGTGGATCCAGCCCCATCCGGTCAGGTCGAAGCTGTAGATGTACCCCGAGGTCGAGACGTAGACCTTGTCGTTCACCAGCGCACCGACCCCGGCGAGCGCGTGCCACACCCCGGCCACCATCATCACGACTCCGGCGAACAGGACCAGGCCGGTGGCCCACCGGGAGTTGTGCGGTTCCTCGTCTGTCATCGAATGGGACGGAATCGTGGTACTCATTGCAGCTCCTCCGGCCGATCGTCGGAAGGATCATCCTTGCAGTTGATCAGACGGCTGGGCATCACCTCGATAGGATGAGTCGTGGCTCGCGCGGGACGGCCGCGGGAGGGCCGTGTGGTTGCGCTCGGAGGCGCGATGCTTACGGTAGAGACCGACACCGGCCGCCGTGGTCGCCGAACGCCTCCGCCCAGGTCGATCAGGCGACCGGGTCGTGCCAGCGGTGCCCGTCGGGCAGCAGGGCGTCGGCCTCCTTCGGCCCCCAGCTGCCGCGCTGATAGCTGTGCACGGGAACGACGTCGTCGAGTATCGGATCGACGACCTTCCAGGCGGCCTCCACGGCGTCTTGGCGGGCGAACGGTAGCCGGTTCCCGTCCAGCGCAGCGCCGATGAGCCGGTCGTAGGGTCGCATGTCCGAGCCGGGTTCCTCGGCGAAGGACAGTGCCTGCAGTTGGGGGATCCGGCCGGCGCCGGGCTTCTTCCCGGCGAGGTCGAGTGTCATCCGGGTTTCGGGCCAGATGCGGAACCGCAGCGCGTTGGTCATCTCCGGGTCATTGACGCCGAAGAGGTCGTGCGGCGGCCGGTGGAAGCGGATGCTGACCTCGGTCGCGGTGACCGGCATGGTCTTGCCTGCCCGGATGAGGATGGGCACACCTGCCCAGCGCCACGAGTCCAGGGCGAGCCGGACCGCGACGTAGCTCTCCGTGGTCGAGCGCGGGTCGACGCCCGAGACCTCGCGGTAGCCGTCATACTGGCCGCGGACGGTGTCGGCGGGGGTCAGCGGGCGCAGCGCGCTGATCACCCGGGTCTTGGCGTCGAGCCAGGAGTCGACGCCTTGCCCGGTCGGGGGGTCGGCCAGCACGCTGGCCAGCACCTGCAGCATGTGGTTCTGCACCACGTCACGGATCGCGCCGGTGCGGTCGTAGAACCGGCCACGGTCGGCGACGTCGAACGCCTCGGCCATGGTGATCTGGATGTTGGCGACGTGGGTGCGGTTGAGCAGCGGCTCGAGGATGGAGTTGGCGAACCGGGCGACCAGCACGTTGTTCAGCGGGTCCAGCCCGAGCCAGTGGTCGACTCGGTAGACCGCGTCGTCGGGGAAGAACCGCTGCATCGTCTGGTTCAGCTGCTGCGCGCTGGCCAGGTCGGTGCCGAACGGCTTCTCCACCATCACCCGGGCGCCGTCGGCGCGCCCGGCCCCGGAGATGCCCTGGGCGATGCGCCCGAACAGGACCGGTGGCACCTCCAGGTAGAACAGTGCCCGGGTCCCGTTGCCGATCTCGTTCGACATCGCGGTGTAGGTGGCCGGGTCGTCGAGGTCGCCGTCGACGTAGCGCAGCAGCCCGAGCATCGTTCGGGCGGCCGGGCTGTCCGGGTCCATGCCGTTGAGCTTGAGTGATGCGGCGGCGTAGTCGCGGAATTGGTCGAGTCCCCAGCCGCTCTTGGCGACCCCGATCACCGGCACGTCCAGGACGCCTCGGTCGACCAGCCCGACCAGTGCCGGGAAGGTCTCCAGCTTGGCCAGGTCACCGGTCGCGCCGAAGATGACCAGTGCGTCCACCCGGTCCGCTGCTGTGCTCGTCATGTCAGCGTCATCTCCATGTCAGCGTCATCTCCGGTCATCCGAGTCGTTCGATCAGGTGGTCGCCGACGCGCAGTGCGTTCGCGATGGCCGTCAGGGACGGGTTCACCGCGCCGATACTGGGGAAGAAGCTGGTGTCGACGACGTAGAGGTTGTCGAGTTCGTGGGCCTTGCAGTTGATGTCTAGGGCCGAACTCGCGGGGTCGGTGCCGAACCGGACCGTGCCGGCCTGGTGCGCGGTGGCGCCGATCGGCATGCCCTTGTGCATGTAGATGCTGTGGTGCAGCAGGTGCTTCTCGTGCATGCCGAGGTCACTGAGCCGGCGCTGCAGCTCGTGCCGCAGGCGCTTGAGCCCCTCGGTGTTGTTCTTCTCGTCCAGCGCCAGGTGGATGCCGCCGTCGCGGTCGAGGGTGACGCGGTTTTCGGGCAGCGGGAGGTCCTCGCCGCAGAGCCAGAAGTCGACGGCGTGGTGGGCCAGCACCTCGAAGGGCATCCCGGGTGATACCGCCCCGGCCCAGTGCGGGGCGTTGGCGCGGATCTGCTCAGCGTCGGACTTGCCGAGCATCTGCACGCCGCCGAGCGGGTAGTCGAAGTCGTCGCTGCCCAGGTACCAGTCGTTGACGGCGAGGGTCTTCTGGAACCGGGTGGGGTTGGGCTCCTTGGAAAGGGCCATGAGGGCGAGGTTGTTGTGGCGCATGTAGTGGCGGCCCACGACGCCGGAGCCGTTGGCCAGCCCGTTCGGGTGCCGGTCGTTGGCGGAGGCGAGCAGCACGACCGCGGAGTTCACCGCGCCTGCCGCGACCACCACGATGTCGGCGCTGAACCGGGCGGGTGAGCCGTCGCCGAGCTCGGCCACCACGGTGGTGACCGTGCGGCCCGCGGGATCGGTCTCCAGGCGGCGCACGTGGGCGTCGGTGACCAGGTGGACACCGTCGTGCTCGAGCGCCGGATCGACGCAGATCACCTGGGCGTCGGACTTGGCGCCGAGCAGGCACGGGAAGCCGTCCACCCGGTCGCAGCGAATGCAGGCGCTGGCGTGGGTGGCCATCCCACGCTCGTCCTGGGTCAGGTTCACCCCGATCGGCAGGTGGAACGGGTGCAGGCCCTGCTTCTCCAGGTCATCGGAGAGCTGTTGAATCCGTGGCTCGTGCTGCACCGGCGGCTCGCGGTACTGCTCGCTGGCCGTCCCCTCCGTGGGGTCCTCGCCGTGGCGGCCATGGACCAGGTAAAGATGCTCGGCCTGGGTGTAGTACGGCTCGAAGTCCTCGTAGCGCAGCGGCCACGCTGGGGACATTCCGCCATGGTGGCGGAGCTCGCCGAAATCCTGCGGGCGCAGCCGGAACAGCGCGGCGCCATAGAACTTGGTGTTGCCCCCGACGTAGTAGTTGACCTCCGGCGGGAACTGGTCGCCGTCGGCGTCGTACCAGAACTCCGGTGCCCGGTATTTGCCCTTGACGAAGACCGCGGTGGAGTCCCAGTTGTCGCGCTCACGGGGCAGGTAGCCACCGCGTTCGAGCAGAAGCACCTGCTTACCCGTCGGGGCCAGCCGGTGGGCGAGTGTGCCACCCCCGGCGCCCGTCCCAATGATGATCACGTCGTAGTGCCGGTCGTCGGTCACGCGCATCCCCTCGTCCCGACTCATTGCCGCTCAGGTCACGCGGGCCGGGCGCGACGCCATGACCCTATGGGTAGCGTGCTGCGGCGGCTGGGCCCGTGCATCACCTTGCTCGGGTGGTCGGGCCGCGCGCCCGCCGCGACCAGTCCGTTGAGCACGCACGGCTGGATCCGGCGGCACCGCGAGGCACCGCACGAGGCCCTGGTACGGGTACGACCACTCCTCCGTCGCGGGTGATGCGCCGCGAGCGTGCCCCGGTGGATGGTCGTCAGAGTCCGCTGCCTCGGCACATCGGCCCACGGAGGAACCCATGGCTGAGGCCGCAATCGCCGAACGGGGGTTGATCGGAGACCTGCGGATGACTGCCCTGGTCAGCACGGACGGCTCGATCGATCCTCCGGCGCCGCCCCAGCGGACCATGGCCGAGCCTGCCTCGGGCCCGGGGGCCGTGCCGGTGCGGGCCGGAACGTCCGCGCAGATTTCACGGTAGGCCGGAGTAGGCATGATCCACCTCCGCGTGGTCAGCCCGTCGGACCTGACCGAGAAGATCATCGCGTTGCTGGCAGGCGATCCGGGTGTGCTGAACCTGGTCGTGCTTCCGGGCCGGGTGCGCAACCCCGACGGGGACGCCATCGAGTGCGACGTGCTGAACGGCACGGCGAACACGGTGCTCCCGAGCCTGCGCCGCCTCCAGGTGGACCGACGCGGCTCCATTGTGATCGAGCCGGTCGAGCTGGCGATCTCCGGGCGGGCGGCCGACGTCGAGACCCAGCAGCTGGGTGCGCTCGCCAACGCCCCGGTCTGGGAGGACGTCGAGGCCCGCATCCGCGCCGACGGGACCTACTCGCCGAGCTTCTACCTCTTTCTGATCATCGCGGGGGTCATCGGTGCGGTCGGGATCCTCACCAACTCACAGATCCTCATCGTCGCGGCGATGGTCCTCGGCCCCGAGTACGGGGCGATCACGAGCATCGCGCTGGGGCTGGACCGGCACACCGGGCAGGCGGTCCGGGAGGGGCTGGCCGCGTTGACCATCGGGTTCTTGCTGGCCATCGTGGCCGCGTTCGCATTCGGCCTGCTGGTCCGTGTCCTCGGCCTGGAGCCCACGGCGTTCCGGCTGGGGAGTCGGCCGGTCACCAACCTGATCGACACCCCGAACCTCTTATCGCTGGTCGTCGCGGTCCTGGCCGGCATCGTCGGGATCGTCTCGCTGACCCACGCGCGGACCAACACCCTGATTGGGGTGTTCATCTCGGTGACCACCATCCCGGCCGCGTCCGACATCGGGGTCGCGAGCGCGTTCGGCAGCTGGAGCGAGGCACGGGGTTCCCTGCTCCAGTTGCTGCTCAACATCGTCGTGCTGATCGTGGTGGGCGTGCTGACGCTGAGGTTCGTGCGTCGGCTGTGGCGGCGGATCGGCAACCGTCGCAAGCGGGATGCGTGAGCAAGGCAGGGTCGCGACACAATCGGTTCATGGTGACAGGATCGCGATGGGGTTGACCGGGGAACCGGTCGCTGCAGGCGGTGGTGCTGGAAGCGGTGTCGTTGTACAACGCCCGTCGTGGATGACGTGGCACAGGGCGTCGATGTGGCTGTCGGCGTTGTTCATCGGGTCTCGGCCGGAACGGCCGGTGCAAACCAGCTTTCGTATCGTCGTCAACTGTCGTCAACGCCGCCGAGTCATCACCCAGACCAGGTGACGACGGGCGCCGCCAGGCGGATCCGGGCATGGTCATCAGCCGGGACAGCGTGCTGCGGCGGGTCGACACCCACGGCGCCCCAGCGCTGCAGTCCTTCGCCACCGGCCTTGCCGACGCGCTGGCGCCGCAGGCCAGGCCGAGTATCTGCGGCTTACCCGTTTGTTCGGCACACCGCAGCGTCCGACCCCACGATGATCACGTCGTATTCGTCGACCTTGGCTGTCTTCTCATGTCGTTGCGGGAGTGTCGGCGGATTGCGGCCGGTCGAGCGAGATGTGCGGGGCGTCCTGGTCGTCGTCGCCCCAGGCGATGCGCTGCGGCACCGACGACGCTTCCACGGTTGCGGCGTGGTCGCGGTCGAAGTAGTCCCAGGCCCACGTCAGGAACGCGTCGGTCTTGCTGTGGGTGCCACTCAGGAGCATGGCGTGGACACCCAGCCACGCCGCGAAGGCGAGCGGGCCCTCGACCTGGTGGCGATGCTTTCCGACCTCGGCGATGGCGGCGTTGCGACCGATCATCGCCATGATGCCCTTGTCCTTGTACCTGAAGGGCTTTGCCGGTTTCTGCGCGCGCTCACGCAGGATGTTCTCGGCCGCCCACCGGCCTGACTGCTGGGCCACCGAGCCAAGCTGTGGCAACGTCGGCGCGCCGTGGTCACCGGAAGGGATGTTCGCGACATCGCCGACGGCGTAGACACCCGGATAGCCGTCGAGGGTCAGGTCGGGCCTGACATCGACGCGTCCGCCGCGGCCGAGGACCGGCCCGAGGGTTTGCGCGACTGCCGAGCCCGATTCCCCACCGCCCCACACCACGGTTCGTGCTGGGATCGTGGTCTTGTCGTCGAACTCGACCCGGTCAGGATGGACGGCGGTGACGCCGACCTCGAGCTTGACGTCCGCACCGACCTCGGTGAGCTTGGCCAGGGCGTAGTCGTGCGCCTTGCTCGAGAACTGCCCGAGAAGGGTCGACGAGCGATCAACGATGGTGATCTTCCCGGCGGGGTCGAGGCGGCCGGTGCTCTGCAGAGCCTGCATCAGCTCGGCCAAGGCACCGGTGGTCTCGACCCCGGTCGGGCCCCCACCCACGACCACGACGTCGAGCGCCCCTGGCTCAGCGGAACCGCGCCCGGCCATGGCCTCCTGCAGCAGATGCTGCAGGTGCAGGCGCAGCCGCTCGGCGTCGGCCACCGAGTACAGCGGGAATGCGTGCTCGGCTGCCCCGGGCACACCGAAGAAGTTCGGCCGGGCACCCGCGGCCATCACCAGGTGAGAGCCGGCCAAGGTCTGCCCGTCCGACAGCACCAGGCGGGGTGGGGAGAGGGTGACCGCGGATACGTCCGCGGTCACGAGTGTCACCGACGGGTAGTCCGCGAAGATCACCCGATGCGGCCGGGCGATGTCTTCGGCGGGGAGCTGCGAACTCGCCACCTGGTAGAGCAACGGCTGGAACTGGTGGTAGTCATTGCGGTCCACCAGCACAACGTCGATCCCCTCGTCGCCCAGCTTCTGCGCACAGGCGACTCCGGCCAGTCCACCGCCCAGGACGAGCACCCGATCGGCCGTCGGGTCGGGCCCGTTCATCCCGTCCACTCCTCGAGTCGGTCGGCGAGGATGATCCGGCCGGCGGCTTCGATGAGGGCGAGGTGGGAGAAGGCCTGGGGGAAGTTGCCGAGGTGGCGGGCGCGGTCGACCTCGAATTCCTCGGCGTAGAGGCCGAGGGGTGAGGCGATCCGCAGGAGGCGTTCCATGAGGTCGTTGGCTCGCCGCATCTCACCGATGATGGTGAGCGCGGTCACCAGCCAGAAGCTGCAGATGAGGAAGGTGCCTTCCTTGCCGGACAGGCCGTCGTCGGTCTCGTCGGTGACGTAACGCAGCACGAACCCGTTCTCGGACAGCTCGGATGAGATGGCCTCGACGGTGTTCTTGATCCGCTCGTCGCTTCCGGGGAGGAAACCGAACAGCGGGGCGAGCAGTGTGGAGGCGTCGAGCGCGTCGGTGTCGTAATGCTGGCGGAGGACGCCGCGGTCGCTGACGCCGTGAGCGAGGATGTCGGCGCGGATTTCCTCGGCGGTCTCGGCCCAGGTCTGCTGGAGTGTGCGGTCGCCGCGGATCTCGGCCAGTTTGGCGGCCCGGTCCAGGGCGACCCAGCCCATCAGTTTGGATGACACGTAGTGTTGGGGTTTCCCGCGGGCTTCCCAGATTCCCTGATCGGGTTCGCGCCAGGCGGCGATGGCGCGCTCTGCCTGGGACTGCACGAGGGGCCACAGGCGTCGTGGCAGGTGTTGGCTGCGGCGGGTGTGCAGGAGGATGGAGTCGAGTACCGCTCCGTAGACGTCGTTCTGGCGCTGGTTGAACGCGCCGTTCCCGATCCGTACCGGGTGGGCGCCCTCGTAGCCGGACAGTTCGTCTCGGGTCGACTCGGTGAGGTCTCGCCGGCCGTCGATCCCGTACATGATCTGCAGGCTGCCGTCCTCGGTCGGTTCGACGTCGGCGACGAACTGCATGAACTCGTCGGCCTCCCAGTCCAGGAGGAGGTAGTGCAGCGCCTGCAGGGTGAAGGTGCTGTCGCGCATCCAGGTGTAGCGGTAGTCCCAGTTGCGTTCGCCGCCGGGCGTTTCCGGCAGTGAGGTGGTCAGCGCGGCGACGGTGGCGCCGGTGGGCATGTAGGTCAGGCCCTTGATCGTGAGTGCTGATCGCTCGAGCGGGTGCCGTAGCCGGTGGTCGGGGATGCGCGCTCGGTCGAGCCAGCTGCGCCAGAACCGGACGGTCGCGTCGATCCGTGCGGCGGCGTCGGCGACGTCGGTGGGGGCGGCGAGACCGTCGGCCCAGGACACTGCGCAGAAGGCCCGCTCGCCTTTCGCCAGCACATGACGGGCCCGGGCGGAGCCTCCTTCGATGCCGATCGACAGGTCGGTGCTCAGCCGCAGGGTGACCCCGGCGCCGCGGGCGTCGGCGGCGTGGCCCGCGTCGTCGATCAGCGTCCACGCGGCGGGTTCGCGGCCGTAGTCGAACGCCGGTTCGCAGACCAGTTCGATCTCGACGGCGCCTTCCAGGCACTCCACGGTCCGCACGAGGAGATGCTCGGCGTCGTCGTCGGCGGGCGGTCTGGTGTGCGGGGTGACCGTGTCCGGCCCCTGTCGTGGCCCCATCGTCAAGGCGTCGTGGACGACGATCCAGCCACCGGGGGTGTGCCAGGTAGTGGTCAGCACATGGGTGCCGGGCACGTACGTGCGCGCGGTGGGCACATTGATGCCGAAGGGGCCGAACCGGAACGAGCCCGCGCCACGGTCAAGGAGGTTCCCGAACGCACTGGGTGAGTCGAACGCAGGCACGCACAGCCAGTCGACCGAGCCGTCCGGCGCGACCAGCGCCCCGGTGTGGCAGTTCGACAGGAACGCGTAGTCGGCGATCGGCGGGAACGGTGATGCTGTGAGGCTCATGTGCCTGACTCCTTCAATCGTTTTCAGTTACCGAGCGCGCTGATCCGGCGCGTCCTCAGCCAGGCGACGCGTCCTCAGCCAGGCGATCGGCCACGTCGTCGACACCCTCGTCGGGAAGGAGACCGCGCTGATCGAGGACGTAGAGCAGGACGAAACCGGGCAGCACGATGACGGCGGCGAGCACGACCGCGGCCAGCACCGCGGTCAAGGTGCCGGAAGGAGCCGCGGCCGCGGAGAACGTCAGACTCTCCGGCAGGATGTAGGGCGACTGCGCCACACCCCAGGAGACGACGGCGCCGGCGACCGCGGCCAGGGCCAGTGCGCGGGCGCCACGGGCGGCGTCGCGCACCAGCAGCAGGACAGCGCCGACGCCGCAGGCGCCGCTGAGGATCAGCACCGGCAGGGCGCGGGAGGTGAGCCCGTCGAACAGGTAGGCGGCATCGGCGCGCAGCACGAAAGCACCTGCGGCCGCGATCACGGCCACCACGACGGCGGAGGCGACTGCGCGGCGGCGGAAGTACTCGGCAATGTCCGTCTGGCCCAGACGCCGGGCATCCCACTCGAGATAGACCGCCGACAGATAGGCCGCCGCCACGACGGCCAGGACCCCACCGACGATGGAGGTCGGGTTGATCCAGCTGTCCACCGGATCACCCGCCTGGCCGCCGGGCGGCACTCTTCCCGTGGCGATCCCGCCGACGATCGCTCCCATGCAATACGGAACCAGCACCGAAGAGGCGGCGAACCCGGCTCCGAAGAGGCGACGGTTGCGCGTCGTGACGACCACCTTACGGAAGGCGAAGCTCGCCCCGCGCAGCACGATGCCCAGGGCCGCGATCATCAGCGGCACGAACAGCGTCAGCGTGATCGAGGCGTACGCCTCCGGGAACGACGTCCACAGCACAACGAAGATGAAGATCAACCAGACGTGGTTGGCTTCCCACACCGGTCCGATCGAGTGTTCGATGACAGCGCGCGGGCGGGCGCCGCGCTCCGGGCCGCCTGCCGTCAGGTCCCAGAACCCGGCCCCGAAATCGGCGCCTCCGAACAGTGCGTACGCGAGCACCGCCGCCAGCAGCACCGCGGCGACCGCGGCGACCGCGGCGCTCACCGGGCCACCTCCTCGCGCGTCGGGGAAGTCTCCTCGGGCGGCGCGCTCGGTCCGTAGGGCGCATCGTGGTCGACGAAGCCGCCGGCCCTGCGGAACCGCCTGCTCATTCCCCGCAGGACCAGAATCGTGGTGGTACCCACCGCGAGGTACAACACGACGACCGCGCAGAAGGAGATCCAGACCCCGGTGTTGCCGGTGACGGCGTCCTCGACCTTCATGATTCCGTAGACGATCCACGGCTGGCGGCCGACCTCGGCCACGATCCAGCCGGCCTCCAGGCAGATCACGGACAGGACACCCGAGGCGGCTGCCGCCCGCAGGAACCACCTGCTCGCCGGCATCCGGCGCCGGAAGATCCAGCTGAGGCCGTACCACGCCGACAACAGGAACAGCAATGTTCCCAGGCCGACCATGGCGTCCCAGGCGAGATGGACGATGTTGACCTGACGGACGGTCGGTTGGTCGTCCGCGGGCACCGTGTCCAACCCCTGCACGACGGTCGACCGGCCGGTACTCGGGTCGGACAGCCACGAGGCCAACCCCGGGATGGGAAGGCCGCCGCTGACCGTGCCGTCGTCGTTGAGCCGGCCCAGCAGCGTCTCGGGGACGTCGCTGCTCGTGGTGGGCACGAGCTCGATCGCGGCGAACTTGACCGGCTGGTTGTTGTACACCCAGCGGGCCAGCGAGTCTCCCACACCCATCTGGATCGGTGTCGCGACCGCCGCGACACTGAACGCGATGACGAACCCCAGCCGGTGGTAGCGGTCCGTGCGTCCCCGCAGCATGCCCGTGGCGTACACCGAGGCGATGAGGAAGCCACCGACGAGATAGGCGGCGACGACCATGTGCGCCGCCTGCAGCGGCATCGCGTCGTTGAAGATCACTCGTAGGGGGTCGACGGCGACCACGGTGCCCTCGGCATTCTGCGTGAACCCCGACGGTGCGTTCATCCACGCGTTGGCCGCGACCACCGACACGCTGCCGAGGATCCCGGCGAGGACGACGGGAACACCGGTCCAGAAATGCGCCCACGGCCTCAGCCGACGCCAGCCGAAGATGTAGATCGCAACGAAGATCGCCTCGGTGAAGAAGAACAAACCCTCGAAGGCGAAGGGCACACCGAAAGCCGCGCCCCACTGGCCCATGAACCGCGGCCACAGCAGACCGAACTCGAAGCTCAGGACGGTGCCGGTCACCGCGCCCACCGCGAACGTCACGGCCATGTACTTCGACCAGCGCTGAGCCAGCATGAGCGCGTCCCGATCGCCGTGCCTGACGGCCCGGTAGTTGGCGATCAACGTCATGAAGGCCCACGACACGCCGAGCGGCACCAGGATGATGTGGAACATCAGAGTGAACGCCATCTGCGCTCTGGCCCACGGAACCGGATCCACAGCGGCGAGCACGGCTGTCTCGCCGACCGTCGCGATCACCTTGACCACAGCCTTCCTGTGAACACTCTCGACGACACGCGGATCGCCGACGAGAAGAGCGTTGAGGTACCTCGTTTGTCACCGACCCGAGCACCAGGGCGCCTGCTCACCGCGGCGACCGCATGAAGAGTTCGTAGTCGACCTCCGCACCCCGCACGATCAGAACGAGAGTGCCCAGCGCGACCAGCGGCTGGACGGCGGGAACGAACCACGCGACGACCAGGAGGAACAGGACCACTCCCGCGAGCCAATTCACGATCGGCTCCTGGCGGTCCGGTCCCCGGGCCTGCCCGGCTGGGCCGGCCTCGAGCCGGTGAACTCGAGGTGAGTCAGGTCCTGTCCGATTCCCACATCAGGCCTCATCTCGTCACCCCTTCGGCATCTCGTCACCCCTTCGGCCCGGCCACCTGCCAGGGGTACCTGGATAGCCCGGTACGAGGGGTCGGCGGATCACCCTGCGCGGATGAATGCGCTCGAGACCCGGACGTCCCTGTGCTGGGCCGTCGACATGGTGGTGAGGGAGTCTTGGCCGAGGCTGATCGTGAGTGGGAGGAGGGCGGAACAGCCCAGCCCCGCCAGGCCGAAGACGGCGACGCCGTGCCAGGGTGTGTCGTCAGGGACGGCTGCGGCCAACCTGAACGCGGCCACGAGAACGATCGGCAACGACCTCTGAAAACCACCTCTAGGCGTCTGTGGGTGGGTCTGGTGGCGGCTTCCTGTTGTCCGCGGCTGCGTCGGTGTGTTGATCGCGGTTGAGGAGGTACTTGATGCCCTCCATGGTGAGGAAAGCGGTGAGCACGGCGATCAGGATGGGCGCAGTTTGCAGCGCCCCCACCGCGGTGAGGAATGCGGCCAGCAGCACCATGGAGAACGGAGCGGCCACCATGGCTCCGGGGACGGCGGCGAGCAGGCAGGTGAACGCCAGCCCGAGCGGCACGCCGGGGAACACCTGGTGGACGAGGACCCCGGCTGTTCCGCCGATGAACAGTGCCGGGAAGATCGGGCCGCCGATGAAGCCGCTGGCCTGGCTCACGCCGAAGGTGAGCATCTTTCCGATGAGCAGGGCCACCAGTAGGCCCAGCCCGAGGGTCCCGGCGTCGGTGATCACGGTGTTGAGCTGGTCGCTGCCGGTGAACAGGGTCAGGGGCAGTGCCACTCCGACCAGCCCGAAGATCGCGCCGCCGAGCGTGGATTTTGCGACGCCCGGCAACTTCAGCCGACGGAAAAGCATCTCCCAGAGCTTGACGAAGAGGGCCAGCAGCGCGGTCACGGCGGCCGCGAACAGGCCCAGCGGCACGGCCGCCAGCAGTTGCCAGTCCTCGAACTCGTAGTGCGGAACCGGGTAGGCATCCAGGAACACCGCACCGGCGACGGCGAAGTAGACGGCGAAGGACACACTGGACGCGACGATCGCGCCGACCAGTGTCTTGGTGAACTGCCGCCCGCCGAGCCGCGCCACCTCCATGATCATCATGACCACGATGACCGTGCTGGAGAACAGCCCGCCGTATGCGCCGCCAAAGCCGGCCAGCGTGTTCACCTGCGACTCGTCCGCCCGCAGCGGGCGTCGCCGGGACACCCAGGTACCGGCGCCGCCACCGATGGATCCCAACGCCTTCTCCGGTCCGAGACTGGCTCCGCCGATCAGCGACACCGCCGAGACGGCCACGATCCCGGGGACCAGCCGCGGTTCGACCCGGCCCTCCTGCAGATCGGCGATCAGACCAGGGGTGTGCTCCGGCAGCCGGGTCGCCCGACGAAGCAGCCCGACCACGACACCGGCCGCTGTGGTGACCGCGATCCACCACCATCGCCCGCCGAACCAGCCAGGACCGGCAACGACATACCAGTTGTCGCCGAAGCCGATGACCCCCATGAACACCAAGCTGGCGAGTGCACCGACGACGCCGAGGGCGGCCGCGTAGCCCAGCAGCACCCAGAACTGCCGCGTGCGGGTCAGCGGCGGGGAACCCTCCGCCCCGGATGCGTCGCTCATCGCGCCATCAGGCTCCCCGCCCCGGCCCTCGACCCCGATACCTGGCCCGATCGAGCCGACAAGCCGACAAGCCGACAAGCCGACAAGCCGACAAGCCGACAAGCCGACAAGCCGACAAGCCGACAAGCCGACAAGCCGACAAGCCGACAAGCCGAAACTTCGCATGCCGTCTACACCACACCGAGGACCGGTGGGCACCCGCCTCATGAGCACAGGCCGGGGCCCACCGTGATGGCGGGTCGCTCCTGGCGCTCAGCGTGACTCCGTCTCCCGCGAGGCTGTGCTTTGTTGGCCACGTCGGACGGCGCCGAGGAACACGCGGATCCCGAGGCCGAGGACGATCAGGTCGAGGATCATCTGTGCGGTGACGATGAGGCGGGCCGCTTGGCTGGTTGCGGTGATGTCTCCGAAGCCGACCGTGGCGAAGACGGTGACCGTGAAGTACAGCGAATCCGTGCGTGTGAACGCATACACGTTGAAGTTGCTGGCATCGGCATGAGCCATCAGGGTGTAGATGGCCGCAAACAAAAGTAGGAAAAGTGGTGCGGTGACTGCGAGCGCCTCGACCGCCCGAATGCCCGGGTATCGAGCTCTGATGATCGCTCGTACCTGATAGACCGTCATCGAGGCCAACGCGAGCAACCCAACCGCGAGGGACACCCCCAGCGGAACACTGGCCAGGTGGTCGAGCGGCAACAGGTAGTACACCGCAACGAGAGCGGCGGTGGCTGCTGAAGCTCGGAGCAGTCCGATGGTGATGAGCCGACGACGCTTCGCCGCAGGCAGAGCGTGGAGCGGTGCAGTGGTCACATCGTGATCCTCCCCTCTCTGTCACGCTCGGGTATCGATTTCGGAGTGCCTGGGAGCGGTGTTGGCCTCTGGTGAGAGTGCTCATGCGACTGAAGATCTGACGAGCTGCTGGGCGACCTGGAACCTCCGGACGGGAGGTTATGCGAGGCGCGGTGTCCCGAAGGGAATCGACATGGCTTGGCCCTGCTGAACGCGGACAACGTCACGCAGTGTCGCCGGTGCCCGCTGCTGCGCGGGGAGAGACACCGTCAGGCGTGCAGACCTACCGTGTGGGCGCGTGGGAAGGTGGTGGGGACGATGACCTGGGTGCCGCAGGCGTGCACGCTGCCGACGGTGGAGCAGCCGGTGCGGGTGGCGGAGTTCGACGAGCTGTTCGCGACCGCGGTGCGGCCGTCCGAACGGGTGGACTCGACCGGCTTGCGGCTACACCTGCCCGCCGGCGAGGAGACGGTGTCGGCGGCCCGGAACCTGATGAGCCGGGAGACGGGCTGCTGTGCGTTCTTCACCTTCGACCTGCGCGCGTCGGCCGCCGGCACCCAGCTGGACGTACGGGTGCCGCCAGGGCAGGTCGCGGTGCTGGACGCGATGCAGCAGCGGGCGGAGATGCATCGCGGACGCCCGTGACGTGATCGGTTGGCGATCTACGCTGACGCCGTGACCGTCGCTCGCTCGATCGGCCTGTTCGTCCTGGCCGCGGTCGCCGAGATCGGCGGCGCCTGGCTGGTGTGGCAGGGGGTGCGCGAGCACCGCGGCTGGACCTGGATCGGCGCCGGCGTGATCGGGCTCGGCGCCTACGGGTTCGTGGCGACCCTGCAACCCGACGCGAACTTCGGGCGCATCCTGGCCGCCTACGGCGGGGTGTTCGTCGCAGGGTCACTGCTGTGGGGGGTCGCGCTCGACGGGTTCCGCCCCGACCGGTGGGACTTCATCGGCGCGCTGATCTGCCTGGTCGGAGTGGCCGTCATCATGTACGCCCCGCGCCCGGCCTGACGTGGGGAAGCGGGCTCGCGCCGCCCCCCGGCCGGCGCGAGCCCACGATCATGCGGCGACGGCGACCCGCTCGGCCAGCGCCCGGCCCGCCTCCGCGGCCAGCTCCCGGGCCTGGGCGCGCAGCCGCTCGGCCTCGGGGACCAGCGACGCCATGGCGGGGACGACGGCCGCGAGTGTCAGCTCGGCCTCGACCACCCTCAGGTCCGCGCCCAGCACCGCACCGAAGATCTGCCGCAGGTACGGGGTGGCGTGATCCCAGCCGGCGCGGGGCGTGCCCGGGCCGTAGCCGCCGCCGCGGGCGATCACCAGCGCGAGCGGGCGGCCCGTCAGCGGTGCGGTGCCGGGACCGAGCCGGGGGTCGGTGATGAGCAGGTCGATCCAGGCCTTGAGGTGCTGCGGGACACCGAAGTTGTAGAGCGGGGAGGCGACGACGATCGCGTCTGCAGCCAGCACCTCGTCTGCCAGGGCTGCGGCGAAGGCGACGGCCGCCCGCTGCTGCGGAGTGCGCTGCGCCTCGGGCGTGGAGCCGGCCGTGACAGCGGCGGCCCAGGCCTGGGCGGGGAGCGGCTCCAGGCCGAGGTCGCGGCGGATGACCGGACCGGTGTGGTGGCGCGACCAGGCCTCCTCGAGGACGTCCGCCACTTCGCGGCTGATCGAACCGTCGGTGCGGATGCTGCTGTCGACGCGGAGCAGGGTCATCGGTTCCCCCAGGGAGCGCGGCTGGCACGATATTCTGTCACACAGACTATCGTGCCAGCAGAGTATCTGTACAGCTCCCCTTCCCGCTAGTCTGTGTGCATGACCACGCCCGCCGCCGTCGAGTCCGATCTCGGCTGGGCGCTGGGTGCGGTGATGCGGACGTACCTGCGGACGACGGCAGGCGCGCTCGTCGACGTGCCCGGTGGCCCGCGGGGCTACCAGGTGCTCACCGCCTGCCTGCGCGACGAGCCGCCCACCCAGCTCGCGCTCGCCCGGCGGCTCGGGCTGGACCGTACGGTGATGACCCACCTGCTCGACGACCTGGAGCGCGCCGGTCTGGTCGAGCGTCGGCCGGACCCCGCCGACCGACGGGCCCGCCGCATCGTGGCGACCCCGGCGGGAGGAGCTGTCCTCGACGCGCTCGACCGCCGGCTCGCGAGCGTCGAGGACACCGTCCTCGCCGCGCTCGATCCGGCCGAGCGGCAGACGCTGCGCGCGCTGCTGAGCAAGGCCGCGGTGGCCGGGTGCCTGCCGGCGGACGCCTGCACGGTCGCCCGCGAGATGCAGGAGGCCGGGCAGCTCGACGGCTGCTGAGCCGCCGGGCTGCGTTAGCCGGACGAGGTCGTCGCTCCGTTCGCCACCGCGGGCGGCTCCAGCCCGTCCCACGACCAGTGCGGCATCGGCCGGCCGGCCGGGACCACGGCGTCGACGGGGGAGTAGGCGAGTACGTCCGCGACGGCCCACTCCATGTACGCGCGCAGCGCGCCGCGGAACGTGGGGTCCGCGGGGAGCCCGGCGTCGTCCGCCGCAGCCACGAAGCAGGCGACGAACCGCCTGCCGAGGTCGCCCATGTCGCCGTTGTGCGCGTGCATGAGCAGGACCGCGGAGTGGCCGCTGCACTCCGTCGAGAACCGCGGCGGTCCGCCGAGCACCTCGGCCCAGTACGCCGCCAGCCGCTCGACGTGCTGCGGGTGCTGGTCGGGATGGGAGAACGGGTGGTTCAGCTCGGGATCGGCGAGGCACCGCGCATGGTGGGCGGCGGCGAGGGCGAGGAAAGCCGGTTCGCCGCCGGCGAATGTGTAGAGCGACGGGCGCACGGCGCGACCGTCCCACGGTGGCCGCTGCTGCGCCATCCCTGTTCCGGGACGCCGGTGCTTCTGTTGCAGAACACCTCTGAAGCGGAGCTATAGTCGGGTCGTGCCCGCTCACGACTCCCTGCTCGATGCACTGCTCCCCACCCTCGGTGCCGTACGTCGCACGCTGCGCCGCGTCGCCGGGTCCGCCGTCAGCGACGACGCGCTGACCGACGCCGAGCGCGAGGTCGTCCTGCTCGTCGGGCGGCGGCCCGGGCGGCCGGTGTCCGAGGTGGCCCAGGAGCTGGGGCTCGCGCCCAACACCGTCTCGACGATCGTGTCCCGGCTCGTCACGCGAGACCTGGTCGTCCGCGCGACCGACCCGGGCGACCGCCGCGTCGGCCGCCTGAGCCTCACCCCGACTGCGCAGGAGAGTGCGGATGCGGCCCGGGCCCGGCGCCGCCAGGTCCTCGCCGCGGCGCTCGACGCACTCGATCCCGCGCAGGTCGAGCAGCTGAGCGTCGGCGTGGCCGCCCTGGCCGCGCTGGTGGAGCAACTCGACCGCGCCGGGGCGCCGGACGGGATCCGGGCGGGTGCGCGATGACCGAGGGCACAACCGTGGGGAGAACGATGGGTGTTCCCGCCGTCGAGGTCGAGGCCCTCGTGCACCGCTTCGGCGACGCGTTCGCCGTCGACGGGCTCGACCTCACCGTCTCCGCCGGCGAGGTGTTCGGGCTGCTCGGGCCCAACGGTGCCGGCAAGACCACCACGCTGCGGGTGGTCAACACCCTTCTGCCGGTGCAGCGGGGCCGGGTGTCGGTCTTCGGCCTCGACGTCGCCCGGCACGCCACGCAGGTACGCAGGCTGCTCGGCTACGTGCCGCAGCAGCTCTCCGTCGAGGGCGCGTTGACGGGCAGGCAGAACGTCGCGTGGTTCGCCCGCCTCTACGACGTGCCGCGGCGCGAGCGGGCGGGACGCGTCGACGAAGCGCTGGCCGCGATGGACCTGCTCGACGCCGCGGACCGGCTCGCCGGCACCTACTCCGGCGGGATGATCCGCCGCCTCGAGCTCGCCCAGGCCCTCGTCTGCGACCCGGCGCTGCTCGTGCTGGACGAGCCGACGGTCGGGCTGGACCCGATCGCCCGGGACGGCGTGTGGGAGCGGGTGCGGGCGATGCGCGCCGAGCGCGGCATGACCGTGCTGCTCACCACCCACTACATGGAAGAGGCCGACGAGCTCTGCGACACCGTCGCGCTCATGCACCGCGGCCGCCTCACCGCCGCCGGGTCACCGGCCCGGCTCAAGGCCGACCTGGGGCCGGACGCGACGCTCGAAGACGTCTTCCGCCACCACGCCGGCGTCGACCTCGCCGCCTCCGCAGGAAAGGACGGCATCCGTGACGTCCGTCGCAGCCGCGCCACCGCGCGCAAGCTGGGTTGAGCCACCGCTCACCCTGATCCGCCGCACCGCGGCGCTGAGCCTCGTCGAGCTGCAGAAGCTGCGCCACGACCACACCGAGCTGCTCACCCGCACCGTGCAGCCGCTCCTGTGGCTGCTGGTGTTCGGCCAGATCTTCGCCCGGATCCGGGCGATCCCGACGGGCCAGGTGTCCTACCTGGCCTTCCTCACCCCGGGCATCCTCGCGCAGTCCGCGCTGTTCGTCGCGATCTTCTTCGGCATCCAGATCATCTGGGACCGGGACGCCGGGATCCTCACCAAGGTGATGGTCACCCCCACGCCGCGCCAGGCGATCGTCGCCGCCAAGGCGTTCGCGGCCGGAGTGCGCGGGCTGTCTCCGGTGGTGGTGCTGATCCCCGTCGCGCTGCTGCTCGGCGTCTCGGTCACCGCGAACCCGTTCAAGATCGTGGCTGCCGGGGTCGCCGTCATGCTCGGCGCCGGGTTCTTCGCCTGCCTGTCGATGGCGATCGCCGGGCTGGCCGGCACCCGCGACCGCCTCATGGGCTTCGGCCAGGTGCTCACGATGCCGCTGTTCTTCGCCTCGAACGCCCTGTACCCGATCGAGATCATGCCGACCTGGCTGCAGGTGGTCAGCCACGTCAACCCGCTGACCTACCTCGTCGACGCCCTGCGCGGCCTGCTGATCGGGACGCCCGCGCACCTCCTGCTCGACTTCGCGGTGCTGCTCGGGTCGACCGCCGTGGGCATCTGGGTGTCCGGTGCACTGCTCGGGCGTCTGGTGCGGTGACGGGGAACCCGGGCGGGTGTCCCGGACGATCGGTCCGGTTTCCGAACTTCGGGAGAACATCGCCGATGGGTCTGTTCGACAAGCTCACTGGTCCACTATTGGGAGGTGTCGGCGGCGATCTCGTCGCCGATGGTTGGGTCGGACCGGGGCGCCCTGCCGGGATTGCTCCCGGTGGGTTTCCCCGGCCCGCCCGCCGCACCCGGCGTGCGAATTACTCCGCACCGGGCGCTCCACGTGTCTTACCCGCTGGTCAGCTGCCGGTGGCGGCTGCCGGTTTCGGGGTCCACGGGGTCGGGATGTTGCTGCCGCGATGGCGGTAGCGGGTCACCGCGACGCTGGACGCGCCGGTGAACACGACCCCGTTGTGGGCGAATCTCCACCCCGTGTCGCAGAAGCGACGGCGGAGTTCTTTCATCGACAACCCGGTTCTGCCCGCGTGCTTGGCGCGTGTCCAGCGCATCAGCCTGCCCCAGGTGAACTGGTCGATCGCGCTGAACCCCTCCTTGGACCTCCTTGGACACCCCGTGCCTGAAGTAGTTCGCCCATCCCGCCAGGGACCTGTGCGGCCGCGGCGGGCCCGCGCGGCCAGCGCGAGGTGGCGCCGCCGCACCAGCCAGTTTCCCAGTGCCCCGTCGAGGGCATCGCCGTCCACAGTGGCGCACAGTCGGCGGACCGTCTTCTCGTCCGGGCCCACGTACCGGCCGCTGTCCGGGTCGCGGCGGGCGCCCAGGGCCTTGAGCGTCTTCTGCTTGGCGCCGGCGATCCACTGCCCGATCGCGTAGAACGAGCGGTTCCCGGCCAGGACCGCCGCGATCGACATCGCCATCACCGCGGGCAGCCGATGGCGCACACCGCGGGCAGGGACCTGTTCAGGCTACGGATCACCTGATCGAGGTTCTTGTGGCGGGTTGACCTGTACGTTTTGGCCTTCTCCTTGTCCTTGATCGACGCGATGGCCTTCTTGGACGGTGTGGTGTAGACGTGATACTTCGACGTCCCTCGCTTGCGCATCCTGCGGATGTCGAAGCCGAGGAACGTGAAGCCCTCGTCGATGTGGACCACCTGGGTTTTCCGGGTCATCGAAGTTGATCGGGGTTGGTACCTGAGCGCAGCGCCTGTGCGGTGACGTGGTGTGAACGTATGCCGACACCTGGACCGTGCCGATCCGATGCGGCGAGGTCGCGCTGATCGCATCGAGCCTGCAGCTGAGCTGCTGGCGTCGGAAGGTGCGGCGTGTCTGACGCAGAACGCGCGTAGCCGCTGGTGATCATGGTTGTTCCGACACAAGCACGACACCAGGACTACGAGCTTGAATCAGGATACGACCGGCGCCGGTGCGGGCGCGGGGGACGCGACGCTGCTGTTGAGTCTGGACGGGCTGGCGGGGACGCTCGTGGAGCGCAGTGCGGCCGGGACGCTGCTGGTGGAGGTCGCGACGGCGGCTGAGACGGCGGCGGCCTGCCCGACGTGCGGGGTGATCTCAACGCGGGTGAAGCAGTACGTGTGCACCCGGCCGCGGGACCTGCCACAGGGCCGGACCGGATGGAGCTGGTGTGGCGCAAGCGACGCTGGTACTGCCGTGAATCGTGGTGCGGCCGCAAGTCGTTCAACGAGTCGATGCCCCGCGGTCCCGGCCGGCGCGCGGATCACGACACGGCTGCGTGAGCGTCAGCGATGAAGTTATTCCCCAGTTGCCGATCAAGAACGTCCCCTGGGTGATGACGTACGAATAGTCGACGGGGCGACGTTCGCGGTCCACGGAGATCGACTCATGTCACGCCGCATGCCGCGGCCCAGGAGGCACGTAAACGGAGGTGCTGCCGCGGTGGCCTCCGGCCACCTTGCCCTCGACCCCGGTGGTTGCCATCCGCCTGGCCAGGGATCGACGCTCATCTTCTGGCAGGCGGCAACGATCTGGGTCGCCACGGTCGCCGCGGCGGCGGTCGAACGAGTGAGCTCACCGCGACCGTCGCCGACGATACGGGAGTCCGGGCGTCGTCCCGCGGGTGACAACGTCGGAGACAGCCGTCGTCCCCTGGAGGAATCACCTGATCATTTGGGCAAAACCTGGGGGAATCAGCTGATCGCCCACACGTGAGCATGCCGGTGACCTGGTCGTGGACGGGCTGTGCGCGACGGTGGCCGCCGCCGGTCGGATGACCGGGGTGTCCTGGCCGACCGCGATGGACGCGGTCCGCGCTGCGGCCGAGCGGGTCCTGGACCAGCCGCTGGGCGGCCGACAAACAGCTCCGCGACGCGGTCTGCGACTTCGCCGCCGACTCCCGCTTTGCCAACCCGTGGGCCGCACAGCTCTACCAGCGGGCCCGCGCCCGCGGGCACCGCCACCCGCACGCCGTGCGGATCGTGGCCCGGGCCTGGCTGCACGTCATCTGGAGATGCTGGCAGGACCACCAGCCCTACGACCCCGCCCACCACCGCGCACTCCAAGCCGTGCTCCACGAGCCCACCGTTCCGCCCGAGGCAACCGCGGCCTGACCCCCCCTGGCTCTCTGAAGCGAGGCCGGGTCCGGGCAGCGCCCGGCCCCCGGAGGGAGCCAGCCCGCCCGGGCCGGTGCTCTGAACTTGGCGCCGGGCACACCTGGGGCCGGGTGATCGAGTGGGTCTCTCCTCGCGTCGGCGCGACGGGTCCCTCCTCGGGATTCCGGAGGCGACCGCGCAGCGGCCGAAGGGCCTGGAGGGCCCCAGGGTTCCCGAGCACCGTTGCTGCGCCGATGCGAGGAGAGACCCCACCAAGGCGGTCACGTCCGCGTAGGGCCTGTCACCGGAGTGCGCGAGCGAAGGTGTCGACGACGACGGCGACATACGAGTCGTGGTCGGCGTCGATCGGCAGCTGATCGAAGAGGTGCTGGAAGAGACTGCGAACCTGCAGAGCGCCGATCAGCGCGAGTGCCGTCGCCTCGGCGTCGACGCCGCGGCGGATGAGTCCACGCTCGGCGCACCGCTGCAGCCAGGACGACACCTGCTGGATCGCCGCGAGCGGGGCCGGGGCAGCGCCGGGCGGGACCAAAACGTCCTTGATCGAGGCGGAGCTCCAGCGCAGGGCAGCGAAGTCCTGGGCCTGGTCGGCGATCAGGGCCGCGACGGCGACGGAGATCTCGGTGAGCTGCTCGACGAAGGGCCGCCGGTCCGGTCCCTCCTCCAGGGCCGCGAAGAAACCCGGCGTGGGAGGCGGTCGCAGCGTCTGGATGAGCAGCTGGTCGCGGGAGCCGAAGCGCTTGAGGACGGCCTGCTGCGAGACACCCACCTCAGCGGCGATGGCCTCGACCGGGACCTGCGGACCTCGGGTGCGGATGAGCCGTCGAGCGGCGTCGAGGATCTGCTCGTCGGACACAGTGCGGGGGCGGGCCATCACCTCCTCACCCCATCGGCGTGACACAACGGCCCAAGACACAACGGGCCAAGGCATAGCGACCCAAGACACCTGTGCACGATGCTCCTCACCTAACCCCGACCGGCAGCATCACGTCCAGGATGGCCCGCAGCCGGGCGCGGCTGGCAGACGTGGCGGCATCTCGCCATGCCATCACGCCGTCCGGGCGGACCAGCACATCCAGTGGCCGGGTCGCTGCGTAGGCGCGATGGGCCCGGCCGTCGGGGTCGTGGACCTCCACCGCACGCTCACGATCGTCGCCGCCTGCCCCGGGACGAGGACGGCGTCGTCGCACGACGATCACGGTGACGTCATCCCCGCCTCCGAGGTCCACCTCAGCCAGGCGGTGCTGTTCATCGGAGTGTCCGGCGTCGAAGTGCAGCAGGGTGTGCGCACGAGGCGCCAGGACGTCGAACAGCCGGCCGGGCCCTTCGTCGCTGACGACCGGGGCGTCGGGAGCGCGCCCGCCGACCGTCGGGACGCGGGTGAGGCGCTGACGCAGCGACGGGCCGGGAGGGGACCCGGGAAGCACGCCCGGCGGGTACGACACGGACAACATCGTCAACTCGCTCAGGACCCGGCGTCGCAGCGGAGCAACCCGGGTGACCGTGGGAAGGACCACGGCCCGCGCCGCCCTGACCGCGGCCGAGCGGGAGGAGACCACGACGGCGCTGCGCCGGGTCTGCTGCAGGACGTGGGCGGCGACCGGCCGCCGCTCGGCCTCGTAGGTGTCCAGCAGCGCCTCCGGGGCGCCCCACCAGACGGCCGCGAGCTTCCAGGCCAGGTTGACCGCGTCCTGGATGCCGGTGTTCATCCCCTGCCCGCCGACCGGGGAGTGCACGTGCGCGGCGTCCCCGGCGAGAAACACCCGCCCGCACCGGTACCGGTCGGCCAACCGGATCTGGAACTGGAACGGGGAGATCCACCGTGGATCCGACAGCCGAGCGGAACGCCCGACCCGGCCCTCCCACAGCCGTTGGATGGCGGCGAGGTCGACCGCGGGAGCGTCTCCGGGTGCGTCGTCTCGCGGCAACGGGGTGGCCAGGCGGAAGGCGCCGGGTTCGGGCAAGGGGAACACCGCGGTGGCGCCGGCGTCGGAGAAGAACAGGTTGGCGCGGTGTTCCCCGAGATCGGCGTCGATCAGCAGGTCGGCCACGAGGAACCACTCGGGGAACGGCTCACCCGCGAAGTCGACCCCGGCTTGGCGCCGCACCGTCGACCGCGCGCCGTCGCAGCCCACGACCCATGACGCCGTCACCTCCTCGGAACCGCCCGTTGCTAGGCCCTGGTCGCCGTCGACACCGTCGCGGGCCAGGACGAGGCGCACCTCCTGGCCCTCGGGGTCCTGGTGCAGGGCCTGCAGCCGCGTGCCCCACTCCACGTTCACGCCTGTCTCGCGCAGGCGGTCGAGGAGAACTAGCTCGGTGGTGTCCTGGCCCAACGACAGAGCGTAGGAGTACGCCGAGCGCACCTCGGCCAGATCGAGGTCGCCCAGCACCCGATTCTGGTCATGTATGCGGAACCGGCGGATGGGAAGCCCGAGCTCCACCAGGCGATCGGTGACCCCTGAGCGCTCGAGCGCCTCCAGCGTGCGCGCGTGCGTGCCGATCGCCCTCGACGTGGTCGACGGGCCAGCCGCGGCGTCGACGACCCGTACCGGTACATCGCGCCGCGCCAGCTCGATAGCCGCCGTGAGCCCCACCGGGCCAGCACCGACAACGACAACTGGCTCCCAGGTTCGCTCCCGCATCATGGTTGGTAGGCTACTATTAACTAACGACACTCTGCGAGGAGCAAAGACTCTTCATGAGCTACGGGCCCGCGCAGGGCGACTGACCAGACGGGATCAAGTCCATGCGGTCCGCCTCGTCGTAGCAGTCCTTGCGGCGAGCACCATCCCGGCCCCGGACGCCACCGTGCCGCCAGGGTTGACACAGGGCTCTCAGGGAGCGGCTCGCGCCCTCCGCCCCGGCGCGGGGGCACGCCGTCCAGGGCTACGGCCCCCAGGGGAGCCGGAGCCCGGCGGCCGGGCTCGACGGCGGGGAAGGACCCGGACGAGGTCGCTGTCGAGCGCTACCGCTACATGCTCCGGACGGCCCCGCCGGAGACGATCGAGCAGGCGCATGCCGAGGCGTTCGCGAAGCTCACCCCCGAGCAGCGGCGCACGGTGCTCGCCGACGTGTCGGCCGAGCTGCCGCCCGCCGAGCGGGCCACGTCGGACGACCCGAAGTCGCTCGCCCGCATGGCCACTAGGGCCGAGATGCGCAGCCGCGGAACGATGGAGCGTGCCCTCGGCGGCGGTCGCGGCGGCGGCATGGGGATGGGCGGCATGATCGCCGGTTCGGTGCTGGCCGGCGTCGCCGGTGCGTTCATCGGCACGGCCAGTGCGGACACCTTCTTCGACGCGGCGACTTCGGCGGGGACTTGGAGGGCGACTTCTGACCCACCTGCGTCAGGCTCGGGCCGCGGCGGCGACCCTGGCCAGCGCCGGCCCCCCGGGGCCTGCGTGCTCCAGTTACAACGCCTCCTCGCTCACGCTCATCGACGTCGTGACCTCGCAAGCTCGGTCACATGGCGCATCGTGTCGCCCGTCCGGCGCACGCGTCGACCCGCGGTCGGGGGAGATCGTTTAGCACATTCCGCGCCTGGTACAACGATTCAGGATGACACCATCGTGGGGTGGACGGAGGGTGTGCGCCACGTCGGGCCGGGTAACCGGGCTGTGCGCGGAGGGTGCTGGAGCAAGTGCGCAGCGTGATCTACGCTACTCAGCAGTCTGGGCACGACGTCGTGCGCTGGCCGGTCCTGCGCGCACGACCACACCACGGGTATGTGGAGCGAACAGGACATGAGATGGCCGCACCGGCACCGCCCCGCATCGTGATCGACGGCGAGGACGGAAGCACCCTCGCAATCGCCATGATCGACATCATCGACCCGGACGTCGTCCGGGCCTCGTTGCACGTGACGCCGGGGCACCTCCCGCCCGGCACCCGCACCCGCCTCGTCGACGCCGTCTTCGACGACCCGGAGGTCCGCTCGCGGCGCCGCCTGCAGGTCACGCTGCCGCCGGGCGACATCGAGATCCTGGACCGGCTGCGCGAGCGCGGCGTGATCACGGCATTCCGCGCCGCCGGCTCGACGTCCCTGGTCGAGGCGGACCTGCCGGTGGCCTGACTCGGCCCTGGCGGGCGAGACTGCCTTCGTGTCCACGCCACGTACCACCTTCCTGGCCGCCGCCGGCACGGTCGCCGACCTCGTCGACGCCATCCCCGACACCGCCTGGGACGGCCCCGGGCTGGGCGAGTGGGATCTGCGTGCCCTCGTCGGGCACACCAGCCGCTCCCTGATCACCGTCGTCACCTACCTGGGTCAGCCGGCGGCCACGGAGGAGGTCGGCACGCCCGAGGCCTACTACGCCATGATCGCGCGCGCTGGTGGCGCGAACTCGCCCGCCATCGCCGAACGCGGCCGGGCTGCTGGTGCCGCTCTCGGCGACGAGCCGGCCGCCGCGTTCCGCGCATGGCTCGTCGACGCCACCGCGGCCGTGGACCGCGCAGCCGACGACGACCTGCTGACGACCATCGTCGGGGGCATGCGCCTGATCGCCTACCTGCCCACGCGGACGTTCGAGTTGGCCGTGCACGGTGCGGACATCGCCGCCGCGACCGGCCTGCCTCTCACGTTCTCGCCTGCGGTGCTCGCCGAGGCGGCGGCGCTGGCGGCGCGGACCGCGGTGGAGCTCGGACGCGGTCCGGCGGTGCTGGCGGCGCTCACCGGGCGGGTCGCGCTCCCGCCCGGGTTCTCGGTGGTGTGACCTGCCGGGACGCCCGTCCGCCCTGGTCGGCTAGATTCCCGGCGCGCCACCGGCGGCGCACGGAGGGGAGCGGACCGTGACGGGACGGGGTGTGGTGGCCGCAGGGCATCCGGAGTCCGCGGCCGCGGGCGCCGCGGTGCTGCGGGACGGCGGCAACGCCGTCGACGCCGCGGTGGCGGCTGTGCTCACCTCGTTCGTGGCCGAGCCCCTGCTCACCGGGCTCGGATCGGGCGGTTACCTGCTCGTCGTGCCGCCCGGCGGGGAGGCGGTGCTGCTCGACTTCTTCGTCGAGACCCCGGGCCGGGGCCGGGACCTGGCCGACCGGGCCGAGCTGCGCGCGGTGACGGTCGACTTCGGCGACGCGACGCAGGTCTTCCACGCGGGGGCCGCTTCCTGCGGCACCTACGGCACCCCGGCCGGGCTGGCCGCGGCCGTCGCCGATTTCGGGCGAGCGCCGCTGGCCGAGCTCGCCGCGCCCGCCGTGCGGCTGGCCCGGTCCGGGGTCCGGGTCACGCCCATGCAGGAGTACCTCTACGACCTGCTCGCCGAGATCAACGCCGCAACGCCGGCGGGGCGCGCCCGGTACCTGCCCGGCGGGGTGCCGCCGCGGACGGGCGACCTGGTGACCGACCCCGAGCTGGCGGAGGCGCTGGAGCGGTTCGGCGCCGAGGGGCCTGCGCACCTCTACACCGGTGACGTCGCCCACGCCGTCGTGGACGAGGTGCGCGCGCTGGGCGGGCTGCTCGGTGCCGCGGACCTCGCGGCCTACGAGGTGCTGCGACGCGATCCGGTCCACGTCCCGTACCGCGACACGGTCGTGTGCACGAACCCACCACCGAGCGCGGGCGGTGTGCTGGTGGGGCGGGCGTTGGCCGAGCTGGGCTCCATCCCGGGACGGCCCGACGTCCCCGCGCTGGTGGCCGCGATGGTGGCGGCGGAGCGGGAGCGGACGCCGGAGTTCCTCGCCGGGCTGAGCCACAACGGGCCGGGCGATGCGGGGCTGGACGACGCGGCGTGCGCGAGCGCGAACAGGCTGGGGTCGACGACGCACGTCTCGGTGCTCGACGCCGACGGCTGGGCGTGCGCCGTGACCACCTCGAACGGCGAGGGCTCGGGTGTCGTCGTGCCGGGCACCGGCGTCCACCTGAACAACGTGCTCGGCGAGGAGGACCTGTCGCCGCTGGGGTTCCACGTGGAACCGCCGGGGCGGCGGCTGCCGTCGATGATGGCCCCGACGGTGGTACTGCACGACGGCGTGGCCCAGCTGGTCGTCGGCTCGGCGGGCAGCAACCGGATCCGCAGCGCGCTGCTGCAGGTGATCGTCAACGTGGTCGACCGGGGGTTCGCCGCGCAGGACGCCGTCGACGCGCCGCGTGTGCACTACGCGCCGGACGAGCTGTTCGCCGAGCCGGGGATACCGACGGACGCGCTGGACGCGATCGGGCTGCCCCTGACCCTGTTCCGCGGTCCGAACCTGTACTTCGGCGGGTGCCAGGCGGTGGTGTGCGACCGGGCGACGGGCGCGCTGACCGGCGGGGCGGACCCGCGGCGCGGGGGCGGGGTGGCGGTCGCCTAGCGTGTCCGGTGGATCACCGACGCAGCGAAGCAAGGCGGAGATCCACCGGTGGACGGACCACGCGTGTCCGCCGGGGTGACGACAGCCGGTCAGGCCAGCCGCGCGAACACCACGACGTTGTCCCGGTAGCTGCGGGCCGTCCGGTCGAAGTCGCCGCCGCAGGTGACGAGCCGCAGCTCGGGATCCGCGGTGTTGCCGTAGACCTCGTCGGTGGGAAACGCGGACTTGCTGAACCGCTCCACCTGGTAGGCGGTGAACCGGACCGTTGTGCCGTCCGACCGCGTCACCGCGGCCGCGTCGCCCACCTTCATCTCGTGCAGGCGCGCGAACACGCCGGGCACCTTGTCGTAGTTGACGTGTGCGGCCAGGACGGCGGGCCCGGCGTCGCCGGGGACCGGGCTCAGCGCGAACCAGCCCGCGGTGGTCGCACCCTCGGGGACCTCCATCGCGCCCGCCGCCGTGAGCCCGAGGCCGACCAGGCCGGTGGCGTGCACTCCGATGGCGGGCACGTCCAGGGCCGTGGGGGTGCTCCGGGCCCGTACGGGTGGGAGCGCGGTCGGCCCGACCGCGGGGGTGGCCGCCGGGGCGGTGACCGGTGCCGGGCCGGCGGGTGCGCAGCCGGCGACGACGGCGAGGAGGAGCAGCGCGACGAGCGGCACGAGGCGCGCCGCGCGACGGCCGTCACGCATCGGGGGGCTCGCCGCCGGTGTCGACGCCGCCGGTGGGATACACCTGGACCTGCTGTCCCGGAGCGCCGAACCGCTGCTCGCAGGCGATGCCGTCGTCGTTGCTGTCGAGGTTGTCCGGGTCGTCGGGGTTCGCGTCCAGGGCGGCCTGGGCGTCTTCCTGGTAGGCGAAATCCGAGCAGTTCTGGTCGAGCGCGTGCGCGGTCCCCGACAGGACGAGCAGCGCGGTGACGGCGGCGATCAACGTGAGCGCGGCCATCACGGCGCCGATCGGGCGGTGCGGAACGCGGCCATGCGGCGTGAAGATCCTCTCGGCGATGAGCACGGGCCCGCGGCACGGCCACGGGGCGGCGTTCGTACGGGGTGTCGAGCTCGGCGCACCCACCGTTACCCCCGAATCCGCGGGGTCGTCCGAGATGTCCGGATCTCACCACGTTGCCGTCGACGGGCTCTGAGCTGGCACGATGGGGTCGTGGCGACGCGCCTGCTCGAACGCGACGACGAGCTGCAGCTGCTCGCCGCTGCGTTCGAGCGCGCCGCCGGAGGAGCGGGATCGGTCGTGCTCGTCTCCGGCGAGGCCGGTATCGGCAAGACGAGCCTCGTGCGCGGGTTCACGCGCTCCCTGCGGACCGGGCGGGTGCTCGCCGGTGCCTGCGACGACCTGCTGACGCCCCGCGCGCTCGGCCCGCTGCGCGACGCCGTCCGGCACGTGCGCGGGCCGCTCGCCGACGCCCTCGCCGCGGACGACCTCGGGGAGGTGTTCCCGGCCGTCCTCGAGGAACTGGCCGCCCCGCACGGCCGACCGTGCTGGCCGTCGAGGACGTGCACTGGGCCGACAGCGCCACCCTCGACCTGCTGCGGCACGTCGGCCGCCGGGTCGACGACCCGGGCGCCACCGATCCGGAGCTCGCCGTGCTCGCCCGCAACTACCGCGGCTCGGCCCTGCTGCAGCTGCTCGACAGCGTGGCGGAGGCCCGCGAGCTGGGGCAGGACGAGTACGTGATGCGCGAGTACTACAACCTCGGAGAAGGGCCTCTCCGCAAGGGCGCCGAGCATGCCGGGATCGGGGCGCTGCGGGCGTGGCTGCGCGGCGCCGCCGATCGCTCACGCACCGGGCCGGGGCCGGCCGCGGACTGGGCCGCGCTGCTGCGGACCCGGACGGACCGCCCCGGTGCCGCCCACTTCCGCGGCGAGCTGTTGCGGTGGCTGCGCCGCCTCGGCGAGCCGGTACGTCCTTCCCGGGCTGCCCACCCGAGTTCGCGGCGGGGCTCGACGGCGACTGGCACGCGGCCGCCGCCGAGTGGGAGCGGATCGGCGACCCGTACGAGCGGGCCCTGGAGCTGCTGGAGTCGAGTGCGCCGGAGCCGACGCTGGAGGCCCTCGCGGTGCTCGACGGCCTCGATGCCCGGCCCGCTGCGCCGCGGTCCCGCGCGGCCCGGCGGCGGCCACGCGGACGAACCCGGCCGGCCTGACCGAGCTAGATGTTCGAGTGGTCCGGCGGGACGTCCGCGGGCAGCTCCGAGGCGGCTCCCGGGCCGCCGCCGTCGACGTGGCACGGCAGGTCCAGGGTGTAGGCGGTCATCGAGAGCGAGCCGTAGGCGTAGCCGTCGACCAGCACGTCCGTGCTCCCGCCCGCCGCCCGCCCGGCGTCGGCCAGCCCCGCGAGGTAGAGCAGCGGGAGGAAGTGGTCCGGGGTCGGGACGGCCGTCCTGAAGTCGCGGTGCGCGTCGAGACCCGCGACCGAGGCCGAGTCGCCGAGCATCCGCTCGCGGGCGTCGTCGTCGAAGCGGTGCGCCCAGTCGTAGCCCTCATGGGCGAGCCGGGGGTCGATGCCGCCGAGGTTGTGGACGATGTTGCCGCTCGCGACGACGAGGACGCCGCTCTCGCGCAGCGGGGCCAGCTTCGTGCCGAGCCCGAGGTGGTAGTCGAACGGCTTCTCGGCGTTGATGCTCAGCTGCACGACCGGGATGTCGGCGTCGGGGAAGGCGTGCACGAGCACGGACCAGGTGCCGTGGTCGACGCCCCAGGAGTCGAGGTCCGCGCCGACCCAGGTCGGTTTGACGGCGTCGGAGACCTCCTGCACCAGATCGGGCATCCCCGGCGCCGGGTACTCGATGTCGAACAGGCGCTGCGGGAAGCCGAAGAAGTCGTGGATCGTCCGCGGGCGCTGCATGGCCGTGACGGCCGTCGCGTTGATGTACCAGTGCGCCGAGACCACGAGGATCGCCCGCGGCTTCGGCACCGCCTGCCCGAACGCCCGCCACGCCCGGGTGTAGCGGTTGTCGTCGAGGGCGTTCATGGGGTTGCCGTGACCGAGGAACGCTGCTGGCATTCTCGTGGTGGCATGCATGCTCGGGGCGGTCCTCACGAGCGGCATTCTGCGCTCTACCGGCGGGGTATGTCGCCGTCCAGCCGGCCCAGGATCGTCTCGCCGATGGCGGTGAGCTGCCGCAGCTGTTCCGGGTCGAGGGCGTCGATCACGTACTCGCGGACGGCGTCGACGTGCCCGGGTGCGGCGGAGGCGAGCTTGGCGAATCCCTCGTCGGTGAGCGTGGCGAGCGTGGCGCGCCCGTCGTCCGGGCACGGGTCGCGCCGCAGCCACCTGCGCCGCTCCAGGCGGGCGACGACGTGCGAGAGCCGCGACAGCGACGAGTGGCACAGCGCCGCGAGCTGGCTCATCCGCAGCACGTGCCCCTCGGCGTTCGACAGGTTGACCATGACGATGTACTCGAAGTGGCTCAGGCCCGCATCGCGCTGCAGCTGGCCGTCCAGAGAGGCGGGCAACCGGATGATGACCCCGATCAGGCTCAGCCAGGCGTCCCGCTCGACGCCGTTCAACCAGCGGGGCTCCGGGCTCTCCGGGACGACCGTGTCGTCCTGCTTCACCGCGTCCACCCCGACATCGTGTCACTCGCGCGGATCGCTCCGCCGTCGGCCGAGGTTCTCGCGGGGTTTTCACGTGCCGGGTCGCCCGCGCCGGCGCCGACCGCCGTATTCGCGCGGCCCGGCCCCGCTGGGCAGCTCACGCGGGACCGAGCTGATCATCCGGGCGGAACCGGAGGCGGACGGCGAGCCTCATAGGTGGCGGGCGGATCGGTGTTCGCCGGTGCGGTGTCGACGGGCAGCTCGGGACGGCGCGCCCACGCCGGGGCATGCTCGGGTAGCGGGCCGACGCCATGACCCTCCGGGACGCCCTGCAGGACCGCAGCCTCACTCGAGATGGACCCGGCCGGCCGCGCCGTCGACGGTCAGCCGGGCACCGGTCGTGATCCGTGTGGTGGCGTCCGGGACGCCCACTACCGCCGGGATGCCGTACTCGCGCGCGACGACGGCCCCGTGCGAGTTGGCCCCGCCCATCTCCATCACCAGCGCGCCCGCGGTGAGGAACAGCGGGGTCCAGCCGGGGTCGGTGGACGGCGCGACGAGGACCTCGCCGGGCTCCAGCCGCGCCCCGACGGGGTCGAGGACGACGCGGGCGGTCGCCGTGATCGTGCCCGCGGAGGCGGGGGTGCCGACCAGCGCGCCGTCGTCCGGGACGTCGGCCCGGGCGAGCGCCTCGGGCTCGGTGCCGTCGGAAAGCAGGACTCGCGGCACGTGCCGGCGGCGCAGCTCCCGCGCGTACTCCTCCCGGCGTGCGGCGACCCGCGCCCGCTGGTCCGTGCCGGTGACGGCGGCGCGGACGTCGCGGAGGTCGCGGAAGAAGACGTCGTCGGGCGCGTCGAGCAGACCCCGTGCGGCCAGCACGACGCCGACGGCGGCCAGCTCGGCCCGGGCCAGCGCGATCAACCGGACGAGGTGGTCCTTGGGGGCCTCGCGCAGCCCGACCAGCGCGCGCACCCGGCCGAGGGCGAACCCGACGGCCCGTGCGCGCCACCGGGAGCGCCGCCCCACCCGGGCGACGACGTCCGCGAGCGCCTGCTCCGCCACCCGCTGGCCGGCGGCGAACCGGGCATCGGGTGCGGCGTCCGGGTCCCCGTCCCCGGTGGTGCTGAGTCGCAGGTAGTTGGCCAGCACGCCGAGCACGTGCTCGGGCTGCTCGGACCAGCGGGGCATGCCGAGGTCGATCTCGGCGACGGCCCGGTGACCGTAGCGGCGCAGGAACGCGGCGAGCCCGTTCTGGAGGACCGCGGGCAGGTCGCCGGCGTGGAAGCGGGAGGCGAGGGCGCCGAGGTCCGGGTCGGCGTCGGCGGCGCCCAGTTCGGCGGCCGACGCCGGGTCCGCACGCACCTGCTGCGCCAGCGCCCACAGCTGCAGGTCCATCTCGGTGGTGACGTTGTGCGGCAGCGCGCGCAGCACGGCGTCCATCGTGACGTCGTCCAGGTCCGCACCGGCCAGCCGGCGCGCGACCGCCCGCATGAGGAACCCGGCCACGAAGGCCGGTGCGCTGCGGGGGAACACCTCCACGGCCGTCGCGAGCGCCTCGGTCGCGCGATCCACCCGCTCGATCGGGGTGGCGCCCGGCGGAGAGGCCGGAATGGCGGCGGCGCGAGCGCCGATGCGGGTGACGCGGCGGCGCGCGGCGGTGGGGGAGACGATCGCCTGCGCCACGATCAGCGGCACCCGCAGGTGCACGAGCACCGGCACGATCCGGCGCAGCGCCCGTCGGCGGCCCTGGGGCACCGGGGTGAAGGCGGGATCGGCGGACAGCTCGCGAAGCACCACCCCGGTCCGCGCCTCCATGATGCCGAGGACGCGGGTCGCGACGGCCCGCCCGAGCGGGTTGCGCAGCACGGCCGTGACGTCGACGAACGCGCGGCCGCCGACCGCGGCGAAGGCGGGCGGTGGCGCCACCGGGTCGGTCGTGTGCGGGCCCGGGAGGCCGAACAGCCGCGCCAGCGATCCGCCGATGACCCCGAAGGCGGCCAGTCCCATCGGCGTGATCGGCCGGGTCAGCCCCTGGGCCAGGCTGGCGCAGACGAACACGCGCAGCGCGCCGTCGCGTGACGGCGGCACGGGATAGAGGCTGGTGATCGGCCGCGCCTGCGTCAGCCAGATCGTGCCGGCGTCGTCGAGGGCCCACTCGATGTCCTGCGGCACGCCGAAGTGCGCTTCGACCCGTCGGCCGAGCGCGGTGAGCGCGGCGGCCTGCGCATCGGTGATGCAGGCATCGGGTCCGTCCGCGCCGGTGTTCTGCTGCGCCCGGAGCTCGACCCGCTCGGTGCCCCCGCCGGGCAGCGCGCGCACCGCGACCGCCTTGTCCCCGAGCCGCAGGTCGACGACCCGGCCGCCCTCGACCGCGAGGTGGTCCGGGTTGACCATCCCCGACACGACGGCCTCGCCCAGCCCCGGGCTGGCGTCGAGCACCGCGCGGGTGCGTCGCCCGCTCACCGGGTCCGCGGTGAACAGCACCCCGGCGACCTGTGCGGCGACCATCTGCTGGACCACCACCGCGAGCCGCACCTCGGCGTCGTCGATCCCGATGTCGGCGCGGTAGGCGACGGCGCGGTCCGTCCACAGCGAGGCCCAGCAGCGGCGCACCGCGTCGAGCAGCGAGTCGACCCCCACGACGTTCAGGTACGTGTCCTGCTGGCCGGCGAAGCTGGCCGTGGGCAGGTCCTCGGCGGTGGCCGACGACCGGACCGCCACCGGCACGTCCGGCTCCCCGTCGCTACCCCGCGCGCCGGCCGGGTCAGGCCCGGCGCCGTCGTGCTCGGCACACAGCCGGCGGTAGGCCGCGACGACGGCCGCCGCGACGTCGTCGGGCAGCGGTGCGGAGCGCAGCAGCTCGCGCGCTCGCACGGGATCGGTGGTGTCGACGCCGGTCGCAGCCCGGGCGTACGCCGCCGTGGTCACGCAGAACCCGCCGGGCACCGGCAGTCCCGCGGAGATCAGCTCACCGAGGTTCGCCGCCTTGCCGCCCACCGACGGGAGGTCCGCAGCCCGGAGCTCCCCGAGGTCCAGCACCAGCGGCGAACCGACGGTGGACGTCGCGGCGGAACGCTCGGCGGTGGCCATACCTCACGCTAGCGCTGCCCGCCGCACTTTTCAACAGCCGATGAATACCGCTCCGACGTCCCCGCGAGTCGGCACGTTCGACGTCGCGAGTCGCCACGTTCGATCAGGTCCAGGGGCGGGCGGAGCGGGCAGCCCAGTAGGTCTCCGGGTCCTCGGCGAGGCCCGCGAGCTCCGCGGCGACGGTCTCGGGCAGTGCGCGATCGGCGGCCGCGGCGTTGCTCGCCACCTGCGCGGGGTCCACCGCACCGGACAGCACGCGCCAGGCCCGCGGCTGCGCGAGCGCTGCCGCGATCGCCAGCGCGTCCGCCGTCGACGGTCACCGCCAGCGCCCGACGCACCGCGTCGGCCTGCCGTGGGCCCGACGTCGACACGCCCACCCGCACCCCGCACTCCGGCAGCCCGGCCAGCGCACGGTGCACCGCAGCGTCGTCCAGCACGCCGCTGTGAAGCGTCGCCGAGTGCACGTGGTAGATCCCGACCCGCTCGCCCAGCAGCGCCGACGTCTGCGCCCACTGCGCGGTGAACGCCGCGAGCGAGTGGTCCTTGACCTCGTGCGTCCCGGCGTCCATCCGCCAGTCGCCGACGTAGCGGTAGTCCCACTTCGAGCCGACCACGACGTCGTCGATCTCGGGGTGCGCGGTGAGCGCAGCGAGCAAACCAGTGTCACAGCGCTTCGCGAAGCGTCGACCGAGCGCAGCGAGGGAGTGCGGTGAAGCCACGCGGCGAGGAACTCCTCCGCCCGCCCGTAGGATCGCGCGGCGTCGACGTACCGGATCCCGGCGGCGTACGCGGCGTCGAGCACGGCGAAAGTACGGTCACGGAACGTGGCGACATCGCGCTCCGCGCCCAGGTCCGTGGCCCGGCCAGCGGTGATGTACGCGGGGCGGCCGACGGCGGCGAGCCCGATCCCGAGCCGTTCACGATCACTGGTTCCCGTCGGGGTCACGGCGGCGTAGCTTACGGAAAGACCCCCGCCCCGATGGGAGCTCCGATGAAGAAGCTGATCAACGACCCGGCCGACGTCGTCACCGAGGCGTTACGCGGGGTGGAGCTCGCGCACCCGCAACTGCGCGTGGACCACTCGAACAAGATCGTGTTCCGCGGTGACGCACCGGTGCAGGGCAAGGTCGGCCTGATCTCCGGCGGCGGGTCCGGGCACGAGCCGCTGCACGGTGGCTTCGTCGGCCCGGGCATGCTCGATGCCGCGTGCGCCGGAGAGGTGTTCACCTCGCCGGTCCCGGACCAGATGCTGGCCGCCACCCAGGGCGTCGACGGCGGCGCCGGTGTGCTGCACATCGTCAAGAACTACACCGGCGACGTCATGAACTTCGAGATGGCCGCCGAGCTCGCCGCTGCGGAGGGCGTCGAGGTCGAGGCGGTCGTCACCGACGACGACGTGGCGGTGCAGGACAGCCTCTACACCGCCGGGCGGCGCGGCGTCGGCGTCACCGTCCTGCTCGAGAAGATCGTCGGGGCGGCGGCGGACGAGGGTCGTGACCTCAAGGCCGTCGCCGAGGTCGCCCGCAAGGTCGACGCGAAAGGGCGCAGCATGGGCATGGCTCTGACCTCGTGCACCGTCCCCGCTGCAGGCAAGCCGACCTTCGACCTGCCCGACGACCAGATGGAGATCGGCATCGGCATCCACGGCGAGCCGGGCCGCCGCCGCGTCCCGCTGGCGCCCGCCCGCGAGGTCGCGCAGATGCTCGTCGAGCCGATCCTCGAGGACCTCGACTTCACCGGCGGCGACGGCGTGCTCGCGTTCGTCAACGGCATGGGCGCCACGCCGCTCCTGGAGCTCTACCTCATGTACGGCGAGGTCACGTCGATCCTGGAGCGGTCCGGGGTGCGTGTGGTGCGCTCGCTTGTCGGGCCCTACATCACGAGCCTGGACATGGCGGGCTGCTCGGTCACCCTGCTGAAAATGGACGACGAGCTGGTGCGCCTGTGGGACGCTCCGGTGAACACCCCCGGCCTGCGCTGGGGCAGCTGAGCCGACGACCTCGACAGGAGCACACGATGGGGGAGACGGTCGGATCGGCCGCGCTCGGCCGTTGGCTGGGCGCGTTCGCGGACGCCGTGTCGGAGAACGCGGACGAGTTGACCGCGCTCGACTCGGCGATCGGCGACGCGGACCATGGGTCGAACATGCGCCGCGGCATGAACGCCGTGGTCGCCAAGCTCGACGCCGCCCCGGACGCCGCGCCGGCCGCGCTGCTCAAGACGGCGGGCATGACGCTGGTCAGCACGGTCGGCGGGGCGAGCGGGCCGCTCTACGGCACGTTGTTCCTGCGGATGGGTACCTCGGCGGGGGACCGCGCGGAGCTCGACGCCCAGGCGTTCGCGGCCGCGCTGCGTGCGGGGCTCGAGGGTGTCGTCGCCCGCGGGAAGGCCGCGCTCGGCGACAAGACGATGGTGGACGCGCTGACGCCCGCCGTCGACGCCCTGGACGCCGCACTGGCCGACGGCGCCGGGCTGAGCGACGCGCTGCGCGCCGCGGCGGCCGCCGCGGACCAGGGCTCGGACGCGACGATCCCGCTGGTCGCCCGCAAGGGCCGGGCCAGCTATCTGGGCGAGCGCAGCGCGGGGCACCGCGACCCCGGAGCGACGTCGACAGCGCTGTTGGTCAACACCGCCGCGGCGAGTCTGGGGTGAGCGCACCCGGCCCGAGTGTTGGCATCGTGGTGGTTTCGCACAGCCGGGCGCTCGGCAACGCCGCGGCCGAGCTCGCTGCCGAGGTGATCGGCGACGTCGACGTGCCGATCGCCGTCGCCGCGGGTCTCGACGCGACCACGCCGGGCACGGACGCCGCCGCCATCGCCACCGCGATCGCGACGTCGGACCGGGGCGCGGGCGTCGTCGTCCTCATGGACCTGGGCAGCGCGGTGCTCTCGGCCGAGCTCGCACTGGACCTGCTCGACGACGTCGGTGCGGACCCGGCGACCCGTGGCCGCACCGTCCTGTGCCCCGGGCCGCTGGTCGAGGGGCTGGTGGTGGCCGCGGCAACCGCCTCGACGGGCGCGGACCGGTATCGCGTGAGCACGGACGCCGCGGCGGCGTTGGGGCCCAAACGGTCGCACCTGGGCCTGTCGTGGGAGCCCACCACCTGACCCCGCGCCGGCTCGCTCGCCGAACCGGCCGAGGGGATCAGCGGCCGTTGATCCCGTAGGCGCCGCGGTAGAACAGCAGCGGCAGAGTGGTGGGATCCGAGCCCAGGTCGTGCACGTTCCCGACGACGATCGTGTGGTCGCCGCCGTCGTGCTCCGCCCACACCGTGCAGTCGACCCAGGCGCTGACGCCCTCGAGCACCGGCGCTCCCGACGGGGCCGGGCACCAGCCGACGCCCGAGAACTTGTCGATCTCAGCACCGGAGCGGGCGAACCCCGCGCTGAGGTCGCGGTGGTCCGCGGCGAGGACGTTCACGCAGAACGTGCCGACGTCCCGGATCCGCGGCCAGGTCGACGACGTGCGCGCCGGCGCGAAGGTGACCAGCGGGGGGTCCAGCGACAGCGAGGCGAACGACTGGCACGTGAAGCCGAGCAGCGTCCCGTCCGACTCCCGAGCGGTGACCACGACGACGCCGGTGGCGAAGTGTCCGAGCACGTCGCGCAGGGCGGCGGGGCTCACAGCGGGGGCGCTGGCGGGACCGGTCATGACGCCGAGGTTAGGCCGCCCTGGCCACCCTCCGCCCGGCGGCGCGGAGTGCCGTCGCGGACACGACGGCGGCGCCGTCCCATGGGGACGGCGCCGGACGGGGTAGTTCGGCGACGACCTTCAGCACGCGTGACGTGACTGCATCGCCACGGAGCCGAACTGTCCCGTGTGTGTCGGTCAATCAGCTCGCGTAGGAGCGCAGGCGGTCCGCCCGCTCCCCGATGCGCAGCTTGGCCATCGTCTCGCGCTCGATCTGGCGCACCCGCTCGCGGGAGAGCCCGAAGCGGCGGCCGATCTGGTCCAGCGTGCGCGGCTGGCCGTCGTCCAGGCCGTAGCGCAGCCGGATGACGTGCTGCTCGCGGTCCTCCAGCGTCGCCAGGACGCGGCGGAGGTCGTCGTGCAGCAGGCGCGAGATCACGGTCGTCTCGGCGTCGGCCGCCTCGCCGTCTTCGATGAAGTCCCCGAGCGGGGCCTCCTCCTCGGCACCGACCGGCATGTCCAGCGACACCGGGTCCCGCGCGTGGTCGAGCAGGTCCGCGATCTTCTCCGCGGGCAGGCCCGACTCCTCGGCGAGCTCCTCGTGGGTGGCCTCGCGGCCGAGGCGCTGGTGCATGTCGCGCTTGATGCGGGCGAGCTTGTTCACCTGCTCGACGAGGTGCACGGGCAGCCGGATCGTCCGGGCCTGGTCCGCCATGCCCCGGGTGATGGCCTGACGGATCCACCACGTCGCGTAGGTGGAGAACTTGAAGCCCTTGGTGTAGTCGAACTTCTCCACGGCACGGATCAGACCCAGGTTGCCCTCCTGGATCAGGTCCAGCAGCGGCATCCCGCGGCCCGTGTAGCGCTTGGCGAGCGAGACGACCAGCCGGAGGTTGGCCTCCAGCAGGTGGTTGCGGGCGCGCTCGCCATCGCGGACGACGAGGCGCAGGTCCTTGGCGTGGGCCGGGTCGAGCTCGACACCCTCGGCCGTCGCGCTGTCCAGCACGTGCTTGGCGAAGACACCGGCCTCGATACGCTTGGCGAGATCGACCTCCTGCGCGGCGGTCAGCAGGGCGGTCTTTCCGATACCATTGAGGTACACGCGAACCAGGTCGGCAGCCGGGCTCTGGGCGTCGAGATCCTCGGCGGCCAGCTCCACGGCGGCCTCGACGGCCTCATCACGCGTATCATCGGTGTCTGCGCGCCGACCCGGAACGGTCTGCGGCACGGTCATTGTTTCCTCCCCCATGATCCCGGGCGGTAGGCGATCGGGGCACTCTCGCCGGGGCTCTCGGTGGGTTCAACGCGACGTCACCGCGGAACGTTCCCTCGACGGTGGAACGGTCGAGCCGGTGAGGCGTGGCTCTCAGCAGGTTCTCAATCCGGACAGTCCGGTACCGCGATCCCGCGGAATGTGGCCAGAGCCACGCCCGATCTGCCGTGCGTCGTATGGTCAGTTGGGGAACATCTCAGGCACGGGGAGTGTATGAGCGGAATGATGTACGTATGACCGCTGCACGATCGGCCGACGCCGAGGATGACGAGGCCGCGCTTGGACCTGCCGACACAGTCGGTGTCGGGCGGCCCCGCGCACAGGACGGCGCCCGGCCGTCGGGGTGGACGGTCCAGATGAATGCGCTGGGCGAGTTCATCCGGGCCCAGCGCCAGCTGGCGAACCTCTCGCTGCGCGAGATGGCCGCCATGACCAGCGTCTCCAACGCCTATCTCAGCCAGGTCGAACGCGGCCTGCACCAGCCCTCCCTCAAGGTGCTGCACTCGATCGCCGCCGCATTGCAGCTGTCGACCGAGCAGCTGCTCGCGCAGGCGGGCTGGGCGTCGGGCGCCCGGGAGGCCGCGGCCGGCAACGGGACCGAGGAGGCCATCCGCACCGACCCCCGGCTCACCCCGGAGCAGCGTGCGGCGCTGCTGGGCGTGTACCGCAGCTTCGTCGATCCCGAGTGACTCGACGGGGTGTCGCACATCGCGATGGGACCGGCGTCACAGAGGGCTCTGATTGACATACTTAACGCCGGTGCATAGTTTGGTTAGCGACACCCAATCGATTCAGAAAGGACGTGGACGATGACCGCACCGACCGACCAGTTCGTCGACATCGCCAAGCGCAGCCAGGAGGCGGTCACGACCGCCGTCCGTACCTGGGCCGACTCCGTTCAGAGCCTCGCCGGTAACCTGACCGGCGGCCACGCCCAGCTGCCCGGCCCGCAGAGCGTCGTGGACGGCTACTTCGACTTCGCCGAGAAGGTGCTGGCCACCCAGCGGCGTGTCGCGTCGGAGTTGGTCTCCGCCTCGGTCAAGGCCGGCGAGACCGTGCAGGAGCAGGTCTCCAAGGCTGCCGAAACCGTCACCGCCCAGGCCGTGAACGGCACCGAGAAGGCGGTCGCCCAGGCGACCGAGACCACCCAGAAGGCGGCTGCGACCGCCCGCGCCGCGCGCAACGCCACCAAGGCCTGATCTTCCGCGGGGCACACAGGCCCCCGTCCGGCACCTGCCGGGCGGGGGCCGTTCCATGTCTCATACCTCGAGCAAGACCGTGAACGGGCCGTCGTTCACCGACTCGACGGCCATCGCCGCGCCGAACACACCGGTCGCCACCGCCGCGCCCCGCGCCCGCAGCGCGGCGACCACCGCGTCGACCAGCGGCCGCGCCCGGTCCGGTGGCGCCGCCGCCGACCACGACGGCCGCCGCCCCTTGCGCGTGTCGCCGTAGAGCGTGAACTGGCTGACCACCAGGAGGGGCGCCCCCGTCTCCGCGCACGACCGCTCCCCGTCGAGGATGCGCAGCTCGTGCAGCTTGCGGGCCATGACCGCGGCGGCCTCGTCGGGATCGTCGCGGTGGACGCCGAGCAGCACCAGCAGACCGGGGCCGATCTCCCCGACGGTCGCGCCCTCGACGTGCACCGCGGCCCGGACGACCCGGGCGACGACGGCCTTCACGCGGCGCTGCGCCGGTCGATGTGGTCCCAGCATGGTGGCTTTGCTCCGGTCCGAGTGCAGTAAAGCCACCATGCTGCACACCCCGGAGCCACGGCCGACCTCATCCGACCGGCACCAGCAGGCCGTGCCGCACCAGCTCGCGTACGGCGGGCAGGGCTGCGGCGACCAGCGCGTCGACCGGCCGGTCGTGGGCGAACGCGAGCAACTCCACCACCTCACGCAGCGGCAGCGCGCCCCGGCAGCCCGCGAGCAGTGCGGCGGCCGGCTCGTCCACCTCGTGCCGCCACCGCGGCCCCTCCGCCCGCGCGACCACGGTGCCCGCCTCGACCCACACGTCGTCGCCTGCCGTTGGCCCTCCTGCAGTCGCCCAGCGCTCGAGCACCACGCCGTCGGCGAGCCGCAGCCGGGCGCCGAGCAGGGCGTCGTCCCTCGCGTGCGCGCGGAGCCAGGCGACGCGGTCGAGCCAGCCCGCGACCTCGGGGCCGAGCGGGTCGGTGAGCTCGTCAGGCAGGTCCTCGACGACGACCGTGGGCGTCACGTCCGTGCGGCCCGAGTCGATCCGGCGCAGGGTCAGGAACCCGAACCCGACCGCCTCGACCTTCTGCGCGGCCAGCCAGTCCAGCCACGCCCCGGCCTGCGCGCGGGCCGCGGGGGAGTGCAGGTCGAGCCCGGCGTCGCGCTGCCAGGTGCCGACGTGCAGCGCCGGGTCGGTCACCTCGCGCTGCACGATCCACGCGTCGACGCCGCCGGGGAGCCAGGACCGGACGCGGTCCGGCCAGTCCTCGCCGCGCACGTGCAGCCACGACCCGAGGAGCTGTGCCACGCCGCCCGGTTCGAGGTGCGCAGGCAACGCGCGGACCAGGGCGGCGAGCGCGTCGTCGCCGGCTTGCCCCGAGTCGCGGTAGACGTAGTCGACGCGGGCCGGGCCGGGGACGAACGGCGGGTTGGAGACGATCAGGTCGAACCGGCGGCCGCCCACCGGCGCCAGCCACGGGCCGTCGAGCAGCTCGACGTCCAGGTCGTTGAGCGCGAACGTCGCCCGGGCCATCGCGAGCGCGCGCGGCGCGACATCGGTCGCCGTGACGGCACGGGCGTGCTGGGCGGCGTGCAGCGCCTGGACCCCGCAGCCGGTGCCGAGGTCGAGCACCGTGCCGACGGGTGTGCGGGGCGTGGCGGAGGCGAGCGTGAGGGACGCCCCGCCGACGCCGGTGACGTGGTCGCGCTCCTGGCGGCGGGCGTCGAGGTCGGAGAGGACCCACCACTCGCCGCCGTCGTCCGCGCCGTGCGGGCGCAGGTCGAGCGCCGCGGCCCAGCCGGTCACCCCGTTCTCGCCGTCGACGCGGCGCAGCAACCCGGCCGCGGTGGCATCGGCGGGGGTCAGCGGGGCCAGTGCCGCCGTGACGGCCGCGTCCGGCTCGACCGACCCCAGCAGCAGCATCCGCACCAGCACGCCGAGCGGGCCGCCGTCGGCGGTGGCGCGGAACGCCGGCTCGGGCTCACCCCGGCCGAGCGCGGCGTGTGCCTCCCGGCCGAGCAGTACCTGCACGCCGTCGGTGCGGTAGTCGGCCCGGTCAAGCGCGGTGCGCAGCGCGTCGGCGGTGGCGGGGGAGATCTCGGGCAGCACCGCCCGATCCTCGCCGAAGCGCCCCGCACCGCACCGCCCCGGGGTGCCCGTCGTCCCCCGAGGGGCGCGCCGACCCGGGGCCGCCCCCGGATACGCTGGCCCGACCCCGGTGGATCGGAGGAACCGTGCTGCATCTCGCGCAAGACCCCGACGCCGACGCACTGCTCGACCGCGACCCGCTCGCCCTGCTCATCGGCATGCTGTTGGACCAGCAGTTCCCGATGGAGCGGGCCTTCGCCGGGCCCGCCGGGCTGGCCCGCCGCCTCGGGGTGGATCGGCTCGACGCCCGCGCGCTCGCCGAGTACGACCCCGAGGCGCTCGCCGCCGTGTTCACCGGGCCGCCGGCACTGCACCGCTACCCGGCGGCCATGGCCGGGCGCGTGCAGGCGCTCGCCGGGCTGCTCGTCGACCGCTACGACGGTGACGCGGCCGCGCTCTGGCGCGACGCCCCGGACGGCGCCACCCTGCTCCGCAGGCTCAAGGCCCTCCCCGGGTTCGGTGCCCAGAAGGCGCAGATCTTCGTCGCGCTGCTGGGCAAGCAGCGCGGGGTGACGCCGCCGGGCTGGCGGGATGCCGCCGGGGCGTACGGCGACGAGGGGTCGTTCCGCTCGGTCGCCGACGTGGTCGACGGGGCGTCGCTCGCCCGCGTCCGCGAGTTCAAGCAGGCGGCGAAGGCCCAGAAGAAGGCGGCCGCGGGATCCTGAGCAGTCATCTACCTGTGGATCCCCGCCTTGCTCCGCTACGGCGTCGATCCACAGGACACGCAGTGGGCTCGCACGGTGGGCGCGCGGCAGCTGTGCAGCGGTGGCACGATGAGTGGACCGAAGGTGCAGGGCACCCGCTCCGGGCATCCGGAGCGGTTCTGCACCGGCGAGGAGCGATCGTGTCCCAACCTCAGCGCCGTACCACCCCGAGTTCCCCGACCCAGTCCTGATCACCGACGCGGCGCGGTCGTACGAGGAGGAGCTCAAGGTTCGCAAGCGCCGGTACGCCGTGATGATGGGCATGCGGGTGCCGTGCATGGTGCTGGCCGCGGTCTTCTACCAGACCCCCTGGCTGGCGGTCACGCTCCTGGTCCTGTCGATCCCGCTGCCCTGGATGGCCGTGCTCATCGCGAACGACCGCCTGCCCCGCAAGCGCGAGACCGTCAACCGCTACCAGGCGGACCAGCGGTCGCTGGAGGCCCGTCCGCACCCGGTGATCGAGTCGGGGCACGTGGGGTTCGACGGGCCGGTGGTCGACGGCCGAGTGGTCGAGGGGCCAGGGGTCGACGAGCCGGACGTCACGCACGACGCCGTACGGGGGGATGCGCGCCGCGCCGGCTGACCGCCGCCGCTCACCCCGCCAGCGCCACCGCGACCCTAGCGGCCAGATCCGCGTTCGCCCGCACGAGCGCGAGGTTGGCGGCGAGGCTCGCGCCGTTGCTCGCGTCGTGGAAGTGCGCCAGCAGGGCAGGGGTGACGTCCTTGCCGACGATTTCGTGCGCCGCAACCAGGTACAGCCCCTCGGCCAGTAGCCGGTCGTGCAGTGTCGCGTCGAGCTCGTCCGCGGCCGGTACCGGTTGGGCCAGCACCATGCCCGCACCGCCGCCCAGGTCGCGGTGCGCCCGCCACGCCGCGGCCACTTGCGCCGGGGCGTCCACCCGCCAGGGCACCCCGACCCCGGAGTCGCGGCGGTAGAACCCGGGGAACGCGTCGGTGCCGTATCCCAGCACCGGGACCGACAGGGTCTCCAGTAGCTCCAGCGTCGCCGGGACGTCGAGGATCGACTTCACGCCCGAGCACACCGTCAGCACCGGGGTACGGGCCAGCGCGGCCAGGTCGGCGGAGACGTCCCAGGTCTCGCGCGCCCCGCGGTGCACCCCGCCGAGTCCTCCCGTGGCGAAGAGCGTGATCCCGGCGGCGGCTGCGAGTGCCGCGGTCGCGGCCACGGTCGTCGCGCCGTCGCGGCGCAGCCCCACCGCGACGCCCAGGTCGCGCACCGAGAGCTTGACCAGCCCGCCGCCGCACACCCGGTCCAGCTCGGCCGGCGTCAGCCCGACCCGCGCGACGCCGTCGAGCACGGCGATCGTCGCGGGCACGGCGCCCCGGTCGCGCACGGCCGACTCCAGTTCGTCGGCCACCTCCCGGTTGCGCGGCGCGGGGAGCCCGTGGGCGAGCAGGGTGCTCTCCAGCGCGACGACGGGAGCGCCCGCGCGGATCGCCGCACCGACGGCGGGGGAGAGGACGGGACCGGTCACGTGCGGCATCATGGACGACATGGCGACCCAGGTGCTGCCCGACGTCGAGACCCGCCCCGAGGGCACCGACACCACCGGCGACGACACGCCGAAGATGTTCCACTACGTGCTCAAGGCGAAGATCGCCGAGAGCGCGGTGCTCGGGAACATGGTGGTGGCGCTGTGCGGCGAGACCTTCCCGGTCACGCGCTCGCCCAAGCCGGGGTCCCCGGTGTGCCCGGAGTGCAAGAAGATCTACGAGGCGATGCCGCCCGGCGGCGACGAGTAACCGACGAACCCCGCCACGACGGCAGCCAGTTCCGCCGCCTCGGTGATGATCGCCAGGTGCCCACCGGGGTGACGGTGCACCCTGGCGTCAGGTATCCCGCACCCGAGGATCCTCGCGTTCGCGGTCGGGATGATCGGGTCGTCGTCGCCTGCGATCACCAGCGTTGGCGCCCGGATCAGGCGGAGCACGGGCAAGCTCGTCCAGCCGACGCTCGCGGCGAGCTGCTGGGCGTAGCCACGCCGGCTGCGGCGCAGGCTGTCGGCGATCGCCGCCAATGTGGCGGCCGCGCGCTCGGGGTGGGTGCGCACCGTCCCGCCGAACAGGTCGGCGGCGACGGCCAGGGCGGCCGCAGGATCCTGCGGCCACCGTCGCATGAGGAACCGGAAGAGCACCCGCGGGCTCGCGGGCACCGCGAGCGCCCCGGTGGTCGTCGCAACGAGCACGAGCCTGCGGACCTGCCTGGGCCGGGTGATGGCGAGTTGCTGGGCCAGCTGGCCGCCCCACGAGTAGCCGAGCACGTCCACGCGGTCGTGGCCGAGCCGGGTGACGAGGTCGCCGACGACGGGTGTGAAGGTCGTCACGTGGTAGGCGAGCGCCGCGGCGGCTGAACCGCCGACACCGGGCGGGTCGAAGCGGATCACCTCGCGGTCCGCGGGCAGAGCGGCGACGAACGGGTCGAGCGCGTCCAGCGCCGCGCCGATGCCGTTGATCAGCAGCAGCGGCGGGCCGGACGGCACCTGCGGTCGCCGGACCTGCACGCGCAGCCGGCGGCCGCGCACGGTCACGAGCTCATCGGTGACAGTGAACCGCCCTTGCGGGGAGGTCAACGGGCGGGCCATGCGCCGAGCGTGACCGATACCGCTGTCCGGTGGGAAATTGATAGACGGATCTCACAAAGTATTGCGAAATCCCCGGCCTCCGGTCCGGGTCGCGACGCGCCTTGTGTCACATCCTCCGCGGGCCGCGAGCGGTGACGGGTCGCCCGGTCCGCACCCGCGCGAGCACCCGTCCGCCCGTCGTCCGCACCGCCCGGCGCAGCGGGACGGCGGCCGGGTACGGGGCGACCGGCGTGCGCCGCACGACCTGTAGCGGCGAGCGCACCGGCCGCACGGGCCAGACCTCCTGGACGGCGTTGTTGAGCTGTGCCCCGAGCACGATCGACAACCCCAGGAGGAACGCGAACAGCAGGAACGCGACCGGGGTGGCCAGCGCGCCGTAGGTGTAGCCGGTGGCCGTGAGCACGGTGAGGTAGACGCGCAGCCCCGTCGCGGCGGCGACGAACACCAGCATCGCCAGCAGCGCCCCCGGCAGCAGGCGCCGCCACGGCGGGCTGTGCGGCAGCGCGGCCCGGTAGACGGTGGTGAGCACCAGCACCAGGAGCATCCCGACACCGGGGTAGTAGAACGTCTCGACGACGACGGCGGCTGCCCCGCGCCAGGCCTCGGGGAGCAACCGGGGCAGCAGGTCCGGTCCCAGCGCGACCAGCGGCAGCGTGAACACCGCGACCACCAGTGCGCACAGGTAGATCAGCAGTGAGAACAGGCGCTGCCACACCGGGTGGCGCACCCCGTACTGGCCGTGCGCCTCCGTGATCGAGTCGACCACCGACGCGATCGCCGACGACCCCGCCCACAGGGCGATGAGGAACCCGACCGAGACGACGTCGGCACGTCCGCGGGTGAGGATGCTCGAGGCGGTCGGGGCGATGAGCTGGTCCACCACCTCGGGCGTGAACACCCGGTGCGCGAACCCGACGATCTTGCCCTCGACGATGTCGACGGTCTCCGGCCCGAACCAACCGCCGACGTAGCCCAGCGAACCCAGCAGGCCCAGGAACAGCGGGGGTAGGGACAGGGCCTGCCAGAACGCGGCCTGTGCGGCCATCGAGAAGATCCCGTCGTCCCACGACTTGCCCAGCGTGCGCCCGACGACGCGGGAGAGCGCCCCGCGCGGGCGCGAGGCCGGGGGGTCGGGGTCCGGGGGTGTCGGAACGGGGGCGGCGGTCATGGCGCCACCCAGGATGGACCACCCTGGTGGCCCGTCCTGCGCGGACACGGCCCCGACGCGCCGACGATGCCGTACCGCAACCGACGGGGCGGGTGCGCGCCACGGGTCGCGCCGTGGGTCGTACCGGCACCGCGGCGCGCGCCCGGTTACCCTGGTGTGCTGCTGCTGTCCGGAGGGACGAGGCCGGGGAACCGAGTGACACCGCTCTGCCGGGCGCCGGTTCCCGAGCTCGTCCCCCGTCCGAGCCCCCGGGAGATGTGTGTCCCAGCTTGCCGTGTCGCCCGTTCCGGACCCGGCTCCGCCGGCCACCTGCACGCCACCCGCTGGCGCGGCTGGCGTGCAGGACAAGAGCGGGCCGGCCACCTGCAAGAGTGGGCCGGTCACTCCACCCGGACGCCCGTTGCGTGCCTGGCAGCGCAGTGCCCTGGCCCGGTACCTCGCCGCCCGACCCCAGGACTTCCTCGCCGTCGCGACGCCGGGCGCGGGCAAGACCGCGTTCGCGCTGCGCGTGGCCGCGGAGCTGCTGGCGGACCGGACGATCACCGCGATCACGGTCGTCACCCCCACAGAGCACCTCAAACACCAGTGGGCGGTCGCCGCGGCATCGGTGGGGATCGCGCTGGACCCCGACTTCCGCAACTCGACCGGCGCGACGTCGTCGGACTACACCGGCATCGCGATCACCTACGCCGGCGTCGCCGCCCACCCGATCCTGCACCGCAGCCGGACGGAGACGCGCCGCACGCTGGTGATCCTCGACGAGGTGCACCACGCTGGCGACGCGCGCTCGTGGGGCGAGGGGGTGCGCGAGGCGTTCGCGTCCGCGACGCGCCGGCTCACGTTGACCGGAACGCCGTTTCGCAGCGACGACAACCCGATCCCGTTCGTCGACTACGTGCCGGACGGCGAGGGCCTGCTGCGCAGCCGTGCCGACCACTCCTACGGCTACTCGGAGGCGCTCGCCGACGGTGTGGTCCGGCCGGTCGTCTTCCTCGCGTACTCCGGGACGTCGAGCTGGCGCACCAGCGCGGGGGAGGAGATGACCGCACGGCTCGGCGAGCCGCTGACGGCCGAACAGACGGCGCGGGCCTGGCGGACCGCGTTGGACCCCGGCGGTGAGTGGATCCCCGCCGTGCTCGCCGCCGCGGACCGGCGGTTGGCCGGGCACCGCAACGGCGGTATGGACGACGCCGGTGGCCTGGTCATCGCCACGGACCAGACCACGGCGCGGGCGTACGCGGAGATCCTGCGCGACCTGACGGGCACCCCGCCCGTCGTCGTGCTCTCCGACGAGGCGGGTGCGTCGGACCGGATCGCCGCGTTCAGCAATTCCGACGACCGGTGGATGGTCGCGGTCCGGATGGTGTCGGAGGGCGTGGACGTCCCGCGGCTCGCCGTGGGCGTGTACGCCACGAGCGCGTCGACACCGCTGTTCTTCGCCCAGGCGGTCGGCCGCTTCGTGCGGTCGCGGCGGGCGGGGGAGATGGCGTCGGTGTTCCTGCCGAGCGTCCCGGTGCTGCTGGGGTTGGCCAGCGAGCTGGAGGCACAGCGCGACCACGTGCTGGGCAAGCCGCACCGGGCCGCCGAGCAGTGGGACGACGAGGAGCTGGCGGCGGCGAACCGGCAGCAGGACGAGCCGGGGGAGGACGAGAAGTCGTTCACCGCCCTGCACGCCGACGCCGAGCTGGACCAGCTGATCTACGACGGCACCTCGTTCAGCGCGGACGAGGAGGACTTCATCGGGTTGCCCGGCCTGCTGGAGCCGGACCAGGTGCGCACCCTGCTCAGCTCGCGGCAGAAGGAGTGGCTGGCCCGGCCGAAGGCTCCCGCTCCGGCCCCCGCCGCCCCGCCGCCCCCCGCGGAGCGCACCCAGCTGACGGTCCGCGAGCAGCTCAACCGGCTGCGCAAGGAGCTGAACACCCTCGTCGCTCTGTACAACCACCGCACGAAGAAGCCGCACGGAATGATCCACAACGAGCTCCGCCGGGCCTGCGGCGGTCCCCCGACGGCCATGGCGAACATCGAGCAGCTCGAGGAGCGCATCGCCACGCTGCGCTCCTGGCGCTAGCGCCCTCTCCGCCGGCAGCCGGCGGCGCGGAGAGCGCGGACAGGGTGGAGACGGCGACGGGGCGGGAACCGGACCCGGTTCCCGCCCCGTCGAGGCGTGCGGTGAGCGTCGCGGCGCAGGCGCGCCAATGGCATCAGCCCGACTGCACCTGGATGTCCAGCTCGCGCATCTTGGCTTCGTGGGCGCGTGCGTGGTGCCCGCAGAAGAGGAGTTCTCCACCGGAGGGCAGGACAGCACGGACCTTGGCAGCCGCGCCGCAGCGGTCACAGCGGTCGGCGGCGGTCAACTCGGGCCGGGAAAGGGTTCCAGGCTGCACAGCGGTCTCCCTCCGTCTCGACACCGGCTCTGCCCGGTATCGCTCGATGCGACGAACCGCCTTCGCGGTACGTCCACTCTTGCAGACGCACGGCACCCCGGTGACTGTTCCCGGCGTGCGTCGCGACACCCGTCACGTCGTGACCTTATGGAGGTCCGGCCGCCGTCCGAGGATCGCCCGGGGAGGTCCGGCCTCCTGATTCAGTTGACTACGGGTAAATGATGGGGTGCGTGATGTGACACCGCAAGGTGGGGGACGTAAACACGAGTTACGCTCTGTCGTTACAGAGAGTAACAGGTTGAGTGCCGTAGCCCGGCGGATCCCGGCGCCTCTGCTCTTCGTGCTGGGCGGGGTGTCGATGTACGTCGGCGCGGCGCTCGCGGTCGGCCTCTTCGACCGGCTCGCACCGTCCGCGGTCGCCGTCCTGCGGCTGATCGGTGCGGCCGCGGTGCTGCTGGCGTGGCGCAGGCCGCCCGCCGTGGCGTGGCGCGGGCGTCGCTTCGCCCGTGCCGCGGCCTTCGGGCTGGCGACGGGCCTGATGAACCTGGCTTTCTACGAGGCCATCGCGCGGCTTCCGCTGGGTACCGCCGTGGCGGTCGAGTTCTGCGGCCCGGTGGCCGTCGCGGCGATCGCGTCGCGGCGTCCCCGCGACGTCGCCGCGGTGCTGCTGGCCGCGACGGGCGTGCTGCTCATCGCGGATGTCCGCTGGTCAGGTGCGCCGTGGGGGGTGGTGTGGGCGCTCGCGGCGGCAACGATGTGGGCGGCGTACATCCTGCTCGGCGCACGGGTGGCGACGGCAGGCAACGGTGTCGACGACCTGGCCGTCGGCTTCGGCGCGGCGGCCGTGCTGCTCTCGCCCGTGCTCCTGTTCGGCAATCCCGGCGGGGCCGCGGCGCTCGTCGACCCGGTCGTGCTGGGCCTGGGCCTGGGCGTCGGCGTGCTCTCCAGCGTGGTGCCCTACGTGCTCGACCAGGTCGTCTTGCTGCGTGTGGGCACCGCCCGGTTCGCCGTGCTGCTCGCGCTGTTGCCGGCCACCGCGACGGCCGTCGGCCTGGTGATGCTGGCCCAGCTGCCGGGGCCCGCCGAGGCGCTGGGTATCGCGGCCGTCGTCGGTGCGGTCGCACTGCGCTCGCGGGACGGCGACCCGCCGGCCGGACCGCCGCAGCCGACTACGGAGAGTAATACAGCTGAGGACGACGCTCGGTAGCCGCTGTGCGTCCCTGCGGGTGATGCGGTGCAGCCGCTCGCCGCAGTCTCCGACGTCGGTGTGGCGCAGGTCGCACACGTCCCGTCGGTGCACTGGTCCGGTTCGTGGCAGGTCATGACGACTCCGCCGTCAGAGTGGGTGACGGGCACGGATAGTGGCGAGAATCACCTGATCGGACGTCACCGAATCGAGCTAGCAGCGAAGGCGCCTGACCTGGGTGAACGCGAGTCCACAACAAACTCCCGCTCGGAGACCCAATCGTGATGCAAACGCGGCGACTTGAACGGTTCAGTGTGGTTGGCACCACGGCCAGCGGAGACATACGTTGCTGGCCACAACAATCTCCCGCGCCGCGGGCCCCAACGAGGTGGAAGAGGACGACGGATGCGCACGAGGACGACGGCCACCAGAAGGACGGCGGTATGGACCGCCGGACTAGGTCTGACGATGGTGCTCGCCGCCTGCGGCCAGAACGCCGCGGCGCCGAGCAGTGGCGGCGCCCCGAGCGCTGCTCCGGCGGCCAGTGGCGTCAAGGTCGGCGTGATCCTCCCCGAGACCCAGAGCTCGGCCCGGTGGGAGGGCTTCGACAAGCCGCTGCTCACCGCGGCGATGCAGGCCGAGGGCCTCGACGCCGATATCCAGAACGCCCAAGGCGACGAGCAGAAGTTCTCCACGCTGGCCGACGGCATGATCTCCAGCGGCGTGAAGGTGCTGGTCATCGCCTCGATCAGCAGTGAGTCGGGCGCCGCGGTCGCCGCGAAGGCGAAGGCGCAGGGCATCCCGACAATCGACTACGACCGGCTGAGCCTCGGCGGCACGAGCGACTACTACGTGTCGTTCGACAACGAGAAGGTCGGCGCGCTGCAGGGTCAGGGCCTGGCCGACGCCCTGAAGGGCCAGCAGGGCGCGCAGGTCATCGAGATCGCGGGTGCGCCGACGGACAACAACGCGACGCTGTTCTCCAATGGCGCGAACTCCGTGCTGAAGCCGCTCTACGACGCCGGGGCGCTCAAGCTGGTGCAGAAGCAGGCCATCCCGGACTGGGACAACCAGGTCGGTGGCACCACCTTCGAGCAGGTCCTCACCGGCAACGGCGGCAAGGTGGACGGCGTGCTCGCCGCGAACGACGGCCTCGCCGGTGCGGTGATCACCGTTCTCACCAAGTACGGGCTCAACGGGCAGGTCCCGGTCACCGGCCAGGACGCCACCCCGGACGGCCTGCAGGCCATCCTGCGCGGCGACCAGTACATGACGGTCTACAAGCCGATCAAGCAGGAGGCCGAGGCCGCGGCCAAGCTGACCGCCGCGCTCGCCAAGGGCGACACGGCCGCCGCCGACGCACTCGCCACCGGCAGCGTCGACGACACGAAGGGCAACCGGCAGGTCAAGTCGGTGCTACTCACCCCGCAGTCGATCACCAAGGACAACGTCAAGACGGTGATCACCGAGGGCCAGGTCACGGCGTCGGAGGTCTGCGTCGGCGACCTGCAGGCCACCTGCCAGCAGCTGGGCATCAACGCCGGCTGACAGTCACCGATCCGGCCACGACGCGCCGGATTCTCTCCCGGTCCCGGGCGCGGTGGGTGGCGGTACGCCGCCCACCGCGCCCGACCCACGGGTCCGTCCTCGACTCCAGGAGGCCGCGGTGCTGCTGCAGCTGAACAAGATCAACAAGAGCTTCGGTGCCGTCCAGGTGCTGCACGAGGTCGACTTCTCGGTGCGCGCCGGCGAGGTCACCGCCCTCGTCGGCGACAACGGCGCCGGCAAGTCCACGCTGGTGAAGTGCGTGGCGGGGATCTACCCGACCGACGGCGGCGAGATCCTCTTCGACGACAAGCCGGTCGCGATCCACGGCCCGACCGACGCCTCGGCACTGGGCATCGAGGTCGTTTACCAGGATCTCGCGCTGGCCGACAACCTCGACATCGTCCAGAACATGTTCCTCGGCCGCGAGCGGGGCAAGCCCTGGCTGCTCGACGAGGCCGACATGGAGCAGGCCGCCCGGCGCACCCTCGCGTCGCTGTCGGTGCGCACCGTGACGTCGGTGCGGATGCCCGTCGCCTCGCTCTCCGGTGGTCAGCGCCAGACCGTCGCGATCGCCAAGGCCGTGCTCTGGGACTCCAAGGTCGTGCTGCTCGACGAGCCGACCGCGGCGCTGGGCGTCGCGCAGACCCGCCAGGTCCTCGACCTCGTCCGCCGCCTCGCCGAGCAGGGCCTCGGCGTCGTGCTCATCAGCCACAACATGGCCGACGTCTTCGAGGTCTCCGACCGCATCGCCTGCCTCTACCTGGGCCGGATGGTCGCGCAGGTGCCGACCCGCGACGTCACCCACGGCCAGGTCGTCGAGCTGATCACCGCGGGCCGCTCGGGCGACCTCGGCCTCGCCCGGCCCGAGAGCGTGAGCATCTGATGCCCGCCCACCGCACCCCCGACGGAGGCGCCGTGCCGCCCACCGACCCCGGACCGGGCCCTGACGACCCCGGGTCGACCACGACCGACACCCACGCCGACGGCTCCGGGCCGCGCGCGACGCCCCCGGCCGCCCGGTCCGGCACCGTCTCGGACGCGGAGCGCGCGGGCCCGGCCGCCCCGCGCGCCGCCGACTTCGGCATCGACACCACCACGAAGACGACCGGCGAGGCCGTCCGCGCCTACCTGCAGAACCTGCGCAACGGCGAGCTCGGCTCGCTGCCGGCGCTTCTCGGCCTGCTCGCGCTGTTCGTGCTGTTCACCGTGCTCGACACTGGCGGAACGTTCCCGAGTCTGCTGAACCTGGCCAACCTGCTCCAGCAGGGCGCCGGGCAGACCGTGATCGCGATGGGCCTGGTGTTCGTCCTGCTCATCGGCGAGATCGACCTCGCCGCCGGCACCGCGTCCGGACTCGCGGCTGCGGTATTGGCGCTGCACCAGGTGAGCAACGGCAACCTGCTCGGCGCGATGGGCTCCACGGTGTTCGTCGCCTTTGTCGGGATCATGGCCCTGGCGGTCGCACTCGCGGTGTGGCTGCGGATCTGGGTCGGCGCCGCCTTCGGCGCCGTGGGGCTGGTGCTGATACTCGTGGGCTTTCCACCGAACGCCTGGTTCGAGATCCTGCTCGCCGTCTGCGTGGGCGTGGTGATCGGCGTGCTGACCGGCTTCCTCGTCGCCAAGTTCGGCATGCCGTCGTTCGTGGTCACCCTCGCGCTGTTCATTTCCTGGCAGGGCGTGATCCTCCAGCTCATCGGCGACGGCGGGACGCTGGGCCTGCGTAACCCGGTACTCGTCGCCGTCGCCAACGGGAGCATGTCGACCGCCGGCAGCTGGCTGCTGTTCCTGGTGGGCGCGGGCGGCTACGCGGCCGTTCTGCTGAACCGGCAGGTCCGCCGACGCAGGCTCGGGCTCGTAGCCCAGCCCACCGGCCTGGTACTGATCAAGATCGGGGCGGTGGTGCTGCTCTCGGCGCTCGCCACCTTCCTGCTCACCCTCGACCGCTCGCCGGGCCTGATCCGGATCGCGGGCGTGCCCTACGTCGTGCCGATCGTGCTGGTGCTGCTCGTGGCGGGGACCTACCTACTCGACCGGACCCGGTTCGGGCGCCACGTCTACGCGGTCGGCGGCAACCGGGAAGCCGCGCGGCGGGCCGGCATCAACGTCGTGCGGATCAGAGCCACGGCCTTCGTCATCTCCTCGGCGCTCGCGGCGATCGGCGCGATCATCTATTCGTCGAAGGTCGGGTCGGTGTCGCCGAGCTCGGGCGGTGGGAACACGCTGCTGTTCGCCGTCGGCGCGGCCGTGATCGGTGGGACGTCGCTGTTCGGCGGCCGGGGCCGGGTGAGCAACGCCGTCATCGGTGGTGCGGTGCTGGCGACGGTCAACAACGGTCTGGGCCTGCTCGGCCAACCGGCGTCGGTGGTCTTCCTGGTCAACGGCGTCGTCCTGCTCCTCGCGGCAGGGGTGGACGTGCTGTCCCGGCGCCGATCGGCCGCCGCGGGCCGGTGAGCGAGCGGAGCGAGCGAACAGTTCAGCACAGCGCGTGCGCGAAGCGCCGACCGAGCGCCAGCGAGGGAGTGCGGTGAGCGAGCTTGCGAGCGAGCCAGTCGACACAGCGTCTGCGCGCTGGGTTGAATCCCTCTGGGCTTGCCGAGCGTAGCGAGGCAATGCGGTGAGTCGGACGTGGGTCGGAGGGCTCGCCGGGCCCCACGGCCCGGCGGTCACCACCGGGGCCCGGCCCGACGAGGCCCGTCGGCACAACCGCGCGGCGCTGCTGCGCCGGCTGCACGTCGACGGGCCCACCACCCGGGCGACGCTCGCGACCGAGCTGGGGCTCAACCGCAGCACGATCAAGGCGGTGGTCGACGGCCTGGCCGAGTCGGGGGTCGTCACCGAGGCCGTCCCGGTCCGCCGCACCGGGGCGGGACGGCCGTCACTGATGGTGCTGCCGGACCCGCAGGCCGCCGTCGTGCTCTCGGTCGACGTGCGAGTCGACCGCGTCGCGATGGCGGTCGTCGGGCTGGGCGGTCAGATCCTCGGGCGGCACAGCTGGAACCTGCACCGCGGCACCCGCCTGCCCGGTGAGGTGATCACGCACATCGCCGAGTCGGCCGAGCTCCTCGCCGACGAGCTCGCGCTGGTCCCGCAGGCCGCGGCGGTGTCCGTGCCGGGCGTCGTGCGCCGCGACGACGGGCTGGTGCACGAGGCGCCCAACCTCGACTGGCACGACGTCGCACTCGGCGCGCGGCTCGCCTCGGTGCTCAAGAAGCCCGTGCAGGTCGCGAACGACGCCGAGTTGGGCGCGCTGGCCGAACACGTGCGCGGGCTCGCACGCGATGTCGCCGACCTGGTGTGGGTGTCGGCGGACTACGGCGTCGGCGGGGGCGTCGTGTCCGGCGGCCGGCCGTTGCGCGGGACCGCCGGCTACGTCGGCGAGCTGGGGCACATGACCGTCCGGCACGACGGGCGCGCCTGCTACTGCGGCAACCGCGGTTGCTGGGAGACCGAGGTGGGGGAACCGGCGCTGTGTCGCGCGCTGGGCCTGCCGGAGCGGACCGCCCGCGGAGTGCTCGTGGCCGAGCTGCGGTCCCTCGCGACCGCGCCGGTCGCGGGACCGCTCGACGAGTTCGCCGAGTGGCTCGCGACGGGGCTGGTGACGGTCGTGAACATCATGGCGCCTGAGCTGGTCGTGCTCGGCGACCTGTTCACCGCGCTGCCGCCGTGGGTCGTCGACCGGGTGCGGGCGACGGTCCACCGGCGAAGCCTGGTGAGCCGGGCGGTCGGGGGAACGCGGATCGAGACCTCGCCCCTGGGGCGCGACGCGAAGCTGGTGGGCGCGGCAGAACTGGCGTTCGAGCAGGTGCTCGCGGCGGTCTGAAATGTCCTCTGACTGCCGCCGGACAAAACGAAAGCGGCGTCCGCTCGGGTCAGCCGAGCGAACGCCGCGTCCGGTCACCGCGGGAGTGGCGGGGTTCAGGGGGAGGGCATCGCGAGATCACCTCGGCGATCACGCGGCGGTCAGCAGGGCGAGGCCGGAGTCGGTGAGGGCGACGGGCCCGGCGGCGGCGGTGATCAGGCCGGCGTCGGCGAGCCGGAGCCCGGCGAACTGGTCGGCCAGCGCCATGCCGTCGACGGTCAGGGAGCCCGGTCCGGGCCGCTGGCAGCGACCGGCGGCGACGGCGCGCAGGACGGAACGGTCCCGGTGGGTGAGGGCGGGGAGGGTCATGACGGACATTGGGGTCTCCTTCCGGGAACCGCGAGGTGGTGCCGTGATGACCCCAAGACTGCGCCGGATTCATCCGCGGACCGATACCGCTGCCCCCCGGAACGGGGGGTGTGATCCCGCCCACTTCAGGTGGTGCCAACCCCACTCCGTCCGCCGTCGTGCTGGCCGGCTTCTCAGGCCGTGACGCGCACCTTGCGCACCCCGCGCCGCAGCCCGACGCAGCCGACGCACAGGACGCAGCCCTCGCAGTCGACGCACCCGATGCACAGCACGCACCGGCGGCACCCGACGCAGCCCAGGCAGCCCACGCAGGCGGCCAGCGCGACGGAGAGCAGCGTGAGCACGGAGCCGGCGATCCCGGCGCTGCCCGACACGCCCGCGCTGCCCGCGACGCCCACGCTGCCGGACACGCCCGCGCTCCCGGCGACCCCTGCGGAGCCGGCGATCCCGGCGCTGCCCGACACCCCCGCGCTGCCCGCGACACCCACGCTGCCGGACACCGCCACGCTTCTGGTGACGCTTGACGAGCCGGCGACGGCGACGCCACCCGCCACATCGACGCTGCCCCTGACAGCCACGCTGGTCGTGACGTCGACCGAGTCGTCGCCGCCGTCACCCCCGTCCGCCACCACCTCGCCGTCGCCGACCTGGTCCACGGCGTTCCTGTGCTTGTCCATCCGTCTCCTCCGCTCGGCCCGGGTCCGTGCACAGCCTGCCCGAACGCGGGTCCGGTGGTGATGTAGCTGGTCGCGGGATATGGTCCCCGGAAACCCACGGGAGCCTCGCGCCGAGGCTGAGAGGGCGGCAGGGCCGGCCGTCGACCGTTATCACCTGATCCGGTTCGCACCGGCGTAGGGAGAAACCGTGGCCGCCGCGCCCATCCGGTCCGCACTCGTCCTGGTCGTCGCGCTCCTGCTCGCCGCGTGCGGCGGCGGAGCGGGCGCCCCGTCGTCCGGAACGCCGTCCGCACCGGCGGCGGAGCGCACCCCGATCCGCGTCGCGCTGGACTGGACCCCCAACACCAATCACACCGGGCTGTTCGTCGCCCAGCAGGAGGGGTGGTTCGAGCAGGCGGGGCTGGACGTCGAGTTCGTGCCCTACAACAACACCCCGCCCGACACGCTGGTCGGCTCCGGCGCGGCCGATTTCGGGATCAGCTTCCAGGACTCGTTCACCTACGCGAAGGCGAGCGGGGTCGACGCCGTCTCGGTGATGGCGATCGTCCAGCACTGGACCGCGCAGATCGCCGTGCGCGCGGACCGGGCCGACATCACCAGCCCGCGCGACCTCGACGGCAAGACCTACGGGGGCTTCGGCGCGGCGTACGAGGTCCCGAAGATGCAGGCGGTCATCCGGGATGCGGGCGGCACGGGGCAGTTCACCACCGTCGTGCTCGGCACGGCAGCGTATGAGGCGCTCTATTCCGGCCAGGTCGACTTCACCGAGCCGTTCGTCACCTGGGAGGCCATCGAGGCGCAGCTGCGCGGCCAGCCGCTCAAGACGTTCAACTACACCGACTACGGGTTCCCCGACGCCTACAACGTCCTGCTCATCGGCAACGGCACCTGGCTGCAGGCGCATCCCGACCAGGCCCGGGCGTTCGTGCAGGCCGTGCAGCGCGGCTACCGGTTGGCGGCCGACGACCCGGCGAAGGGCGCCGAGCTGCTGGAGAAGGCGAACCCGGGGGCGTTCAGCGAGCCGGAGCTCGTCAGCCGCAGCCAGCAGTTGCTCAGCGAGCGCTACCTGCGCGACGAGTCGGGCGCGGTCGGCCCACAGACGCTGGAGAAGTGGAACGGCTTCTCCGGCTTCCTCTACGAGACGGGGACGCTCGTGGGACCGGACGGCAAGCCGCTGACGGCGCGCCCGGACTTCGCGACGTGGTTCACCAATCAGTACCTGGCCACACCGTGACCGAGCACCGGACGATCGGGGCCGACCACTCGGCGAGCTCTGCTGTCCCCACGTGGCAGCAGGGGCCCGCTGCCGGCCTCCCCCACGCCGGCGCGACAACCGGGAACGGCCCGCTGCGGGCCGCTCAGCACGCTCGGCGGGCGATTCTCGCCGCCCTCCCGTCCCTCGTCCTCGTCGCAGCCGGCCTCGTCGCCTGGCAGTGGTTCGTCACGTCGTCCGGGGTGCGCCCGCAGGTGCTGCCTTCCCCGCTGCGCGTCGCGGAGCAGGGGTGGGCCGCCCGCGAGCAGATATGGGCCAACACCGTGCCCACGCTGCAGGTCACCGCGGTCGGGTTCGCGGTGTCGCTGGCCATCGGCTGGGTGATCGCGACCGCCGTCGACTTCTCGCCGTGGCTGCGCCGTGCGCTGACGCCGCTGCTGGTCGCCTCGCAGACGTTGCCGATCATCGCGATCGCCCCGCTGCTGATCATCTGGTTCGGCTTCGGCCTGCTGCCGAAGGTCGTGGTGATCGCGCTGGTCACCTTCTTCCCAGTGGCGATCGGGCTGATCGAGGGCTTCGCCTCGACGCCCCGTGCGGCAACGAACCTTCTGCGGAGCATGGGCGCATCGCGCTGGCAACGGTTCCGGCTGGTCCGGATGCCCCAGGCCATGCCGTCGTTCTTCACCGCGCTGCGGATCGGCATCACCTACGCCGTCACCGGCGCGATCTTCGCCGAGTACGTCGGCGCCACCGCCGGCCTGGGCATCTACATGAGCCTGCAGAAGAACTCGTTCCGCACCGACCTCGTCCTTGCCGCGGTGGTCGTCACCGCCGCCCTGTCGGTGACGTTGTTCGGGCTCACCTTCCTCGTCCAGCGGCTGGTGATCCCGTGGCACCGGCCCGGCTGACCGTCGACGGTCTGCGCAAGGCCTACGGCGAGCTCCCGGTGCTCGACGGCGTGTCGTTCACGGTGGGGCGCGGCGAGTTCGTCGCCGTCATCGGGCCCAGCGGCTGCGGGAAGAGCACGCTGTTCGACGTCATCGCGGGGCTCGAGCCGCCGGACGGTGGCCGCGTGCTGGTCGACGGCGCGGACGTCACCGGGCGCACGGCCGCCTTCGCCTACATGCCGCAGCAGGACCTGCTCTTCCCCTGGCGCACGGTGCTCGACAACACCACCCTCGGCCTCGAGGTGGCGGGCGTGCGGCGGCGCGCCGCCCGCGAGCGGGCGCGGCCCCTGTTCGCGGAGTTCGGGCTCTCCGGGTTCGAGCGCGCGCGGCCGGGGGAGCTGTCGGGCGGGATGCGCCAGCGCGCCGCCCTGCTCCGCACCGTCGTCCAGGAACGGCCCGTGCTGCTGCTCGACGAGCCGTTCGGCGCCCTGGACGCGCTCACCCGCGCGGACATGCAGCTCTGGCTCTCGACCGTGCGCGCGCGCTTCGACTGGACGGTCGTGCTGGTCACCCACGACATCCGCGAGGCGGTGTTCCTCGCGGACCGGGTCGTCGTCCTCGACCCCCGCCCGACGAGCGTGCGCCGGGTGGTGACCGTCGACCTGCCGCGCCCCCGCGACCTGTCGACGATCACGGACCCGGCCTTCGCCGCGGCCGAGGCCGAGCTCCTGGGTTCCCTGGTGCGGTAGCTACGCGAGACCGGCGCCGGCGAGCACCACGATCAGCGTGCGCGGGCCGTGCACGCCCTCGACCCGCTCCAGCTCGATGTCGCTGGTCGCCGACGGGCCGCTGATGAACGTCGTCGGCCGGGTCGGCTCCAGCCGGGAGATCAGCTCGGGCACGGTCTCGACGACCTGGTCCGCGCTCACCACGCAGACGTGCACGTCGGGCACCAGCGTGATCGCCCGCCGGCCCTGGTCGGGGGACCCGTCGAGCGCGATTGTCCCCGTCTGCGCGCACGACGCGGCGGACGCGGTGACCACGGCGGCGAACCCGTCGAGGTCGAGCGGGGTGAACCCCGGCTCGTCCGCGACGCCGTCCGGGCACCAGCCCTCCGGCAGGCCCGGCGGGACGAGGACCCGGCCGGTCACCCCGGCGTCCGTCAATGCCTGCGCGATCGCCGACGGAATCCCGTCGGGGACCGACTCGACCACGGTCGCCTTGTAGTCGACCAGCCGGTCGACCAGCAGCTCCAGCAGCTCCCGCGACCCGGCCGCGAGCGTGCCCGACCGGTGGTAGTCGCGGGGGATCGGGACGGGGTTCGGGCGCCCGGCCGCCGCGTTCGCGGCCTTGACCCTGCTCAGTACGTCCTCACGCGCGGTGCTCACTTGCTGCCCCTTTCTCCGGCCCCGTCCGGCTCGGTGGCTTCCGACGATCGTGCGGACCGTGGGACGTCCTCGCCGGATCGGGGCCGTTCTTCCCACCACTCGCGGAACGTCTGCGCCGGCGGCCGCGGGAGGTCACGGCTCGTCGTCCAGCCCGACAGGGGCGGCGGGAGCGACCCGATCCGCCCCGTCTTCCGCCCGAGCACCCGCCCGAGCCGGGATGCCCGCTCCGCCGCGGCGAACCGCTTCGGGGTGGTCATCGCCCACGACGCGGCGGCCATCGCCACCGCCTCCGCCGACGGCACCCTGCGGTGCGCCCGCGCCTCCTCGACCTTCTGGGAGCGCAGCCGCACCAGCAGTGACGGGATGTCGATGCGCACCGGGCACACGTCGAAGCACGCCCCGCACAGCGTCGAGGCGTACGGCAACGTGGGGTTGTCCTTGATCCCGGTGAGCTGCGGCGAGAGGATCGCGCCGATCGGGCCCGGGTACACCGAGCCGTACGCGTGCCCGCCGGTGCGCTCGTAGACCGGGCAGACGTTCATGCACGCCGAGCACTTGATGCAATGCAGCGCGTCGCGCCCGACCTCGTCGCCCAGCGTCGCCGTGCGCCCGTTGTCGAGCAGCACGAGGTGGAACCGCTGCGGCCCGTCGCCGGGGGTGACGCCCGTCCACGCCGAGGTGTAGGGGTTCATCCGCTCGCCGGTCGACGAGCGCGGCAGCAGCTGCAGGAACACCTCGAGGTCCTGCCAGGTCGGCAGCACCTTCTCCAGGCCCATGACGGTGATCAGCGTCTCGGGCAGGGTCAGGCACATCCGGCCGTTGCCCTCGGACTCGACCACCAGCAGCGTCCCGGTCTCCGCGATGCCGAAGTTCGCCCCGGAGATCGCCACCTTCGCCCGCAGGAACCGCTTGCGCAGGTGCGACCGGGCCGCCATCGCGAGGCGCCGCGGCTCCGCGGTGAGGTCGGGGTCGACGTCCGGCATCTCGCGCAAGAAGATCTCCCGGATCTCGGCGCGGTTGCGGTGGATGGCCGGCACCAGGATGTGCGACGGCATGTCGTGCCCGAGCTGGACGATCAGCTCGGCGAGGTCGGTCTCGTACGCGGTGATGCCCGCGGACTCCAACGCCTCGTTGAGCCCGATCTCCTGGGTGGCCATCGACTTGACCTTGACGACCTCGGTCTCGCCGGTCTCCTGCACCAGGCGGGTCACGATCGCGTTGGCCTCGTTGGCATCGCGGGCCCAGTGCACGACGCCGCCGCGGGCGGTCACCTCGCGCTCCAGCCGCTCGAGGTGCTCGTCGAGCCGCGCCATCGTCGAGCGCTTCATCGCCTCGCCGGCCAGCCGCAGCTGTTCCCAGTCGTCGAGCTCGCCGACGACGTGCGCACGCTTCGTCCGGATCACCTGCGTGGCATGGCCGAGGTTGCGGCGCAGCTGCGAGTTCTGCAACGCGCCACGCGCGGCCTTCGGGAACGTCGTATCGCCGCGCAGGTGCCCGACCCCGCGCGGGGCGGGGACACCGAGGAACGTCGTCGACGGCGCCGGGGCGACCTGCGGTCTCGTCAGCGGGGCCGGGGCGCCGTCGCCGTTCGTGCGGTGCGAGTGGCTCATGCCGGGGTCCCTCCGGTCGCGGCCGGTGTGCGGCGGCTGCTGGTGATCTCCTGGTCGCCGGGTGCGGGGACGCCCGCACCGGCGGCCGACGTCCGGTCCGGGGCCGGGGCGTCCGTGCTCGCCAGGATCTCGGCCAGGTGCACGGTCTTCGTGCCGCTGCGCAGGCGGCTCAACCCGCCGCCGATGTGCATCAGGCAGGAGCTGTCGCCGGCGGTGAGCGCCTCTGCTCCCGTATCGAGCACGTTCCGCATCTTGTCGGCCAGCATCGCCGTCGACGTCTCCGCGTTCTTGAGCGCGAACGTCCCGCCGAACCCGCAGCACTGGTCCGCGGCCGGCAGCTCCAGCAGGGTCATGCCGCGGACGTTGCGCAGCAGCCGCAGGGGCTTCTCGCCCACCCGCAGCATCCGCAGCGAGTGGCAGGTGGGGTGGTAGGTGACGCGGTGCGGGTAGTAGGCGCCCACGTCCTCGACGCCCAGCACGTCGACCAGCAGCTCGGACAGCTCGTAGGTGCGCTCGGCGATGGCCTCGGCCCGCCGCGCCAGCGCCTCGTCGCCCTGTCCGCGCGCGACCATCGCGTGCTGGTGGCGCACCGACCCGACACACGAGCCCGACGGCGCGACGATCGCCTCGTACGGCTCGAACGTCTCCACGAAGAGGCGCACGAGGGGCAGCGCCTCGGGCTGGTAGCCGGTATTGATGTGCATCTGCCCGCAGCACGTCTGCGCGGCGGGGAAGTCGACCTCGTGCCCGAGCCGTTCCAGCAGCCGCACCGTCGCCTTGCCCACGTCGGGGAAGAGCGCGTCCGCGAGACACGTGATGAAGAGCGCGATGCGCATGTGCTGACCTCCGTTGGTCGGGCCCGTCGGTGGTGGGCGGCCCTCTCAGAGCGTCTCGGGACACCGTCGCGCACGCCGGGACCCTCTGTGGTCAGGCCACAGCGTAACCGTGGTGGTCCGACCACGTCCAGATACGCTTGTGGCCGTGCCGGTCATGCGTACCCACCAGCTCGTCCTCGCGCACGTCGAGGCCGAGCTGGCCGCGGGCCGGCTGACCCTGGGCGGGCGCCTGCCGGGGGAGCGGGTGCTGGCCGAGCAGCTCGGGATCTCCCGGCCCTCCGTGCGCGAGGCCATCCGCGCACTGGAGGTGCTCGGCGTCGTGCGCACGGCGACGGGGTCGGGGCCCGAGGCGGGTGCGGTGATCGTCGCCGACCCGGCCGCGGGCCTGGGCGTGGCGCTGCGCCTGCACGTGGCGACGAGCGGCGTCGCGGTCGGGGACGTCGTGCAGCTGCGGCTGCTGCTGGAGACCTGGGCGGTCCGCGAGGCCGCCGGGAAGCCCGACGACACCGTGCTCGCCGACGCCGCCGTCCTGCTCGACCGGATGGACGACGAGCCCGACCCTGACCGCTTCCTCGACCTGGACGGCGACTTCCACGCCGGCCTGGTCGGCCTCGCCGGGAACGTGCTGGTCACCGCCGTCATGACGAGCGTGCGCGGCGCGGTGCGGTCCTACGTCGGCGTCGGCGCCACCCGGCTGCCCGACTGGACCGCCACCGCCGGGCGGTTGCGCGCCGAGCACCGCCGGATCCTCGACGCCGTGCGCGAGGGGCGGCCCGACGACGCGGAGCAGGAGGTCCGTGCGCACATCACCGGCTACTACCGCGACTCGGGTATCGCCTGACGCGGGTGCCGGCTGATCGCCGCGGCCGGTGCGGAAGCCGCAGGGGTGCGGTTCTCGGACCGGCGGTGGTGATCATGCCTGGCGGAGAAGCTGCAGCGCCGGGCGCCACAGGTCCTCACGGCAGAACAGCTCGCCGACCCGGTACCGCCCGTCGGGGTCGGGATCCTGATCGAGGTCGACGACCCGCTCGTGGCAGGTCATCTCGATCAACACCATCTACCAGCTGGCGGCCGAACCCGACCTGCAGCACGCGCACCGCGTCCTCCTGACCCCGGACCTGCTCGGCTACTGGCTCACGGGCCGCGAGGCCGCCGAGGAGACGATCGCCTCCACCACCGGCCTCGTCGACGCCCGCACCGGCCGCTGGGCGCCGGAGCTGGTCGAGGCGCTGGGCCTGCCCGCCGGACTGCTGCCCGAGATCGTCCCGCGGGGGAGGTCCTGGCGCCGCTGTCGCCCGTCGTGCGCGAGGAGCTGGGGACGGGCCGCTCCTCACCACGGTCGGCTTGCACGACACCGCCTCCGCGGTCGTCGGCGTGCCCGCCACGGGCCCGCACTTCGGGTACGTCTCCTGCGGGACGTGGGCGCTCGTCGGTAACCGAGCTGAGCAGATCGATATAGCGTGGGGCCGGTGGGCGTTCTCGCCGCCGGCCTCGCGCTCGTCGCCGCCGCGTTGTTCGCCGTGGCCGCGGCGGCGCAGCAGCGCGCGGCCGCCCGCGTCCCGGCCGACGGATCCCGCGGCCTCCGGCTGGTCGGCACGCTGGTGCGCACGCCGCTGTGGTGGGTCGGGACCGTCGGCGACAGCGCCGGCTTCGCCGCCCAGGCCGCCGCGCTCGGGCTGGGGTCGCTGCTGCTCGTGCAGCCGCTGCTGGTCACCACGCTGGTGTGGGCGCTGCCGTTGCAGTCGTGGTGGGCGCGCCGTCCCCCGCGCGCGGCGGACGTGGCGTGGGCCGTCGCGCTGGTCGTCGCGCTGGGGACGTTCGTCGTGGTGGGCGAGCCGACGGCGGGGCTGGACCGGGCTCCGTGGGAGCGCTGGCTGCCCGTCGCCGCCGTCCTCGGGGTCGTCGTGGCGGTCTGTGCGGTCGCCGCGGCCGCCCGCCGCGGCGTCACGCGGGCGGTGCTGCTCGGCATCGTCACCGCGGTCGCCTACGGCGTGGTCGCGGCGCTCACCAAGGGCGTCGTCGACGCGCTGGACGGGGGTCTGCTCGCGCTGCTGACGACCTGGGAGACCTACGCCCTGGCCGGTGCCGCGGTCGCCGGGACGCTGGTGCAGCAGTCGGCCTTCCAGGCGGCCGGGCTGCAGGCGTCGCTGCCGGTGATCACCGTCGGCGAGCCGGTCGTGGCCGTTCTCCTCGGGATGGTGGTGCTGGACGAGCAGGTGCGCGCCGACGGCACCGAGTGGGCGCTGATCGGCGTCCTCGTCGCGGTGATGGTCGCCGCGACGGTGGCGCTCGCCCGCTCGGCGGCCGGTCAGGCGGCCCCGGTCCGCGCCGGATCGACCTGACGCGCGCTCCTCGGCGATGAACAGCGCGGCGCCGACGATCAGCACGGAGCAGCGATCCTGCGCGTGCGGGCGGCGGCGTGCCACGATCGGGGGCATGCCGTCCTTTCACCGCCGGACTGTCCGAGCCGTCGCGCCGGTGCTGGGCGCGGCGCTGCTGGTGGCGCTGGCCTCGTGCGCCGGACCGTCGGCATCCACCCCGTCAGCGCCCACCCCCGCCGCACCTGTCCCGCCCGCGGTCGCGGCGATGCTCGGCGGCTGGCAGCTCACCCTGCCTGTCCCCGGGTCGAAGGGCGACGCCGAGATCGTCAAACCCGCGGCCGTCTCGCCGCCCTGGCTCACCGCCGACGGCAGCGGCCACCTGGTCTTCTTCGCGCCGGTCAACGGCGTGACGACGAAGAACTCCGAGCACGCTCGCACCGAGCTGGTCCGCCTGGAGAACTTCGCCGCCGGCCAGGGTCCGCACACGCTGACCGCGTCCGTCACCGTCGCGCAGGTGCCCACGGAGGTGCCAAAGGTGATCATCGGTCAGATCCACGGCGCCGAGGACATCAGCTCGGTGCCGTTCGTGATGCTGTACTACGACAACGGTGCAGTGAAGGCGGTCGTCAAGCAGGAGCAGTCGGGCAACGCCCACACGAACATCCCGCTGCTTTCGTCCGTGCCGGTCGGGGCACCGTTCGACTACTCGATCACAGACGGCGGTGACGGCACCCTCACCGTCACGGTGACCTACCAGGGCCAGACCGTGTCGGGGAGCACCCCGGTCCCGGCCGCGTTCGCCGGGGCGACGGTGCGGTTCCAGGCCGGTGCCTACCAGCAGGCCCCGTCGTCCGGGAACACCGCGGCACCCGACGACGGCGCCCGGGTGACGTTCTCGGCCATCGACGTCGGGACGGGGGCCGCGCCACCCGCGTCGCCATGACGTCGTGGTGGCCCGGCCCCCGCATGCAGGGAGATGCTCGCAGGCGCCACCTCGCGCCGCTTTTACCGACGCCGCGCCTGCGGCAACGGGCGCTCGGTACGGGAGTGTGGCGCTACGTGCGGGCGACGGCGCGCCCCCGTTCACCGACGGCGGGCACCGGCAGCTCCACCGTGGCGACGGTGCCCGTCCCGGGCGCCGGCGCGAGGGTGAGCGCGCCGGCCGCTGCCTCCACGCGCAGCGCGTGCGAGGCCAGCCCGATGTGGCCCTCGCCCAGCCGGTGCGTGACGTCGGTGGTCGGGACGCCCACGCCGTCGTCGGTCACCGTGAGCCGGGCGTGCCCGTCGAGCAGCGTGAGCGCGACCGTGACGTGTGTGGCCCGGGCGTGCTTGACGACGTTGCCGAGCAGCTCGCGGGCCGTCCGGTAGAGCAGCCCGTCGACCGGCGTACGGTCGTCGGCCGGCCAGCCGCCGAGGTCCAGGGTCGCGGCGAACCCGCCACGCGCCGCCGCCGACGCGACGAGGTCGCCGACCGCGGCGGGCAGCCCGGCGCGCTCCAGCACGGCCGGGTGCAGCTCCGCGACCGTCGAGCGCAGGAGACGCGACGACTCCAGCAACGCCTGCTCCAGCCGGTCGAAGGCCTCGGGCGCGCCGGTGTCGCGCGCCTCGTCGAGGTCCTGGCGCGCGGCGAGCACGTACTGCAACGCGCCGTCGTGAAGCTGCTCGGACAGCGCCCGCCGCTCGCGCCGCTCGAGGTCGGTCAGCTCCGCGAGCAGCCCCGTGCGGGCTCGGACGAGCCGGCCGATCGTCGTCACCCGGGAGCGCTGGATCCACGACAGGGCCACGCACGCCGCTCCGACGCCGGCCATGACGAGGGTGCGCAGCAGCAGCGAGGCCCACGGCTCCGCGTTCGCGCTCTGCGTCGCGATGCCGGCGACGAGGTAGACCAGCACGGCCGGGACGACGACCGCCGCGCAGACCTTCGGCCGCAGCGTGGCCGAGGCGAGCACCGGGACGAGCAGGAAGCCGGTGATCAGCACGTCCGCCGTCCAGCTCTGCGGAGTCGCGATCCCGGTGAGCAGGGTGAGCCAGGTGAGCACCGCGAGGTCGAGGAAAAGCGCCAGCCACGCCCACCGGGCGACCGCGACGCCGCCGTCGCGCGCCCACACCGCGACGGCGAAGGCCGCCAGGGTGTACACAACCGCCACGGCTGCACACGTGGTCCGGTCGTGCGCGGGCGGGACGAACAGCACCGTGGCCGCCACGAACACGACGAGCAGCCCGCGCACCGCGACCTGCAGCCGGACGCCGAGCGCGGCGTGCTCCAGCCGGATGGCGGCCACGTCCGGCCCGAGGGGCGCCTCCGCGGCGGCCTGCGGCGCGACGGGAGCGGACACAGGGACCTCCGGGATGATCGGCTGGGTCGAGATTGCACCACGTCCCACCGACAATCCTTAAGATCTGGCTGGTGTCCTCCTCCGACGCACGTGTCCGGGTCGTGGTGGCTGACGACCATCCCTTCTTCCGCGACGGCGTCATCCGGGGCCTGACGATGAGCGGTCGGGTGGAGGTCGTCGCCGAGGCCGACGACGGCCGCGAGGCATTGGAGGCGATCCGCCGCGAACGGCCCGACGTCGCGCTGGTGGATCACGAGATGCCCGACGTCGACGGGCTGGGCGTCGTGAAGGCGACCGTCCGCGACGGGCTGCCGACCCGCGTGCTGCTGCTCTCGGCGCACACCGACAGCGGGATCGTGTTCCAGGCACTGGAGGCAGGCGCGGCCGGCTATCTGAGCAAGGACGCGCGGCGCGCCGAGATCGTCGAGGCGGTCCTTGACGTGGCGCGCGGGAAGACGGTCCTGCCGCCCGGGGTCGCCGCGGGCCTGGCGGGAGAGATCCGGCTGCGGGCTCAGTCGTCGGGGCCGGCGTTGAGCGAGCGCGAACGGCAGGTGCTGCAGGGGTTCGCGCGGGGCCTCTCGGTGCCGCAGGTGGCGGCGGAGCTGTTCCTCGGGGCGAGCACGGTCAAGACCCACACGCAGCGGCTCTACGAGAAGCTGGGCGTCTCCGACCGTGCGGCTGCGGTGGCGGAGGGCATGCGCCGGGGTCTGGTCGAGTAATGCGAAACGCCGCGCCCACCCCGCAGGGTGGACGCGGCGCGGGTTCCCCGTCACCGGGCGGCCGGGCGGTACGCGGCCGCGGCGGCGCCGACGATCAGGCTGCCGATCGCGAGGCCGATCACCAGGTTCACGATCGCGATCGCGACGGCGGCGGCCATCGGCAGCCCGCCCAGCAGCGGCACGACCACCGCGGCGGCCGTCGACAGGCCGATGATCCAGCCGAGGTAGGACAGCGGGTCGGGCGTGGAGACGATCAGCAGATGGGCAACGCCGGTGGCGGCCAGCGCGGCGATGGCCGCGAACAGGCAGAGCAGGCCGGCGTTGCCGCCGGAGATGGCGTGCGCGGTGGACGTGCCCACCGGCGCGTACTCGACGAGCACCCGGATCACGAGGGTGCCGACCAGGGCGACGAGCGCTGCTACGGCGGCGGTGGCGAGGCCACCGGTCCACAGCCGGGTGGCGTCGAGGACCGGGCGGCGATCGGCAGGGCGGGTGTCGACGGCGCGGTACTCGGCGGGGCGGGGGTCGGTCACCAGCGGCAGGCGGACGGTGTCGTCGGAGGTGGAGTAGGAGGGGACGGTGTTGGCGTAGGGGGTGGACATGGTGGTCATCTCGGTTTCTCCGTCCGGTCTGCCGGGCTTGTTGTCCGACACCCATGACGATGCCGCCCGCGCGGCCTCCGCACAGTCGGCGGATCGGCCGGTGTGCCGGTTGACCTGCGTGTCCACCGATCGGTGGACACGGGCGTCAGGTCTGGCAGCCCGCAGTCATCTGCGGGGTGGCCGGCACCAGCCCCAGCCGCGCCGCCATCCACGGCAGCGACTGGCGGAGGGCGGCGCTCCAGACGTCGAAGGTGTGCCCGCCGTCCGGGACGACGATCAGGCAGGTGGAGATGCCCGCCGCGGCGGCGAGGGGGGCCAGCTTCTGTGCGGCGGTGAGCGGGTCGCCGTCGTCGCCGCCGACCTCGAACCACCCGCCGACGTTCCGGAATGCCGGGTTGCCGGTGGCCAGGAGGTCGGCGGGCTCGTGCGCGGCGAACTCCTGCCGGGACCCGCCGAAGAGTTCGGCGACCGTGGAGTCGGTGTCGGTGTCGGACTCGCCGGCCCGCGGTCCGGACAGCCCGCCGAAGTCGCCGAACGTGCTGAACAGGTCGGGGTGGCGCAGCGCCAGCATGATCGCGCAGGTGCCCCCCTCCGAGAGCCCCGCGAGCGCCCAGGACCGGCCCGGCGGCTTCGTGCCGAACTGCTGCTGGACGGCGGCCGGGACGTCGACCGTCAGGTAGGTCTCGGCGTTGCCGACCGGGCTGTCGACGCACTCCGTGTCCGCGGTCAGGCTGCCGTTGATGTCCGGCATGACCAGCACGGGGGCGACGCCGCGGTGCTGGGCGGCCCAGGCGTCGGCGGTGTCGGCCGCCTCGCCGCCGTCGGCCCAGTCGGACGGGTCACCGGGCTCACCGTGCATGAGCACGACCACGGGTAGAGCGGGCCGCTGCCTCGCGAACCATGCAGGCGGCAGGTAGACCTGGGCCTGGCGCGCCGAGAAGCTCGACGCGGTGGGCGGGACGGTGAGCGGCACCACCTGGCCCTTGGCGGGGATCCCGCCGTCGCCGCCGTCGGCGGAGGAGAGCGACGACTCGTCCCCGAGCGCCTCGCCGAGGGTCGGGACGTAGGCGTAGTGCGCGTTGACGACGCCCCCGATGGTGAGGAGTGCGAGCAGGACCGCCGCCGTGACGGCGAGCGTGCGCACCACCGGCGAGGCGGGGCGGCGCAGAGCCCGCACGGCCGCGAGGACGGCCACCGCACCGAGTGCGAGCACGACGACCCGGACGGGCCACCACGCCGTGATCGAGAGGCTGCCCAACGTGTTGATCAATGGATCATAGGGGCGATGATCGGTCACGCTGCCCGGTGTGCCGAGGGCGGCGCGGACGGCGAACTCACCCCGCCGACGGTCTTGGGCACGAGCAGGTCCCCGATGACCGGCAGGGCGAGGAAGCCTTCGGCGCCGGCGTACCGCAGCCCGACCCGGGGCAGGTCCGTGCGGCGGCGGTAGGCGAGCACGCGGGGCAGCCACTCGGGGTCGAACTTCGCGTTGAAGTCGTGCAGCGACTTGATCTGGAAGAACGGGTTGAGCACACCGACGGCCCACCGGGCGGCCCGCTGGGTGGCGCTGAACGGGACGTCGTCGGCGAACAGGCGCCCCCACATCGCGAAGTTCATCGACAGCCGGGCCACCCCGCGGTCGCGCAGCGCGCCTGCGGTGGAGGCGATGAGGAACTCCGTCATGCCGTTCGGCGCGTCGGGGTCGTGGCGCATGAGGTCGAGCGTGTAGCCGAACGACGGCCCGTAGGCGGGCACCAGGCGCAGGAACCCCGACGGCGTCCCGTCCTCACACAGGGCGACGCACAGGAGGAACTCCGGGTTGGCCCCCTTTCCCAGGACGTCCTGCGACAGCGACATCGTGAAGCCGCGCTCGGGATTCTTGCCGCGCCAGCGCGCGCTGATCGCGTTGAGCTGGTCGACCAGCGGGGCCGACGCGTTCGACTCCGCCACCAGCTGGAAGCGGTGCGTGCGCCCGACGCGGCGGACCGCCGAGCGGAGACTCTTGCGCTGCGCACCGTCGAGGGAGAACCGGCGGCAGTCGATGATCGCCTCGTCACCCAGGTAGAAGGCCGAGAACCCGCGCGACTCGTACAGCGGCATGCTGGCCTCGCGGGCGGCGAGCAGCGCCGGGGTCCAGGCCCGCTCCTCGCACATCTCCAGGAACTCGTCGAGCACGTTGACCACCGACTGCCGCTCCCCGATCGGGTCGCCGGAGACCAGCGCGTAGCCGCCGATGTAGGTGTAGGCGAGGAACGCCTCGCCGTCGCGGGAGAAGAAGAAGTTCTTGTCGTCGCGCAGCGCGAAATAGGCCAGCGTGTCCCAGCCGTAGGTGTGCACGAGGCGCGTGGCGTGCTCCCAGTCGTCCTCGGTGTGCACGTTGCGCGCGGCCAGCGGCCGGAACAACAGGATCGCGAACACGATCAGGCCGACGACGCCGAGCGCGACCAGCGCCGCCGGGAAGTAGACCGCGAAGAACGGCGACCGGTAGGTGTAGAGGCCGTCGAGCCCCACGAGGCCACCGAACACCGTCTCCAGCACGCCGCCGACGCTGAGCCCCGGGGTGATCCGGCTGCGCTCCGTCCAGAGCGCGACGACCCCGAACACCAGCACGACCAGCAGGTACAGCGGCACGAACCGGACGAGGCGGAACAGCGACGGCGGGTCGACCGGCGCGCCGAAGGACCGCCGGTAGGCGATGAGCGCGACCAGCATGCCGACGCAGAACGCGAGCGCGATCGGGTGCGGCCCCTTGACCAGGTGTGCGAGGGCGCCGAGCGCGAACAGCGCCACCCCCACCCGCCAGGCCGCGTGTTTGCGCTTGCCGAGCTGGTCGGCCAGCAGGATCAGCAGCAACCCGACGATCACCGACACGACGTGGCCGACGATCGGCACCCACAGCGGCCCGATCGCGTCCTCGCGCGCGCCGAACCGCGAGTGCACGAACGGGATCATGCTGAGCAGCTGGAGCACGCCGCAGAGCGCGGTGAGCCCG